>NZ_JAZAQQ010000010.1:0-210717 GCF_036861315.1 Pseudomonas sp. S3(2024) | reverse complement strand
TGATCTTGCGCGAGACGAGGTGCAGGTCGTCGTCATACTCGTAGCGGGTGATGTGCCCGAGTTCGTCGCGCTCGGCAGTGATCTGGCCGTAGGCGCCGTAGCTATAAGCGCGGGTGGCCCCTGTAGGAAATGTCGTTTGAACCAGTCGGCCAACCGCATCCCACTGCTGACGGGTGATCGCGCCGTGCTCGTCGCAAGTGGTCGTCCGTCGCCCCAGCGCGTCGTAGGAAAAGCGCCGCACACCACCGTCGGGCAGGGTTTCCTCGATCAGTTGCCCGAGGTCGTTCCACGACAACTTGTGCCGGCTGCTGTCCGGGTAGCGGATCGACAGCAACTGCCCGCGCGTGTCGTAGTAGTAATGGGTGACCTGACCGTCGGGATCGACCGCCTCGGTGACATCGCCCTCGGCGTTGCGCCGAAACGTCCACACCGCCTCGCCGCGAGAACGGCTGTGCAGGAAACCGTTGCGGTATTCGTAGGACGTTGGCTCGTCATCCGGCGGAAGCAGCGCGATCAGCCGTCCGACGTCGTCGTAGCGGTATTCGGTGACCGCGCCCAGCGGATCCTGCTCGGCGATCAGCCGGCCCTGATCGTCATAAGCCTTGAGGTGCTCAGCGCCATCGGCCTCGACCTTGCGCACCAGCCGTGCGCTGTCGTCGTGGACGTAGGTTTCTTCGCTGCCATCGACGTAGTGCACCGCGACACTGCCGTCATCGGCCCAGACGTAACGGGTGTCCATCTGCGCGAACGACGCCCAATGGCGCACGCAACGCGCCGACTTGCCCGAGCGTTCCCACTCCCAGAAAAAGCTCGCGCCGCCGGTCAGTTGCCGCTGCAGGATGACGTGCTGATCGTCGTAGTCGTAACGCTCGCTGTCACCGACCGCGTTGGTCGCGGCCAACAACCGCTGACGGGCGTCGTAGCAATAACTGACCAGCGTTTGCTCGGTGCGCCAGCCATCAGCCTCAAGCACCTGGTAATCAACCGCCACCAGATGCGCCCGGTCATAGCGCAACAACAACGACCGCCCGGCCCCGTTATCCAGGCGCTGCACACGCTCGGAAAAATCGCGATGCACCGTCAGACGATTGCCATACGCATCACTGACCGCCACCAGCCGCCCGGCACGAAAGTGATAAAACCGCGCCGCATCCCCGGCCAGCGCGAGGATCAGTTCCTCCGGCTCATCCCCGAGAAAAATCGCCGCCCGCGACAGACTGTTGTGAATCGCCGGCCGCTCCACACTGGGCAACGGAAACCGAGTGCGGCGGTTCTCGTGATCGACCCAGATCACCGCCTCGCCATCGAACTCCAGCCGATGCGCCAGCGAGTGACTCCAGCCAAACCCCAGCCCGACATCGATCTCCACCGCGCTGGTGCGGTACAGCCGGGTGAATTCGAACGGCAGCAAGCCATCGAGCGTGCCGTCGGTCAGGGTCAGCAGTTCTTCGCCGGTGACCATCGACACCGGACAGCCGTTGGTGCAGGTCAGCGGCGCGCAGTCGGCGCTGTCGCCGTTGGGGTTTTTGGCCTGGTTCGAAGCATCGTCGCGGGGTTCGTGACGATCCATCCGGGTGGTGTTCCGCGACTTTTCCCGCGCCATCGGCGCCGGATTCGGAACACTCAGCACGACCGAGTCGGCCTGGCGAATGTTCAGAGGGATCGCTGGTGTCGGCTTCAAAGACACATTGCGTGCATTGACCATCAATGGCTTCAACGCACCCGCATGCTTGTTCAGATCTGCAGGGGAAGTCAGTTCGCCCAGGCGCAACGCCGACGCTGCCAGCCATTCCCGCGCCCGGGGCGACTTGATCTTGCTCAGCACCTTGCTGCTCAGTCTCACGGGCACGCCAACGCCGCCGGAAACCCGCATCAGCAGAAAACTGATCAACAACTCGACCCGGACTTCGGCCACTACTTCTGCCAGATACTGCGGCGGCAGCATCTTCAGCCAACTGGTGAACGCTGCCAGATGGATAAACAGCAACGGCTCGTCACTGAGGATCAGCAAGCCATTGGCGATAGCCTCGCTGGAGGCGTCGAGTAGCGCTTGCAGCTCGACATCGCTCAGGTACTGCAGGAGTTTTTCGCTGTTGGCCTGCAGGTCGGCGAGCAGGGCAAACAGCTGTTTAACGTCATCCCAGATGTCGTGCAGGGCTTTCTCGAAACCGCGCCAGTCGGCCTGTTGCAACTGCTGGTAACGATCAGCCAAACCGGCGCCGGAAAACTCCGTCCACAGCGGCTGAAACCCGTCCCACTCCTGGCGAAGCCAGACCTCCAGCCCGTCCAGAATCTCTTCATAGGAGGTGTACAGCGCTTGGATATGGGCGCTGGACACATCAGGAAAGAAGGTGATGCGATAACGCTGGCCCCGGTCGCACTCGCGCACTTCCAGAATGCCGCTCGGGCCGATGGTATGACGCAGCGGTTCACCGAAACTCAAGACCCCGTCGATTTCGCCGATCACCGGTTCGAGCAACACCGGGGTATCGCCGATCGGTACGAAGCGCGCCGCCTCGAACAGGTGCACCAAGGTCAACGGGCCGCTGGCGGGGCACATGACCACCGAGGTCTGGATCGGCTGGCGGGATTTGACCGGAGCGCTGAGGTGCACGTCGTCGCCGACCTTGAACACCTGCTCGACATCCAGTGCCGTACCCGTCCAGAACTGCTCGGCCCAGGCCTCGTAGTTGTTCAGGCACAGGCGAAACTCGCGGATCAGCGTTTCGAAGTCCGGGTGTTGCGGGTTCAGGGCGGCAACCACCAGCAGGCCGATGCTGTTGTTCAGGGCCAGGAGCCGATCGGTTTGGAACATTCGCAAGCACTCGCGCACATGAAAGAGGTGCGCGGACTTTGCGGGGGATCAACATGGAAAGAAGTCGGGAAAGTAGGCGTTATCTGTAGGGCATTTCGCTAAATGTCAGCGAGTCATTCCACCGCCCGTAAACATTGCCCGTTGCTCAATGTCCGCTGGCCTCGCTATGCTGCTGAACCCATTAATCAGATCCGCGTAGCGGCGCCGGCTGGGGCCGCCCGGGATGTTTTTGATAACGGATCCGATGATGAATGCACCGATGAAGACGTTTGGCCCGATCAAGGCCGTGATTTTCGACATGGACGGTTTGCTGCTGGACACCGAAGGCATCTACACCGAGGTCACCTCGCTCATTGCCGAGCGTTACGGGCGGACCTTCGACTGGAGCGTTAAACAGAACATCATCGGTCGTGGCGCCAATGATCTGGCGAACTACGTGGTGCAGGCGCTGGATCTGCCGATCAGCGCCGAAGAGTTTCTGCTGATCCGCGAACCGCTGATGCGCGAACGCTTCCCCAAGGCCCAGGCGATGCCCGGCGCGGAGGAGCTGATTCGCCACCTCAAGGCGCACAACATTCCGATCGCCGTGGGCACCAGTTCGTCGCGGCAGTCGTTCGGCCAGAAAACCACCTTGCATCGAGACTGGTTTGCGCTGTTCGATTTCATCGTCACCGCCGATGACCCGGAAGTCGGTGCGGCGAAACCGGCGCCGGACATCTTCCTCACCGCCGCCCGGCGTCTGGGCGTCGCGCCTGAGGATTGTCTGGTGTTCGAGGATTCGCCGTTTGGCGTCACCGCCGCGAAAGCGGCGGGGATGACGGCCATCGCGATTCCCGACGCGGCCATGGCCGATGAAAAATACGCGCATGCCGACGGGATTTTGCGCACGCTCAAGGCGTTCACCCCGAGTGCCTGCGGTTTGCCGGCGCTGGAATGGGCTTGATCAGCCAATAAGCGCCGATAAAAAAACGCCGCCCTCTGTAAGGAGGCGCGGCGTTTTTTGTATCCGGGATTCAGCGCAATCAGGCGCCAAAACCACCGTCGATGGTCAGGCTGGCACCGGTGATGTAACCGGCTTCCGGGCCGACCAGATAAGCGACGAAACCGGCGATTTCATCGGCGGTGCCGTAACGACCGACAGCCATCAGCGGGATCAGGCTCTCGGCGAAATCGCCATGGGCCGGGTTCATGTCAGTGTCGACCGGGCCGGGCTGCACGTTGTTGATGGTGATGCCGCGCGGGCCCAGATCACGGGCCAGGCCTTTGGTCAGGCCGACCAGCGCCGATTTGCTCATCGCGTACACCCCGCCACCGCCGAAGGGCATGCGGTCGGCGTTGGTGCTGCCGATGTTGACGATGCGCGAGCCTTCGCCCATGTGTTTAGCGGCTTCCTGAGACGCGATGAACACGCTGCGTACGTTGATCGCCAGGGTCTGGTCGAAGTCTTCCAGTTTGAAGTCTTCCAGCGGCGCGATGGCCAGGACGCCGGCGTTGTTCACCAGAATATCCAGGCGGCCAAAGGCTTCGACGGTGGCGCTGACAGCATTGCGGATTGCGGCTTCATCGGCGCTGTCGGCCTTGATCGCCAAGGCTTTGCCGCCGCTGGCGGTGATGCTGTTCTGCAACTCTTCGGCCTTGGCGGTGGAGCTGACGTAGGTGAATGCGACAGCGGCGCCTTCGGCGGCCAGGCGTTTGACGATGGCGGCGCCGATACCACGGGAACCGCCTTGAATCAGAGCGACTTTGCCGCTGAGGTGTTGAGTGGTCATGTTCGATCTCCAGAGAATTCAAGGCGGGGTGCCTTGTTGTTGGAGCCGAGTATCGGCCTCGCATCGACAACCGTGTAGACCATGATTGCTATAGTCTGTGTAAACCAGAAGTTTATAGTGGCGATCATGGAAACTTTCAGCAGCATCGAATGCTTCGTGCGCAGCGCCGAAGTCGGCAGCTTTGCCGAAGCCGCCCGGCGCTTGAGCCTGACCCCGGCCGCCGTCGGCAAGAGTGTGGCGAAGCTTGAGGTGCGGCTCGGTGTACGGCTGTTCCAGCGTAGTACACGCAGCCTGACCCTGACCGAGGCCGGCAAGCTGTTTTTGAGTCAGGTCAGTGGCAGTCTGACGACGATTCAGAATGCGGTGGCCAATCTATCGAGTGTGGAAGGACTGCCGGCGGGGACGTTGAAAGTCAGCATGGGCACGGTATTCGGGCGTTTGTACATCGTGCCGTTGCTGCAAGAGTTTTTACGTCGGTTTCCGGCGATCAACCCTGACTGGCATTTTGATAACCGTCAGGTCGATTTGATTGGGCAGGGTTTCGATGCGGCGATTGGCGGCGGCTTTGAATTGCCCCAAGGCGTGGTCGCACGCAAGTTGACACCCGCACATCGCGTGTTGGTGGCGTCTGCTGACTATCTGCAAAGGCACGAAGCCATCGCCGAACCGGATGACCTGCAACGTCACGATGGCATCCTGATTCGTTCGCCGCAGACCGGTCGAGTGCGCTCCTGGCAGTTGATCAGTGGCCGCAGTCAGCTCTGTCAGCCCTTGACCCTCAAGACGCGAATGACCATGAGCGACTCCGAAGCCGCCTGCGCTACGGCAGCACAAGGGCTGGGCATCGCGCTGGTCAGCATGCCGTTTGCCGTGGGTTATCTCGAGGCGGGCACATTACAACGCGTGCTGCCGGACTGGTACATCGATGACGGCAACATTTCGATCTATTACGCCGAGCATAAATTGTTGCCGGGCAAGACTCGGGCGTTTGTCGATTTTGTGATTGAGCAGTTTGCCGAGCGGGGGTTGGCTCGGCGGTTCAGTGCTGTCTGAGTTTGGCTTTTGACCGAGTTGCGGCCATCGCGAGCAGGCTCACTCCTACAGGAACAGTGTTGTGCCCGAAATCTGTGGGCAACACCGATCACTGTAGGAGCGAGCCTGCTCGCGAAGAGCGATAACCCGGTCTACCGGGCAAACCGCTCGGCCCAGCCAATGATCTGCTTCGGCCGTGGCGTCGCGTAAGTCCGCACCTTGGACGTCGACAACCCCAGCCGCACCAGCGATTCAGCAATGGTCACCGCCGCCGTCACGCCATCCACCACCGGCACCCCGGTGCGACGACGAATCTGTTCATCCAGCCCGGCCATGCCGCCGCAGCCCAGGCAAATCACCTCGGCCTTGTCCTGAGTCACCGCCAGTTCCGCTTGTTGCACGATGGCTTCCAGTGCGCGCTGTGGTTCGTGCTCCAACTCCAGCACCGCAAGACCACTGGCCCGCACCGAGGCACAGCGATCCCACAGGCCCGAGAGTTTCAGCCGGTCCTCGATCAGCGGCACGGTGCGATCCAGCGTGGTCACCACCGAATAGGCGTGACCGAGAAACATCGCGGTACTGGCGGCGGCGTCGGTGATGTCCACCACTGGCACGTTGAGCAATTCCTGCAAACCTTCACGACCGTGTTCGCCGTAACCGGCCTGAATCACCGCGTCGAACGGTTGATCGTAGGACATCACCCGGTCCATCACGGCGATGGCCGCCAGATAACTTTCGAAATTGCCTTCCACCGAGTCGGCGCCGAAGAACGGTGTCAGGCCGACGATCTCCGTACCGGGAGACGCGACGGCCTGCGCCGAGCGGGCGATGGCCTGGGTGATGGTTTCGGTGGTGTTGACGTTGACCACAAGAATACGCATGGGAAGTCCTTATTGCGGGCAGTTCAGCGGCCCAAATCCGGGCCGCAAGGAAGTTAATGGCTGACGTTGTCGACGGCGATCGATTCGCCGCTGACGTCGGCGTAGTGCGGCTGACGTTTGGCGATGATCAGGTAGAGCATCGCGGCAATGCCGGCGCCCACCAGCCAGGAGAACGGCGAGATGCTGTGGAAGCCCGGCACCAGCGCCAGGACAATGGCGATCAACGCTGCCGGAACGAACGCCGCCACCGCGCGGAAATTCACTCCGTGGCTGTAGTAATAAGCGCCGTTGGGATCTTCGCTGTACAACTGCGGGACGTTGATCCGGCCTTTGCGGATCAGCCAGTAGTCGACCATGATCACCCCGTACAGCGGGCCGAGCAGGGCGCCGAGGCCGGAGAGGAAATACACGATCACCAGCGGGCTGTTGTAGAGGTTCCACGGCAGGATCAGCACGGCGATGGTCGCGCTGATCAGCCCGGCGCGGCGGAAGGTCAGGTACTTCGGCGCCAGGTTGCTGAGGACGAAGGCCGGGGCGACGAAGTTGGCCATGATGTTCACCGCCACGGTGACGATCAGGAACGCCAGGCAACCGAGCACCAGAAAGAACGTGTTAGGGATCGAGGCGATGATTTCGGTCGGGCTTTCGATGATCCGCCCGTTGATCTGAAATTGCGCACCGCAGAGCAGGACGGTGATAGCGGCGAACACCAGAATGTTCACCGGCAGGCCCCAGAAATTGCCGACCTTGATGGTCTTGCGGCACGGCGAAGAACGCGCAAAGTCGCAGAAATTGAGGATCAGCGTGCCGTAGATCGCCAGCCACAGCGCGCCGCCGGCAAAAATGTTGCGCCACATCTCGCCACCGCTCAGCGGTTCGCGGATCGACCAGGCAATCGTGGCGTTGGCCTGGGTGTACATCCACGCGGCGAGGGCGGCGACGGTCAGCAGAATCACCGGGCCGGCAAACGCTTCGTAGCGACGAACCATTTCCATGCCGTAGGCGAGGATCGCCAGTTGCACGAACCAGATCGCTACGAAACACACCCAACCCAGCGTCGACAGGCCGAGGATCGAGTTGTGGTCGTAATCGGCGAAACCGGGATGAATCGCCGTCAGCAACACGCGAAACACCACCGACGCCAGATACGTCTGAATCCCGAACCAGGCGATGGCTATCACCGCGCGAATCAACGCCGGAATCTGCGCGCCGTGGATGCCGAAACTGATCCGGCTGATCACCGGAAACGGCACCCCGGTTTTCTGCCCCATGTAGCCGGACAGGTTCATGAAGAAGTACACCAGCGCCGCGCCGATCCCCAGCGACAGCAGAATCTGCCAGCCGCCCAGGCCCAGGGCGTACAGCCCGATGGCGAACGAGTAGTTGGCGATGTTGTGCACATCGTTGGTCCACAGGGCGAAGATGCTGTATTTGCCCCAGCGCCGACCTTCGGCGCGGGTCGGTGCCAGGTCGCGGTTGTGCAGGCGCGGGCTCAGTTGTAACGGTTCGGCCGGACCGGCATTGGGTAATGGCTGGTCGAGGGCAGAGGCGGGCAGATTCAGCGCGATGTTGTTGGAGAGACTTGTACGCATTCCGGCAGGCTCCTGATGGGCGGGGCCGCGATGACTGTGCATGAGCTCAGGGCTCGACAAATCTTCGTCGCGGCCAGCAGACATCACTGGTTACGGGGCATCTGCAGCCTGTACGGGATAGGGCGCTTCAGGCTTGCGGATCGAAAGTGTGGATTGATGTTTTGCAGTTTTGTATACAAAACATGTATGCACCAAAGCCAGATCTGTGCCAGTCAGCGATCTATGGAGCGTTGCGCTCATTTCGAAAAGTTATCGATGAGCGCTAAGTGTTTGAAAATGATTGGTTATAAATTGACCGATTGAACAGGTATTTATTTTTTGCGGGAGATTTTGCGGAGGTGGCAGAGCGCAGGGGAATTCAGCAGGGATGTAACTTTTCAGGGCGTGAAAGCAAAAAGTGCACACATAAATGGCACCGATGGTGACATTCGTGTGTACACATTTTTTATGGGCACCACGAAGCAAATGTGGGAGCGGGCTTGCTCGCGAAGGCGTCTTTCCAGTCAACAAATCCGCTGACTGGCAGACCGCTTTCGCGAGCAAGCCCGCTCCCACAGGGGTGGACATCATTGGGGCGAGATTTACGCCTTGCTGATGATATTCCCCGCATGCAGCCCGCACTCTTTCTGCGTCGCTTCTTCCCACCACCAGCGGCCTTCGCGCTCGTGCTGGTTCGGCAGCACCGGGCGGGTGCACGGTTCGCAGCCGATGCTGATGAAGCCGCGCTCGTGCAGGCTGTTGTACGGCAGTTCGAGCATGCGGATGTAGCCCCAGATCTCTTCGCTGGTCATCTGCGCCAGCGGGTTGAACTTGTACAGGGTGCGCTCGGGCGTGGAGAACGCGGTGTCGATCTCCAGCACCGCCACCGCGCTGCGGGTGCCCGGGCTCTGGTCGCGGCGCTGGCCGGTGGCCCAGGCTTTGACGCCGGACAGTTTGCGCCGCAGCGGTTCGATCTTGCGGATGCCGCAGCATTCGCCATGGCCGTCCTTGTAGAAACTGAACAGGCCTTTTTCCTTCACGAACGGTTCCAGCTTCGTGTAGTCCGGCGACACCAGTTCGATATCGATCTTGTAGTGCTCGCGCACCTGATCGATGAAGCGATAGGTTTCCGGGTGCAGGCGGCCGGTGTCGAGGCTGAACACCTTGACGTTCTTGTTCAGCTTCCAGGCCATGTCCACCAGCACCACATCCTCGGCACCACTGAAAGATATCCACAGCTCGTCACCGAACTCGGCGAACGCGAGTTTCAGGATGTCTTGGGCGGATTTGTTGGCATAGGTCGTGGCGAGTTCCACGACATCGAACGTTGGGCTCATCAGGGCGGCTTCCTACAGGTCGGTGGCGCTGGGCGCTCTATATGGCGGCGATGTTAACAAAAAGCGGCGGGATAGGGGGCGCCCGCTGCGTTGCGCGGTGGCGGGGGAGTCGCTAGAGTTCGGGCTCGCTCGACTCAATAATCACTACAAACGGGAGTGTCTTGTGGAAATTGCTTGCCTGGATCTGGAAGGGGTACTGGTACCGGAAATCTGGATCGCCTTTGCCGAAAAAACCGGAATCGAATCCCTCAAGGCCACCACCCGGGACATTCCCGATTACGACGTGCTGATGAAGCAGCGTCTGCGCATCCTCGACGAGCACGGCCTGAAGCTCTCGGACATTCAGGAGGTGATCGCCACCCTCAAGCCGCTGGACGGCGCGGTGGAGTTCGTCGACTGGCTGCGCGAGCGCTTCCAGGTGGTGATTCTCTCGGACACTTTCTACGAGTTCTCCCAGCCGCTGATGCGTCAGCTGGGCTTCCCGACCTTGCTCTGCCACCGCCTGATCACTGACGACAGCGGGCGGGTGACCAGTTATCAATTGCGCCAGAAGGATCCCAAACGTCAGTCGGTGCTGGCGTTCAAGAGCCTGTACTACCGGGTGATTGCGGCGGGGGATTCGTATAACGACACGAGCATGCTCGGCGAGGCGGACGCGGGGATTCTGTTCCATGCGCCGGACAACGTGATTCGCGAGTTCCCGCAGTTTCCGGCGGTGCATACGTTTGCCGAGTTGAAGCAGGAGTTCTTGAAGGCTTCTAACAGAGCGTTGAGTTTGTAGTCGTCTGGAAGGGCGCCTTCGCGAGCAAGCCCGCTCCCACATGTGGAATGCATTCCTGATGTGGGAGCGGGCTTGCTCGCGAAGCTTTTAAGCGTTTAAAGGTTTTGCAGGGTGTCGAGCAGAACCTTCACCTTGGTAATCGACTCCTGATACTCCGCCTGCCAGTCCGAATCGGCCACGATCCCGCCGCCACCCCAGCAACACACTTGCCCATCCTTGACCAACAGACTGCGAATCGCGATGGAGCTGTCCATCTCGCCGCGTACGTCCAGGTACAGCAACGAACCGCAATACAAACCGCGCCGGGTCGGTTCCAGTTCATCGATGATCTGCATCGCGCGAATCTTCGGCGCGCCGGTGATCGAGCCGCCGGGGAAACTGCCGGCAATCAGATCCAGCGCATCGCGATCCTCGGCCAGTTCACCGGTCACGCTGCTGACCAGGTGATGCACATTCGGATAGCTTTCCAGGCTGAACAGCTCCGGCACCCGCACCGAGCCGATGCGGCAGGTGCGGCCGAGGTCGTTGCGCAGCAGGTCGACGATCATCAGGTTTTCCGCGCGATCCTTGGGGCTGGCCAGCAGTTCGGCGGCGTTGGCGGCGTCTTCGGCGGGCGTCAGGCCGCGCGGGCGGGTGCCCTTGATCGGACGGGTTTCCACCTGACGCTGGCTGACTTTGACGAAGCGCTCCGGCGACAGGCTCAACACCGCATCGCCGTCGGGCAGGCTCTGAAACCCGGAAAACGGTGTCGGGCAGGCCTCGCGCAACGCGCAATAGGCCAGCCACGGATCGCCCTGACACGGTGCGCGGAAACGCTGGGCGAAGTTGACCTGATAGCAGTCGCCGGCCTGGATGTATTGATGAATGCGTTCCAGCGCCTGGCGATAGTCATCGGCCGACAGATCGGCGGTCATCGGCGTGTCCAGCTTGAACGGCGTCAGCGGCGCTGAAGTCGGTTGGCTGAACAGCGCGATCAGTCGTTGCCGCTCGCTGTCGGCCAGTGACGGGTGAAACACCAGTTGGCTGGTGGCGGTCTGGTGATCGCTGATCAGCGCCCAGTCGTACAGACCGAACCGCGCGTCGGGCAGTTGCAGATCATCCCGGGCCTGGCTCGGCAGGTGTTCCAGATGCCGGCCAAAGTCGTAGCTCAGGTAGCCGATCAGGCCGCCGGCGAACGGCAGGTCATATTCGCCAGGCAGCTGCGCCTCGCCCAGACGGCTCAGGTTATCGCGCAGGCGTTGCAGGAACAGGCTGCCGCTTTCGTCGGGTAACACCGCCAGTTGTGCCAGCGGCCAGGCGCTGAGCAGGTCATAACGGCCACGGTCAGCACTCGGCCGGCCACTGTCGAGCAGCACGGCGCCGGGCGCATGGCGGATGGCCGCGAAGTAGTCGGCGGGATTGGCGCGGTAGGGTAGCGGGTGTACGGAACAGGTCAACATGGGCGGGGCAGATCGGCCATTGAGGCGGGGTGGGGATTGTAGTCCTCTCAGGGAATTGCTCCTAGAGGGGATGTCGGGGATGAGCAGATTGGGGGCAGGGTTGAGTCCTGTAGTGGCGGTAAGTCCGCTATCGCGAGCAGGCTCACTCCTACAATCTGGAATGCGTTCCCCTGTAGGAGTGAGCCTGCTCGCGATAGCCGCGCCTCAGTGCTGGATCAGCCCTCGACCGCCGGAATATGGCCAAACATCTCCTGAGTAAACGCCACCCGTTCTTCAACTGACTCCGTCACCCCACACGCCTTCAGGTCTTCCAGATGCGCCTCGACCGCATGCGTACGCTGGGTCAGCCCGCAATCATTGGCAATCTGGATATTCAGACCTGGCCGCGCATTCAGCTCGAGAATCAGCGGGCCTTTCTCTTGGTCCAGCACCATGTCCACGCCGATGTAGCCCAGGCCACACAGCTCATAGCAACCAGCGGCGAGTTTCATGAAGCCGTCCCAGTAGGGCAGTTGCACGCCGTCCACCGCGTTGGTGGTGTCGGGGTGTTTGTTGATGATGTTGTTCAGCCAGGTGCCGCGCAGGGTCAGGCCGGTGGCGAGGTCGACGCCGACGCCGATGGCGCCCTGGTGCAGGTTGGCCTTGCCGCCGGACTGACGGGTCGGCAGGCGCAGCATGGCCATCACCGGATAGCCCATCAGCACGATGATGCGGATGTCCGGCACGCCTTCGTAGCTGATGCTCTTGAAGATCTGGTCCGGGGTCACCCGGTATTCGATCAGCGCGCGGTCGCGGTGGCCGCCTAGGGAATACAGGCCGGTGAGGATGCTGGAAATGTGGTGCTCCAGCTCTTCGTGGGCGAGGATCTTGCCCGAGACCGTGCGATAGCGGCCCTCGAAGCGGTCGGCGATGACGATGATGCCGTCACCGCCAGCGCCCTGGGCTGGCTTGATCACGAAGTCGTTCCGCCCGCCGATGATCTCGTCGAGCTTGTCGATTTCCTTCTCCGTGGAGATCACGCCGTACAGTTCCGGCACATGAATGCCGGCCTCGATCGCGCGCTCCTTGGTGATGATCTTGTCATCGACGATCGGGTACAGGCTGCGCTTGTTGTACTTGAGCACGTAGTCGGCGTTACGCCGATTGATGCCCATGATGCCCCGCGCCTCCAGGGCCTTCCAGGTCTTCCAGAAACCGAACATCAGGCGTCAGCCTTCTTCAGGAAAGCCTTGAAGCGCACCAGTTCGGTCAGGCGGTAGCCGCGATAACGACCCATCGCCAGCATGAAGCCGACCAGAATCAGCAGGATCGCCGGGAAGGTGAACACGAAGTACACCAGCTCCGGCACGGTCATGATCAGGTGCGCCAGCGAGGCGGCGAACAGGGTGCCGATCGCCACTTTCATGGCATGGCTGGCGCCGCGTTCTTCCCAGGTGATCGACAGGCGTTCGATGGTCATGGTCAGAATCACCATCGGGAACAGCGCCACCGACAGGCCGCGCTCCAGGCCGAGCTTGTGGCTGAACAGGCTGATGGCGGCAATCAGCACCACCACGAAGGTCAACACCACCGACAGGCGCGGCAGCATCTGCAGCTTCAAATGTTCCAGATACGAACGTAACGACAGGCCCAGCGCGGTGATCACGGTAAACAGCAGGATGCCGAAGCCCAGTTGCGTTTCGCGGAAGGCCAGGGCGATCAGCACCGGGGTGAACGTGCCGAGGGTCTGCAGGCCGATCAGGTTGCGCAGGATCAGGATCACCAGCACGCCGATCGGGATCATCACCATGATCATGAACGTCTGCTGGGTCTGCAGCGGCAGGCCGTACAGCGAGTATTCGAGGAAGTTGGCGTCGGTGTTTTCGTCGGTCAGCTTGGCCAGACGAATCGCGTTCATCTCGCTGTTGTTCAGGCTGAAGGTCACGTTGGCTTTCTTCGCGCCCTCGATGGTGATCAGGTTTTCATCACCGGTCCACCACAGCAGGCGGTCGGTCGGCAGGCCTTGCTCGCCGGTTTCCGGGTTGAAGTACAGCCAGTCGTTGCCGTTGAAACTGCGCAGCCACAGTTCCGGGGTTTGCGGCTGATCGGCGACGAGGCGGATGGTGTGGACTTTTTCTACCGGCACGTGAGCGATGGACAGCAGCAGTTCGACGATCTTCGCCTTGTGCGGCGTCGACGGGTCGCCGGCCAGCAGCAGTTTGACGTTGTCATCGTTGGCGTTGTTGACGCGTTTGATGGCTTCGCCGATGAAGGTCTCGACGTCGGCCGAGTGCTGGCGGATCGGCGCGAGCAAGGCTTCGGCGGCGATTTTTTCCGGGCCTTCGATGGCGATGCTGTCGCGGAAGGTCGGGCCTTTGATCTTGGATTTTTCCGCGGTGTAGCGCTTGGTCAGCACCAGACGGTAATAAAGGGTCTGGTTGCCCTTGGCCCGGCGCGCCGACCAGGTGACCTTGCGGTTGCCGTCGACGCGGTTGACTGCCACGCCGTAGTTATTGGAGATAAAGCTTTCGTTGAGGCTGACGTAATCGCGGCTCAGCGGTGGCACGAACATCTGGACCTTCACCGGGTCCTTGGTGCTGGCGACGAACTCGACTTTGGCGTCGATGTTCCACAGGTCGTCGGTAGCGTCTTCGGTCACCGGGATGCCGAGCACGAAAATCTGATAGGCCGTAACCGAAACGCCCAGGAGCACCAGAATGGTGATCAGGATTTTCAGGTGGAAGGTTAGAGAACGCATGGAAATTACTCGGCGGTATGAGCGGCGATGGTGCAGGCAGGTTTGCCGGCAGCGTATTTAAGACTGGGGTCGACCAGCGCGTCGAAGCGTTTCAAGGCTTCGGAGCCGATCAAAAGCGGGTATTGGAACGCACTTCGGTCGGTCAGGTTCACTTCGATGCTGCGCAACGCCGTGCCCATGCAGATATCCAGCTCGATCACCGGGCGCGCGGTGTACTTTTTACCTTCTTCCGGGTCGTAGTCGCCAGCGCGGCGCTTGATCTTGCTGACCCGGGCCAGCGGCCTTTCGATCGGGTGCGAATGCGCGGCGTCGATCGCCAGGTAGAAACGCACCCAGGACTCGCCGTTGCGTTTGAAGCGTTTGATGTCGCGGGCACTCAGTGAGGCGGTCTTGGCGCCAGTGTCGAGTTTGGCCGCGACTTGCAGATTGATGCCGTCAAGCGATGCGTATTCGTTGAGGCCGTACACGGTTTTTTCCCCCGCCGCGGCGAGGCCGGGCAGGCAAAACAGCGCAAAAAATGTGGGGAAGGGCTTGAGTCTCATAAATCCTGGTGCGCAGCGTTCCGTTTTCGGTTCAGGTTCCTGGCAATACTGCGCAAGCTCCTTCGTGTGCCTATCAGCTTTTTATGACAAGCCGTACAAATGGCCAGCAAATGCGGGCGGCATTCTAGCACGGTGGTTTTATGGCGCCAGCGCTCCCGCCGGTCTATACCCCTTGGGTAATCCTGTGGGAGATTGCCTAGGGCTATTAGACGATTGTCGACAATATCCATTTATCCTTTGACTGATGCGGGCTAATTGGCTAGTTTTTGCCGCATTGGATTTGAAGGTGTCGACAATCATGCTGGATCAACTCGATCCCCCGGTCATCAGCGGCGACGATTCCGAGACACTCTCGGAAAACGTCTTCCGGCGCATCCAGGCGGCCATCGTCAAAGGTGAGATCGCCCCAGGCAGCAAGATCTCCGAACCCGAGCTGGCGCGCACTTATGGCATCAGTCGCGGGCCGCTGCGCGAGGCCATTCATCGGCTTGAAGGTCAGCGACTGCTGGTGCGCGTTCCACATGTCGGCGCGCGGGTGGTGTCGCTCAGCCACGCCGAATTGCTCGAACTCTACGAAATCCGCGAATCCCTTGAAGGCATGGCCTGTCGGCTGGCGGCCGAACGCATGAGCGTCGAAGAAATCGACGAACTGCGCCGGGTGCTGGAAACCCACGAGCGCGACGCGGCGTTCCAGGCCGGGGTCGGCTATTACCAGCAGGAAGGCGATTTCGACTTTCACTACCGGATCATCCAGGGCAGCGGCAACCGCACGCTGACGCAAATGCTTTGCGGCGAGCTCTATCAACTGGTGCGCATGTACCGCATCCAGTTTTCCACCACGCCCAACCGCCCGCGTCAGGCCTTCGCCGAACACCACCGGATTCTCGATGCCATCGCCGACCGTGACGGCGAACTCGCGGAATTGTTGATGCGCCGCCACATCGGCGCCTCGAAACGCAACATCGCCCGTCATTACCAGGACGGCGCCGACAATAAGACAGCCACTGAACGAGGTGAGTCATGAGTTCCAAGCAGAACACTCCAGGCCAGCGTTTCCGCGATGCGATCGCCAGCGAGCACCCATTGCAGGTGGTCGGCGCGATCAACGCCAACCACGCGCTGCTGGCCAAGCGCGCCGGTTTCAAGGCGATCTACCTGTCCGGTGGCGGGGTGGCCGCAGGCTCGCTCGGCGTGCCGGATCTGGGCATCACCGGCCTGGATGACGTGCTCACCGACGTGCGGCGCATCACTGACGTCTGCGACCTGCCGCTGCTGGTGGACGTCGACACCGGTTTCGGTTCGTCGGCGTTCAACGTGGCGCGCACCGTGAAGTCGATGATCAAGTTCGGCGCGGCGGCGATTCACATCGAGGATCAGGTCGGCGCCAAGCGCTGCGGCCATCGTCCGAACAAGGAAATCGTCAGCCAGCAGGAAATGGTCGATCGCATCAAGGCCGCGGTCGATGCCCGTACCGACGACAGCTTCGTGATCATGGCGCGCACCGATGCGCTGGCGGTGGAAGGTCTGGAGTCGGCACTGGATCGCGCCGCGGCGTGCATCGAGGCCGGCGCCGACATGATTTTCCCGGAAGCCATCACCGAGCTTGAGATGTACAAGCTGTTCGCCAACCGGGTGAAGGCGCCGATCCTCGCCAACATCACCGAGTTTGGCTCGACGCCGCTGTACACCACCGAGCAACTGGCTGGCGCCGATGTGTCGCTGGTGCTGTACCCGCTGTCGGCGTTCCGCGCGATGAACAAGGCAGCGGAAAATGTCTACACCGCGATCCGCCGCGACGGCACCCAGCAGAATGTCATCGACACCATGCAGACGCGCATGGAGCTTTACGATCGCATCGATTACCACACGTTCGAGCAGAAGCTCGATGCGTTGTTTGCACAGAAGAAAGGCTGAACAAGATCCCCTGTGGGAGCGAGCCTGCTCGCGAAAGCGGTGACTCAGGCAATAACAAAGTGACTGACACGACGCTTTCGCGAGCAGGCTCGCTCCCACACGTTTCCCCTACAAATTCAAGAAAATTGGAGACAGCAATGGCCGAAGCAAAAGTACTCAGTGGCGCCGGGCTCCGTGGCCAGGTTGCCGGGCAAACCGCTCTGTCCACCGTGGGCCAGGCCGGTGCCGGGCTGACTTATCGCGGTTACGACGTGCGTGAACTGGCAGCCGACGCGCAGTTCGAAGAAGTGGCTTACCTGCTGCTGTACGGCGAACTGCCGACCCGCGCACAACTCGATGCCTACCAGCAAAAGCTGAGCAAGCTGCGCGACCTGCCGCAAGCACTGAAAGAAGTGCTCGAACGCATCCCCGCCGACGCCCACCCGATGGACGTGATGCGCACCGGTTGCTCGTTCCTCGGCAACCTCGAGCCGGAGAAAGACTTCTCCGAACAGCGCGACAAGACTGACCGTCTGCTCGCCGCATTCCCGGCGATCATGTGCTACTGGTATCGCTTCAGTCACGACGGCAAACGCATCAACTGCGTCAGCGACGAGCCGACTATCGGCGGCCACTTCCTGCACTTGTTGCACGACAAGAAGCCGAGCGAACTGCACGTCAAAGTGATGAACGTGTCGCTGATCCTTTACGCCGAGCACGAATTCAACGCCTCGACGTTTACCGCTCGCGTTTGCGCATCGACCCTGTCCGACCTGTATTCCTGCGTCACTGCGGCTATCGGTTCGCTGCGTGGCCCGCTGCATGGCGGCGCCAACGAGGCGGCAATGGAAATGATCGAGCGCTTCTCGTCGCCGGAAGAGGCGATCAAAGGCACCCTTGGCATGCTCGAGCGCAAGGACAAGATCATGGGCTTCGGCCACGCGATCTATAAGGACAGCGATCCGCGTAACGAGGTGATCAAGGGCTGGTCGAAAAAACTCGCCGACGAAGTCGGTGACAAGGTGCTGTTCCCGGTCTCCGAAGCCATCGACAAGACCATGTGGGAGCAGAAAAAACTGTTCCCCAACGCCGACTTCTACCATGCCTCGGCGTACCACTTCATGGGCATCCCGACCAAGCTGTTCACGCCGATCTTCGTCTGCTCGCGCCTGACCGGCTGGGCCGCGCACGTGTTCGAACAGCGCGCCAACAACCGCATCATCCGTCCAAGCGCCGAGTACATCGGCGTCGAACAGCGCAAGTTCGTGCCAATCGAACGTCGCTGAATGGTGAGGACTGAACACTGATCTTGAACTGCACCGAAATTCCTGTGGGAGCTGGCTTGCCAGCGATAGCGGTAGGTCAGTCAGCATCTATGTCGGATGTGACTCCGTCATCGCTGGCAAGCCAGCTTCCACAGGGTTCAGTGTGAATTTCAGGGTTGACGTTCGGCCCCACCCTTTGAAACTACCGTGACCCGAGTCCTGACCCGATGAACACAGAATTCCGCAAAAACCTGCCCGGCAGTTCCCTGGATTATTTCGACGTCCGTGCGGCGGTCGAAGCGATTCAGCCCGGCAGCTATGACACCCTGCCGTACACCTCCCGCGTGCTGGCGGAAAACCTCGTGCGTCGCTGCGACCCGGCCACGCTCACCGATTCGCTGAAACAACTGATCGAACGCAAACGCGACCTCGACTTCCCGTGGTTCCCGGCGCGTGTGGTGTGCCACGACATTCTCGGCCAGACCGCGCTGGTCGACCTCGCCGGCCTGCGTGACGCGATCGCCCTGCAGGGCGGTGACCCGGCGCAGGTCAACCCGGTGGTGCCGACGCAACTGATCGTCGACCACTCGCTGGCGGTGGAAGCGGGCGGTTTCGACAAGCAGGCGTTCGAGAAGAACCGCGCCATCGAAGACCGGCGCAACGAAGACCGTTTCCACTTCATCAACTGGACCAAAAAGGCCTTCAAGAACGTCGACGTGATCCCGCCGGGCAACGGCATCATGCACCAGATCAACCTGGAGAAAATGTCCCCGGTGATTCAGGTGCGCGATGGCGTGGCGTTCCCCGACACCTGCGTCGGCACCGACAGCCACACCCCGCACGTCGATGCGCTGGGCGTGATCGCCATCGGCGTCGGTGGCCTCGAAGCCGAGAGCGTGATGCTCGGCCGCGCCTCGTGGATGCGCCTGCCGGAGAGCGTCGGCGTCGAACTGACCGGCAAGCTGCAACCCGGCATCACCGCCACCGACATGGTGCTGGCGCTGACCGAATACCTGCGCAAACAGAAAGTCGTCGGCGCCTGGCTGGAGTTCTTTGGCGAAGGCGCGTCCGCGCTGACCCTCGGCGACCGCGCGACCATCTCCAACATGGCCCCGGAATACGGCGCCACCGCGGCGATGTTCTACATCGATCAGCAGACCATCGACTACCTGAAACTCACCGGTCGCGAAGACCAGCAAGTGCAGCTCGTCGAGCAGTACGCCAAATTGAACGGTCTGTGGGCCGACAGCCTGAAAGGCGCGCGATACGAGCGTGGCCTGAGCTTCGATCTGTCGTCGGTGGTGCGCAACATGGCCGGCCCGAGCAACCCGCACGCCCGTGTGGCGGTAGCGGATCTGGCGGCCAAAGGCATCTCCGGGCAGTGGGATGACGTGCCGGGGCAAATGCCTGACGGCGCGGTGATCATCGCTGCCATCACCAGCTGCACCAACACCAGCAACCCGCGCAACGTGATCGCCGCCGGTCTGCTGGCGCGCAACGCCAACAAGCTCGGCCTGACCCGCAAGCCGTGGGTCAAATCCTCGCTGGCACCGGGGTCGAAAACCGTGGCGCTGTATCTCGATGAGGCGGGGCTGACCACGGAGCTGGAGCAACTCGGTTTCGGCGTCGTCGCGTTTGCCTGCACCACTTGCAACGGCATGTCCGGCGCACTCGATCCGGTGATTCAACAAGAGATCATTGACCGCGATCTGTATGCGACGGCCGTGCTCTCCGGCAACCGCAACTTCGACGGCCGCATTCACCCGTACGCCAAACAGGCGTTCCTCGCGTCGCCGCCGCTGGTGGTCGCGTACGCCATCGCCGGAACCATCCGTTTCGACATCGAGAAAGATGTGCTGGGCGTGGTCGACGGCAAGGAAATCCGCCTGAAAGACATCTGGCCGAGCGACGAAGAAATCGACGCCGTGGTGAAGTCGTCGGTGAAGCCGGAGCAGTTCCGGCAGGTCTACATTCCGATGTTCGCCGTCCACGAAGACACCGGCCCGAAAGTCACGCCGCTGTACGACTGGCGCGAGATGAGCACCTACATTCGGCGTCCGCCGTACTGGGAAGGCGCGCTGGCCGGCGCGCGGCCGCTGAAGGGCATGCGCCCGCTGGCGGTGCTGCCGGACAACATCACCACCGATCACCTGTCGCCCTCCAACGCGATCATGCTCGACAGCGCCGCCGGCGAATACCTGGCGAAAATGGGCCTGCCGGAAGAGGACTTCAACTCGTACGCCACGCACCGTGGCGACCACTTGACCGCGCAGCGCGCGACCTTCGCCAACCCGAAACTGTTCAACGAAATGGTTCAGGAAAACGGCAAGGTCAAACAGGGTTCGCTGGCGCGGGTCGAGCCGGAAGGTAAAGTGATGCGCATGTGGGAAGCCATCGAAACCTATATGGAGCGCAAGCAGCCACTGATCATCATTGCCGGCGCCGACTACGGTCAGGGTTCGTCACGCGACTGGGCGGCCAAGGGCGTGCGTCTGGCGGGTGTCGAAGCGATCGTCGCCGAAGGTTTCGAGCGCATCCACCGCACCAACCTGGTGGGCATGGGCGTTTTGCCGCTGGAGTTCAAACCGGGCACCGACCGCCACACCTTGGCCATCGACGGCAGCGAAACCTACGACGTGATCGGCGCCCGCACCCCGCGCGCCGACCTGACGCTGGTGATCCATCGCAAGTCCGGCGAGCGTGTTGAGGTGCCGGTGACCTGCCGTCTGGATACCGCTGAAGAAGTGTCGATCTACGAGGCCGGCGGCGTGTTGCAGCGCTTCGCCCAGGACTTCCTCGAAGAGTCGGCGGTTGCCGTTTAAATCACGTAGTGCGAGCGCGGGTCGGTTGACCCGCGTTTGCGGATAAGGAGCACCATGGCTCACGCAGCTCATTTCGCACCGCAGATCAAAATCCCCGCCACCTACATGCGCGGCGGCACCAGCAAAGGCGTGTTCTTCAGCCTCAAGGATCTGCCCGAAGCCGCGCAGGTTCCCGGCCCCGCCCGCGATGCCTTGCTGCTGCGGGTGATCGGCAGCCCCGACCCGTACGACAAACAGATCGACGGCATGGGCGGTGCCACGTCGAGCACCAGCAAAACCGTAATCCTGTCGAAAAGCATCAAGGCTGATCACGACGTCGATTACCTGTTCGGTCAGGTCTCCATCGACAAGCCGTTCGTGGACTGGAGCGGCAACTGTGGCAACCTCTCGGCAGCGGTCGGTTCGTTCGCCATCAGCAACGGTCTGGTGGAGGCCAGCCGCATTCCGCACAACGGTGTGGCGGTGGTGCGCGTGTGGCAGGCCAACATCGGCAAAACCATCATCGCCCACGTGCCGATCAGCAACGGCGAAGTGCAGGAAACCGGTGATTTCGAGCTCGACGGCGTGACCTTTCCGGCCGCCGAAGTGCAGGTCGAGTTCATGGACCCGGCGGCGGAAGAAGAGGGTGGCGGCGGTTCGATGTTCCCCACCGGCAACCTGATCGATCAGCTTGAGGTGCCGGGTGTCGGCACGTTCCAGGCGACCATGATCAACGCCGGGATCCCGACGATTTTCGTCAACGCCGCAGACATCGGCTACACCGGCACCGAACTGCAAAGCGCGATCAACAGCGACCCGAAAGCCCTGCAGATGTTCGAAACCATCCGCGCCTACGGTGCATTGCGCATGGGCCTGATTTCCAGTCTGGATGAAGCGGCCAAGCGACAGCACACGCCGAAAGTCGCGTTTGTCGCCAAGCCTGCGGATTACATCGCGTCCAGCGGCAAGGCGATTGCCGCCGCTGATATCGATCTGCTGGTGCGTGCGTTGTCGATGGGCAAGTTGCACCACGCGATGATGGGTACTGCCGCCGTGGCCATCGGCACCGCTGCAGCGATCACCGGCACCCTGGTGAACCTCGCCGCCGGTGGCGTTGAACGCACGGCAGTGCGCTTCGGCCATCCGTCCGGGACCTTGCGTGTCGGAGCCGAGGCCAGTCTGGAAAACGGTGAGTGGGTGGTGAAAAAAGCCATCATGAGCCGCAGTGCCCGCGTCCTCATGGAAGGCTACGTACGCATCCCAGGCGACTCCTTCTGACACTACACCGAACAAAAACTGTGGGAGCGGGCTTGCTCGCGAAAGCGGCGCACCAGGCAAAAATGATGTCGACTGACACTACGTCTTCGCGAGCAAGCCCGCTCCCACATGGATTGCATTTCAACCAGGATAATCAGTCCGCAAAGAAAGCTTTTGTGCCCGGCAATACTTTCTGACACTACACCGAACAAAAACTGTGGGAGCGGGCTTGCTCGCGAAGGCGGCGCACCAGGCAAAAATGATGTCGACTGACACCACGCCTTCGCGAGCAAGCCCGCTCCCACAGGGAATTGCATTTCAAATATAAGAAAATCAGCCTGAACCGAGGTCCCATCAACGAACCACTGCCAGAGTGAATCGAACATGAGCGCCAACGTCGACCAGAACAACCGTCCCGACTACGACCGTGTCCTGCAGGACATCGCCGATTACGTCCTCACCTTCAACGTCGAATCTGCCGAAGCCCTCGACACCGCCCGCAACTGCCTGATGGATACCCTCGGCTGTGGCCTGCTGGCGTTGCGTTTTCCCGAATGCACCAAGCACCTTGGCCCCATCGTCGAGGGCACCGTGGTGCCGTTCGGGGCGCGGGTGCCGGGCACTTCCTATCGCCTCGACCCGGTGAAAGCCGCGTGGGACATCGGCTGCATCGTGCGTTGGCTCGACTACAACGACACCTGGCTCGCCGCCGAGTGGGGGCATCCGTCGGACAACCTCGGCGGAATTCTCGCGGTGGCCGATCACCTGTCGCAAAAACGCGTTGCCAATGGTGAGAAGCCGCTGACGATTCGCGATGTACTTGAAGCGATGATCATGGCCCACGAGATCCAAGGCGTTATCGCTCTGGAAAACTCGTTCAACCGCGTCGGCCTCGACCACGTTCTACTGGTGAAAGTCGCTTCGACCGCCGTCACCGCCAAACTGATGGGGGCCAATCGCGAACAACTGCTGTCGGCGTTGTCCCATGCCTTCGCCGATGGTCAGGCGCTGCGCACCTATCGCCATGCGCCGAACGCCGGCTCGCGTAAATCCTGGGCGGCGGGGGATGCCACCAGTCGCGGTGTGCGTCTGGCCGACGTCGCCCTGCGTGGCGAGATGGGCATTCCCGGAGTGTTGACGGCCAGGCAGTGGGGCTTCTACGACGTATCGTTCAGCCATACCAATAACGATCTGGCGCTCAAGCCAGAAGGCAAACGTGCATTCAGTTTCTCGCGGCCCTACGGCAGTTACGTCATGGAAAACGTGCTGTTCAAGATCAGCTTCCCCGCCGAATTCCATGCGCAAACGGCCTGCGAAGCAGCGGTGACCTTGCATCCGTTGGTGCGCAACCGCTTGCATGAAATCGACCGCATCGTCATCACCACCCATGAGTCGGCGATTCGCATCATTTCCAAGGTCGGACCGCTGGCCAATGCGGCGGATCGCGACCACTGCATTCAGTACATGACCGCCGTGCCGCTGGCGTTCGGCAATCTGCTGGCCGAGCAATACGAGGACGATTTCCACGCTGCGCATCCGATCATCGATGTGTTGCGCGAGAAGATGGTCATCGTCGAAGACCCGCGTTTCACCCGCGAATACCTGGAGGCCGACAAGCGTTCGATTGCCAACGCGGTGCAGGTGTTTTTCAAGGACGGATCGAGCACCGAGAACGTGGTGGTCGAATACCCGATCGGCCACCGTCGCCGCCGCGCCGATGGCATTCCGTTGCTGGAGGACAAGTTTAAGGCCAATCTGCTGACACGATTCACCGGGCAGCGCAGCGGCGAGATCTTCGCGTTGTGCAAGGATCAGGCGCAGCTGGAGGCCACCCCCGTGAATCGTTTTATCGACCTGTTTGTCATCTGACAAAGCGAGCATTGAAGACCCATTGCGGGCGTGAGCCTGCTCACGCTAGCGGTGTGTCAGGCAACATCAATGCTGGATGTGCCGCCGCCTTCGCGGGCAAGCCCGCTCCCACAAGGTTTTGTGCCTGGCACAACATGCATCAACACTCTGAAACCCTGTGGGAGCGAGCTTGCTCGCGAAGGCGCCAAAGCAGACGCCGCCAATCTATTTGAAACGCCGCTCCACACCTTTCTCCACCAGAATCTTCGCCGAAATCTCTTCCACCGAAAAATGCGTGGAGTTGATGTGCGGGATGTTCTCGCGGCGGAACAGGTTTTCCACTTCGCGCACTTCGAATTCGCACTGGGCGTAGCTCGAATAGCGGCTGTTGGGCTTGCGCTCGTTGCGGATCGCGGTGAGGCGGTCGGGGTCGATGGTCAGGCCGAACAGCTTGTGCTGATGGGCGCGCAGGGCGGTCGGCAGGGTCAGACGCTCCATGTCGTCTTCGGTCAGCGGATAGTTGGCCGCGCGGATACCGAATTGCATTGCCATGTACAGACACGTCGGCGTCTTACCACAACGCGACACGCCCACTAGTATCAGGTCGGCCTTGTCGTAATAGTGGGTGCGCGCGCCGTCGTCGTTGTCGAGGGCGAAGTTCACCGCCTCGATGCGCTCCATGTAATTGGAGTTATGCCCGATCGAGTGGGACTTGCCGACGGTGTAGGAAGAATGCTCGGTCAGTTCCTGTTCGAGCGGGGCGAGGAAGGTCGAGAAAATGTCGATCATGAAACCATTGGAGGTTGCGAGAATCTCACGAATGTCCTGATTGACGATGGTGTCGAAGATGATCGGACGGAAGCCGTCGGTTTCAGCGGCTTTGTTGATTTGTTGTACCATGGCCCGCGCTTTGTCCGCGTTGTCGATATACGGCCGCGTGAGCTTGGTGAAGGTAATGTTTTCGAACTGCGCCAGAAGGCTTTGACCCAGGGTTTCGGCGGTAATGCCGGTGCCATCGGAGATAAAGAAAGCAGATCGTTTCATTTGCACCTTGGGCCTTAAGCTAAAGAGTATTTCTGGATATGATAGGCGCGATTTGCCGGCCGCCATTGGCCCGCATTCTCACTTATTTTCCAGGTCCAGGCCATACAGCCGGCCAACGCTCCCCCGAGCCGCCGGTTTCTGAGCTTTTCCAACACAGTTAGTGGAGAGATCACCTTGGTAGAGTACGTAGTTTCCCTCGATAAGCTCGGCAAACACGATGTTGAGCATGTGGGGGGCAAGAACGCATCCCTGGGCGAGATGATCAGCAACCTGGCGGGTGCCGGTGTGTCGGTCCCCGGCGGCTTTGCCACCACCGCGCAGGCCTATCGCGACTTTCTCGAGCTGAGCGGCCTCAACGATCAGATCCACAAGGCTCTCGACGCCCTGGACGTCGATGACGTCAATGCACTGGCCAAGACCGGTGCGCAGATCCGTCAATGGATCATGGACGCCGAATTCCCTGAAAAACTCAATACCGAGATCCGCACCGCGTTCGCCGCGCTGTCGGCCGGTAACCCTGACGTGGCCGTGGCCGTGCGTTCTTCCGCCACCGCCGAAGACTTGCCGGATGCTTCGTTCGCCGGCCAGCAGGAAACCTTCCTGAACATCCGTGGCGTGGAAAACGTTATCCGCGCCGCCAAAGAGGTGTTCGCTTCGCTGTTCAACGACCGGGCGATTTCCTACCGCGTGCACCAGGGCTTCGACCACAAACTGGTCGCCCTGTCGGCTGGCGTGCAGCGCATGGTGCGTTCGGAAACCGGCACCGCCGGTGTGATGTTCACCCTCGATACCGAATCCGGTTTCCGTGACGTGGTGTTCATCACCGGCGCCTACGGTCTGGGCGAAACCGTTGTTCAAGGCGCGGTGAACCCGGATGAGTTCTATGTGCACAAAGGCACCCTGGAAGCCGGTCGTCCGGCAATCCTGCGCCGCAACCTGGGCAGCAAAGCGATCAAGATGATCTACGGCGACGAGGCCAAGGCCGGTCGTTCGGTGAAGACCGTCGATGTCGACAAGGCCGAACGCGCGCGTTTCTGCCTGACCGATGCTGAAGTCAGCGAGCTGGCCAAGCAGGCGATGATCATCGAGAAGCACTACGGCTGCCCGATGGACATCGAGTGGGCCAAGGACGGTGACGACGGCAAGCTGTACATCGTGCAGGCCCGTCCGGAAACCGTGAAAAGCCGCACCCAGGCCAACGTCATGGAACGTTACCTGTTGAAAGAAACCGGCACCGTGCTGGTGGAAGGTCGTGCCATCGGCCAGCGCATCGGCGCCGGCAAAGTGCGGATCATCAAGGACGTCTCGGAAATGGACAAAGTCCAGGCCGGTGACGTGCTGGTCTCCGACATGACCGACCCGGACTGGGAGCCGGTGATGAAACGCGCCAGCGCCATCGTCACCAACCGTGGCGGCCGTACCTGCCACGCGGCGATCATCGCCCGTGAACTGGGGATTCCAGCGGTCGTGGGCTGCGGCAACGCCACCCAACTGCTCAAGGATGGTCAGGGTGTGACCGTGTCCTGCGCCGAAGGCGACACCGGTTACATCTTCGAAGGCGAGCTGGGCTTCGACGTCAAGAAGAACTCCGTCGACGCCATGCCGGAGTTGCCGTTCAAGATCATGATGAACGTCGGCAACCCGGACCGCGCCTTCGATTTCGCGCAGTTGCCGAACGCCGGTGTGGGCCTGGCCCGTCTGGAATTCATCATCAACCGCATGATCGGCGTCCACCCGAAAGCGCTGTTGAACTACGACGGCCTGCCGCAGGAAATCAAGGACAGCGTCGACAAGCGCATCGCCGGTTACAACGATCCGGTCGGCTTCTACGTCGAAAAACTGGTGGAGGGCATCAGCACCCTCGCTGCTGCGTTCTGGCCGAAGAAGGTCATCGTGCGTCTGTCGGACTTCAAGTCCAACGAATACGCCAACCTGATCGGCGGGAAGCTGTACGAGCCGGAAGAAGAAAACCCGATGCTCGGCTTCCGTGGCGCTTCACGTTACATCAGCGAATCGTTCCGTGACTGCTTCGAACTCGAATGCCGCGCGTTGAAACGCGTGCGCAACGAGATGGGCCTGACCAACGTCGAAATCATGGTGCCGTTCGTCCGTACCCTCGGCGAAGCCAGTCAAGTGGTCGATTTGCTCGCCGAAAATGGCCTGGCCCGTGGCGACAACGGCCTGCGCGTGATCATGATGTGCGAACTGCCATCCAACGCGATTCTCGCTGAAGAGTTCCTCGAATTCTTCGACGGCTTCTCGATCGGCTCCAACGACCTGACTCAGCTGACACTGGGCCTGGACCGTGACTCCGGGATCATCGCGCACCTGTTCGACGAGCGTAATCCAGCGGTGAAGAAGCTGCTGGCCAACGCGATTGCCGCGTGCAACAAGGCCGGCAAGTACATCGGCATCTGCGGTCAGGGCCCTTCGGACCACCCGGATCTGGCCAAATGGCTGATGGAGCAGGGCATCGAAAGCGTGTCGCTGAACCCGGACTCCGTGCTGGAAACCTGGTTCTTCCTCGCGGAAGGTCAGGCCCAGGCTTGATCCATATGTGAACGGCCATCCTCCCCTGTGGGAGCGGGCTTGCTCGCGAAGACGGAATAAGATCCGCCACAAATGTTGGCTGATACACCGCTTTCGCGAGCAAGCCCGCTCCCACAAAGGTCGGGGGCTTTGAGATTGAAGTAGGGCGGGCTCCTGTAGATGCCGCCCTTTTTTGTGCAAGAGCATTATGCAAAGCAGCAGCAACCTGTTTCCTGTCGCCCTGATCAGCGCCGAACGACGCGGTGATCTGAGCGAAGACGTGTATCGACTCAAACCCGGCAACAGTCCCGACTGGTCCGTGGAAATCGCCGTTACCCGTTTGGGCATGGCCGACGATACGACACCACGCGGCGTGCCGGTGATTTTGCTGCACGGCAGCTTTTCCAACCGGCGTTTCTGGTTTTCCCCCAAAGGCCTGGGGCTGGGCGCGTACCTGACGCGCCTGGGCTTCGACGTGTGGATCCCGGAGATGCGCGGTCACGGCCTGTCGCAGCGCAACGAGGACTACCGGCGCAACCGCGTGGCTGACTACGCCCGTTACGATCTGCCGGCGATTGCTGCGTTCGTCCGCGAGCAGAGCGGGCAGGTGCCGCACTGGATCGGCCATTCGCTGGGCGGTATCACGCTGGCGGCGGCGCTGGGTGGCGAATACCTCGGCGAGCCGGCCGTGGCCTCGGCGGCGTTTTTCGGCACGCAGGTCAGCCGCACGTACTGGCCGCTGAAGATTCCACCGGTGGAGTGGAGCGGGCGCTTCATTCTCAAGCGTTTCGCGCAGTTGTCCGGCTCACGCCTCAAGCGCGGCCCGGAAGACGAGCCGATCGGGCTGGCGCTGGAAAGCATGCGCTGGTACGGCTTGTTCGGGCGTTTTGGCGACAAGGACAAGGACTGGTGGGCCGGCCTGGCCGAGGTTCAGGTGCCGGTGCTGGCAGTGACCGCGGCGGGCGATCATCAGGATCCGGCATGGGCCTGTCGCAAACTGTTCGAGCAGATCGGCTCCGAGCACAAACAGTTCGTCAATCTGGGGCGCGAGCAGGGTTTCAGCGACAACTTCGGGCATGTCGAGATGTTGGTGAGCAAGGCGGCGCAGGCCGAGGTCTGGCCGCTGGTGGCGCGCTGGTTGAACGATCAGCAGACGCCGTTGCTCGGCGACAAGCCGGATCTTGCCGCTGCGGTCTGAGTCCGGGGCTCTGAAAAGGGCATTTCGTTCAGGTCGGCTTGCGGCTAAGATATGACGCATTGTGCGGTTCTGGTCATATTTGGTGGGTGTTTAGCTATTACGTTTCAGCGTTTGTTCAGGTTCGTTCAGCGACCATTGCATGAACTAAGGTAAACAGCGACCGCCGGGACTCGTTTCAAAAGAGTGCGACATCCTAGATCGTCTTCCTTTTTACAGGAGTTTTTCGATGAACCATTACCTCACGCCTGACCTGTGCGACGCCTATCCGGAGCTGGTGCAGGTGCTGGAACCGATGTTCAGCAATTTCGGCGGCCGTGATTCCTTCGGCGGCGAAATCGTGACCATCAAATGTTTCGAAGACAACTCGCTGGTCAAAGAGCAAGCCGAACTCAAGGGTAGCGGCAAGGTGCTGGTGGTCGATGGCGGCGGTTCGCTGCGGCGCGCGCTGCTGGGCGACATGATCGCCGAGAAGGCCGCGAAAAACGGTTGGGAAGGGATGGTCATCTATGGTTGCATCCGTGATGTCGACGTTATTGCCCAGACCGATCTCGGTGTTCAGGCGTTGGCCAGCCATCCGATGAAAACCGAAAAGCGCGGTATCGGCGATCTCAACGTACCGGTGACTTTCGCCGGCGTGACGTTCCATCCGGGCCAATACATCTATGCGGACAACAACGGCGTGATCGTTTCGCCGAGTCCGCTGCAGATGCCTGAATAAGTTTTTCGACAAAGGGATGCGGATGTTCGAGGAAGAAAACGCGCAGTGGGGGCTGGTGCATGCCCTGGTGCTGGACGGTAAAGGCGGTGCGCGTTCGATTGCCCGGACTGAGCTCGACGATCTGCAACTGCAGGCCCATGAGAGCCTGTGGCTGCATTGGGATCGCAGCCATCCGCAAACCCAGACCTGGCTGCGCAAATCCAGCGGCCTGAATGAATTTGCCTGCGACCTGCTGCTGGAAGAGAACACCCGGCCACGCCTGTTGCCGTTGCCGGATGCTGAACTTCTGCTGTTTCTGCGCGGGGTCAACCTCAACCCCGGCGCCGAGCCGGAAGACATGGTCTCGGTGCGGATTTTCGCGTCGGCGCAACGGGTCATCTCGCTGCGTTTGCGTCCGCTGCGTGCCACCGATGAGCTGCTGGCGCTGCTGAGCGAAGGCAAAGGCCCGAAAACCTCATCTGAACTGATCCTGTATCTGGCGCAATTCCTCACCAACAAGGTGCAGGATCTGGTCACCTGCCTGTCGGAACTGGTCGATGAAGAGGAAGAAAAACTGGATGCCGACGAACGGTATACCCCCGAGCATGGCTCGATTTTGCACATCCGCCGCCGGGCGGCCGGACTGAAGCGTTTTCTGGCACCGCAGCGGGATATTTTCGGACAACTGACCCGGATAAAACTGCCGTGGTTTGTCGACGATGACGCTGACTACTGGAACGAATTGAACAACAGCCTGACGCGCTATCTCGAAGAGCTGGAATTGACCCGAGAGCGCATGGGGCTTGTGCTGGAGGCTGAAGACCGGCGTTTGAACGTGCGCATGAATCGCACGATGTACCGCTTCGGCATCATCACCTGCATCTTTTTGCCGATGAGTTTTCTCACCGGCCTGCTGGGCATCAATGTGGGCGGCATTCCGTTCTCGAGCAGCCCTTATGGTTTCCTGATTGCCTGTCTGACGGTGCTGGCGATGGCCTTCGGTCAATGGTGGTTATTCCGCCGTTTGCGCTGGGTGTGAAGATGCAACATGTGACCCGACCAAATTTGCCCGCGTCTTTCACAGACATCACGAGAGGTGCGTATGCACGATCCGTTTGAACAGTCTTTGCGCGACATGCTCAACGCCTCGCCGTCCAGCCGTGACGACGACGCATGCCTGGGTCGCGTACTCAAAACCGCCAACCGCCAGGTGGGCGCCGGTGATCTGTTCAGCCTGCTGGGCCGCTGGCTGCCCGCGCTGATGATCGCCCTGAATAACGGATCGGCCCACGTCTCGCCGGTTTCCCGTCTTCGTAAAACTACTGCACGCACTGCTGATAAGGCTGATTGAATATGGAACTTGATCTCTGGACTCAGAGCCTCGTCACTGCAATGACTGCGTTGTGGACCAAAGTCGCCAACTTCATCCCGAACCTGTTCGGCGCACTGGTGGTGCTGCTGTTGGGTTTCGTGGTGGCCAAGCTGCTCGATACCTTGCTGTCCAAATTGCTCGCCAAACTGGGCCTTGATCGCCTGATGGGCGGCACCGGTCTGACCAAGTTGATGTCGCGGGCCGGCCTGCAAGTGCCGATCTCAACCTTGATCGGCAAGATTGTTTACTGGTTCGTTCTGCTGATTTTCCTGGTTTCTGCAGCAGAGTCCCTTGGACTTGAGCGAGTTTCAGCTACGCTGGACATGCTGGCGTTGTATTTGCCGAAGGTTTTCGGCGCCGCGCTGGTGTTGCTGGTGGGTGTTTTGCTCGCGCAATTGGCCAACGGCCTGGTGCGCGGAGCGGCAGAAGGCGTAGGGCTGGACTACGCTTCGGGTTTGGGCCGAATCGCCCAGGGGCTGGTGATCATCATCAGTATCTCGGTCGCGATCAGCCAGCTCGAGGTCAAGACTGACCTGCTGAACCATGTAATTGTCATCGTATTGATTACCGTTGGTCTGGCTGTTGCGCTGGCCATGGGTTTGGGAAGCCGGGAAATTGCCGGTCAGATTCTTGCGGGAATCTATGTGCGTGAGTTGTATCAGGTTGGGCAACAAGTGCGTGTTGGCGAGGTCGAAGGCCAGATCGAAGAGATCGGCACGGTTAAAACCACATTGCTGACCGATGAGGGTGAGCTAGTCTCACTCTCCAATCGGATCCTGCTGGAACAGCATGTGAGTAGCCGCTAACCCGGCAAACCCTGCTAATGTATGCCGCCGCAAAATGCCCTGAGAGGGGTGCGGCGGACATTGACCTGACTGTCGGCACGACTTGTTTTGAATAAAGCCCAAACGCTATCCACGCGCTATGACCCCCGTGAGCTCTCTGATGAGGAGTTGGTCGCGCGCTCGCATACCGAGCTGTTTCACGTGACGCGCGCCTATGAAGAGCTGATGCGGCGTTACCAGCGAACATTATTTAACGTTTGTGCGAGATATCTTGGGAACGATCGCGACGCAGACGATGTCTGTCAGGAAGTGATGCTTAAGGTGCTGTACGGCCTGAAGAACTTCGAGGGGAAATCGAAGTTCAAAACCTGGCTCTACAGCATCACGTATAACGAATGCATCACGCAGTATCGGAAGGAACGGCGAAAGCGTCGCTTGATGGACGCCTTGAGTCTGGACCCGCTGGAAGAAGCGTCGGAAGAAAAGGCGCCGAAACCCGAGGAGAAGGGCGGACTCGATCGCTGGCTGGTGTATGTGAACCCGATTGACCGTGAAATTCTGGTGCTACGATTTGTCGCAGAGCTGGAGTTTCAGGAGATCGCAGACATCATGCACATGGGTTTGAGTGCGACAAAAATGCGGTACAAACGTGCTCTAGACAAATTGCGTGAGAAATTTGCAGGCATTGCTGAAACTTAGTTCAGCGCAAATATCTCTTACGTGTAGGCAAGTTCTGATAGACTTGCCGCCGAGTTGTCCCCCGGTTTGCGGGACTGCTTCACAATCACCAGATGGGGATTTAACGGATGAAACTGAAAAACACCTTGGGCTTGGCCATTGGTTCTCTTATTGCCGCTACTTCGTTCGGCGCACTGGCACAAGGCCAAGGCGCAGTTGAAGGCGAGATCAACTACAAGAAGCAGTACAACGACAGCATTGATCATGTCGAAGACGGCTTCAACCCAGGCGCCAAAATCGGTTACTTCCTGACCGACGACGTCTCGATCAACTTCGGCTGGGATCGTAACAACCACACCCGTTCGAACGACGGTACCGGTAGCCAGAAACTGCGCGGTGACAACTTCGGTCTGACCGCTCAGTACCACTTCAACAACGCTGGCGACGCTCTGCGTCCTTACGTTGAAGGTGGTGTCAAGCACGGCAACCTGACCAACGTAGCTGCTGACGGCCACACCGGTCGCGACCAGTCGACTTTCCTGACTGCTGGCGCTGGCGTTAAGTACTACTTCGCTGAAAACTTCTTCGCCCGTGCTGGCGTAGAAGCTGACTACAAACTGGACAACGGCCGTTGGGACTACGCTCCATCGGTTGGTCTGGGTGTGAACTTCGGTGGCGGCGGCAAGCCAGCTGCTGCTCCAGTTCCAGCTCCGGCTGAAGTCTGCTCCGACAGCGACAACGATGGCGTTTGCGACAACGTTGACAAGTGCCCGGACACCCCAGCCAACGTAACTGTTGACGCTGATGGCTGCCCAGCAGTTGCTGAAGTTGTTCGTGTAGAGCTGGACGTGAAGTTCGACTTCGACAAGTCGGTCGTCAAGCCAAACAGCTACGCTGACATCAAGAACCTGGCTGACTTCATGAAGCAGTACCCAGCCACTCACACCACTGTTGAAGGTCACACTGACTCCGTCGGTCCTGACGCTTACAACCAGAAACTGTCCGAGCGTCGTGCAAACGCCGTTAAGCAGGTTCTGACCCAGCAGTACGGTGTTGAGTCGTCCCGCGTTCAGTCGATCGGCTACGGCGAATCCCGCCCAGTTGCTGACAACAAAACTGAAGCTGGCCGTGCTGTTAACCGTCGCGTAGAAGCGCAGGTTGAAGCTCAAGCTAAGTAATTAGCTGCCGCTACGAGAAAAGCCCGGCTCAGGCCGGGCTTTTCTTTGCCTGCGATTTGGCTTTACAGGGCGTACACAGTTCCCATGGGGGAGCTGCCGGAGACTGCGATCCTTTGCTCTGCAATGGCAGCCACTGCGCCGATGACGAGTATGGCCGGGCTCTTGAGCTCAAACCGACAGGCATCGTCACTCATGCTCATCAGATCAGTGCGGCACTCACGCTGTTCTGGCAGAGAGGCATTCTCGATCATCGCCACCGGCATATCCGCCGCCATCCCGCCGGCCAATAGCTGTTCGCGAATTTCGCCCAGTTTCGCCACTCCCATATAAATCACCAGCGTCGTCCCGCCCTGCGCCAACGCCTGCCAGTTCAATTGACTGTCGTCCTGGGTGTGCGCGGTCACCAGCGTCACCCCGCGCGCCACACCGCGCAACGTCAGCGGAATATCGCATTGCGTCGCGCCGGCGAGTCCGGCGGTAATACCGTTGACCAACTCGACCTCAATCCCACGTTCGCGTAACCACTGCGCCTCTTCGCCGCCACGACCGAAAATGCACGGGTCACCGCCCTTGAGCCGCACCACGCAGTTGCCTTGGCGCGCATAACGCAACATCAGCCGATGGATGAACGCCTGCGGTGTCGAGCGACAGCCGCCGCGTTTGCCCACAGCAATGATTCGCGCGGTGGGGCAATGCTCCAGCACCGCGGCATTGACCAGATCGTCAATCAATACCACCTGCGCTTCACGCAATGCGCGCACCGCTTTGAGCGTCAGCAGTTCGGGATCACCGGGTCCTGCACCCACCAGCCAGACTTTTGCATTCATGGTGTTTTCCTTATCAGCTGGATACCGGCTGCAGATCGGCCGCCAGCAATCGTTTGATTTCCGGGACGCACGAACCGCATTGCGTGCCGCATCCCAGTTGTTGTTTGAGGCCTTGCAGATCGAGACCCTGGCGAATCCCGGCACACACCGCGCGGTGGCTGACGTTTTGGCAGTTGCATAGGGTTTTCCCCGGATTGGCCTGCAAACCGGCACTGCCCGGCGGCGCACTCATCGGCGCCAGCAGCCAGCGTCGCAGTTGTTCATCGGCGCGGCCCTCCAGCCATAGCCCCTGCAGCCAATGCTGGGCCAGGGTTTCGCCGGCCAGGCGGATCGCGGTGATGCGGCCGTTTTCGATGCGTACCCGTTTGCCGATGGCACGACGCGCGTCGTCGTAGGCCAGTACCGGCCCGTCGAGCAGCGCCAGACACTGATCGATATCGCGCAGCAGTTGCGGCTCCGGCGCCGTGGCGTTGGCAGCGCGTATCAGCAGCGCGGGCCGTTCACGTCCGGCAAGGCTGAGGCTGACGTAGGAAAACGCCTCACACAGGGGTCGTAGTGTCTCGAAATGCCGTTGAACATCGCCCTCGATGAGTGCAAACAAGTGCCATGGCAGATTCACCGGTTCCAGACGCACGCCGCTGTGCTTGAGTTCGGGCTGCTTTGACAAAGGATCGAAAGCCGGCAAGGTCAGCCTGTTAACCCCGCCCTTGAGAAAGCGCTCGCCCCAGTGCATCGGCAAAAAAGCCTGACCCGGACGCACGCCGTCGTCGCTGCCGACAGCCACAATCACCGCACCGCGTCGACTCTTCAGATTGACCAGATCTCCCGGCTGCAAACGATGACGGCGCATTTCGTCCGGATGCAGGCTCAACAGCGCTTCGCTGACATGCCCGAACAATTGCGCTGCGGTGCCGGTGCGGCTCATGCCGTGCCATTGATCGCGCAGACGGCCGGTGATCAGGGTCAGCGGAAACCGTGCATCGCGTTGTTCTTTGGCCGCGCGATAAGGATCGGCAACGAATTGCGCACGACCGTTGGCCGTGGGAAAAATCCCGTCGCCATACAAACGCGCGGTGCCTTGTCGGGCGCCGGTGGGGAAGGGCCACTGCTGCGGTCCCAGTTCATCGATCAATTGATGGCTGATGCCCGACAGGTCCAGATCGCGTCCACGGGTCAGTTGTTTGTATTCGTCGAACAACTGCGCCGGATGCTCGAAAGCAAACAGGCTCGGGCGATGCGGGCGCAGACGTTGCTCCAGCCGTTGTGCGAAATCCACGGTGATCGCCCAGTCCGGCCGCGCTTCGCCCGGTGGGAGAATGGCCTGGCGCACGTGGGAAATGCGCCGTTCGGAGTTGGTCACTGAGCCTTCCTTCTCGCCCCAACTGGCAGCAGGCAACAACAGGTCGGCGAAGGCGGCGGTTTCGGTGGTGCGGAAGGCTTCCTGCAACACCACGAACGGGCAAGCTTGCAGTGCTTCGCGAACCGCGTGTTGATCGGGCATGGACTGCGCGGGGTTGGTGCAGGCAATCCACAGTGCCTTGATCTGGCCGCTGCGCATCCGTTCGAACAGCTCGATGGCGCTCAGGCCGCTGCTTTCAGGCAGTTGATCGACGCCCCAATAGGCTGCCACTTCGGCGCGGTGCTCGGGGTTGGCTGCCTCCCGGTGACCGGGCAGCAAATTGGACAGGCTGCCGGTTTCCCGCCCACCCATGGCATTCGGCTGACCGGTCAGTGAGAAAGGTCCCGCGCCTGGACGGCCGATCTGCCCGGTGGCCAGGTGCAGATTGATCAGCGCGCTGTTTTTCGCGCTGCCAGCGGTGGACTGATTCAGGCCCATGCACCAAAGCGACAGGAAACTTGGCGCCGTGCCCACCCATTCCGCGCACTGCTGCAATTGCTCGACACTGATCCCGCACAGTTGCGCGACCATTTGCGGGGTGTAATCGCGCACCCGATTTTTCAGTTCAGGCAAACCGTCGGTGTGCGCCTTGATGAAGTCGCGGTCGATCCAGTCTTCCCAAAGCAGCAGATGCAAAATCCCATGGAACAGAGCGACATCGGTGCCGGGCAAAATCGCCAGATGCAGGTCCGCCAACTCACAGGTGTCTGTGCGTCGGGGATCGATGACGATGACCTTCATCTGCGGTCGGCGCGATTTTGCCTCTTCAAGGCGTCGGAAAAGAACCGGGTGGGCGTAGGCCATGTTACTGCCGGCGATCATCACGCAATCGCTGAGCTCCAGATCTTCATAGCTGCACGGCGGCGCATCGGCGCCGAGGCTGCGCTTGTAACCGACCACCGCTGACGACATGCACAGCCGGGAATTGCTGTCGATGTTGTTGGTCCCGACCAGCGCTCGCGCCAATTTGTTGAAGGCGTAATAGTCCTCGGTCAGCAACTGTCCGGAGATGTAAAACGCCACGCTGTCCGGGCCGTGTTCGGCGATGGTCTCGGCAAAGACCTGGGTCGCGTGATCCAGCGCCGTATTCCAGTCGCAGCGACTGCGCGCCAGGCCTTTGCCCAGACGCAGCTCCGGGTACAGCGCCCGGGCGGCCAGATCGCCGGTCAGGTGCAGGGTCGAGCCTTTGCTGCACAATTTGCCGAAGTTGGCCGGGTGCGCCGGATCGCCGCTGACGCCGAGAATGCGCTCGCCGTCATGCTCGATCAGCACGCCGCAGCCGACGCCGCAATAACAGCAGGTCGAGGCGGTCGTCTGGCGGTTCATCAGACCGCATCCCGCAGTGCCAGCTGCACGCGGCCGTTTTCGACCCGGGCCGGATGATGGTGCGCGCAGCCGATGTCCGGGGCCTGAGCCTCGCCGGTTTGCAGGTCGATCTGCCAGTTGTGCAGCGGGCAGGCCACACGTTTGCCGTAGATCAAACCCTGTGACAACGGCCCGCCCTTGTGCGGGCAGCGATCGTCGAGGGCGAAAACTTCGTCGTCGCTTGTACGAAAAATCGCGATGTCACCTTTCGGCCCGGCAATGATCCGCGAACCGAGGGCATTGATCTCTTCCAGGGCACAGATATCGAGCCAATTCATGCCGGCACCTCCAGGTTTTTCACGGGGATCACCTCGAATTCTTTCTTCAGTTGCGGCTGCGCCAGACGCTCTTTCCACGGGTCCTGTTCGAACGACAGGGAGAACTGCAGACGCTCGTTCAGGGCCTTGCGCCGCTCCGGATCTTCAAGCACGGCCTGCTTGATGTGCTCCATGCCGACCCGTTGCAGGTAGTGCACGGTGCGTTCGAGGTAAAAGGCTTCTTCGCGATACAGCTGCAGGAACGCGCCGTTGTATTCACGAACTTCCTCGGCGGTTTTCAGCTTGACGAAGAACTCGGCGACTTCGGTCTTGATCCCGCCGTTGCCGCCGATGTACATCTCCCAGCCGGAGTCGACACCGATGATTCCTACGTCCTTGATCCCCGCTTCCGAGCAGTTGCGTGGGCATCCGGAGACAGCGAGTTTCACTTTGTGCGGCGACCACATGTTGAACAGGTCGTGCTCAAGCTCAATGCCCAACTGCGTCGAGTTCTGCGTGCCGAAGCGGCAGAACTCGCTGCCGACGCAGGTTTTCACGGTGCGAATGGATTTGCCGTAGGCGTGGCCGGACGGCATGTCGAGGTCTTTCCAGACGCCCGGCAAGTCCTGCTTCTTGATCCCCAGCAGGTCGATGCGCTGACCGCCGGTGACCTTGACCATCGGTACGTTGTACTTGTCAGCCACGTCGGCAATCCGGCGCAATTCCGAGGGGTTGGTCACGCCGCCCCACATCCGTGGCACCACCGAATAGGTGCCGTCCTTCTGTATGTTGGCGTGGGCGCGTTCGTTGATCAGGCGCGATTGCGGATCGTCCCTGGCTTCGCCGGGCCAGGTGGAAATCAGGTAGTAGTTCAGTGCCGGCCGGCAGGTGGCACAGCCGTTCGGGGTGCGCCAGTTGAGGTAGCTCATGGTGCCGGCGATGGTCAGCAGATGCTGTTCGCGGATCGCCTGGCGGATCTGCCCGTGGTTGAGGTCGCTGCAACCGCAGATGGCTTTTTCGCTTTTCGGTTTGACGTCCGCCGCGCCGCCGACGGTGTTGATCAGGATCTGCTCGACCAGCCCGGCGCAGGAGCCGCAGGAACTGGCAGCCTTGGTGTGCTTCTTCACGTCATCGACGCTGAACAGGCCGTGTTCCTGAATCGCCTTGACGATGGTGCCTTTGCACACGCCGTTGCAGCCGCAGACTTCGGCAGTGTCAGCCATGCTCATGGCTTTGTCCTGGCCCTGATGTCCTACGTCGCCAAGTGCGTTTTCTCCGAACATGAGGTGATCGCGGATCTCGCCGATGGCGTGATTCTCACGAATCTGCCGGAAATACCAACCGCCATCTGCCGTATCGCCGTACAGACAGGCGCCGACCAGCACGTCATCCTTGATCACCAGTTTTTTGTACACGCCGCCGATCGGGTCGGAGAGGGTGATGGTTTCGGTGCCTTCGCCGCCCATGAAATCACCGGCGGAAAACAGGTCGATGCCGGTGACTTTCAATTTGGTCGAGGTCACCGAGCCCTGATAGCGGGCGAAACCCAGTTGTGCGAGGTGATTGGCGCAGACCTTGGCCTGTTCGAACAGCGGCGCCACCAGGCCATAAGCGATGCCGCGATGGCTGGCGCACTCGCCGATGGCATAGATGCGCGGATCGTAGGTTTGCAGGGTGTCGTTGACCAGAATCCCGCGATTGCAGGGGATGCCGGCGCGTTCCGCCAGTTCGGTATTGGGGCGGATGCCGGCGGCCATCACCACCAGATCGGCGGGGATGATCTCGCCGTTCTTGAATTGCACCGAGCCGACCCGGCCGTTGCCTGCGTCGTGCAGGGCCTGCGTCTGTTCGCACAGGCGAAAATGCAGGCCACGGGCTTCGAGCGCCGTTTGCAGCAGTTGGCCGCTGGTCTTGTCCAGTTGTCGCTCCAGCAGCCATTCGCCGATGTGCACCACGGTGACGTGCATGCCGCGCAGCATCAGGCCGTTGGCGGCTTCGAGGCCGAGCAGGCCGCCGCCGATGACCACCGCGTGCTTGTGGGTTTTGGCGGTGTCGATCATCGTTTGGGTGTCGGCGATGTCGCGGTAGCCGATCACACCCTGCAAGTCATTGCCCGGAATCGGCAGGATGAACGGCGTCGAGCCGGTGGCGATCAGCAGGCGATCATATTCAGCCTCGGTGCCGTCATCGGCGATCACCCGGCGTTTGACTCGGTCGATCTGCACCACCTTGCGGTTGAGCAGCAACTTGATGTGGTTTTCCAGGTACCAGTCGAGGTCGTTGAGCACGATCTCTTCGAAGGTCTGTTCACCGGCCAGCACCGGCGACAGCAGGATGCGGTTGTAGTTGGTGTGCGGTTCGGCACCGAAGACCGTGATGTCGTACAGCTCGTTGCTCAGCTTGAGCAGTTCTTCCAGGGTGCGAACCCCAGCCATGCCATTGCCGATCATCACCAGTTTGAGTTTTTTCATCAGGTTCTCCGGGGAGCGGTGGCTGGCCTCTTGTGGGCAGTCAGGCCGTGCTCGACAAATGTTGCGCAAACAAAAAAAGGCGTCCCGCTAGTTGCCTAGCGAGGACGCCTTTGTCCTGGTCCCGTTCTCTCGGGAAGCGCAGCCTTCGTCGTTGAGGGCTGGGCTTTATGTATGGTGAAACGGGTAATGCAGTGGTTGTGCCAAGTGTGGGGGTGGCGGGTTTATTGCGTTTTGTCGGCGTTCATCATGGTTTTTTGCACCTTATCGAAGCGGGCTGCCCATTCGTGGAGCGTTCAAACAGAAGGATTTGTAGTGATTGGACGGACGCCTTCGCGAGCAAGCCCGCTCCCACAGTGGATCGGTGTCGTTCACAAATCCCCTGTGGGAGCGGGCTTGCTCGCGAAGGGCGCGACGCGGTATCAGCGGTGAAACAACACCACCAGCAGCACCAGATTCCCCAGCAAGGCCAACAACGCCACCGTCCGCCAGACCGTCAACGGCTCACGCTCCAGCAAAGGCCTGGGTCGCACACTCAAACTGCGCCGCTCACCTTGTTCCAGCACCAGCAACCATTCCTCAGCCGTTTCAAAGCGCTGTTGCGGATCCGCCGCCACGCCACGCTCCAGACTCTGCGCAATCCATTCCGGCACGTCCGGGCGGTAGCGACCAGCACTCACCGGCAGGCCGAATCGCGGCCGCTGGAACGCTTCGACCTCGCCATAGGGAAAATGCCCGGTCAGCAGGAAAAACAGGGTCACGCCCACCGCGTACAGATCCTGTTGCGCACTCGGTGGCTCGCCGCGAAAGGCTTCCGGGGCGATATAGCTGGGCGTTCCCGGCAGCGTTGACGGGGTGTCTTCGGACAGACCGGGGCAGTACGCCAGACCAAAATCCAGCAGGCGCAACTCGCCATCGTCACCCAGATGCAGGTTTTCCGGCTTGATGTCGCGGTGCAGAATCTGCCGCCGATGCAGCAGGCCTACCGCCCGCAGCAAGCGCTCGGCAATCTCCTGCCACTGCGCAAACGGCAACGGGTTGCTGTTTTGAAACAGCTGCGCCAGGGTCATCCCGGAATATTCGCGCATCACGTAGTACAAATGCTGACGCTGAGTGCCGGCATGGACTTCAGGAAAATGCCGACCGGCGACACGCTTGAGGAACCATTCTTCCGACAGCAAGGCTTGCCCGGCCTTGGGATCATCGGCCAGCCGCGCCGGCAGGGTTTTCAACAACCAGCCCCGAGCTTGGCCATCCAGCACTCGATACAGCAGCGATTGCTGGCTCTGAGCGACAACGCCTTGCACCTGCCAGCCTTCAAACATCTGCCCGGTTTTCAGCGCTGGCGGCAGCGGCCATTGCTGTAAGTGAATCAGCGCATCGCCGATGTTCGCTTCGCCGAGCGCATCCACCCGCACCAGCAACGCACTGGCGTTGTCCTGACTGCCGGCCAGATGCGCGGCATTGACCAGTGTGTGTGCGGCGCGGTCGAGATCCGGCTGATCGCGCAGAATCGCCGCGATTGCGGTATCGCCCAAGGTCGACCAGACGCCATCGCTGAGCAGCACGAAACATTCGCCCTCGCGTAATTCACCGTCGAGAAAATCCAGTACCAGATGCTGATCCAGCCCCAGCGCGCGTTTGAGCACGTGCTGCATGCCCGGCTGCTCCCAGACATGATCCTGCGAAATCCGCTGCAAAGCGTCGGCCTGCCAGCGATAGACCCGGCAATCGCCGACGTGGGCCAGGGTGAAACGCCGACCGCGCAGGACCAGCGCGCTGACCGTGGTCAGCAACGGTTGCCCGCCGCCATTGGCCTGTAACCAGCGATTTTGCGCGAGCAGCAGGCGATCCAGCGCCTGGGCCACGCTCCAGGTTTGCGGTGTGGCGTAGTAATCCATCGCCAGTGCTTGCAGGGTCGAGCGCGCGGCCAAGCCGCCGTCGGCGCATTGGCTGACACCGTCGGCGATGGCGACCAGATAGCCTTTGCTGGCGGCCAGCGCCGGGGCGGGCGTCACCAGGCGCAGGGCGTCCTGATTTTCCGCGCGCGGGCCGGTGGCGCTGGCCTGGGCAAAGCTCAGTTGCAGGGGCATCGACGCCTCAGACTCGCGCAGCGGTGACCGCCGCCGAACCCCAGGTGGTTCTCCAGCGACGCTTGACCCCGTGCAGACCGAACCACGCCAACACGCCGAGGCTGGCGAACAACCACAGCGCCAGTTGATAGCTGCCGGTACTTTGCTTGATCGCGCCCATGCCGGCCGCCAGGGCAAAACCGCCAATGCCGCCGGCCATGCCGATCAGCCCGGTCATCACCCCGATCTCCAGGCGAAAACGTTGCGGCACCAACTGGAACACCGCGCCGTTGCCGGCGCCGAGACCGAGCATGGTGCAGACGAACAACGCCAGTGCGGCGTAGGAACTGGGCAGGTTGAAACCGACAGCGGCGATGCAGATTGCCGCTACGGTGTACATCGCCAGCAAAGTGCGGATGCCGCCGAAGCGATCAGCCAACGCACCACCGAGCGGACGCATCAGGCTGCCACCGAACACGCAGGCAGCGGTGTAGTAACCCGCCGTGACAGGACTCAGGCCGTATTGGTCGTTGAAGTAGCCGGGTAGGGCGCTGGCCAGGCCGATGAAGCCGCCGAAGGTCACGCTGTAGAAAAACATGAACCACCAACTGTCGCGGTCGCCAAGGGCCTTGAAGTAGTCGGCCATGGCTTTGGCCTTGGGCCGCTGCGGGGCGTTTTTTGCCAGCCAGGCGAACAGCACCAGCGTCAGGATCAATGGAATCAGGGCGAAACCGAACACGTTGCTCCAGCCGAACGCCGCAGCCAGCACCGGGGCAATCAGTGCGGCAAACACGGTGCCGGAGTTACCGGCGCCGGCGATGCCCATGGCCTTGCCCTGATGCTGCGGCGGATACCATTGCGAGGCCAGCGGCAGGGCCACAGCAAACGAAGCACCGGCCATGCCGAGGAACAGTCCCAGAATCAGCGCCTGTTCATAACTGTGGATGCCGAGTTTCCACGCGCCGAACAACGCGCAGATCACGATCACCTGACCGATCAGGCCAGCGGTTTTCGGCGACAGACGATCGGCCAGCATGCCCATCACAAAGCGCAGCACCGCACCCGCCAGAATCGGCGTCGCCACCACCAGACCACGTTGTTGCGTGGTCAGGTGCAGGTCGGCGGCGATCTGCACCGCTAACGGGCCGAGCAGGTACCAGACCATGAAGCTCAGGTCGAAATACAGGAACGCTGCGAACAGGGTCGGGGTGTGGCCGGATTTCCAGAAGCTTGAATTCATCGCGCACCTCAGCTGAAAAGAGTCTCGAAAGGAGTCACAGCAGGTGGCGCGCCGCCACGGCCGCACCACCGGCCCCGAGCTGTGGGGCCAAAACGCAAAAACGCCGCTACCTGGTTCGCCGATGTGGGCGAGCGGGGTGAGCGACGTCTTTGTCGTGGGTGGGGCAACCGCCGTTGGTTACCTGTGCTGAATGCTTAGCCAGATTTGTGCCAATAAGTGAAACCGCGTCGCGGCCTTCGCGAGCAAGCCCGCTCCCACAGGGAATGCCTTTCAAAGTGGAACCCCGACCTGCTTCACAGGAGATTGCGTTCCAAATGTGGGAGCGGGCTTGCTCGCGAAGGGGCCGGGAAAGCCAGCGCAGGCCTTCAGCCGAGCAACTCACTCATGGCAATGATCTGCTCCGCCACCTGAATCAGCTTCTGCTGGCGACTCATGGCCTGTCGGCGCATCAGGGTGTAGGCCTCTTCCTCGTTGCAGTCCTTCATTTTCATCAGCAGCCCTTTGGCCAGTTCGATGCGTTTGCGCTCGGCCAATTGCTGGTCGCGGGCCAGCAGTTGCGCGCGCAAGGCCTGATCGCTTTCGAAGCGCGCCATGGCCACATCGAGAATCGGCTGCAGGCGCTGGGCGTGAATGCCCTCGACGATGTAGGCACTGACCCCGGACTTGATCGCCTGGCGCATCACCCCCGGGTCGTGTTCGTCGGTGAACATCACGATCGGCCGGGGCTGGTCGCGGCTGACCAGCACCACTTGCTCCATGACATCGCGGCTCGGTGACTCGGTATCGATCAGAATCACGTCCGGGCGCACCGTTTCGACGCGGGCCGGCAGGTCGATGGTCAGGCCGGATTCATCGATGACCTCGAAGCCGGCCTCGGTCAGCGCGGCCTTCAAGCGGCCGACTTTTTTCGCGGTGTCGTTGATCAGCAGAATGCGCAGCATATTGGCGGTCTCCTGTCAGCGGCGGGCGAGAAGGGGGGCGCTGTCGCTTAGGGCGTGCAACTTGAAGCTGCGGGCGTAAGCGGCCGGATCGCTGCCGTCCCAGACTTTGCCATCGAGCAACTGGCTGCTGCGCATCTCCTTGCCCCAGGCCGCGACACCGACGGCGGTGGCTGCTTCGCGGTAAATGTCCAGTTGCTGAACCTGGCGGGCCACCGCGAGGTAGTCGGGATCCTCGCGTAACAGGCCCCAACGGCGGAATTGGGTCATGAACCACATGCCGTCGGACAGGTACGGCAGATTCACCTCGCCGTTGCCGTGAAAGCGCAAGGCGTGCGGGTCCTGCCAGCGATTGCCGAGGCCATCGGCGTAATCACCGAGAAAACGCGGCTCGATGCAGGACAGCGGAGCGTCGAGATACTCCGGGGCGCTCAGCATCTGCGCGGTGCTGCGGCGGTTTTCCGGGTTTTGCTCGATGAAGCGGCTGGCCTCGAGGATCGCCATCACCAGCGCCCGGGCGGTGTTGGGGTATTGCTCGACGAACGCGCGGGTGCAGCCAAGGACTTTTTCCGGGTGGTCAGGCCAGATGCTCTGGCTGGTAGCGAGGGTGAACCCCAGATCCTGTTGCACGGCGCTGGCCGCCCACGGCTCACCGACGCAGAAGCCATCGATACGCCCGGCTTGCAGGTGAGCGACCATTTGCGGCGGCGGCACCACCACGCTGTCGACGTCCTGCAACGGATGAATGCCCTGACTCGCCAGCCAGTAATACAGCCACATCGCATGGGTGCCGGTGGGAAAGGTCTGGGCGAAGGTCAGTTTTGCGCGGGTTTGGTGCGCCTGCCGATCGAGTGCTTCAGGACTGGTCACGCCCAGTTGCTGCAAACCGTGAGACAGGTTGAGGCTCTGGCCGTTCTGGTTCAGCCCCATCAGCACCGCCATGTCGCTCGGCGCCACGCCACCGATGCCCAGATGCACGGCGTAAATCAGCCCATACAGGCTGTGGGCCACATCCAGTTCGCCGCTGACCAGTTTGTCGCGCAAGGTCGCCCAGGACGCCTGGCGCTTGAGGTTGATCGTCAGGCCGTTGGGCTGGGCGAAGCCCTGTGTCGCGGCAACGACCACCGAAGCGCAATCGCTCAGGGCCATGAAGCCGAGGTTGATCACGCTTTTTTCCGGAGCATCACTGCCGTTGACCCAGGCCAGCGGCCCGACGGATGAATCACTCATATAAAGCCACCCTCAAAAAAAACGCCGTCCCAGGCTTTGCTAAGGCAAAACCTGCGAACGACGCCATTGTCCGTGCCCGCACGCCGCCATTGGCCTGTGGGCTGATACCCTGAAAGTGCAAGGCATATGCCAGTCAGGCTGATTTACCTGTGTGCCTCGCGCCGGGGGACGTTGCCCGGCTATAATCGCCGCCTCTTTTCGCCGCCCGAGTCATCGCCGCCCATGTACACCCTGGCCCGTCAGCTGTTGTTCAAACTTTCCCCGGAAACCTCCCACGATCTGTCGCTGGATCTGATCGGCGCGGGTGGGCGTTTGGGCCTCAACGGCATGCTGTGCAAGAAGCCGGCGAATGTGCCGGTGACGGTCATGGGCCTGGACTTCCCGAACCCGGTGGGGCTGGCGGCCGGTCTGGACAAGAACGGCGCGGCCATCGACGGTTTCTCGCAACTGGGTTTCGGTTTCGTCGAAATCGGCACCGTGACCCCGCGTCCGCAGCCGGGCAACCCGAAACCACGGATCTTCCGTCTGCCGGAAGCCGAGGCGATCATCAATCGCATGGGCTTCAACAACCTCGGTGTGGATAACCTGCTGGCGCGGGTCGCGGCGGCCAAATACAAGGGCGTGCTGGGGATCAACATTGGCAAGAACTTCGACACTCCGGTCGAGCGCGCGGTGGACGACTACCTGATCTGCCTGGACAAGGTGTATGCCCACGCCAGCTATGTCACGGTCAACGTCAGCTCGCCGAACACCCCGGGCCTGCGCAGCCTGCAGTTCGGTGATTCGCTCAAGCAGTTGCTGGCGGACTTGGCCACGCGCCGCGCCGAACTGGCCCTGCGTCACGGCAAGCACGTACCGCTGGCGATCAAGATCGCTCCGGACATGACCGACGAAGAAACGGCGCAGGTGGCTCAGGCGCTGATCGAAACCGGTATGGACGCAGTGATCGCCACCAACACCACTCTGAGTCGCGTTGGCGTCGAAGGCATGGAGCATGGTGACGAGGCGGGCGGTCTGTCCGGCGCCCCGGTGCGTGACAAGAGCACGCATACCGTGAAGGTGTTGGCGGCGGAGCTGGGTGGTCGGTTGCCGATCATTGCGGCCGGTGGCATCACCGAAGGCAAGCATGCGGCGCAGAAGATCACGGCGGGGGCGAGCCTGGTGCAGATTTACTCGGGCTTCATCTATAAGGGCCCGGCGCTGATTCGTGAATCGGTGGACGCGATCGCCGCCTTGCGCTGATCCGATTGTGGGAGCGGGCTTGCTCGCGAAAGCGCTGTTTCAGTCAACATTTGCGGTGGCTGACACGACGCTTTCGCGAGCAAGCCCGCTCCCACAGGTTATGTGTGCAGTTCAAATGATTTGCGGGCATAAAAAAGGGCTCCTCGAAGGAGCCCCTGGGCCGTAGCCCGCCGTCCGGGAAGGACGTGCATGGTAAGTCGCTAGAAATTCAGATTGTCGTGTTGCAATAAGTGCCCTGTGTCAGCCGACGGCGTGAAGTTCGTTGAGTCTGTGGATTCCCGCAGTGCCGGTCATACCGTCCCAGTTGTCGCCGCGTCCTTCTCGCCAGCCGTTGATCCAGGCTTGGCGTACCGACGGTAGAGTAAATGGGCAAAGCTCGCGGGATTTGCCACCAACGCCATATTGATATCCGCGCAAAAATGCTCTTTCCAACGGATCACGCTTAAGTCTTCTCATAGGGTGTTTCCCTCACTTGTTGACTGTTTTCGTCGCGTTGACCTCAACCGAGGTCTGGCAGAAAAAACTCTGCCGTTGGGCGGCTCGCTGCCGGCGTGGCGAGCCAAGGTGTTGACGCCGTTGCGACGTCAACCTGTGGTCAGTTCTAACCAATGAGTCACACCGAGGGAATGATCGTTTTGTCATAAGGACGTAACGAAAATAGTGCTACAGCCATAAGTAACGACGGGTTTCATGAACGTTTTTTCAGCAAACCCCGGTATGATCGGCCCCGCACTGGATGATGGGGTTAATCCTTTAGTGAGAATGACCCACGTTTACGCTGGGGTAATATTCGACGAAGGGTTGCTTTGAGTCATTTTGTTTCATCAACTTTAATACCTGTCCTTGCATCTAAGCTCTTTTAACCCGAGCAGCGGGGATGGAACGGCACACCTTCGTGCCACGCGGGCGCTCTTTTAGAAAAGCGCCTGATTGAAAACCGGATCGGCAATGCGTTGCCGGTTCACTAGCCAAAGGCTCTGGAAATACCATGTCCGACCGTTTCGAACTCTTCCTCACTTGCCCCAAAGGCCTTGAAGGCCTGCTCATCGAGGAAGCCGTCGGGCTTGGCCTTGAAGACGCCCGCGAGCACACCTCCGCCGTGCGTGGCATGGCGACCATGGAAACCGCTTATCGCCTGTGCCTGTGGTCGCGTCTGGCCAACCGGGTGTTGCTGGTGCTCAAGCGCTTCCCGATGAAAGACGCCGAAGACCTGTACCACGGCGTGCTTGACGTCGAGTGGCAGGATCACATGCTCGCCGACGGCACCCTGGCCGTCGAATTCAGTGGCCACGGCTCGGGCATCGACAACACCCACTTCGGCGCGCTGAAAGTCAAGGACGCCATCGTCGACAAACTGCGTACCCAGCAAGGCGACCGTCCGTCGATCGACAAGCTCAACCCGGATCTGCGCATTCACCTGCGCCTGGATCGCGGCGAAGCGATCCTGTCCCTCGACCTTTCCGGCCACAGCCTGCACCAGCGCGGTTACCGCCTGCAGCAGGGCGCGGCGCCGCTGAAGGAAAACCTCGCGGCAGCGATCCTGATCCGTTCCGGCTGGCCGCGCATTGCGGCCGAAGGCGGCGCGCTGGCTGACCCGATGTGCGGTGTCGGTACGTTCCTCGTCGAAGCCGGGATGATCGCCGCCGACATGGCGCCGAACCTGCGCCGCGAGCAGTGGGGCTTCACCGCCTGGCTCGGCCACGTTCCGGCGCTGTGGAAAAAACTCCATGAAGAAGCCGTCGAGCGTGCCGCTGCCGGTCTGGCCAAGCCGCCGCTGTGGATTCGCGGTTACGAAGCCGACCCGCGCCTGATTCAGCCGGGCCGCAATAACGTCGAACGCGCTGGTCTGAGCGAGTGGATCAAGATCTATCAGGGCGAAGTCGCGACCTTCGAGCCGCGTCCGGACCAGAACCAGAAAGGTCTGGTGATCTGCAACCCACCGTACGGCGAGCGTCTGGGCGACGAAGCCAGCCTGCTCTATCTCTACCAGAACCTCGGCGAGCGCCTGCGACAGGCCTGCTTGAACTGGGAAGCGGCGGTATTCACCGGCGCCCCGGATCTGGGCAAGCGCATGGGCATTCGCAGCCACAAACAGTATTCGTTCTGGAACGGCGCGCTGCCGTGCAAACTGCTGCTGATCAAGGTGCTGCCGGACCAGTTCGTCACCGGCGAGCGGCGGACTCCGGAACAGCGTCAGGCCGAGCGCGAGCAAGCAGCCTACGATCAGACCCCGAACGAGCCGCAAGAGCGCAAGTTCAACAAGAACGGCAACCCGATCAAACCGACGCCAGCCCCGGCGCCAGTGGTCGAGCAGCCGCGCCTGAGCGAAGGCGGGCAGATGTTTGCCAACCGCCTGCAGAAAAACCTCAAGGCGATGAGCAAGTGGGTCAAGCGCGAAGGCATCGACTGCTACCGCGTCTACGATGCCGACATGCCGGAATACGCCATGGCCATCGACCTGTACCACGACTGGGTGCACGTGCAGGAATACGCCGCGCCGAAGTCGATCGATCCGGAAAAGGCCTCGGCGCGCATGTTCGATGCCCTGGCGGCGATCCCGCAGGCGCTGAACGTCGACAAGAGCCGCGTGGTGGTCAAACGCCGCGAGCGTCAGAGCGGCACCAAGCAATACGAGCGTCAGGCGGCGCAAGGCAAGTTCAATGAGGTCAGCGAAGGTGGCGTCAAGCTGCTGGTGAACCTCACCGACTACCTCGACACCGGGCTGTTCCTCGATCACCGGCCAATGCGTATGCGCATTCAGAAAGAGGCCGCCGGCAAGCGCTTCCTCAATCTGTTCTGCTACACCGCGACCGCCAGTGTGCACGCGGCCAAGGGCGGCGCGCGCAGTACCACCAGCGTCGACCTGTCGAAGACTTACCTCGACTGGGCGCGGCGCAACCTGTCGCTGAACGGCTTCTCCGACAAGAACCGTCTGGAGCAGGGCGACGTGATGGCGTGGCTGGAAAGCAGCCGCGACGAGTACGACCTGATCTTCATCGACCCGCCGACCTTCTCCAACTCCAAGCGCATGGAAGGCATCTTCGACGTGCAGCGTGATCAGGTGCAGTTGATCGACTTGGCCATGGCACGTCTGGCGCCGGGTGGCGTGCTGTATTTCTCCAACAACTTCCGCAAGTTCCAGCTGGAGGAGAACCTGGCCGAACGTTACGCGGTCGAGGAAATCAGTGCGCAGACCATCGATCCGGATTTTGCGCGTAACACCAAGATCCACCGCGCCTGGAAAATCACGGCTCGTTGACGCTTGGGCGGGTTGGATCCACAGAGCCTTGATTTTTAAAGGCTCTTGGATCCGATCAGCGCTAGCCAAATTAATGGCTAATAGCTATAACTCAACTCATGGCCAATGGGGTTTTCCCCCGAAACAATGGCGTCGTGAGTTGCCCCTATGTCGTTGCACCCCGTGCGCCCAAAGATTCTGGGTTTTATCAGCGAAGACGTCTCGGCCTGGTTGGTCGCGCTGCTGGTATTGCTCGCCGGCGGGATTCTCACGGGGCTGCTCGCCTGGGCCACCCTCAATCAGTTTCACCATCAACTGCGCCAACGCTTCCAGCTGCTGGCCAATGAGCGTTACAGCCGCATCGAAGAACGTTTCCAGGATCAGGAACAGCGTCTCGACGGCCTGCGCCGTTTCTTCGCCAACTCCGATTCGGTCTCACGCAGCGAATTCGACGGCTATGCCAAACCGCTTCTATTACGCACCCAGGCCTATTCCTATGCGCCGCGGATCAGCCGTGCCGAACGCCCGGCGGTCGAACAGGCCGTGCGTAACGAAGGCTTCAGTACCTTCACCTTTCGTGAACTGAACGCTGACGATCAGTTGCAGACCGCCGCTGATCGCCCCGAATACGTACCGGTGATCTACACCCAGAGCCTCAGCCGCTTGCCCACACCGCTGGGTTACGACTTGCTGGCGCAACCGTTGCGCCGGGCGACGCTGGAACGCGCCGACCGCACCGGGCACATGGTGGTGTCGCAGCCATTGCATCTGGTGGGGATTGATCCGGCGTATGCCCGGGGCGTGTTGCTGCTGGCGCCGGTCACTCGTGAAGGGGCACCGAAAGGGCCGCCGCAAGGCTATGTGATGGCGGTGATCAGCATGCAGCAGTTGCTGGCCGACGGACTGCCGGAGGAGCACCAGGATTTCCTCAATGTACGCATTCTCGACCTGTCCACCGATGAACAGCATGAAGTGCTCTACGAGTCCGCCAACCAGGCCGGGGCCAGTGATCTGTCCGCCACACGTCTGTTGCGCATGGCCGACCATGACTATCAAGTGGACATGCAGCCCAGCGAAGCCTTTCTGCAGGCCAACCATTCGTCGATCAGCAGCCTGGTGGTGCTGGGGGCGCTGCTGAGTCTGTTGCTCAGCGCACTGCTTTACGTGCTGGTCAGTCAACGCCAGCGCGCCTTGCGCATGGTCGAACTGCGCACCCAGGAACTGCACGCCCGCGAGCAGGAATTGCGCGGCACCCACGGTCAGTTGCGCGGCGTGCTGAATGCCGCGACCCAAGTGGCAATCATCGCCACCGACCTGCGCGGGGTGATCAACACCTTCAACCCTGGCGCCGAACAGATGCTCGGCTACAGCAGCGCCGATGTGGTCGGGCACATGACCCTGGAAAACCTGCATCTGCCGCGAGAACTGGCCGCGCGTTCGGCGGAGTTGAGTGCGCGTTACGGCAAGAGCATTCCGACCTGCCACGCGATGTTGGTCGAGGGCGGCGAGGTCGGCGGTCATGAGGCGCGCGAATGGACGCTGGTGCGCAGCGACGGCAGTCATCTGCCGGTGAACATGCTCGCCACCCCGGTGCTCGATGAGCAGGGTTTGTGGGTCGGGCATCTGGCGATCTGCATCGACATCACCGAGCGCAAGCGCGTGCACGAAGCGCTGGCGGCGCGCGATGTATTGCTGAAAAAGCTCAGCGCCCACGTGCCCGGCGGCATCTACCAATTCAAGATGGAGTTCGACGGGCGCTTCAGCGTGATCTACGCCAGCGATGGCATCCGCGAGATCTACGAGCTGGAGCCGGACGTGCTGCTGCTCAATGCCGAGGCGATTTTCACCCGCATCCATCCACAAGACGTCTCGCGAGTGCGCAGCTCGATCCGTGCTTCGGCGGACAGCCTCAGCCCATGGCGCGAGGAATACCGTGTGCAGTTGCCCGAGCGCGGCCTGCGCTGGGTGCGCGGCGAGGCGACGCCGGAAGAGCTGCCGGGCGGCGGCGTGCTGTGGCACGGCTACATCTCGGACATTTCCGATTTGAAACGGGTGGAGGAGGAATTGCGGGCGCTATCGGTCACCGACTCGCTGACCGGTATCCACAACCGCCGCTACTTCCAGGAGCGCCTGACTACCGAAATGGCCCGGGTCGAGCGCGGCGGCGGTGAGCTGTCAGTAATCATGCTCGATATCGATCACTTCAAACGCATCAACGACCAGTACGGCCATGCCGTGGGCGATCGGGTGCTGCAGGCGGTGTGCGAGCGCATCGGCCATCGTTTACGGCGGACTGATGTGTTCTGTCGTCTCGGTGGTGAAGAGTTCATGGTGCTGTGCCCGGACATCGACGGCGAGCATGCGTACATGCTGGCGGTGGAGTTGTGGCAAGGCCTGCGCAGTGCGCCGGTGGATGTGGTCGGGGTGGTGACGGCCAGTTTCGGCATCGCCAGCTGGCGCCCGGGGGAAGGCGCGGATGCGCTGCTGCTGCGGGCGGATTCGGGGGTGTATGCGGCGAAGCAGGGCGGGCGCGATCGGGTCGAGCAGATGAGCTGAGCCGTTACACCAATCCCCTGTGGAACCCTGTTTTGTGGCGAGGGAGCTTGCTCCCGCTTGAGTGCGTAGCGCTCACAAAAACATTGGGGCCGCTGCGCAGCCCAGCGGGAGCAAGCTCCCTCGCCACAGAGAGTTGCATCCACAGGTTCGACGGTGGTTTACAGGGCCGAAGCCGTCTGCGGCAGGCGCGGCTGCTTGTACAGATCCAGCAGCACCTGATCCAGCACCGACGACGCGCCGAACGGGGCCTTGTCGTTGAGGATCGCCACCACCGCCCAGGTATTGCCGTTGACGTCGCGGCTGAAGCCGGCGATGGCGCGCACGGTGTTCAGGGTGCCGGTCTTGACGTGGGCCTCGCCGCGCATCGCGGTGGTCTTCAGGCGTTTGCGCATGGTGCCGTCGGTGCCGGCAATCGGCATGGAGCTGATGTACTCGGCGGCGTACGGGCTATGCCAGGCGGCTTGCAGCATGTTGGCCATCTCGCGGGCGCTGACGCGTTCGGCGCGCGACAGCCCGGAGCCGTTTTCCATTACCAGGTGCGGCGCGGTGATGCCTTTTTTCGCCAGCCACTGACGAACCACCCGTTGCGCGGCCTTGGCGTCGTCACCGTCGGCTTCGTTGCGGTACTTCTGACCGAGGCTCAGGAACAACTGCTGGGCCATGGTGTTGTTACTGTATTTGTTGATGTCGCGGATAATTTCCGCCAGATCCGGCGAGTAGGCGCGGGCCAGCAGCTTGGCGCCGCTCGGGGTCGCGGCGAGGCGATCCTTGCCCTGGATGCTGCCGCCCAGTTCTTTCCAGATCGCGCGCACGGCACCGGCGGTGTAGGTCGCGTGGTCAAGCAGCGACAGATAAGTCTGCGAGCTGCAGCCTTCGCCCAACTGACCGGCGACGGTCACGGTGACGCTGCCGTCCGCCTGGGTCACCGGGTTGTAGCGCACACCCCCGGTGCACTGTTTGGAGTTGAGCGCCTTGACCGTGTTTTCGATGCGCACGCTGGCAATCGGCGGCTCCACCGAGATCAGCACCCGGCCTCCATCATTGCGCGCGACGAAGCGCAGGGCCTTGAGGTTGACCAGCAGCGAGTCGGGTTTGACCAGGAATGGCTTGTTCTCGTCGTTGCCGTCGTCGTTGAACTCGGGCAGTTGCGGCTGGATGAAGAAGCCGCGGTCGAGGATCAGGTCGCCGGTGACCTGGGTCACGCCGTTGGCGCGCAGGTCGCGCATCAGCAGCCAGAGTTTTTCCATGTTCAGCTTCGGATCGCCGCCGCCCTTGAGGTACAGGTTGCCGTTGAGAATGCCGCCACTGAGGTCGCCATCGGTGTAGAACTCGGTTTTCCACTGATGGTTGGGGCCGAGCATTTCCAGCGAGGCGTAGGTGGTGACCAGTTTCATGGTCGAGGCCGGGTTGACCGAGACGTCGGCGTTATACACGGTCGGATTGCCCGGGCCGTCGAGCGGAATCATCACCAGCGACAGCGCAGTCGGCTGCAGCTTGCTGGCCTTGAGGGCTTTTTCGACGTTAGGGGTGAGGGCGGTGTTGATGGTGGCAGCGGCAACCGGCAGGGCCAGGGGCAGAAGAAGGCCGGCGAGAAAGAGAGGACGCAACGATTTGATCATATGAAATAAAACCCTGCAGAAGAGGGGAAAAATAACGAGAGCATGGATGAAAAAGCCCTCAGTGGTCATGAAAGTGTCGGCATTATGCCCCAAGGTGTAACAGCTTGTGCCTTGCCCGGGGCGGCCATTTCGTTATTTTTTTTACAGGCGGTCGGCCACCGTACCCAGAGAGTCGGGCAATTGACCGCTTAAACTGGTAAAGTGCCGGCCGTTATTACTTAAGAGGATTGTTCCAATGGCGACTAACCGTTCCCAGCGTCTGCGCAAAAAACTGTGCGTTGATGAATTTCAAGAGCTGGGTTTCGAACTGAACCTGGACTTCAAAGAAGACTTGTCCGAAGAAGCCATTGACGCTTTCCTCGAAGCATTCATCAAAGAAGCCATGGAAGCCAACGGTCTGGGTTATGTTGGCGGCGATGACTTCGGTCTGGTTTGCCTGCAGAAGCGTGGCTCGGTCAACGAAGAGCAGCGCGCTGCCGTTGAAGCCTGGCTGAAAAACCGTAGCGAACTGACTGGCATGACCGTCAGCCCGCTGCTGGACGTCTGGTATCCGGAAAAGCCGATCAACGCGGCCAAGTGATACTGAAAAAAACGGCGACCTGAGGGTCGCCGTTTTTTTATGCCTGGGCTTTGCGCCAATTCAAAATCAGTAACGTCAAAACCCCCGCGACAATCCCCCAGAACGCCGAGCCGATGGAAAACAGCGTCAACCCCGACGCCGTGACCATAAAGGTGATCAGCGCCGCCTCGCGTTCCTTCACTTCGGTCATGGCAATGCTCAGGCCGTTGATGATCGAACCGAACAGCGCCATCGCGGCAATCGACAGCACCAGTTCTTTTGGCAACGCGGCAAACAGCGCCGCCAACGTAGCGCCGAATACGCCGGCAATCCCGTAAAAAATCCCGCACCAGACGGCGGCGGTGTAGCGTTTGTTGCGATCCTCATGGGCGTGCGGCCCGGTACAGATCGCCGCGCTGATGGCCGCGAGGTTGATGCCGTGGGAGCCGAATGGCGCCAGCAACAGCGAGGCGATGCCGGTGCTGGTGATCAGTGGCGAGGCGGGCACGTTGTAGCCGTCGGCGCGCAGTACGGCGATGCCGGGCATGTTCTGCGAAGTCATCGCCACCACGAACAACGGAATGCCGATGCTGGTGGTTGCGGCCAGCGAGAAGTGCGGCGTGGTCCACACCGGCGTTGCCAGTTCCAGATGGAAACCGCTGAAATCCAGCAGGCCCATGAAGCCCGACAGCGCGGTGCCGATCAGCAACGCGGCAAGCACCGCGTAACGCGGCGACAGGCGCTTGACCAGCAGATAGGTGAAAAACATGCCTAGCACCAGCCCGGTGCGATGCTGCGCGGCGACGAAGATTTCGCTGCCGATCTTGAACAGAATCCCCGCCAGCAACGCTGCCGCCAGCGACGCGGGGATCTTTTTCACCAGGCGTTCGAAGCTGCCGGTCAGCCCGCAGATGGTCACCAGCACCGCGCAAGTGATGTAGGCGCCAATGGCCTCGCCGTAGCTGACGCCACCGAGGCTGGTGATCAGCAGGGCCGCGCCGGGTGTCGACCAGGCAATGGTGATCGGTGTGCGATAGCGCAGCGACAGACCGATCGAACACACCGCCATGCCGATGGAAATCGCCCAGATCCACGAGGAAATCTGCCCGCTGCTCAGGCCCGCCGCTTGCCCGGCCTGGAACATCAACACCAGCGAACTGGTGTAGCCGGTCATCATCGCGATGAAACCGGCGACGATCGCCGAGGGCGAAGTGTCGGCGAGGGGGCGCAGGCGGGTGTAGGTGGCGTCGTTCATGACGGCGGTGTTCCTTATACAGATGAAGATCCCCGCAATTACCTGAACCCCTGTGGGAGCGGGCTTGCTCGCGAAAGCGGTGGGTCAGTAAAAGCAGATGTGGTCTGACACACCGCTTTCGCGAGCAAGCCCGCTCCCACAGGGGGATTTGTGTTCTGGCTGCGGATTCTGCGATCAAGCCTAAACTCAAACCTGACGGATCGTTGCAATACAGCCGTGGTCACAAACAGCCGTACAGTCGTGTTGCCACCATTCATTGTGTACAATCGCGCTGTTTTTTACGCGATACTTGCCAGCGACCTACTGTGCCGTATTACAGTCACGGTCTATTCGCCGCAGTTCTCCCGACTCGAGTGCCCATGAACGAACAGTTGCAACCCCTCAAGAAACAACCGCGAGCAGGCAAAGCCGGCCGCAGCGGAACCCAGGACGATATTGTCTACGCGCATATCTTCGAGGCCATCCTCGAACAGCGTCTGGCGCCCGGCACAAAATTGAGCGAAGAAGCGCTGGGGGAAATCTTCGGGGTCAGCCGCACCATCATTCGCCGCGCGCTGTCGCGTCTGGCTCATGAAGGCGTGGTGTTGTTGCGACCGAACCGCGGCGCTGTAGTCGCCAGCCCGAGCGTTGAAGAAGCGCGTCAAGTGTTCATGGCCCGCCGTCTGGTGGAGCGCGCGATTACCGAACTGGCCGTGCAGCACGCCACCGCCGAGCAGATCGCCGAATTGCGTCAGATGGTCAACGACGAGCGCGACAGTTTCTCCCGTGGCGATCGCGGCGCCGGTATCCGTCTGTCGGGCGAATTCCATCTGAAACTGGCCGAAGCGGCGAAGAACGCGCCACTGATCAGCTTCCAGCGCAGCCTGGTCTCGCAGACCTCGCTGATCATCGCCCAGTACGAAAGCGGCAACCGCTCGCATTGCTCCTACGACGAGCACACCCAGTTGATCGACGCCATCGAAGCGCGCAACGGTGAGCTGGCGGTGGACCTGATGATGCATCACATGGATCACATCGACAGCAAGCTCAACCTCGATGAGGAAAGTGCGTCGGATGATCTGCATGCGGTGTTCTCGCATTTGCTGCAGACCAAGAAGCCTGGGCGTCCAAGCGCCAAGCTCTGAGCTGACACCGAGTCGACCCCATCGCGAGCAGGCTCACTCCTGCATTTGAAATGCGTTCACTTGTAGGAGTGAGCCTGCTCGCGATAGCTTTTTGACAGGCAACAAAAAATCCCCCGGGGCTAACACCACCGGGGGATTTTTTATGCCTCGGAAAAACTCAGCGCTGATGCACCAGCGCACCCGCCGCATACGTCTGCTGCACCGTGCGGTCATCCCCGAGCGTCATCAGCACAAACAACGTTTCGGCAATGTTGTTGGCCTGTTTCAGGCGATAGCTGAGCAGCGGCGTGGCGTTGTAATCCAGCACTAGGAAGTCGGCGTCTGAACCCGGCTGCAGGTTGCCGATCTTGTCTTCCAGGCGCAGTGCCCGCGCACCGCCCAGCGTCGCCAGGTACAGCGACTTGAACGGACTCAGCCGCGCACCCTGCAGTTGCATGACTTTGTAGGCTTCGTTCAGCGTTTGCAGCAGCGAGAAACTGGTGCCGCCGCCGACGTCAGTGCCGAGACCGACGTTGAGCTTGTGCTTCTCGGCCATCGGCAGATTGAACAAACCACTGCCGAGGAAGAAGTTCGAGGTCGGGCAGAACGAGATCGCCGAGCCGGTTTCCGCCAGTCGCGCACATTCGTCGTCGCACAGGTGCACGCCGTGGGCGAACACCGAGCGTTCGCCGAGCAGCTTGTAGTGATCGTAAACGTCGAGGTAACCCTTGCGCTCCGGGAACAGTTCCTTGACCCACTCGATTTCCTTGAGGTTTTCGCTGATGTGGGTCTGCATGTACAGATCCGGGTATTCGGTCAACAGTTGGCCGGCGAGGGTCAGTTGCTCCGGGGTGCTGGTAGGAGCGAAACGCGGGGTGACCGCGTAGTGCAGGCGGCCCTTGCCATGCCAGCGTTCGATCAGCGCCTTGCTCTCGACGTAGCTGGACTCGGCGGTGTCGGTCAGATAGTCCGGCGCGTTGCGGTCCATCATCACCTTGCCGGCGATCATCCGCAGGTCGAGCTTCTCGGCGGCTTCGAAGAACGAATTCACCGATTGCGGGTGCACACTGCCGAACACCAGCGCGGTGGTGGTGCCGTTGCGCAGCAGCTCCTTGATAAAGATATCGGCCACGTCGTCGGCGTGGGCCTTGTCACCGAACTGGCTTTCGCACGGGAAGGTGTAGGTGTTGAGCCAGTCCAGCAGTTGCTCGCCGTAGGCCCCGACCATGCCGGTTTGCGGCAGGTGGATGTGGGTGTCGATGAAGCCCGGGGTGATCAGCGCGTCCTGATAGTGGGTGATCTCGATGTCCGCCGGCAGGGTCGGCAGCAATTCACTGGCGTGGCCGAGGGCGCTGATCTTGCCGCCATCGACCACCAGCAGGCCGTCCTCGAAATATTCGTAGGAGGCTTCGATCCCGACTTCGGCGGGGTCGGCGATGCTGTGCAGGATGGCGGCACGGTAGGCTTTGCGAGTCAGAGGCATGAGGGTTCTCTAATCAGTTTGAGGCTTTGAGTTTGGCGGCCTGACTGCGCCGCGAAACCGGCAGCAGTCTGGCAATCGGTTCGGCGCTGGCGCTGTGCTGGCCGAAATTGGCGTTATAGGTGGCGATGATTTCGCCGGCGATGGAGATGGCGATTTCCACAGGCAGTTTGCCTTTGACTTCGCCAATGCCCATCGGGCAGCGCATGCGTTGCACGACGCCGCTGTCGAAACCGCGATCCCGCAGGCGATGTTCGAACTTGGCCCGTTTGGTCTTCGAACCGATCAGGCCGAAGTAGGCGAAGTCGTTGCGCTTGAGGATCGCGGCAGTGAGTTCCAGGTCGAGCTGATGGTTGTGGGTCATGACGATGCAGTAGCTGCCGGCGGGCAGGTCGTCGATTTCATCCACAGGCTCTTCGGCGACGATTTTACGCACGCCGTGGGGGATCTGTTCGGGGAATTCTTCGTCCCGCGAATCGATCCAGCGCACCCGGCAGGGCAGGCTGGCGAGCAGCGGCACCAACGCGCGACCGACATGCCCGGCGCCGAACACGGCAATCTGCGCCTGCACCTGGCCCATCGGTTCGAACAGCAACACGGTGGCGCCGCCGCAGCACTGGCCGAGGCTGGCGCCGAGGCTGAAGCGCTCCAGATGGGTGTCCTGCTTGCCGCTGGCGAGCATCTCGCGGGCGATCTGCATGGCTTTGTATTCCAGATGCCCGCCACCGATGGTGTCGAAGGTCTGTCTTGCGCTGACGACCATTTTCGAGCCGGCATTGCGCGGGGTCGAGCCGAGTTCTTCAATGATCGTCACCAGAACACAGGGTTCGCCCTGGTTCTGCAGGTCGGCGAGGGCGTCGATCCAGTTGTACATAGTTCACCCCTACAACATCGTTGTCTGTTCGGGCCTCATCGCGAGCAGGCTCACTCCTACATTTGGAATGCGTTCCCCTGTAGGAGTGAGCCCTGCTCGCGATAGCCGCGCCTCGGTCTTTAGAGCGGAGCCAGCTCGGTTTCAGCTTCGACCGCTTTCACCGCTTTGAGCTGGCGCATCTGCTCACACCCCCACAACACCCGCTCCGGTGTCGCCGGCGCATCGATCTGCGGCTGATGCTTGTAATCACCGAGGCTCGCCACCGCGTCCTTGATCGCGCACCACGCGGCAATCCCGAGCATGAACGGCGGCTCACCCACAGCCTTGGAATGGAACACCGTGTCTTCCGGGTTCTTGCGGTTTTCCACCAGCTTCACCCGCAGGTCCAGCGGCATGTCCGCCACGGCCGGGATCTTGTAGCTGGCCGGGCCGTTGGTCATCAGCTTGCCCTTGTTGTTCCAGACCAGCTCCTCCATGGTCAGCCAGCCCATGCCCTGGACGAAACCACCCTCGACCTGACCGATGTCGATCGCCGGGTTCAACGAGGCACCGACGTCGTGGAGGATGTCGGTACGGAGCATCTTGTACTCGCCGGTCAGAGTGTCGACGATCACTTCGCAGCAGGCCGCGCCGAAGGCGAAGTAGTAGAACGGCCGACCGCGAGCCTGGCTGCGGTCGTAGTAGATTTTCGGGGTCTTGTAGAAGCCGGTGCTCGACAGCGAGACCTGATTGAAATACGCCAGTTGAATCAGCGCCTCGAAGGTCATGATGTGGTCACGCACGCGCACATGGCCGTTGTGGAATTCCACGTCTTCTTCGCTGACCTTGTAGTGCCGCGCGGCGAATTCCACCAGACGCTGCTTGATGATCTCGGCGGCGTTCTGCGCGGCCTTGCCGTTGAGGTCAGCGCCGCTGGAAGCCGCAGTCGGCGAGGTGTTCGGCACTTTGTCGGTGTTGGTCGCGGTGATCTGCACCCGATCCATTTCCACCTGGAACACTTCGGCCACCACCTGCGCGACTTTGGTGTTGAGACCCTGGCCCATTTCCGTGCCGCCGTGGTTCAGGTGGATGCTGCCGTCGGTGTAGACGTGGATCAGCGCGCCGGCCTGATTGAGGAAACTGGCGGTGAAGGAAATGCCGAACTTCACCGGGGTCAGCGCCAGGCCTTTTTTCAGGATCGGGCTGTTGGCGTTATAGCGACGGATCGCTTCGCGGCGCTCGGCGTACTGGCTGCTTTCTTCCAGTTCGGCAGTCATCTCTTCGAGCATGTTGTGCTCGACGGTCTGGTAGTAGTGGGTGACGTTGCGCTCGGTCTTGCCGTAGTAGTTGGCCTTGCGCACCGCCAGCGGATCGAGGTTGAGGTGACGGGCAATCGCGTCCATCACTTCTTCGATGGCGACCATCCCTTGCGGGCCGCCGAAACCCCGGTAAGCGGTGTTCGACGCGGTGTTGGTCTTGCAGCGGTGACCGTTGATGGTCGCGTCACCGAGGTAGTACGAGTTGTCCGAGTGAAACATCGCCCGGTCAACGATCGACGCCGACAGGTCCGGTGAGCAGCCGCAGTTGCCGGCCAGGTCCATGTTGATCCCGTGCAGACGTCCGCTGCTGTCGAAGCCGACGTCGTACTCGACATAGAACGGGTGGCGCTTGCCGGTCATCAGCATGTCTTCGACCCGTGGCAGGCGCATCTTGGTCGGCTGCCCGGTGAGGTGCGCGATCACCGCGCACAGGCACGCCGGACTGGCAGCCTGGGTTTCCTTGCCGCCGAAACCACCGCCCATGCGGCGCATGTCGACGACGATCTTGTTCATCGACACGTCGAGCACTTCGGCCACCAGTTTCTGCACTTCGGTGGGGTTCTGCGTCGAGCAGTAGACGATCATGCCGCCGTCTTCGGTGGGCATCACCGAGGAGATCTGGGTTTCCAGATAAAAGTGTTCCTGGCCGCCGATGTGCAGCGTGCCTTGAATGCGATGTTCTGCGGTGGCCAAGGCATTGGCCGAATCGCCGCGCTGATGGGTGTGGCTGTCGAGCACGAAGTGGCGTTTGCGCAAGGCTTCGACCACGTCCAGCACCGGCTCGAGATCTTCGTATTCGATGATCGCCGCCATCGCCGCTTTGCGTGCGGTTTCCAGGTCTTTCGCCGCCACGGCCAGTACCGGTTGCCCGACGAACTGCACGTCATCAATCGCCAGCAGCGGATCGCCCGGCAGCAACGGGCCGATGTCTTTCAGGCCCGGCACGTCTTCGTGGGTGATCGCAATGCGCACGCCTTCGAAGGCGTAGCAGGGCTTGGTGTCGATGCTGATGATTTTCGCGTGGGCGCGGTCCGACAGCCGTGCGTAAACGTGCAGTTGATTGGGAAATTCCAGACGATCATCGATGTACTGCGCTTCACCGGACACATGCTTGGCGGCGCTGTCGTGCTTGACGCTGCGGCCGACACCGGTGGTCAGGTCCTTGGCGAACAGTTCCGCCAGTTCGGCTTGAGTCTTCTCTACGGCGTGATGGTTAGACATAAGCGGTCACCCGAGTCTCGATGTGCGGTGTTTGCAGTTCGATGAAGTATTTGCGCAGCAGGTTCTGCGCACTGAGCAGGCGATATTCCTTGCTGGCGCGGAAGTCCGAGAGCGGCGTGAAGTCTTCGGCCAGCGCAGCGCAGGCGCGTTCGATCACGGCGTTGTTGAACGGCTGGCCGAGCAGCACGGCTTCGCAGTGGGCGGCGCGTTTCGGAATCGCGGCCATGCCGCCGAACGCCATGCGCGCATCGCTGATCACGCCGTTTTCCACGCGCAGATTGAATGCGGCGCAGACGGCGGAGATGTCATCGTCCAGACGCTTGGAAACCTTGTAGGCGCGGAAACGCTGTTCGGCGGTGGCGCGCGGGACGACGATTTTTTCGATGAATTCGCTTTCCTGACGGGCGGTGACCTTGTAGTCGATGAAGTAATCTTCCAGGTTCAGCGTGCGCCGGGTTTCGCCTTTGCACAGCACCACCTGCGCGCCGAGGGCGATCAGCAGCGGTGGCGAGTCACCGATCGGCGAGGCGTTGCCGATGTTGCCGCCGAGGGTGCCCTGGTTGCGGATCTGCAGCGAGGCGAAGCGGTGCAGCAGTTCGCCGAAGTCCGGGTATTCGGCGGTCAGCGCTTCGTAGCAGTCGGAGAGGGCGGTGGCGGCGCCGATTTCGATGCGGTCGTCGAAGGTTTCGATGCGCTTCATTTCGGCGACGTTGCCGACGTAGATCATCACCGGCAGGGTGCGATGGAACTGGGTGACTTCCAGCGCCAGATCGGTGCCGCCGGCCAGCAGCCGCGCTTGTGGGTAAGCGTCATACAGATCGGCCAGATCGGCGACGGTCAGCGGCACCAGGCAGCGCTTGTCGCCGCTGTTGAGTTCGCCGATATCGGTCGGGGCAATGGCTTTGAGGCGGGCGATGGTCTCCGCTTCGCGGGCATCGAACTGATCCGGTTGCTTGCCACAGCAGGATTGTTCGGCGGCGGCGAGGATCGGCCGGTAGCCAGTGCAACGGCAGAGGTTGCCGGCCAGCGCTTCATGCGCCTTGGCCTGATCCGGTGCATCGCTGTTCTTTTGCAGGGCAAACAGCGACATGACGAAGCCGGGGGTGCAGAAGCCGCACTGCGAGCCGTGGCACTCGACCATGGCTTGCTGCACGCTGTGCAGTTCGCCCTGGTGCTTGAGGTCTTCGACGCTGATCAGTTGTTTGCCATGCAGCGACGACACAAAGGTCAGGCACGAGTTGAGGCTGCGATAGCGAATGTGTTCGCGGCCGGCGTCATCCGTTTGCAACTCGCCGACCACTACGGTGCAGGCGCCACAGTCGCCGCTGGCGCAGCCTTCTTTGGTGCCGGATTTGCCCACGTGTTCGCGCAGGTAATTGAGCACGGTCAGATTCGGGTCCAGGGCGTGCTCGCTACGGAGTTCCTGGTTAAGTAAAAACTGGATCACGGAAGGCCTCGCAGACTCATTATTGTTGTTAACCGACTTGAGCCGAATTTAGCAGGTCTGACTTTTCGGTCAATGGTTTTCTGACTTAAAGGTCAGGAAAAGCGGCTTTGTCGATTAACGCGTGCTCTATTGAGTATTGACCCTGAGCGGATTCACTGCCTTTTTTGCTTGAATCGTGCCAAAAAGCGCCGTGCGGGCACTCCGCCATGCACCTGCATTTGCGCTACACTGCGCCGCTTGTGCAGATCGAAGAGTTTGAAGGACAACCATGACGTTCAAGGCGCCGGACAGCCTCGCCGAGCAAATTGCTCACCACCTCGCCGAACGCATCATTCGCGGCGAAATGAAGCCGGGAGAGCGCATTCAGGAACAGAAGGTCACGCTGGCCCTCAATGTCAGCCGCGGATCGGTCCGCGAAGCCCTGCTGATCCTCGAACGCCGTCACCTGATCGCGATCCTGCCGCGACGTGGCGCCCATGTCACCGAACTCACCGCGCACAAGGTGCAGAGCCTGTGCACGCTGATGAGCGAGCTGTACATCCTGCTCGGCAATGCAGTCGCCAATGGCTGGCAGACTCAGGCCGACATGGCGCCGTTCGTGCAAATTCAGCAGCGTCTGACCGCCAGCTACGAGCGTCAGGACATCCGCACCTTCGTCGACGACAGCTTCGCCGTGATGCGCGCCGCGTACCCGTTCGCCAACAATCCGTACCTGCAAGAGACCGTCGAGAACCTGCAGCCGGCCATGAGCCGCGCCTACTTCCTCGCCCTCGAACAGCGCAAGGCCGAAATGAGCGAGTTCCTCGAACTGTTCGAGCGCCTGCTGGCCGCTGTGCTCGCCCGTGATTTGCCGCAGATCCGCATCGTGCTGACGGCTTACGCCCAGCGCAGCTGCGATCTGGTGGTCTCCGCCCTGACGGTTGCCTGAGCGTGCGGCTGAAGTGCATCAAACTGGCGGGGTTTAAGTCCTTCGTCGACCCGACCACGGTGAACTTCCCCAGTAACATGGCGGCGGTCGTCGGGCCGAACGGTTGCGGCAAGTCGAACATTATCGACGCCGTACGCTGGGTGATGGGCGAGAGTTCGGCGAAGAACCTGCGTGGCGAGTCGATGACCGACGTCATCTTCAACGGCTCGACCAGCCGCAAACCGGTGAGCCAGGCGAGCATCGAACTGGTGTTCGACAACTCCGACGGCACCCTGGTCGGCGAGTACGCGGCTTACGCCGAGATCTCCATTCGCCGCAAAGTCACCCGCGACAGCCAGAACAGCTATTTCCTCAACGGCGCCAAGTGCCGTCGTCGCGACATTACCGACATCTTCCTCGGCACCGGCCTCGGCCCGCGCAGCTACTCGATCATCGAGCAGGGGATGATCTCCAAGCTGATCGAAGCCAAACCGGAAGACCTGCGCAACTTTATCGAAGAAGCGGCAGGCATTTCCAAGTACAAGGAGCGCCGGCGCGAGACCGAAAACCGCATCCGCCGCACCCACGAAAACCTGGCGCGTCTGACCGACCTGCGTGAAGAGCTTGAGCGTCAGCTCGAACGCTTGCACCGTCAGGCCGAGTCCGCCAAGAAATATCAGGAATACAAGAGCGAAGAGCGCCAGCTCAAGGCGCAACTGTCGGCCCTGCGCTGGCAGGATCTGAACGATCAGGTCGGCCAGCGCGAGTCGATCATCGGCACCCAGGAAGTCAGTTTCGAAGCGCTGGTCGCCGAGCAGCGCAATGCCGATGCGGCTATCGAGCGACTGCGCGACGGGCACCATGAACTGTCCGAGCGCTTCAATCTGGTGCAGGGCCGCTTCTATTCGGTCGGCGGCGACATCGCCCGGGTCGAGCAGAGCATCCAGCACGGCCAGCAGCGCTTGCGCCAGTTGCAGGACGATCTGAAAGAAGCCGAGCGCGCGCGTCTGGAAACCGAATCGCACCTGGGCCACGACCGCACGCTGCTGCTGACCCTTGGCGAAGAGCTGGACATGCTCATTCCCGAGCAGGAAGTCACCAGCGCCGCCGCCGAAGAAGCCGCCGCTGCGCTGGAAGATTCCGAAAGCGTCATGCACGGCTGGCAGGAGCAGTGGGACACGTTCAACCTGACCGCTGCCGAACCCCGGCGCCAGGCCGAAGTGCAGCAGTCGCGGATCCAGCAGCTGGAAACCAGCATGGAGCGTCTGGCTGATCGGCAGAAGCGTCTGGCCGAGGAGCGCGATCTGCTTTCCGCCGACCCGGAAGACGCGGCGATCATGGCGCTCAACGAGCAACTCGCCGAATCCGAAGCGACCCTCGAAGATTTGCAGACCAGCGAAGAAGCGCAGGTCGAAAAACTGGAACAACTGCGTCAGGAATTGCAGCAGGCACTGACCGCGCAGCAGCAGGCGCAGGGCGATTTGCAGCGCCTCAACGGGCGACTGGCGTCGCTGGAAGCCTTGCAGCAAGCCGCGCTCGACCCGGGCACCGGCACCGCCGAATGGCTGAACGAACACAACCTCGCCGAACGGCCGCGTCTGGCCGAAGGCCTGAAGGTTGAGGCGGGTTGGGAGCTGGCAGTGGAAACCGTGCTCGGCGCCGATCTGCAAGCGGTGCTGGTGGACGACTTCAACGGCTTCGATTTGTCCGCGTTCACCCAAGGTGATCTGCGTCTGCTCAGTCCCGCCAGTGATGGTGTGCGAGTGGCGGGCAGTTTGCTGGACAAGGTCGAGGCGCAGATCGATCTGTCGCCGTGGCTCAGCCAGGTCAAACCGGTCGACAGCCTTGAACAGGCGTTGGCCCTGCGCGGCCAGTTGAGTGCCGGGCAGAGCCTGATCAGTCGCGACGGTTACTGGGTAGGCCGACACTTCCTGCGGGTGCGTCGCGCCAGTGAAGCCGAGAGCGGCATGCTCGCCCGTGGCCAGGAAATCGAGACGTTGCAGGCCGAACGCGAAGAGCGTGAAGCCACGGTCGAAGCCATGGAAACCCGTCTGCAAACCCTGCGGGCGCAACAGCGGCAGCAGGAAAACGGCCGCGAACACTTGCGCCGTTTGCTGCAGGACGAAGCCCGCTCCCAAGGTGAATTGAAAGCCCAGTTGTCCGCCGGTAAAGCCAAGGCTGAACAGCTGACGCTGCGCCGCACCCGACTCGATGAGGAGCTGATCGAACTCGGCGAGCAACGCGAACTGGAACACGAACAGATCGGCGAAGCGCGCATGCAATTGCAGGAAGCGCTCGATGCCATGGCGCTGGACACCGAGCATCGCGAGTTGCTGCTGGCCCAGCGTGACAGCCTGCGCGAACGCCTTGATCGCGTGCGCCAGGAAGCCCGTCAGCACAAGGATCACGCCCATCAACTGGCGGTGCGTCTCGGTTCGTTGCGCGCGCAGCACGATTCCACGCGCCAGGCGTTGGAACGTCTGGAGATGCAGGCCGAGCGCCTGACCGAAAAGCGTGAGCAGTTGAGTCTGAATCTGGAGGAGGGCGAGGCACCGCTGGAAGAGCTGCGCCTGAAACTCGAAGAGCTGCTCGACAAACGCATGACCGTCGACGAAGAACTGAAGACTGCGCAGATTGCGCTGGAAGACGCCGACCGCGAACTGCGCGAGGCGGAAAAGCGCCGGACCCAGGCCGAGCAGCAATCGCAACTGATCCGTGGCCAGCTCGAACAACAGCGCATGGAATGGCAAGCGCTGACCGTGCGGCGCAAGGCGTTGCAGGATCAATTGCTCGAAGACGGCTACGATCTCAATGGCGTGCTCGCGACATTGACCCCCGAGGCCAGTGAACGCGCCGCCGAAGAAGAACTCGAACGGATCAATGCGCGGATTCAGCGCCTGGGCGCGATCAACCTCGCGGCCATCGACGAATACACGCAACAATCCGAGCGTAAACGTTATCTGGATGCGCAGGACGCGGATCTGGTCGAAGCACTGGAGACCCTGGAAAACGTCATTCGCAAGATCGACAAGGAAACCCGTAACCGCTTCAAAGATACCTTTGATCAGATCAATGGCGGTTTACAGGCGCTTTTCCCGAAAGTTTTCGGTGGTGGCAGCGCGTATTTGGAACTGACGGGCGAAGATCTACTCGATACAGGGGTGACGATCATGGCGCGGCCGCCAGGAAAGAAGAACAGCACCATCCATTTGCTCTCTGGCGGGGAAAAAGCCCTGACCGCACTGGCACTGGTTTTTGCGATCTTCAAATTGAATCCGGCGCCGTTCTGCATGCTCGATGAAGTTGACGCGCCGCTGGATGACGCTAACGTTGGACGCTACGCACGATTGGTTAAAGAGATGTCGCAGACCGTGCAGTTCATCTATATCACCCACAACAAGATCGCCATGGAAATGGCCGATCAACTGATGGGCGTGACGATGCACGAGCCGGGTTGTTCGCGACTGGTTGCAGTGGATGTCGAGGAGGCGATGGCGATGGTGGACGCCTGAGTCAGCGTGGTGTCGGAAGGGTATGAGTAGTCTGTAGGACTTTTTTACCGACTTCGACTTGCTGGCCAATCGACATATTCGCGCAAGCCAATGTGACAGACGGTGTAAAGTTGTCTTTGGTCGTGCTAGTTTAATGTCAATTTTTCGTATACGTGGGCAAAACGCCTGTCAGAACATAGAGTTGGCGCCACGTTTTAAAGCGGTTTGCACAATGTAAACCCCTTATTTTTCAGCATTTTTTATAGAGGCACGGGATTACATGGAAATCGGTCTGCGCGAGTGGCTGATCGTCATCGGCATCATTGTGATAGCCGGTATTCTTTTCGATGGCTGGCGCCGTATGCGCGGCGGCAAGGGAAAACTGAAATTCCGTCTTGACCGAAGTCTGTCCAACCTGCCGGACGAGGACACCAGTGCTGAGCTGTTGGGCCCGGCCCGCGTGCTGGACACACATAAAGAGCCGCAACTGGACGAACACGATCTGCCGTCGGTGAGCATGCCGGCCCGCGAAGCACGCGAGCCTCGCGAATCCGGTTCGAAACGTGGCAAGCGCGGCAGCAACGGTCCGGCCCAGGGCGACCTGAACCTCGACCTAGACCTGGACGGCGGCCCGAGCTTCAGCAGCCGTGATGATGACTTCGTCGACGACAGCAAGCCTGCGCCAGCGGTGGCCGACAAGGATCAGCCGCAAGCCGAAGAAGTCCTGGTGATCAGCGTGATCTGCCGCGACGCCGCCGGCTTCAAAGGCCCGGCGCTGTTGCAGAATATTCTGGAAAGCGGTCTGCGTTTTGGCGAGATGGATATTTTCCACCGTCACGAAAGCATGGCCGGCAACGGTGAAGTGCTGTTCTCCATGGCCAACGCGGTCAAGCCGGGTATCTTCGATCTGGACGACATCGACCATTTCAGCACCCCGGCGGTGAGCTTCTTCCTCGGCCTGCCAGGCCCGCGTCATCCGAAGCAGGCCTTCGACGTGATGGTGGCGGCAGCACGCAAGCTGTCGCAGGAACTGAACGGCGAGCTGAAAGACGACCAGCGCAGCGTGCTGACCGCGCAAACCATCGAGCACTACCGTCAGCGCATCGTCGAATTCGAACGCCGCGCCCTGACCCAGAAGCGCTAAGGCCAGAGCGCAGTTGTGGCGAGGGAGCTTGCTCCCGCTCGGTGGCGAAGCCGCCGTGATTTTGGGGCTGCTGCGCAGCCCGGCGGGAGCAAGCTCCCTCGCCACAATGTCCATAGCCCTGAGCCACTGTGATTTAGAGATTGAGCAGCCTCGGCTGCTCTTTTGCTTTATGAGAGAACACCCATGACCGCCGCCAAAAACCGCATTCTAGAGCTGCGCGCTGAACTCGATCAGCACAACTACCGTTACCACGTCCTCGACGAACCGAGCATTCCGGACGCCGAGTACGACCGGTTGTTCCACGAGCTCAAGGCGCTGGAAGCGGCCAATCCGGAACTGATCACCAGCGACTCGCCGACCCAGCGTGTCGGCAGTGTGGCGCTGACCGCGTTCACCCAGGTGCGTCACGAAGTGCCGATGCTCAGCCTCGGCAACGCCTTCGAAGAAGCCGACATGCGCGAGTTCGACCGCCGGGTAACCGAAGGTCTGGATCTGCCGGCCGGTGATCTGTTCGGTGGCGGCGCGGCGGTAGAGTACAGCTGCGAGCCGAAACTCGATGGCCTGGCGGTCAGCCTGCTGTATCAGGACGGCGTGCTGGTGCGCGGCGCCACTCGCGGCGACGGCACCACCGGTGAAGACATCAGCGTCAACGTGCGCACCGTGCGCAACATTCCGCTGAAGCTGCATGGCGAAGGCTGGCCGGCGACCCTCGAAGTGCGCGGGGAAGTGTTCATGTCCAAGGCCGGTTTCGAGCGCCTCAACGCCTCGCAACTGGAAGTCGGCGGCAAGACCTTCGCCAACCCGCGCAACGCCGCTGCCGGCAGCCTGCGTCAGCTGGATTCGAAGATCACCGCCAATCGCCCGCTGGAATTCTGCTGCTACGGCATCGGTCAGGTCTCCCACGATATCTCCGATACTCACATCGGCAACCTCAAGCAATTGCAGAAGTGGGGCATGCCGATCAGCCACGAGCTGAAGCTGGCCAAAGGCATCGGCGAGTGCCTGGATTACTACCGCGACATCGGTGAGCGGCGTAACGCGTTGGCCTACGAAATCGACGGCGTGGTGTTCAAGGTCAACAGCATCGCCGATCAGCGCGAGCTGGGCTTCCGTGCCCGCGAACCGCGCTGGGCGATCGCGCACAAATTCCCCGCCATGGAAGAACTCACGGAACTGCTCGACGTGGAATTCCAGGTTGGCCGTACCGGCGCCGTCACTCCGGTGGCACGACTGAAACCGGTCAAGGTCGCCGGCGTCACCGTCGCCAACGCGACCCTGCACAACATGGATGAAGTGGCGCGCCTGGGCCTGATGATCGGCGACACCGTGATCATCCGCCGCGCCGGTGATGTGATCCCGCAGGTGGTGCAAGTGGTCACCGAACGTCGCCCGGAGAATGCCCGTCCTGTAGCGATTCCAGAGAATTGCCCGGTCTGCGGCTCCCATGTCGAGCGCACGCAACTGGTCAAGCGCAGCAAAGGCAAGGAAACCATCAGTGAAGGTGCGGTGTACCGCTGCGTCGGCCGTCTGGCCTGCGGTGCGCAACTGAAGCAGGCGATCATTCATTTCGTCTCGCGCCGGGCGATGGACATCGAGGGCCTTGGCGACAAGAGCGTCGAGCAACTGGTCGATGAAGGTCTGGTCAGCTCGCCGGCCGATCTGTACGCGCTGAAGTTCGATGACATTGTCGATCTGGAAGGCTTTGCCGAGGTCTCCAGCAACAAGCTGCTGGCGGCGATTGAAGACAGCAAGCAACCGGGACTGGCGCGGTTCATTTATGCGCTGGGCATTCCCGATGTCGGTGAGGAAACGGCCAAGGTGTTGGCGCGCTCGCTGGGTTCGCTGGAGCGCGTGCAGCAGGCGTTGCCGCAAGTGCTGACCTACCTGCCGGACATCGGCCTGGAAGTGGCTCACGAGATTCACAGCTTCTTTGAAGATGCACACAACCAGCAGGTGATCACCGAGTTGTTGGGGCATGGCCTGCAGATTCAGGATCAGGGTGAACTCGGCGCCGAGTTCGCCGCCAGCACCACGCTCGGCGGTCTGCTCGACAAGCTGCACATTCCCTTTGTCGGCCCGGGCGGCGCGCAGAAACTGGCGGACAAATTCGGTTCGCTGGAAGCGGTGATGAATGCCGACTGGCTGGACATGCGTCAGGCGCTACCGGAGAAGCAGGCCAATTCGGTGCGCGAGTTTTTTGCTGTGCCCGAGCATCGGCAGATCGCCGAGGCCGCCGAGAAACAGCTGCGGGATTTCGGCATGCACTGGCTGAGCGAGAAGAAAGTCGTCGAAGGCCTGCCGCTGTCCGGCGAGACCTGGGTGCTGACCGGCAAGGTCGAATTGATGAGCCGCGATGTGGCCAAAGAGCACCTGGAGAGCCTCGGCGCCAAGGTCGCCGGCTCGGTATCGGCGAAAACTCATTGTGTGGTCGCAGGGCCGGGTGCTGGCTCGAAGCTGACCAAGGCCAATGAGCTGGGGGTGAAGGTGATGGATGAAGAGGCGTTTATCGCGTTCCTCAAAATCCATGGCATTTCTGCCTGATACAGTTTTGTTCGGCAGTCTGCTTTTGTGGCGAGGGAGCTTGCTCCCGCTCGGCGACGAAGTCGTCGCAAAACCACCACCCTCGGTATTTCAGGGTAAATGAGGTCGCATGGTTTTGGGGGCTGCTTCGCAACCCAGCGGGAGCAAGCTCCCTCGCCACATCGGCAGTGTCACTCAGTAGCTGCGTTGTATTCGGGAACATTGTTGACTTCAGGATGATCTAGTCTTGGCAAGCCCCAGGGAGAGATCGCCATGTACCGCTTTTTCGAGCAGCTCAGTTCTCGCATCGTCGCGCCGTTCATGGGCGAATCTTCACGCAACAGCAAAATCTGGCCGTGCCGCTGCGGCCAGTCGCTGTTCTTTCGCAACAGTCAGTGCCTGGCTTGCAGCGCCTTTTTGGGCTATCAGCCTGAAGAAAGTCGCCTGACCTCGTTGCAGCCCGGGCCACAGGACGGCAGCTGGACACTCGATGCCGATCCCGACGCCGGACTGTTTCGTCGCTGCGCCAACCTCGACACTCCCGCCGCGTGCAACTGGCTGCTGCCGGATAACGGCCACGACAGCCTGTGCATCGCGTGCAGCCTCAACCGCACCATCCCCGACCTCTCAGTGCCGGAAAACCCCGAACGCTGGCGCAAAGTCGAAATCGCCAAGCGTCGGCTGGTGGCGCAACTGATCACCCTCGGCCTGCCGGTCATCCCGAAAACCGTGGATGAGGCCACCGGTCTGGCCTTCGACTTCATCGGCGTCGATCTCGAAGGCAACGCGCCAATGACCGGCCACGCCAACGGTCTGATCACCCTCGATATCAAAGAAGCCGACGACGCCCATCGCGAGCAGGTGCGGGCGGCAATGCATGAACCCTATCGCACGCTGCTCGGGCATTTCCGGCATGAGGTCGGGCATTATTATTGGGATCGTCTGATCGCCAATGGGCCGTGGCTTGAACCTTTCCGCAACCTGTTCGGCGACGAGCGCGCCAGTTACGCCGAAGCGCTCGACCGTCATTATCAACAGGGCGCACCGCTGGACTGGGCGCAACACTACGTCAGCGCCTACGCGACCATGCACCCATGGGAAGATTGGGCCGAAACCTGGGCGCATTACCTGCACATGATGGATGCGGTGGATACCGCACTGGGCTTTGGCATGAGTGCGCGGGAAATGGACTTCGACTACCAGCCGTTCCCGTCCAGCACCCTGTACGACCCGGAGCACCCCGGCGGCGCGGCGTTCCTGTCGTTCGTCAATGCGTGGATCGAACTGGCGGGCATGCTCAACGAGCTGTCACGCAGTATGGGCCAGCCGGATTTCTACCCGTTCGTGCTGCCGGCGGCGGCGATTGCCAAGTTGCACTTCATCCATCTGGTGATCCAGCAGGCGGGCGGCAAGGCGGACGAGGTGTTGCAGGCGCAATAGCAAGTGCTTGAAGCCCTTCATGTTTTTAATCTGAAACCAACGGTTGTAACTTCGCTTCAGATAGGTACAATGGCGCGGCTCGCCGACAGGTGAGTGTCGTTATGGTGACCCCATCGGTCCCCCCGCAACGATTACCCGTGAACCTGGTCAGAGCCGGAAGGCAGCAGCCACAGCGGGAACATTGTGTGCCGGGGTGTGGCTGGTGGGGTTACCACCTTAACGAACGAAGAACGCTTCAACAGAACTGCATGGGTTTCGCCCACTGCGGTTTTTTTATGCCCGCGATTTGGGCTTTCACGCCAGCCCCTGTGGGAGCGAGCCTGCTCGCGAAGGCTGCCCCCCGATGCCTGTTCAGTCACCAAGGTTGAACAGTGGCATACTCCACCGTCTTGCTGCGCGCGTCGTTGACAAGTTCGCGCCCTGGCTACGAGGTTGTATGCACCCGGAACATCACGATTTATCCACCGCCGTGTACTTGCCCGTGACGGATGAGACCTGCGCCAGCCTGTTGCAGCCCGATGGCGCGAAAACCCTCGGCGAGCTGACGGATGCGCAGCTGGCCGCCGTGCTGGTCATCCAGAATCTGGCTCAGGCCACCGAAAAGGATCTCACCGCCGCAGCGGCGGAGAAGGTGCTGGCGCGCCTGATCGCCTGGGCGGTCGACGGCGGGGCAGGGCTGCTGTCCGAGGCGCAACGGCTGTTCGACCCGCGTCAGTTGTATTTCGGCCTGAACGCCATCAGGGGATTGAACCTGCGTTTGCTGTTGGCCGAAGAGGTGTCGGCGCAGGATTACCTGCTGCCCGATGGCAAGTGGGATGACGAGTTCAAGGCGCGCCACCACGCGATCAACAATCCGTTCAGCCAGCAGATGATCAGCCCCGCGCACCGCGAGCGCTGGCTCAGCGCCGCGCAGGACAAACTGGTCAGAACCTTCCGCGCCAACCTCGATGAAGACCTGCACGTGCAAGGCTATGCCGGGATCGGCAAGAGCCACCTGGTCGGTGCCTTGACCGAGTGCCTGGACCCCGGGAAAACCCTGTTGCTGGCACGCACCCCGGAAAAACTCGCGACCCTGTGCCAGCGCATGGGTGTTGCCAGTGAACGCAAGCCCGGCATCACCTTTGAGGCGTTCGCGCGCGGGCTGATTTATGGGCGCAAGCCACAGCCGGCAAGCGCCGCCGGCCGAGTCGCGAGCAAACAGAGTCTGGCGCAGGAGCTGAACATCCTCGGCTTTCGCGAGCATGACGCGCAACGCACCCTGAACGTCTGCCTGGAAACCCTCGAGCGCTATTGCCACTCCCGGGACTACAGCCTGTCGGCGCATCATCTGCCGTATTTCAAACTGTCCTTGTCCGGTCTTGAGTCCAAAGTGCTGCTGGAGTATTCGAGCCGCGTCTGGACTTACCTTGAGGCCAATCCGGCGTGGGGCCGGCAGAGCGGCTTTGAAGCCTTGTTGCTGATCAAGCGTGCAAGCCTTGCGGGCTGCGTGGTGCCGCCGCGTTATACCCACGTGCTGATTGACGAGAGTCAGGACATTCCCGCTTCGCTGCTGCAGATAATCGAGCGTGGCCGACAGGTGCTGATCACGCTGGGCGATGAGTACCAGCACGCCGAGCGCGATCTGGTGAAAAGAAAGCGTGAAGTGCGTCAGAGCGATATCACCTACTCGGTGCGTTCGGGACGAAACGTCGAGCGTCTGGTCAATCCGCTGATTTCCCGGCACTCGGAAAAGAGCAAGGTGCCGTTCGAAGGTGCGCGTGAGGCGGACGTCGGCATCGAGTTTTATCCGCAGGGCTTTGTCCCGCCGGAAGGTTGCGTGGTGCTGACGGCGTCCCCTTGGGACACCATGAAGTGGGCCATGCAACTGCACGATGCCAATTGCCTGTTCAGCTTTGCCGACATGACAGCGCAGCGCGACCTCGAGCACTTCATGACCAGCGCCATCGAGTTGTTCAAGGTCGATTACTACAGTTCCACGCACAGCGAGAAGGGCCCGCATCGCTATTTCAGCGATCTGCCCAAGTGGCAGCAGGTGCGCGATGCCAACCAGTTCGACGAAGCGTTTTTGTGGGTCGAGGCCGAGCTGGAGAAAGGCTTCAAGGTCGCTGATCTGACCCGGCTCAACCGGATGATCGGCGGCCCCGGCAAAAGCTGCCTGCTGATGCAGGCGCACGAGGCGGGCGGCATGGAGTTCGACCGCGTTCTGCTGACGCCCGAGCTGCTGACCAACGTGCAGTTCAAGGACGCCTACGCGTTCGATCAGCGGATCTGCGCCGTGTACATCGCCATCTCCCGCGCCCGGCAGCAGCTTTACCTGCCGTACGATGTGGTCGAATGGATCGAATTTCACGACTACCAGAAATTCCGTGAGTCGCACGGCTACTGAATAATTCTCTGTCGGAAATGTCCCCCTGAGGGAGCGGGCTTGCTCGCGAAGGCGGTGTGCCAGTTAACGAATCAGGTGACTGACACACCGTCTTTACGAGCAAGCCCGTTCCCACAATGGGTTATGGGGTGGCTTCAGCGGACCCGGTATACAACCGGATGATGTCATCAATCTCCCCCGACATTTTCATCCGCAGCAACGTGCGCAGGATCCGCTGCACTGGCACCTTTGGGTCATTCCTCACGTAGCAGCCCACATGCTGCTCCTGCAGCACCGCGACGCCGTGCAGTTGCTGCCCGGGCAGCAGGCGCTGATTGAACCAGTCCAGTGTCCATTGATTGCTCACCGCATAGCGGTAGCGGCCGGCCAGGAGTTTTTCCAGCACTTGTTCCTGATTACGCGCGTCCTCGCGTTGCAGGCGATCGGCGTCGAACAGCGGTTGCAGGGTCGGATAGGTATAGCCGAGCACGGTGCCGATCGATTGGCGGGGCAGGTCGGCAGGGTCGACGCGGGGCGGCTGAGCGTCGCGGCTGATCAGCAAATCGCGCTGGAACAGCAGCGGAAGGCTCCAGATATAGTCCCCGGACTGATTCGGCAGCCACGATTGTGCGGCATAGCAGCGCACGTCGACTTCGCCGTGCTCCATGGCGTTCTGCACCCGGGCGCGCGGCAGGACGTGGAATTCGGCCGGCACGCCGACCTGCGTCGCAAGGCTGAGCATGATGTCGTGGAGGATGCCCTGGGTCGGGCGGCCGTGGTCGATCTGCACCATCGGCATCGCCCAGCTGTCGGCCACGACGAAGCGCAGCGGCGGTTCGGCCGCGCTCACGCTCAGACTGATCCCCAACAAGGCTCCCAAGGCCCAACGCATACATGCTCCGATGAGTCCCGATCACGAGCGAAATTTCCCCGCCAACAGCAGCTTAGCCAGATTAGACGAGCACACCGGATGCAATTTTGCCCTTGCTCCGCTAGCATTAGCCGCTTCAGCTTCCTTCGTTGCGACGGTTTTCGATGAGTTATCAGGTTCTTGCACGTAAATGGCGTCCGCGCTCGTTCCGCGAAATGGTCGGCCAGACCCATGTGCTCAAGGCTCTGATCAATGCCTTGGACAGCCAGCGGCTGCACCACGCGTACCTGTTCACCGGTACCCGCGGGGTCGGTAAGACCACCATTGCGCGGATCATTGCCAAATGCCTGAACTGTGAGACAGGTATCACTTCCAGCCCTTGCGGCGAGTGTTCGGTGTGCCGCGAGATCGATGAAGGGCGCTTCGTCGACCTGATCGAGATCGACGCCGCGAGCCGGACCAAGGTCGAAGACACCCGCGAGCTGCTCGACAACGTGCAGTACGCGCCGAGCCGCGGGCGCTTCAAGGTCTACCTGATCGACGAAGTGCACATGCTCTCCAGCCATTCCTTCAATGCGCTGCTGAAAACCCTCGAAGAGCCGCCGCCGTACGTCAAGTTCATCCTGGCGACGACGGATCCGCAGAAACTTCCGGCAACGATTTTGTCGCGTTGCCTGCAGTTCTCGCTGAAGAACATGACGCCCGAGCGCGTGGTCGAGCATCTCACCCACGTGCTCGGCGCCGAAAACGTGCCGTTTGAAGACGACGCGCTGTGGTTGCTGGGCCGCGCCGCTGACGGCTCGATGCGTGACGCCATGAGCCTGACCGACCAGGCCATCGCCTTCGGTGAAGGCAAGGTATTGGCCGCCGACGTGCGGGCGATGCTCGGCACGCTGGATCACGGCCAGGTCTTCGACGTGCTGCACGCGCTGATCGAAGGTGACGCCAAGGCGTTGCTCGAAGCCGTGCGCCACCTGGCCGAGCAAGGCCCGGACTGGAACGGCGTGCTCTCGGAAATTCTCAACGTGCTGCACCGTGTCGCCATCGCCCAGGCCTTGCCTGAAGGTGTCGACAACGGTCATGGCGACCGTGACCGCGTATTGGCATTGGCTCAGGCGCTGCCGGCCGAAGACGTGCAGTTCTATTACCAGATGGGCCTGATCGGTCGCCGCGACTTGCCGCTGGCGCCGGATCCCCGTGGTGGCTTTGAAATGGTCCTGCTGCGGATGCTGGCCTTCCGGCCGGCGGATACGGCGGACGCCCCGAGGCAACCGCTAAAGCCAGTGGGGATCAGCCAGGCCACAGTTGATTCCGCAAACTCAGTGGCTGCCGCGCCCAAGCCTGCGCCGGTAGTCGCTGCGGCTGTTGCGCCTGCACCGGTGGTTGCGCCAGCGTCAGCTCCAGCGCCTGTGGTGGTGGCTGCGCCGGCACCCGCGCCAGAAGCAGAACCTGAACCGGTCGTCGCCGAAGCGCTGGTCGACCTGCCGTGGAACGACCCGGTCGAACCCGAGCCAGAACCTGAGCCGGTGCAGCAACCAGCCGTCGAGCCGGTACTGGAAACCGCCAGCGAGCAGCCCGAGTTGCCGCCGATGCCGCTGCCGACCCCGGACAGCGTGGTGCCGGATGCACCGGAGTGGGCCGCTGCGCCGATTCCCGAGCCGTCGGTCGCCGACGTCGATGCCGCCACTCCAGGCATGGACCTCGACGATGAGCCGCCGCTGGACGAAGACTACATCGAGCCGGACATGGATTCGGCCTACAGCTACCTCGACGATCTGGCCAGCGAACACACCGCCGAGCCGGCCCCGGAACCCGAGCCGGAGCCAGCCGCCGCGCCGGCCACCGGTCTGGCGTTGCAATGGCTGGAGCTGTTCCCGCAATTGCCGATCTCCGGCATGACCGGCAGCATCGCCGCCAACTGCACGCTGATCGCGGTCGATGGCGACCACTGGCTGATGCACCTGGACCCGGCGCACAGCGCGCTGTTCAACGCCACGCAACAGCGGCGCCTGAACGATGCGTTGAACCAGTTCCACGGTCGCACGCTGACCCTGACCATCGAGTTGATCAAGCCCGAGCAGGAAACCCCGGCGCAGGCCGCGTCCCGTCGCCGGGCCAACCGTCAGCGCGAGGCGGAGGAATCGATCCACGGGGATCCGTTCATCCAGCAGATGGTCCAGCAGTTCGGTGCAGTGGTGCGACACGATACTATTGAACCTGTCGACGCCTTGGTCGCCCAAGGCTAATTACTGAGGGCGTTCGGCGTTAAGTGCCGGGCGCTGTTTTGATCCAAGTACTTTTGAGGTGATTCCCATGATGAAAGGTGGCATGGCCGGCCTGATGAAGCAGGCACAGCAGATGCAGGAAAAAATGGCCAAGATGCAGGAAGAACTGGCCAACGCCGAAGTCACCGGCAAGGCTGGTGGCGATATGGTCACCGTGGTAATGACCGGTCGTCACGACGTGAAAAGCGTCAGCATCGATCCAAGCCTGGTTGAAGGCCTGAGCGAAGACGACAAGGAAATGCTCGAAGCTGTGGTCGCTGCCGCCGTCAACGATGCCGTGCGCAAGATCGAAGCCAACAGCCAGGAAAAAATGGGCAGCATGACCGCCGGCATGAACCTGCCAGCAGGTATGAAACTGCCATTCTGATTCGCCATCGCGAGTTGGATGAGCTACACAAAATGCCAGGCATCGCGCCTGGCATTTTTGTTTTTGCCTGAGTGTCATGTGTTGGCAGAGCTGACGCTTTCGCGAGCAAGCCCGCTCCCACATTTGGAATGCGTTCTTCCTGTGGGAGCGGGCTTGCTCGCGAAGGCGTCGGCTCGGACCAACTGAAGAAACATCGAACCCACCACCGCCGCCAAAGGTCTGCTCCCTATACCGCCGAATTCCCCATTCACAGGAGACGCTGACATGTCCGACCCTCTGACCCTCAACCAACGCTTCGTCCTCGCTTCACGTCCGGTGGGCGCGCCGACTCCGGAAAACTTCCGTCTGGAGCGCGAAGCGTTGCCGGATCTCGAAGACGGCCAGGTGCTGCTGAAAACCCTGTACCTGTCGCTGGACCCGTACATGCGCGGGCGCATGAGCGATGCACCGTCCTACGCCGCGCCGGTACAAATCGGCGAAGTCATGACCGGTGGCGCTGTCAGCCGTGTCGAGAATTCCCGTCATCCGAAATTCCACCAGGGCGATCTGGTGGTCGGCCTCACTGGCTGGCAGAGCCACAGCATCAGCGACGGCCGTAACATCATGCCGATTCCGTCCGGTCTGCCGAGCCCGTCGATGGCCCTCGGTGTACTGGGCATGCCGGGGATGACCGCGTACATGGGGCTGATCGACATCGGTCAGCCGAAAGAAGGCGAGACCCTGGTGGTGGCTGCAGCGTCCGGTGCGGTCGGTTCAGTGGTCGGTCAGGTGGCGAAGATCAAGGGCCTGCGCGCCGTGGGTGTGGCCGGTGGAGCCGACAAATGCAAATACGTGGTCGAGGAACTGGGGTTTGATGCCTGCATCGATCACAAGGCGCCGGACTTTGCCGAACAACTGGCCAAGGCTTGCCCGAAAGGCATCGACATCTATTACGAAAACGTCGGCGGGCATGTGTTCGATGCCGTGGTGCCGCTGCTCAATCCCAAGGCGCGCATTCCGCTGTGCGGGCTGATTGCCGGTTACAACGCCACTGAAGTGCCGCAAGGCCCGGATCGTCTGCCAATGCTGCAGCGTACGTTGCTGACCAAGCGCGTGCGGATTCAGGGCTTCATCGTGTTTGATGACTACGGCGACCGTCAGCCGGAATTCATCAGCCACATGGTGCCGTGGGTGCGCGACGGCAAGGTCAAATTCCGTGAAGACGTCGTGGAAGGCCTGGAGCAGGCGCCCGAGGCGTTTATCGGTCTGTTGGAGGGGCGCAACTTCGGCAAACTGGTGGTGAAGGTCGCCCAGGACTGAGCATTTGACGCTGGCCAGAGGCGCGGGTATAAACCGCGTCTCGTTGTTTTGTCGGACTTTTTACCCATGAGCTTCAGCCCTTTGATTCGCCAACTGATCGACGCCCTGCGCACTTTGCCGGGCGTGGGTCAGAAAACCGCCCAGCGCATGGCGTTGCAGTTGCTCGAGCGTGATCGCAGCGGCGGCACGCGCCTGGCCCAGGCCTTGAGCCAGGCCATGGAAGGGGTGGGGCACTGCCGTCAGTGCCGCACGCTGACCGAAGACGATCTGTGCCCGCAATGCGCCGACACGCGCCGCGACGACACGCTGCTGTGCGTGGTGGAAGGGCCGATGGACGTGTATGCGGTGGAGCAGACCGGTTTCCGTGGGCGTTACTTCGTGCTCAAGGGCCACCTGTCGCCGCTCGACGGTCTCGGGCCGGAAGCTATCGGTATTCCGCAGTTGATGGCGCGCATTGAAGAGGCGGGCACGTTTACCGAAGTCATCCTCGCCACCAACCCGACGGTGGAGGGGGAGGCGACCGCGCATTACATTGCCCAACTGCTCAGCAACAAAGGCCTGATCGCTTCGCGGATTGCCCACGGTGTGCCGCTGGGTGGGGAGCTGGAGTTGGTGGATGGTGGGACACTGGCGCATTCGTTTGCCGGGCGTAAGCCGATTTCCCTCTGACAGGTGTGTTGCCTGAACTGGCCCCATCGCTGGCAAGCCAGCTCCCACAGTGACTTCGGTCGTTCACAAATGTTGTGCACACCAAAAAAACCTGTGGGAGCTGGCTTGCCAGCGATGGGCGCACCTCGGTATGACTGATTCACACAAACTTATTGAAAACCAAGCAAGCGCTCGGTTAAGTTCGGTAAACCCTTCAGTGGAGTTCGCCGATGCCTGCTTTCCAGGATTACTTCGACCCCAGCCACCAAATGGTCCGCGACAGCGTCAGACGTTTCGTCGAGCGCGAGATCCTGCCGGACATCAATGCGTGGGAAGAGGCCGAAAGCTTTCCCCGTGAGCTGTACCTGAAGGCTGGGGTGGCGGGGATTCTCGGTATCGGTTATCCCGAAGCGCTGGGCGGCAGCCACGAAGGTGATGTGTTCGCCAAGGTTGCCGCCAGCGAAGAACTTATGCGCTGCGGCTCCGGTGGCCTGGCCGCCGGCCTCGGTTCGCTGGATATCGGCCTGCCACCGATCGTCAAATGGGCCCGGCCCGAGGTGCGCGACCGCGTGGTGCCAGCAGTGCTCAGCGGCGAGAAAATCAGCGCGCTGGCGGTCACCGAGCCCGGCGGCGGTTCCGACGTCGCCAACCTGCAAACCCGCGCCGTGCGTGACGGCGACGTCTACCGGGTCAGCGGCAGCAAGACCTTCATTACCAGTGGCGTACGCGCCGACTTCTATACCGTCGCAGTGCGCACCGGAGCGCCGGGTTTCGGCGGCATCAGTCTGTTGCTGATCGAGAAGGGCACCCCAGGCTTCACCGTAGGCCGCCAGTTGAAGAAAATGGGCTGGTGGGCCTCGGACACCGCTGAACTGTTCTTCGACGATTGCACGGTGCCTGTGGGCAATCTGATTGGCGCCGAGAACATGGGCTTCGCCTGCATCATGGGCAATTTCCAGAGTGAACGACTGGCGCTGGCGCTGATGGCCAACATGACCTCGCAGCTCGCGCTCGAAGAGGCGCTGAAGTGGGCGCGCGAGCGTGAGGCGTTCGGCAAACCGATCGGCAAGTTTCAGGTGATCAAGCATCGGCTGGCCGAGATGGCCACGGCGCTGGAAGTATCGCGCGAGTTCACCTACCGCCAGGCGGCGAAAATGGCGGCGGGGCAGAGCGTGATCAAGGAGATTTCCATGGCCAAGAACGTTGCCACGGACACCTCGGACCGGATTACCACCGAGGCGGTGCAGATTCTTGGTGGCCTGGGTTACATGCGCGAGAGTCTGGTGGAGCGGCTGTATCGGGATAACCGCATTCTGTCGATTGGCGGCGGGACGCGGGAGGTGATGAACGAAATCATCAGCAAGCAGATGGGGCTTTAGGTTCTGCGTTGAGGCGGCCGACGCCTTCGCGAGCAGGCTCGCTCCCACAGGAGAATGCATTCCAAATGTGGGAGCGAGCCTGCTCGCGAAAGCGGTCTGACAGGCGCTACTTACTTATCAGTCAGGGCAAACTGCGTCAGGCAGAAGGTAGGGATGCCCATATCTTCCAGACGCTGCGACCCACCCAGCTCCGGCAGATCGATAATCGCCGCCGCCTCATGCACCCGCGCGCCCATGCGGCGGATCAGGTTGGCCGCGGCGATCAACGTGCCACCGGTGGCAATCAGGTCATCGAACATCACCACCGAATCGCCTTCGCACAGGCTGTCGGCGTGGACTTCGAGGAACGCTTCGCCGTACTCGGTTGCGTAACCTTCGGCCAGCACGTCCGCGGGCAGTTTGCCTTGCTTGCGGAACAGCACCAGCGGCTTGTTCAGTTGGTAGGCCAGCACCGAACCGATCAGGAAACCGCGCGCATCCATCGCGCCGATGTGGGTGAAATCGGCTTCCACATAACGGTGGGCGAAGCTGTCCATCACCAGGCGCAGGGCCTTGGGCGACTGGAACAGCGGGGTGATGTCGCGAAAGATCACGCCCGGTTTCGGGAAGTCGATCACGGGGCGGATCAGGGATTTGATGTCGAAGGAGTCGAAGACCATCGTCGAGGTGTCCTGGCAGGGCTGCAAACGGCGCAGTATACCCGCGGCTGAAACGCTTCGCTCAACCGCGGATCGAGATCAGCCTTCGAGCGAGCCGCCGGCCAGGGCGCAGAGCTGGATCGGGTCGAGGATGTGGATCTCTTTGCCCTCGGCGGCGATCAGTTCGTTCTGCTGGAAGCGGGTGAACACCCGTGACACGGTTTCCACCGCCAGGCCCAGGTAATTGCCGATCTCATTGCGCGACATGCTCAGGCGGAACTGGTTGGCCGAGAACCCGCGAGCACGGAAGCGGGCCGACAGATTGACCAGGAACGTGGCGATGCGCTCGTCGGCGGTTTTTTTCGACAACAGCAGCATCATCTGCTGGTCGTCACGGATCTCGCGGCTCATCACCCGCATCAACTGACGGCGCAGTTGCGGCAGTTGCAGGGCCAGTTCATCAAGGCGTTCGAAAGGAATTTCACAGACCGAGGTGGTCTCCAGGGCCTGGGCCGACACCGGGTGTTTCTCGGTGTCCATGCCGGACAGGCCGACCAGCTCGCTCGGCAGGTGGAAACCGGTCAGTTGTTCTTCGCCGCTGTCGCTCAGGCTGAAGGTCTTCAGGGCGCCGGAGCGTACTGCATAGACGGAATCGAAGGTGTCGCCCTGACGGAACAGGAACTCACCCTTTTTCAACGGGCGGCCACGTTTAACGATTTCGTCCAGCGCATCCATGTCTTCCAGATTCAGAGAAAGTGGCAGGCAGAGAGGAGCCAGGCTGCAATCCTTGCAATGGGCCTGGTTGTGAGCGCGCAGTTTGACTGGCTCGGACATTTCTTAAATCCTTGTGGGAAAACACACATAAGCCGTAAGGGTAACCCACGGGAGGACATTCAGGCCAGTCTGCGGCGAGTTTGTCCCACGGGCATAAGGCCGCAGGGCAAATAAAAACACGGGGCGTTCGAGATACATCGGTTTCATAAGCAGGGCGTTTCAGATCACCCGCGAGAAGCGCTGGCGGTTCTGCTGTTCCAGATACGCGTCGAACACCATACACACCGAACGCACCAGCAGGCGCCCGGTCGGCAACACTTCGATCCGCTCGCGTTCCAGATTGATCAGCCCATCGTTGGCCATGCCTTGCAGTTGCGGCCACAGCGCGCCGAAGTAACCCTGAAAATCGATGTTGAACGCCTGCTCGATTTCGGCGAATTCCAGGCTGAAATTGCAGATCAGTTGCTGGATCACCGCGCGGCGCAGGCGATCGTCGGCATTGCACACCAGGCCACGGCTGGTTGCCAGTTGCGCGGCGGCGAGGGTGTTCTGGTACTGGTTCAGATCGCTGTTGTTCTGGCAGTAGAGGTCGCCGATCTGGCTGATCGCCGACACCCCAAGACCAATCAGGTCGCAATGACCGTGGGTGGTGTAGCCCTGAAAGTTGCGCTGCAGGGTCTGCTCTTCCTGGGCAATCGCCAGCTCGTCGTCGGGCAGGGCGAAGTGATCCATGCCGATGTAACGGTAGCCGGCGGCAGTCAGTTGTTCGATGGTGCGCTGAAGCATTTCGAGTTTCTGCGCAGGGCTCGGCAGCTCGTGGCTGTTGATCCGCCGCTGCGGCATGAAGCGCTCCGGCAAGTGCGCATAATTGAACACCGAGAGCCGGTCCGGTTGCAGGCTGATGACCTCCTCGACGGTGCGCGCAAAGTTCTCCGGGGTCTGCTTCGGCAGGCCGTAGATCAGGTCGATGTTGATCGAGCGAAATTGCAGGGTGCGCGCGGCGTCGATCACCGCGCGGGTTTCTTCCAGGCTTTGCAGGCGATTGACCGCCCGTTGCACCGCCGGGTCGAGGTCTTGCAGGCCGATGCTGACCCGGTTGAAGCCGAGTTCGCGCAACAGCCCCATGGTCGACCAGTCGGCCTCGCGCGGGTCGATCTCGATGCCGTAATCGCCGGAATCGTCATCCAGCAGATTGAAGTGTTTGCGCAGGTGCGCCATCAACTGCCGCAGTTCGTCGTGGCTGAGAAAGGTCGGGGTGCCGCCGCCGAAGTGCAGTTGCTCGACTTTCTGCGCCGGTTCCAGGTGGCAGGCGATCAACTGGATTTCCTGCTCCAGCCGTTGCAGATACGGTTGCGCTCGCCCGCGATCCTTGGTGATGACCTTGTTGCAGGCGCAGTAGTAGCAAATGTTCGCGCAGAACGGCACGTGCACGTACAGCGACAAGGGGCGCAACGCCTTGCGGCTGTCGCGCAGGGCGTGGAACAGGTCGAAGGTGCCGACCTGACTGTTGAATTGCACGGCGGTCGGATACGAGGTGTAGCGCGGCCCCGCCAGGTCGTAGCGGCGGATCAGATCAGTGTCCCAACGAATGGCGTCGAGCATGCGGGCATTCCCCCGGATAGGCTGGCAGTGTGGCGAGTCTAGGGGAGGGCGCGGCGGGGCATCTTGATTTGTATCAACGGGGAGGATTCGTATAAGTCACGCGGCCCCATCGCGAGCAGGCTCGCTCCCACAGGAGATTTGTGGCGTACACAAAACCTGTGGGAGCGAGCCTGCTGGCGAAGGCCGCGCCGCCGGTCAGTGGCCCATCAGCCAGTGCTGGTGCGGCCCCGGCAGGGTCCAGATGCCGAACAGGATCACCAGCAGACCGCCGGCCATGCGCACGCTGCGTTTACGCAGCAACGCCGTAACCCGCTCGGCCGCCAGCCCGGTAGCCAGCAGCACCGGCCATGTGCCCAGCCCGAACGCCAGCATCAACAACGCACTGTCCAGCGCATTGCCCTGGCTCGCCGACCACAGCAGCGTGCTGTAAACCAGTCCGCACGGCAGCCAGCCCCATAGCGCGCCGAGCAATAACGCACGGGGCAGTGTCGACACCGGCAGCAAGCGATTGGCCACCGGCTGAATGTAACGCCACAAACCACGACCCAGGCTTTCGATGCGGGTCAGGCCGCTCCACCAGCCGGCCAGATACAGGCCCATGGCAATCAGCAGCAACCCGGCGAGAATTCGCATGACCATCGCCGCCGGGCTGTTCGCCACCGCCCAACCGGCAAGGCCGATCAGCAAACCGGCGGTCGCGTAACTGAGGATCCGTCCGAGGTTGTACGCCAGCAGCAGACGAAAGCGTCGGCTGCGCTGTTCCTTGGGGATCGCCAGGGTCAGCGCGCCCATCAGGCCGCCGCACATGCCCAGGCAATGCCCGCCACCGAGCAGGCCGAGGATCAGCGCGGAAACCAGCAGCGGCGCCAGCTCAAGCATGGGGTGGCGCCTTGTCCTGCGGTTTGTCGGCTTTGGCTTCGTCCACGGCGGCGGTGTGGTTCGGGTCCTGATCGTCGAACAGGATGCTGTGGGCCGGACCATCGAGGTCGTCGTACTGCCCGCTGTCCACCGCCCAGAAGAAGATGTACACGGCGATGGCCACGATCAGCAGGGCGGCCGGGATCATCACGTAAAGAGCTGGCATCGGTACTCCAGGCCCGCGCGGCTCAGGCCGGCAACGGGCGGGTTTCTGAACGGGTGCCGGCGACCGGCGCGCTCGGCAGGCGAGTCAGGCGCAGGGCGTTGAGCACCACGGTCAACGAACTGATCGACATGCCGACCGCAGCCCACACCGGAGTGATCCAGCCGAGGGCGGCGAACGGCAACATGAGGCCATTGTACAGCGCCGCCCACAGCAGGTTCTCGATGATTACCCGACGGGTTCTGCGCGCTAAGGTAAAGGCTTGCACCAGCGCGTCGAGGCGGTTGGACAGCAGCACCGCGTCGGCGCTGGTTTTCGCCAGATCGGTGGCCGAACCCATGGCCACGCTGATGTCGGCAGCTGCCAGCACCGGCACGTCGTTCACCCCATCGCCGAGCATCAACACCTTGCGTCCTTCTTGATGAAGCTGTTGCAGCACTTGCAGTTTGTCATCCGGACGCAGACCGCCACGGGCCTCGTCGATACCCAGTTCGGCGGCGACGCTGGCGACCATCGGCGAGCTGTCGCCGGACAACAGCAGCGTGCGCCAGCCACGGGCCTTGCACGCGGCGAGCAGGGCGGGCGCATCGTCGCGCAGGCGGTCGTCGAGGACGAACCAGGCCAACGCTGCCGAGTCATCGCCGAGCAGCAGCCACTGACCCGGTTCATCCGGCATCGCCGGCAGCGGCGAACCGCTGAGGGCGCAGACAAATTCTGCCTGACCGATGCGCAAACGCTGTGTGCCAACCAGCCCTTCGAGGCCAAGTCCCGGCGTGCTGTGCACTTCTTCAGCCGCCAGTGGCGCACGACCGAAGGCGCGGGCAATCGGGTGTTCCGAACGATTTTCCAACGCGGCGGCAAGGCTCAGGCACTGGTCGCTGTTCAGCGTGCCCAGTGGACGGATCGAACGCAAAACCAGCCGCCCCTCGGTGAGGGTGCCGGTCTTGTCGAAGATCACCGTGTCGATCTGGTTCAGGCCTTCCAGCACATGGCCGCGCGTCAGCAACAGGCCGAGTTTGTGCAGGGTGCCAGTGGCGGCGGTCAACGCCGTCGGGGTTGCCAGCGACAGCGCGCAAGGGCAGGTCGCCACCAGCATCGCCAGCACGATCCAGAACGCCCGCGACGCATCCAGCTGCCACCACAACAGGCCGATCGCTGCGGCCGCAATCAGCGACAACAGCAGGAACCATTGCGCGGCGCGGTCGGCGATTTCCGCCAATCGGGGTTTCTCGGCCTGGGCGCGATCGAGCAGGCGGACAATGGCCGACAGGCGTGTGTCCTGACCCAGCGCCAGTACCTCGACAGTGAGTGCGCCTTCGACATTCAGCGTGCCAGCGGTGACCGCATCACCCAGCGTGCGCGGTTGCGGCAGGTATTCGCCGGTCAGCAGCGATTCGTCGATGCTCGACTGGCCGTCGAGGATCTTGCCGTCCGCCGGCAGGATCGAACCCGGTTGCACCAGCACCCGGTCACCCAGGCGCAATTCGCTGAGCAGGATGCGTTCGCTCTGGCCATTGGCGTCGAGGCGCAGGCACGAGGCTGGCAACAGGTTCACAAGCTGCGCGGTGGCCGCGGCGGTGCGCTCGCGGGCGCGGCGTTCCAGATAGCGCCCGGCGAGCAGGAACAGCGCGAACATCCCGACCGCATCGAAATACAGCTCACCGACGCCGGTGATCGAGGTCCAGATCCCGGCAATGTAGGCGCTGCCGATCGCCAGCGACACCGAGACATCCATGGTCAGGTGGCGGGTGCGCAGATCGCGCATCGCGCCTTTGAAGAACGGCGCGCAGCTGTAGAACACGATCGGTGTGGTCAGGAACAGCGCGACCCAACGCAGGATCGTGTGCAGTTCGGGGCTGAGGTCGATGTTGAATTCCGGCCAGGTCGCCATGGTCGCCATCATTGCCTGGAACCACAGCAATCCGGCGACGCCGAGCTGGCGCAGGGCGAGGCGGTTCTCGCTGGCCAGTTGTTCGCTGGCGCGGTCGGCCTGATAGGGGTGGGCGGCGTAACCGATGTGGCGCAGCTCGGCGAGGATCTGGCTCAGCGGCAATTGTGCGTCGGCCCATTGCACATGCAGGCGATGGTTGGACAGATTCAGCCGCGCCTCGGCCACTGCCGGCAGGCTGCGCAGGTGTTTCTCGATCAGCCAGCCGCAGGCGGCGCAACTGATGCCTTCCATCAACAGGGTGGTTTCGGCGAGTTCGCCCTCGTGACGGACGAAGGGTTTTTGCACGTCGGCGCGGTCGTACAGCGCCAGTTCATCGGTCAATTGCACCGGCAAGGCTTCGGGATTGGCCGAAGCTTCGCTGCGATGCTGGTAATAGCTTTCCAGACCACCGGCGACGATGGCTTCGGCCACGGCCTGGCAGCCGGGACAGCAGAACTCGCGGGACTCCCCGAGCACGACGGCGGTGAAGCGGCTGCCCGACGGGACGGGCAGAGCGCAGTGGTAGCAGGGGAGTGGGGTGGTCATGGCATCGTTGAGGGGGTAAGCCCTTGCATTGGGGTTGTCCGCTTGCCCTCACCCCAGCCCTCTCCCGGAGGGAGAGGGAGCCGATTGATGGAGGCCGGAAAAGAGGTGCATCCACGGATATCGTCACTGCCATACACAAGGCATGGGAGCGGCCGAAATCAGTCCCCTCTCCCTCCGGGAGAGGGTTAGGGTGAGGGGCTTCTGCAGTTTATTTATTTATCCAGGTCTTCGGCGCCCTGCAGCGGTTCGTCACCGAGCAGCAGATCCTTGTCGTGGCTGACCTGTTCCTCTTCGAACATGCGCCACACGTGGTCGTCCTGCGTGCCCAGCAATTCGACAAAACGCCGGCCTTCGACCTTGTCGCCCAACTGACCGATGTAACGGCCGGTTTCGGTTTCGCTGCGGGTCAGGACGATCTTGCGATCCTTCTCCGGTTGGGTCGGCGAGATCAGGTTCAGTTCCAGGGTTTTCGGCTGGCTGTCGCCGCTCAGGCGCAGGTCAACTTCGCCGGTCAGGTCATCCAGATGCACGCTGGCGCGCATCTTCAGCTCCTGCGCCAGCAGCTCGCGATCCAGTGAGCGGTTGATGCCTTTGCCGGCCTCGTAGTAGTTGTCGTTGACCAGGTTGTCCGGGTTGTTCACCGCAATGGTCACCATCGACAGGGTCAAGGTCACCGAACAGGCCAGAATCCCGATGATGATCCATGGCCAAAGGTGCTTGTACCAAGGGCTGGCGGCGTTTGCTGCGGGCATGTTCAGTTCTCTCAACGGGTTTGTGGGCCGATGAATCGGCTCTTGGCTTCAACGTGGACGCTATCATCGTCGGCATCCTTGAGGATGAATTTCACCTCGTTGGTGCTCGACGGCAATTGTTCCGGTGCGCTCGACAACTCCACCGGCATGCTGAAGATTTCGCCGGCCGGCACCTTGATCTCGCGTTTGCCTTGCAGGCGCAGATCCGGCAGGCCGGCGGCTTCCAGCACGTAGGTGTGGTCGCGCTGATCCTTGTTCATGATCTTCAGGCTGTAGACGTTTTCGATCCGGCCTTCGGCGTTTTCGCGGTACAGCACGCGGTCCTTGCTGACGTCGAAACCGACCAGCGAGCGCATGAAGAACGCGGTCACCAGCAGGCTGATCATCGCCAGCAGCACCACCGCGTAGCCAATCAGGCGCGGCCGCAGTTTATGGGTTTTCTGGCCGGAGAGGTTGTGTTCGGTGGTGTAGCTGATGAGGCCACGCGGGTAGTCCATCTTGTCCATGATTGCGTCGCAGGCGTCGATGCACGCGGCGCAACCGATGCACTCGATCTGCAGGCCGTCACGGATGTCGATACCGGTCGGGCACACCTGAACGCACATGGTGCAATCGATGCAGTCGCCCAGACCCATGGCCTTGTAGTCGACACCTTTCTTGCGCGGGCCACGGCTTTCGCCGCGACGCGGATCGTAGGAAACGATGAGGGTGTCCTTGTCGAACATCACGCTCTGGAAACGTGCGTACGGACACATGTAGATGCACACCTGCTCGCGCAGCCAGCCGGCGTTGCCGTAGGTGGCGAGGGTGAAGAAACCGACCCAGAAATACGACCAGCCATCGGCCTGACCGGTGAAGAATTCAAACACCAGTTCGCGGATTGGCGAGAAGTAGCCGACGAAGGTCATGCCGGTGACGAAGCCGATCAGCAGCCACAATGAATGCTTGGCGAGCTTGCGCAGAAATTTGTTGCCGGTCATTGGCGCTTTATCGAGCTTGATCCGCTGGTTGCGGTCGCCTTCGGTGACCTTCTCGCACCACATGAAAATCCACGTCCACACGCTTTGCGGACAGGTATAGCCGCACCAGACGCGGCCGGCGTAAACGGTGATGAAGAACAGGCCGAACGCCGCGATGATCAGCAGCCCCGACAGCAGGATGAAGTCCTGCGGCCAGAAGGTCGCACCAAAGATGAAGAACTTGCGTTCCGGCAGGTTCCACCACACCGCCTGATGCCCGCCCCAGTTCAGCCACACCGTACCGAAATACAACAGGAACAGCGCGGCGCCGCCGATCATCCGCAGATTGCGGAACAGGCCGGTGAAAGCACGGGTGTAGATTTTTTCTCGAGAGGCGTAAAGATCGACGCTGTTGTTCGCGTTTTTGCTCGGTGGTGTGACGTCGTGTACCGGAATCTGGTTGCTCATCATTGCATCCCACGGCAGTGGACAAATGCCTCGGTCGATACGTGCCGACCGCGGTCAGAAAGGGGTGTCGCAGTGGCGCAATGATACGCCTGTCGCTCTAACTCAAGGGTGCGACCTTTGGTCGCGTTGGGGAAAAAGCATTATTGGTGTAGCGAATGCAGCAAAGCCTGATGCAGATCAATTGACTTGTTGAGTATGGACGGTTTTGGAGTGGCGGCTAATTCAATGTTCCCATGGGTTGATCAGGGCGACGCCGCTCGAGCGGAAATCACCGACATTGCGCGTGACCACCGTGAGTCCATGCACCAGGGCAGTGGCAGCTATCAATGCATCGCTTTCATTGGCCTGGTCGGATACATGCAGGCTGGCACAACGCAGTGCCACCGCGGCATCAACCGGCAGGATTCGGGCTTCGAATGCCGGAATGACGTGACGCGTCAGCCAACTGCGCAACAGCTTTCCTTGAGCAGGATCACGCCGTTCCATTCGCAGTACTCCGGTTTCCAGTTCTTTCAAAGTAATGGCGGAAATGTACAGGCGCGGGGCGATGACGCCTTTGGCCCAACTGACCACATTGGCATCGGCCTGCGGCTTGCGAAGTTCGGAAATCACATTGGTGTCGAGTAAATACATCAGGACAGATCCACGGGACGATGAATGATGACTGCGCGCTCGGTTTCGAAATCGATGTCGGCAGCCTCCGGCATGACCAACAAATCGACAATGCTCGTGTTTGCGCCGCTCAGTTTCTGATATTCCTCAATGCTCAACAGAACATGAGAGGCCTTGCCACGGTCGGTGATGATCACTGGACCCAGACGCGCAGCCTTTTTGGCGCTGCTGGTGTCCTGATTGAATTCACGGCTGGAGATGGTGGTGATTGCCATCATGGTTGACCTCTCGCAATACAGATGTAGCAACGTTACTACTTCGCCTTGGGGGCGGCAATCGAGGAAGACAGGACTCAGCCGTCCGTTGGTCGGTCCGTGGCAGGCATCAGTCGAGCCAGCCTCGCACAAGGCGCAGACTGGCTCGGATTGATTCAGACGTGGCGTCAAGACTCAGGGAAGTCTGCCGCCGCCCAGGCTCTCGAGACTGCCGGTATTTCTGTGGGGCTTTGTGGTGCTTCTGGAGTCGGGTTGCAACGGATTACCCAGTGTCACGGCAATCGATTCCACGGGGTGGTTCGATGGATCGATTGCCTGATCGTTGTCTGTGAGTTTCTGATCAACCGGGAGAGGGTTTTGCTGTCATTCAACATAGCGGCTTCATCCTTGAAGTGGCTCCGATGAGGGTCAACGGGCTGTGGACGACCCTACAGAGCATAGCGAATCGAGTCCATCAGGCATGTGTCTCAAAGTATTAATTTCGAAGGCGGTTTTAATATTCCAGAAATATCATTAGTTAATTAATGGGTTTTGTTTTCTTGTTTTTTTCGAATAGCTTATTGGCTGTTCTGCAGCGTGTTAGTTGCATGTTCATGTTTTGAAATTTAACGGAATAATGGAGTGTTATGAAAATCAAGGAAGTTAAAAAGCTCTTCGCTTGTCTGTGTCTGGTGTCCCTGACTTCTCTCGCCAGTGCCAATGAAGGTATGCCGCAGCACATGGTATTTGCATCAGACCCGCAATACCCGTGGACAGAAAAGTCGGACAGTGGCGAGGATGAGTCGAGCGCGGATTTCGAAAAGCGCGCGAAATGGCTGGTGGAAACCCAGTTCGCGAGCATTGCCCAGTTCCGCACCGAGATGGGCGGGCAGGCTGCCGTGCCATTGATGATCAACGGTGACATGACCGCGTTTGGCCACGGCTGGCAGCGCTCTTTCATCGGTTCGATGCTGAAGAAACACTTTGGCGATCACGTGCTCTACGGATTGGGCAATCACGACTACCAGAACAACGTGAATGACTGTTTCAGTGAAAGTTGCGCAGCGGGCAGTATTGTTGATTACCGTGATCATCATGTCGGTAAAGTCGATGAATTTGATCTGGAAGTTACTGGAAGCTTTGTGAATAAACACTATCTGGGTAGTCTGGCTTATTCAAAGAATGTGGGTGAAGTGCATCTGGTGCAGTTGAACAATGAACCCACTTATGCGGTGAAGATTTCTCACGCGTTGAATCCGACCACATTCGATATCACGGCGTCGCTGGACTGGCTGGAAAATGATTTGCGAATAGCGCGAGCGCAGGGCTACGCGATCATTATCAACATGCACAAGCCCTATGAGTGGAAAGGCAGTTGGGATCAAGAGAAGCGCTTTCGCGAAATGATTGAAAAGTATCAGGTGACGGCGATGTTCGCCGGCCACTTCCACGACGAGGGTGGTAGCCAGACCTATATGGGGAGCGTGCCGATGTTTCTCAGCGGTTCAGCTTCTCAGCAGACGTACCTGACCGCCACTTTTTCCAAGGATCGCAAGCAATTGGAGGTGAGTCTGGTCGAGGACAATCAGTGGCGCAAACGTACGCCGGTGGCCACCGTGCCGGTGAAGTCGATCTGGGCCAGTAACCCATAAAAAATCCCCCGCCAGAGCACTGGCGGGGGATTCTTCATTACATCAAGCCCTGGCCTTATTGCGCCTCGGCCTCCGGCGCTTTTTCACCGTGAGACAGGCTGTACACGTACGCTGCCAGCAGGTGCACCTTGTCGTTGCCTTGCAGTTGTTCCTGCGCCGGCATCTGGCCCTGACGGCCGTAACGGATGGTCTGCTGCAGTTGGGCGAAACTCGAACCGTAGATGAACGCGGCCGGGTGGGTCAGGTTCGGTGCGCCCATCGCCGGGGTGCCTTTGCCTTCCGGACCGTGGCAGGCCACGCAGTTGGCGGCGAACAGTTTCTGGCCGTTGGCCGGGTCAGCCTTGGTGCCTTCCGGCAGTTTGCGGCCATCGAGCTGGGTCACCACGAAGGCTGCGACATCGGCTACGCCTTGTTCGCCAATGACTTCGGCCCAGGCCGGCATCACCGCGTGTCGACCGCCCATGATGGTGGTCTTGATGGTTTCCGGCTCGCCGCCCCAGCGCCAGTCGGCGTCGGTCAGGTTCGGGAAGCCATAGGCGCCCTTGGCGTCGGAACCGTGGCATACCGAACAGTTGGAGGCGAACAGACGGCCGCCCATCTTCAGTGCTTGCGGATCCTTGGCCACTTCTTCGATTGGCATCGCCGCGAACTTGGCGAAGATCGGACCGAACCTGGCGTCCGAGCGGGCCATTTCCTTTTCCCACTCATGCACGCCGGTCCAGCCGGTCTGGCCGTTGGCGAACGCGGTCTGCTTGTCGTTATCGAGGTAGTTGTAGCCCGGCAGCAGGCCTTTCCAGTTGCCCAGGCCCGGGTACAGCACCAGATAACCCAGGGCGAACACGATGGTGCCCACGAACAGCATGAACCACCATTTCGGCAGTGGGTTGTCGTACTCCTCGATCCCGTCGAAGGAGTGGCCGACCGTTTCGTCCGTCTGTTCGCTGCGCTGGCCCTTGCGGGTCGACAGCAGCAGCCAGGTTAGGGCGAAGATCGTACCGAGACTGAGGACTGTGACGTACAGACTCCAGAATGTAGTCATTCTTTGTTACTCCTAGAAGCTTGCTCGACGTGCTTGATGGCTTCGGGATCATCCGCAAAAGGCAGCAAGGTTGCGTCTTCAAACTCCGACTTGCGCTTGGGGCTGAATACCCACAACGCCAAACCGATGAAGGCCACCATCACGACAACGGTGCCCAGGCCGCGAATCATCCCGATATCCATGAAGAATCACCGTTTGCTTTTGATGATGGTGCCCAGGCCCTGAAGGTAGGCCACCAGCGCGTCCATTTCGGTTTTGCCCTTCACGGCATCTTTTGCACCGGCGATGTCTTCGTCGGTGTAAGGGACGCCGAGCGTGCGCAACACTTCCATTTTCTTGGCCGTGTCTTTGCCGTCGAGCTTGTTTTCCACGAGGAACGGATAAGCCGGCATTTTCGACTCAGGTACCACGTTGCGCGGGTTGTACAAGTGCGCACGCTGCCAGTCATCGGAGTAACGACCGCCCACGCGAGCCAGATCCGGGCCGGTACGTTTGGAACCCCACAGGAACGGGTGGTCCCAGACGCTTTCACCGGCGACCGAGTAGTGGCCGTAGCGTTCGGTTTCAGCGCGGAACGGACGGATCATCTGCGAGTGGCAGCCGACACAACCGTTGGCGATATAGACGTCGCGGCCTTCCAGTTCCAGCGCCGAACGCGGCTTCATGCCCTCGACCGGCTTGTTGGTGACGTCCTGGAAGAACAGCGGAACGATCTGGGTCAGGCCGCCAATGCTGACGGCGATGACCATGAAGAAGGCCAGCAGGCCAATATTCTTCTCGACAGCTTCATGCTTCATCAGTGAGCTCCAACAACAGCGATCTGGGCGGCGGCTTCGGCTTCAGCCGCGTTCGAGGCGCGCACGGTGCGCCAGACGTTGTAAGCCATCAGGAACATGCCGCTGGCGAAGAAAGCACCGCCCAGGGCACGGACGATGTAGCCCGGGTGGCTGGCCTGCAGCGCTTCGACGAACGAGTAGGTGAGGGTGCCGTCATCGTTGATTGCACGCCACATCAGACCCTGAGTGATGCCGTTGACCCACATCGAGGCGATGTACAGCACGGTACCGATGGTCGCGAGCCAGAAGTGCGCGTTGATCAGGCCGACGCTGTGCATCTGCGCACGACCGAACAGTTTCGGGATCATGTGGTAGATCGCGCCGATCGAAATCATTGCCACCCAACCCAAAGCGCCGGCGTGGACGTGGCCGATGGTCCAGTCGGTGTAGTGCGAGAGCGAGTTGACGGTCTTGATCGCCATCATCGGACCTTCGAAGGTCGACATGCCGTAGAACGCCAGCGACACCACGAGGAAGCGCAGGATCGGGTCGGTGCGCAGCTTATGCCAGGCGCCCGACAGGGTCATCATGCCGTTGATCATGCCGCCCCAGCTTGGCGCCAGCAGGATGATCGACATCGCCATGCCCAGCGACTGTGCCCAGTCCGGCAGTGCGGTGTAGTGCAGGTGGTGCGGGCCGGCCCAGATGTACAGGGTGATCAGTGCCCAGAAGTGCACGATCGACAGGCGATAGGAGTAGATCGGACGTTCGGCCTGTTTCGGCACGAAGTAGTACATCATCCCGAGGAAGCCGGTGGTCAGGAAAAAGCCCACGGCGTTGTGGCCGTACCACCACTGGATCATCGCGTCAGTCGCGCCCGAGTAGGCGGAGTAGGACTTGAAGAAACTCACGGGCAGGGAGGCGTGGTTGACGATGTGCAGCATTGCGGTCACGACGATGAACGCGCCGTAGAACCAGTTGCCGACATAGATGTGTTTGGTCTTGCGCTTGGTGATGGTGCCGAAGAACACCAGCCCGTAGGAGACCCAGACAATGGCCAGCAGAATGGCGAGCGGCCATTCCAGTTCGGCGTATTCCTTGGTGGTGGTGTAACCCAGCGGCAAGGTAATGATGGCGCCGACGATGACCGCCTGCCAGCCCCAGAAGGTGAAGGCGGCAAGGCTGTCGGAGATCAGTCGCGTCTGGCAGGTTCGCTGCACGACATAGTAGGAAGTGGCAAACAGTGCACAACCACCGAAGGCGAAAATCACCAGGTTTGTGTGCAACGGGCGCAGGCGTCCAAAGCTCGTCCACGGCAGACCGAAGTTCAACTCCGGCCAGACCAGTTGCGAGGCGATGAAGACACCGAGCCCCATGCCAAGGATCCCCCAGACCACCGTCATGATGGCGAACTGGCGGACTACCTTATAGTTATAAGCAGTCGGACTGATTGCTGTGCTCATTCTAAGGTTCCACGGTTTGGGTGTTTTATTAGGATTAAAATCGGCCGCAAGTATGCAGAGAGCAGGGGGTCATTGCAACGCGCCATGACCTGGATCAATGCTTTCCAACGCTGATTCTGCGGCCTTTCCATACGCCGCGTAAGGTCAAAATTGGCCTCGGACAAAATGTCGCAGCGGACGAAAAAAGCGAGGGGATCAGGTCGCTTGTAACGGGGTGTGTTCAAACGCTCAGTTCGGGTGACGGACGGTAAATGGCACGACAGCCGGTATCTACCGGCGTTTGCGGCCACATCAGTCAGCCGGTTCGCAGAACACAGCAGTCAGCGTTGACCTGGAACCAGCACAAGCCAGTCCGCATCGAGCAAGCGTAGACCCGAATCCGGGGAACCGAAAGGAGAGGGTGTGACGGGGTGCGACAATGCGTCGCAAAGGGGCGGGATGCTGCCGCACCGAGAATGGTGCGGCAGAGGTGTGTGCAATGATTGCTATTTGTTGTCTTCAGTAATCAGCTTATCTGTATTCAATCCATGGCTCAGGCTGTACACATAGGCAGCTAGCAATTGCACTTTATCGTTGCCCAGCAGTTCGTTCTGCGCTGGCATGTGGCCCTGGCGACCGTGGCGTATGGTCTGCTCAAGCTGTGTCAGGCTGGTGCCGTAGATAAATCCGGCCGGGTGCGTCAGATTCGGCGCACCCATGGCTTCAGTGCCGTGGCCGGTTGCCCCATGACAGGCTACGCAGGTGGTGCTGAACGCTTGCTGTCCGGCTTGCAGGTCAGCCTTGCTGTCGGCAGGCAGCGGCAGGCCGGCCAGTTCGTGACGCACATACGCCGCGACGTTCTTCACCCCGGCTTCGCCCAGCACTTCGCCCCAGGCCGGCATCGCCGCCATCCGCCCACCCATGATGGTGGTCTTGATGGTCTCGGCGTCGCCGCCCCAGCGCCAGTCCTTGTCGGCCAGGTTAGGGAAGCCGAAAGCGCCCTTGGCGTCGGAACCGTGGCACACCGAGCAGTTGGAGGCGAACAGTCGGCCACCCATTTTCAGCGCCTGCGGATCCTTCGCGACTTCCTCCACCGGCATGGCGGCGAATTTGGCGAAGATCGGCCCGAATTTGGCGTCGGCCTTGTTCATTTCCTTTTCCCACTCGTGGACGCCGGTCCAGCCGTCCTCGTAGCCGGGCAGGATGCCTTTCCAGTTGCCGAGGCCCGGATACAGGATCAGATAGCCCACGGAAAACACCAGCGTGCCGGCGAACAGCATGAACCACCACTGCGGCAGCGGGTTGTCGTACTCCTCGATGCCATCGAAGCTGTGGCCCATGGTCTGGTCGACGCTGCCCTTGGTCTCGCCCCGGCGGGTGCCGATCAGCAGCCAGGTCAGGCCGATCAGGCTGCCGATGGTCAGTACGCAGATCCACGTACTCCAGAAGGTGGTCATGGCCGGGTACTCCTTGTTTCAGGTGCTTGGGTAATGTCGGGTTGCGGCTCGTCGGCGAACGGCAGCAGGCGCGCTTCGGCGAACTCCGGCGTGCGCTTGCGGTTGAACACCCAGATCGTCAGGCCGACGAAGGCGACGAACACCACGACGGTGCCGAGGCCGCGAATCAGCCCTGCACTCATTTCAATGATCATCGTGCTCACCTCTTGCTCTTGATCGCAGTGCCGAGCACTTGCAGGTAGGAGACGAGGGCGTCCATTTCGGTCTTGCCCTTGAGGCTGGCGACCGCGCCGCTGATGTCAGCGTCGGTGTACGGCACGCCGAGGGTGCGCATGGTCTTGAGCTTGGTTTCGGTGTGGCTGCTGTCGACCGCTTGCGTCACCAGCCACGGGTAGGCCGGCATTTTCGACTCCGGCACCACGTTGCGCGGGTTGTACAAGTGCGCGCGGTGCCAGTCGTCCGAGTAACGCGCGCCGACCCGGGCCAGGTCTGGCCCGGTACGCTTGGAACCCCAGAGGAACGGGTGATCCCATACGCTCTCACCGGCCACCGAGTAGTGCCCGTAGCGTTCGGTTTCGGCGCGGAACGGCCGGATCATCTGCGAGTGGCAACCGACGCAGCCTTCGCGGATATAGATGTCGCGGCCTTCCAGTTGCAGCGCGGTGTAGGGCTTCATGCCCTCCACCGGTTTGTTGGTGACGTCCTGGAAGAACAGCGGGACGATCTGGGTCAGGCCGCCGATGCTCACGGCGAACACCATCAGCAGCATCAGCAGGCCGACGTTCTTTTCAATCGTTTCGTGTTTCATGGCGGACTCCTCAGGCCATCTGCGCGGCAGCAACGACGTCAGCAGGCTGCGAGGCCCGCACGGTGCGCCAGGTGTTGTAAGCCATCAGGAACATGCCGCTGAGGAAGATCGCCCCACCCACCAGACGCACGATGAAGCCTGGGTGGCTGGCCACCAGGGTTTCGACGAAGGAGTAGGTCAGCGTGCCGTCCTCGTTGACTGCGCGCCACATCAGGCCCTGGGCGATGCCGTTGACCCACATCGAGGCGATGTACAGCACGGTGCCGATGGTCGCGAGCCAGAAGTGCGCGTTGATCAGGCCGACGCTGTGCATCTGCTCTTTGCCGAAGACTTTCGGGATCATGTGGTACAGCGCGCCGATGGAAATCATCGCCACCCAGCCGAGCGCGCCGGCGTGAACGTGGCCGATGGTCCAGTCGGTGTAGTGGGAGAGGGCGTTGACGGTCTTGATCGCCATCATCGGACCTTCGAAGGTCGACATGCCGTAAAACGCCAGCGAGACCACGAGGAAGCGCAGGATCGGGTCGCTGCGCAACTTATGCCAGGCGCCCGAGAGGGTCATCATGCCGTTGATCATGCCGCCCCAGCTCGGTGCCAGCAGAATCAGCGACATCACCATGCCCAGCGACTGCGCCCAGTCCGGCAGCGCGGTGTAGTGCAGGTGGTGCGGGCCGGCCCAGATGTACAGGGTGATCAGCGCCCAGAAGTGCACGATCGACAGGCGATACGAATACACCGGACGTTCGGCCTGTTTCGGCACGAAGTAGTACATCATCCCGAGGAAACCGGCGGTGAGGAAAAAGCCTACGGCGTTGTGGCCGTACCACCATTGCACCATCGCGTCGGTCGCACCGGCGTACACCGAGTAGGACTTGGTCAGGCTCACCGGCAACTCAAGGTTGTTGACGATGTGCAGGATCGCCACGGTGATGATGAACGCGCCGAAGAACCAGTTGCCGACGTAGATGTGCTTGGTTTTGCGCTGCATGATCGTGCCGAAGAACACGATGGCGTAGGCGACCCAGACGATGGTGATCAGAATGTCGATCGGCCATTCCAGCTCGGCGTATTCCTTGGAGCTGGTGTAACCCAGTGGCAGGCTGATCGCTGCCAATAGAATCACAAGCTGCCAGCCCCAGAAGCAGAACGCGGCGATTTTCGGCGCGAACAATTGCGTCTGGCAGGTGCGTTGCACCGAGTAGAACGAACTGGCGAACAGCGCGCAGCCACCGAAGGCGAAGATTACCGCGTTGGTGTGCAGCGGGCGCAGACGGCCGAAACTGGTCCAGGGCAAATTGAAGTTGAGTTCCGGCCAGACCAATTGGGCCGCGAGAAAAACCCCGAGCCCCATGCCGACGATGCCCCACACCACCGTCATAATGGCGAATTGGCGGACCACCTTGTAGTTGTAGGCGGTACTGATAGAAGTGTTCATGGTTCCCCATCCACGGTTCAGCCGAAGTGAGCGCGCGCAGAAAACGCCGCGAATCCTTCGCCTGGAGTTATAGGCAGACTAAAAGCGAGGCAAGCATGGACAAACAGCACAAGGCCAGTATTGACGGGGATCAATGGGCGCAGTGCGTGCGGGATCATGGGTGGTTGTGGGATGCCGCGTCGGGCGAGGCTTCGGCGACTTTGATCCTGGCGCATGGGGCAGGGGCGCCGATGGACAGTGAGTGGATGACGGATATGGCTGGGCGCCTTGCTGCACTTGGGGTGAATGTGTTGCGGTTTGAGTTTCCGTATATGGCGCAGCGGCGGGTGGATGGCAGTAAACGGCCGCCTAATCCGGCGCCGAAACTGCTTGAGTGCTGGCGCGAAGTGTTCGCTGAAGTGCGACGTCATGTCGCTGGGACTTTGGCCATCGGTGGTAAGTCCATGGGCGGGCGGATGGCCAGTCTTTTAGCTGACGAGTTGGGCGCCGATGCGCTTGTCTGTCTCGGTTATCCGTTTTATGCGGTTGGGAAACCTGAGAAACCGCGGGTTGAGCATTTGGCTGGGTTGAAGACGCGGACGCTGATTGTTCAGGGCGACCGAGATGCTCTTGGAAATCGGGACGCTGTCGAGGCTTACGATCTATCGCCGAGTATTGAGGTGTTTTGGTTGGCCTCTGGGGATCATGATTTGAAGCCGTTGAAGGTTTCCGGGTTTACGCATTCGGATCATTTGGCCAGTGCTGCGCAGAAGGTTGCTTCGTTTCTTCGATGAAATTTGGGTGTATATCCGTTGCTGCGGTCACGGCGGCTTAGGGTTCCGCCCTTACGGCGGGTCACTTTTTCCAGACGCCGAAAAAGTAACCAAAAAGGCTTGCTCCTACGTCCGGCCCGCTCGCCGGAGCTCGGGGTCCCTTCGCTCCGGGCTCCATCCGGGCGCAGCGCCTACGGTTTGCTTCGCTGCACCTCCTCTCGCTGTGTTTGGCTTCGCCAAACGGTCGCTGCGCTCCCACCCCCGGATGAATCCCTCCGCTCAGCCTTCCGATGTCGCCTGTGGATCAAGATCAAGAGCTGCAGCCGAGCTTGCGCTCATCCTGTTGAGTGGTGAGGGGCAAGAGCGGTGCGCGTTCTGCTCTTGCCTTTGTGTGGGAGCCCGCCTGCTGGCGATGGCGGCCTGACAGCCGACCAGTTCCTTGCTGATGCACCCGGCCCCACTGTGGGAGCGGGCTTGCTCGCGAAGGCGGCCTGACAGCCGACTATTCTCTTACTGACTGCACGCAATCCCTGTGGGAGCGGGCTTGCTCGCGAAGGCGGCCTGACAGCCGACTATTCTCTTACTGACTACATGCAATCCCTGTGGGAGCGGGCTTGCTCGCAAAAGCGGCCTGACAGCCGACTATTCTCTTACTGACTGCACGCAATCCCTGTGGGAGCGGGCTTGCTCGCGAAGGCGGCCTGACAGCCGACTATTCTCTTACTGACTGCACGCAATTCCTGTGGGAGCTGGCTTGCCAGCGATGGCGGCCTGGCAGCCGACCAATTCCTTACTGAAGTACCCGGCCCTACTGTGGGAGCGAGCCTGCTCGCGAAAGCTGTCTTCCGCGCGCCATCCATTTCAAACAGGCAATAAAACCCCGGAGGCTTTCGCTAACCAGTTTTTCACGATCAAAGATCGCAGCCTGCGGCAGCGCCTACAAGGAGTCATTCTTTCAAATTACATTGAAGGGGTACTCCTCCGGAGTTGCAGCGAGCACCCCTGCCAGAGTTAGCCAGCATCCGACGGTCTCAGTCTCGTCATGGTGAAAGTCGCCTTGGGATTCAGGCGATAGCGATGACTTTTGAACACGGCCTCGAATGATCCCGTAGCGATATCCGTTTCAGCATCATATTTAATGCTGAGGATCGCCGAGTCGGCGTCCACCGAAGCCATTCCGATAAATCCCGGTGGCGCAGGGATCCAATGGCTGTGAACAAATGTCAGCCCGTCGTCGAAGTTATAGACGCCTGTGAGTGACTCATCGGATTGGTAAGGCAAAGTCATGGAGAACGAAAAATAGCTTTCATCGTCGAAATTTCCTGTTCCACCACTGATGGACCAATACCGCTCGCCCAAGAACTCGTCCTGATAGAAAGATCTGAATTTCGCTGTTTTCCGTTTACCGCCCAATCTCCATTGAAACCTGTCATCACTGACGAGCGGTTTTTTCGGGAGAAACATAACGTGAGTGGTCATTGTTAAACCTGCCTTTTCGAGTAAGAGGAGGTGTTACAACCGACTGCAATTACGGTTTCTCTTGATACCTGCTCGAATAACTCTGCGTCTACTGTCAGATCTGACAGGTGCACAAGCAATAAAAAACCCGGAAGCTTTCGCTGTCCGGGTTTTTTGCGGGGAGATTAGCAAGAGCTTTGCTTTTAGCGGTTAAACCGCTCCACCAACGAATACTGAGTATTCGCCGTCTTGGTCAGCTCTTCACTCAGCAACGCCGAGTTATGCGCCTGTTCCGAGGTCTGGTCCGCCAGTTCCGAAATGTTGCTGATGTTGCGGCTGATTTCTTCAGCCACCGCACTTTGCTCTTCGGTCGCGGCAGCAATCTGCGTGGTCATGTCCGTGATGTTGGCCACCGCTTCGCTGATGCCGACCAGTGCCTGATCCGCTTCCAGTACCCGCGCCACACCTTCTTCCGCCTGGCGATGCCCGGCTTCCATGGTTTGTACGGCGCTGGATGCAGTTTGTTGCAGCTTGGCGATCAGGGCGTGGATCTGGCCGGTGGATTCGCTGGTGCGTTGTGCCAGTTGGCGGACTTCGTCGGCGACCACGGCAAAACCACGGCCCATCTCGCCGGCACGTGCCGCTTCGATGGCGGCGTTGAGGGCGAGCAGGTTGGTCTGGTCGGCGATGCCTTTGATCACGTCGACCACGCCGCCGATTTCGTCGCTGTCCTTGGCCAGTTGGGTGACCGTCAGGCCGGTTTCACCGACCACCACCGACAGGCGCTGGATGGCTTCGCGGGTTTCCCCGGCGATGTCGCGGCCGCGACCGGTCAGGCGGTTGGCTTCCTGGGTGGCGTCGGCTGTGCGCTGTACGTGGCTGGCCACTTCCTGCGTGGTGGCGGCCATCTGGTTGACGGCGGTGGCGACCTGTTCGGTTTCCACGCGCTGGCGTTCCAGACCGCTGGAGCTGTTGTGCGCCAGGGCGTCGGACTGTTTGGCCTGATCGGTCAGGTGCTCGGCGGTGTCCTGCAAACGGGTCAGGCAGGTTTTCAGGCGCGCTTCCTGGCTGAGAATCGACATTTCCAGACGCGCCTGCGCGCCACGGCTGTCGGTGTACATCTGTGCGATCAGCGGGTCGGAGGTGGTCTGCTCGGCCAGACGCAGCAGGCGCTTGAGCCCACGTTGCTGCCATTGCAGGCCCATCAGGCCCAGCGGCACCGACAAGCCGGCAGCGAGGGCAAAGCCCCAGTGCGAGTTCAGAGTCGCGCCGATCACGAAGCTCAGTTGGCTGACCAGAATGAACGGCAACCAGTCCTGCAGCACCGGCAGCCATTTGTCGCTGGAAGGGATTGCCGACTTGCCTTGGTTGATGCGTTGGTAGAGCGCTTCGGCACGGCGGATCTGTTCGGCGGTGGGTTTGATCCGCACCGACTCGTAACCGACCACCTGATTGCCGTCGAACACCGGTGTCACGTAGGCGTTAACCCAGTAATGGTCACCGGATTTGCAGCGATTCTTGACAATGCCCATCCATGGCAAGCCTTGTTTCAGTGTGCCCCACATGTGCGAAAACACCGCAGCCGGGACGTCGGGGTGACGAACCAGGTTGTGCGGCGCACGGATCAGCTCTTCACGCGAAAACCCGCTGATTTCGACGAAAGCGTCGTTGCAGTAGGTGATCACGCCTTTAGCGTCGGTTGTGGAAATCAACCGCTGCTGAGCCGGGAAAGTCCGTTCGCGTTGTGTAATGGGCTGGTTATTACGCATGGTTTTTCAATCCGCAAGGCTTTGAAAGGTTGTCGGCGCTGTCAGGAAATTATTGAAGTTTTTTTTCAGATATAAGTACGGCGTCGCAAAACCGCTCTTGCTTCAACCGGCCAGCATCGGATAGGTGAACAGCGCAAAATGCAGCAGGTTCAGCCCGAAATGTGTGGCGATCGCCGCAGCAAGGCCACCAAAACGGTAGGCCAGACCATAGCCGACACCTGCCAGACCCGCCAGCAACACCCAGTGCCATCCCGCGCCCACGTGCGCCAGGGCAAAGATCAGCGACGCCAGCAGCAGAGCGAGGTTGTCGCCGTGGGGCAGGTGCTTGAACAGGCGACTCAAGCCGCCCTGTATATAGCCGCGAAACAGCGCTTCCTCGACCAGCGTCACCAACAGCAGATTGTTCAGCAGCCACAGCCACGCCTGATCGGGCCACTTCGGCGCCCAGGCAATCATGCCGAACAACAGTGCGCCGCCTAGCGCCAGCACGGCGCTCAAGGTCAGGGCGAGGACGCTGGCGTACACCGTCGGACGCAGCGAGCGTGCCGCGACAATCCACGGGCAGGCGAGCAACAGCCAGAAGCCGATCAAGGGTTTGTCCAGATTCAGGTACATCGCAAACGGCACGGCGTCGTCGGTGAAACGCAGTGGGGCAATGGCCCGGCCGTTGGCGAATCCCGGCAACCAGTGCAGCGCCAGCGACAGGGCGAGGAAGATGAACACGGCATGCCCCAACAGGCGCGCCACCGGCACTTGCTGTTGGCGTACGGCGAAACCGGTCACCAGCAATAGTCCCACGGAGATCAGCGCGAGCCAGCCGAGTTGGCCAAAGCTCAACGCTAATCCATAACCGAGGCTGAGAAGTGCCAGATAGAGCCATGGCAACGCCTTCATCGAAAGTCCTTGTGCAGAATTTTGTGGAAGGGCTTTCTACACGGGTGAGGGCGTCGGGACAAGTAAAGCTGTGGCGGGATGCGGGGACAGGCTCCAAACCTGAGGCCATCCACAAAACCCATTGTGGGAGCGGGCTTGCTCGCGAATGCGGTGTGTCAGGCGATAAAAATCTCGACGGATACACCGCATTCGCGAGCAAGCCCGCTCCCACAGTAGATCTGTGTGTGGCTGAGGATCAGCGCAGATCGAGTTTCGCCGCCGCGCGCTCGGTGATTTCCGTGCGCAGTTTCAACGAAGGCGCTGCACGGTGCCGAGCCTCATCGACGACAGCACTCGGCGCCGTCTGCGGACTGCCCGATTGAAACGGCGGCGCCGGCGCATATTCCAGCTGCAGTTGAATCAACTGCGCCGCCTCGGCCCCCACCAGTTCGGCGGCCAGCACCAGCGCAAAGTCGATGCCTGCGGTAATCCCGCCACCGGTAAACAGATTGCCGTCGCGCACCACCCGGTCCTGCACCGCAATCGCGCCGAGTTTCGGCAGCAGTTCGTGATAGGCCCAGTGGGTGGTCGCGCGTTTGCCTTTAAGCAGACCTGCCGCGCCCAGCACCAGCGAACCGGTGCACACCGACGTCACATATTTGGCCTGCGCCGCCTGGCGTTTGATGAACCCCAGCGTCTGCTCATCTTCCATCAGCGGCCCGACCCCGGCGCCGCCGGGAACGCAGATCACATCCAGATTCGGGCAGTCCTCGAAGGTGGTGGTCGGTTTCAACAGCAGGCCGGTGGTGGCGGTGACCGGCACCAGATCTTTCCAGATCAGATGCACCTGCACGTCCGGCAGCGAGGCCAGCACGTCATAGGGGCCGGTCAGGTCCAGTTGCTGCACCTGTGGAAACAACAGAAAACCGATCTGCAACGTCATGGGGTTTTTCTCCATTTGAGGGGTGGACGGCTTCACTGTAGGCGCGTAGGTTCTGGCGCATACGCCAATCACCCCACGAATTACGCCAAATGCCTAAAGCCATTCACGTACTCGCGTTCGCCAACATGCAGATCCTCGACGTCACCGGCCCGCTGCAAGTGTTCGCCTCGGCCAACGACATCGCTCGCCAACGCGGCTTGCCGGTGCCGTATGCACCGTCGGTGATTGCTCGCGAGGGCGGGGCGGTGATGTCCTCGGCGGGGCTGGCGGTGCTCGCCGAACCGTTGCCGCAAGACGGCAGCGACACGCTGATTATCGCGGGTGGTTGGGGGATCTATCCGGCATCTGAAGATGAGTCGCTGGTGGATTGGGTACGCGAGCACGCAGCGAAATGTCGACGCGTCGCCTCGGTGTGTACGGGGGCATTTCTACTGGCGGCGAGCGGCTGGCTCGACGGACGTCGCGTGGTCACCCACTGGACTCGTTGCGAACAACTGGCCCTGCAGCACCCGAAGCTGCAGGTCGAAGCCAACCCGATTTTCATCAACGACGGCCCGGTCTGGACCTCGGCCGGCGTCACCGCCGGCATCGATCTGGCGTTGGCGATGGTCGAGGAAGATCTGGGCCGCGACATCGCCCTCGACGTCGCCCGGCATCTGGTGGTGTTCCTCAAACGCCCCGGCGGGCAATCGCAATTCAGCGTGACCCTGGCCCTGCAGAATCAGGGCAATCGCTTTGATGAGCTGCACGCCTGGATCGCCGAAAACCTCACCTGCGACCTCGGCGTCCCGACCCTGGCCGAACAGGCCGGCATGAGCGAACGCAGTTTCGTCCGCCACTACCGCGCCGACACCGGCCAGACCCCGGCCCGCGCCATCGAACTGATCCGCGTCGAAACCGCCCGGCGCCTGCTCAGCGACACCGGGCTGCCGGTGAAACGGATTGCGGCCAACTGCGGGTTTGGCAGTGAAGAAACGTTGCGCCGCAGTTTTCTGCGGGCGATCGGGGTGACGCCGCAGGCGTATCGGGAGCGGTTTTCGGTCAGTGCCGGAGCAGATCCAGTAATGCCTTGAGGGTTTGCTGCGGTGCTTCTTCGGGAATGTTGTGGCCGACACCGGGCAGCACGCGCCTTTCGTACAGACCGGTGAAGTGGTGTACATCTTCATCTTCTTCCGGCGCAGGACCGACCCCATCGTCGGCACCGCACAGGGAAATAGTCGGCGCGCTGATCGGCGGTTGTTTGATCAACGCGTCTTCCATCCATTGCAGCGCCGGATCGCCTGCGGCGTACATGAAGCGATGACGGTAGGAATGAATCACCACGTCAACGAAGTCCGGGTTGTCGAAGGCCGGTGCGCTCAGCGGATAACGTTCGGCGTTGCGTGCCCAGGTTGGTGACCACAATTTCCAGAGCAGTTCACAGAACGCCTGCCGGTTTTGCGTCAGGCCCGCGACGCCGCGTGGCGTGTGGAAATAGTACTGGTACCAATAACGGTGCTCGGTCTCGGGATCCAGTGGTCGGGTCGAATTGGCGATGTCCTGCACGTTATAGCCATCCCCCGTCACCAGCCCGCGCACCCGCTCGGGAAACAACGCCGCAACAATGCACGCTGCCCGACCACCCCAGTCGTAACCGCAAAGCGTGGCGTGTTCGATACCCAATGCATCCATCAACTCCAGCAAGTCCTGGGCGAGGGCTGCTTGCTGGCCGGAGCGCAGTGTTTCGGGGTAGTTGAAGCGAGTCGGCCCGTAACCGCGCAGGTACGGGACGATCACCCGATAACCGTGGGCGGCGAGGATCGGGGCGATTTCGTCGTACGCCCGAGGCGAGTAGGGGAAGCCATGCAGCAATATGACCGCGTCGCCGCTGGACGGGCCGTGCTGTTCAAAGGCAACGCTCAAGTTGGGTGTCGGTACGCGTTGAATGTCAGACACGGCAGATTCCACGGCAATGGGCGTCAGGCAACACTAGACCATTATTTTGTGGCGAGGGAGCGCCACTTTTCGGCGTCAATACCGCTAAGCCTCGGCTTCCGCCACCTGATTGAAATACTTCGTCCGATCCGGGGTAAACGTCACCCGCATCTTCGTCCGCGAGCAGGTCAGCGAACGTTCCTCACCCAGATCAATATCCAGATCCTCGCCCCGCAAGCCCTGCCACTGGGCGAGGTATTTCAGCGAGCCGTATTTCTCGTTTTTCTTCAGGCTGCGGCTCACGCCACCTTTCCAGCCGAGCACCGGCAGTTCGCCGGCGAGGCATTGTTGCGCAAGGTCGGGGAAGCGGGTGGCGCGCTGGCGGCCGATTTCCCAGCACTTGATCAGGCCTTTGTCGGCGGCTTCCCACAGTTGGGTGCGGGTCAGGCCGCTGCGCAGGGGCGTGGCGATGGGGCGGTGGACGTGCTGGGTCATTCTGGTTCCTTGAATTCGGGTTTTATTGGACAGCTCCGCTGTGCCCGTTGCGGTGGATGGTAGGGGGGGATGTAACAGCTGGCAACAGGGTATTTCAGGGTGTAAGTGCAGGTTGCGGGGGAGGGATTTGCCTGGGTGTTGTTTAGAAGAAGCAGGAACAAACTACCCAAACTGTGGTGAGGGGATTCATCCCCGATCGGCTGCGCAGCAGGCGCAAAGCCAAGCAACGCGGTGCTGTTGACGAAATGCACCGGAAAAATCAGGACTGCTGCGCCGCCCGTCGGGGATAAATCCCCTCACCACAGGGGATCTGATTCTGTTTATTTCTGTGTAGGGGTTAGCCCGGCGAAGCGCACTGATGCGGCATATTTCCTACAGACACTGACGAAATTACGGCTGCCAAACACTCTTCTCCCCACTCAAACGCCGATCAAGAAAACTCGCCGCACTGATCAGCGCCAGATGCGTCAGCGCTTGCGGGGTATTGCCCAGATGGCGGCCCTTGCTGTCGAACTCTTCGGCATACAGGCCCAGCGGGTTTGCGTAGCGCAGCAGTTGTTCAAACTCAAGATGCGCCTTCTCCACCTGACCGGCGCGGGCCAGGCATTCGACGTACCAGAACGAGCAGGCGGCAAACGCGCCTTCGGTGCCGGTCAGACCGTCGATGTTGGCGTCATCGTTGCGATAGCGATAAACCATGCCGTCGCGCACCAGAGTCTTTTCGATCGCTTCAAGGGTCGATAGCCAGCGCGGGTCCTTGGCGCTGACGAAGCGCACCAGCGGCATCAGCAGCATCGAACCGTCGAGCGCGGTGCCGCCCTTGTACTGGACGAAATGCCCGCGCTCTTCGTCCCAGAAGTTGTCCCAGATGTCGGCGTAGATCGCCTGCCGGGTCTGATCCCACTGGGCGAACGGTGCTGGCAGTGAGCGTTTCGACGCCAGGCGAATCGCCCGGTCCAGGGCCACCCAGCACATCAGTCGCGAGTGCAGGAAGTGATGCTGCTCACCGCGCATTTCCCAAATGCCTACATCGGTTGTCTGCCAGGTCTCACACACCTGATCGACTACTTCGCGCACGTGTTTCCAGCCTTGGTGGGAAATCGCGTCGCCGTACTTGTTGACCAGGTACACCGCGTCCATCAGTTCGCCAAAGATATCGAGCTGAATCTGGTCGTACGCGCCATTGCCGATGCGTACCGGTTGCGCGCCGCCATGACCGGAGAGGTGAGAGAGTTCGGTTTCCGGCAGTTCCTGACGACCGTCGATGGCATACAGAATGTTCAGTTTCGTCGGCTGGCCGCAGCAATCGCTGACCCGCCCGCGCAGCCAGCCCATGTAGGCATTGGCCTCATCGACAAAGCCCAGGCGCATGAACGCGTAGACGGTGAACGAGGCGTCGCGGATCCAGGTGTAGCGATAATCCCAGTTGCGCTCGCCGCCGGGAGTTTCCGGCAGGCCGAAGGTGGCGGCGGCGAGGATTGCGCCGTGCTTGCGCGAGGTCAGCAGCTTCAACGCGAGGGCCGAACGATTGACCATCTCCCGCCAACGCCCGCGGTAGTTGGACTGGCCGATCCAGTCGCGCCAGAACTTCAACGTGCGCTCCAGGCACATTTTCGCGCCGTCATCCTTGAAACGCGGATCGTCGGCGCCACCGAGGACGAATTCGGCGTGCTGATCCTGTTTCAAGCTGAAGGAAGCAACGGCCGACTCGCCGTCGATGTGCAACGCCTGATCCGCCACCAGCCGCAACGATGGCTGACCCTCGGCGCTAAATATCACCGATTGTTGATCCATCTGCGCCCGGGTGTCGGCACGCGCGTAGTCATGGCGCACCGCGCAACGCATGTGAAACGTCGCTTCACCGCTGACCACCCGCACTCGGCGCATCAGCAACGGCAGGTCATCAACGCTGTCGCCGATCGGCAGCAGATCGGTAATTTCCACCACGGCCTGTTCGCTGAGCCAGCGCGTTTGCAGAACGTTGGTGTCCGGCAGATAGATTTGCTCGCGCCGGGCATCGGGCAAGTCCGGGGCGAGCTGGAAAATCCCTGCCTCGGGCGTGTCGAGCAGCGAACAGAAGATCGACGGGCTGTCGAATTCCGGCCAGCAGAAAAAATCCACGCTGCCCTTGTCGTTGACCAGTGCGGCACTGCGCAGGTCGCCGATGATGCCGTGGGCGTCGATCGGGCTTTGTCGTTCAGGATGATGCTCAGCCATTGCCACGAAACTCCGGATAAAGACTCATGCCGCCGTCGATGAACAGGGTGGTGCCGACGATGTAGTCGGCGGCGTCGGAAGCGAGAAACACCACCGCGTTGGCGATGTCCTCGACATCGCCGATGCGACCGTAAGGGATCAGCTCCAGCAGCTTCTCACCGGCGGCGCCTTCGGTGGCGTCCTGATTGATGGCGGTGCGAATCGCCCCCGGCGCGATGCCGTTGATGCGGATACGCTGATGGCTGACTTCCTGGGCGAGGGTCTGCATCAACTGATCGACGCCGCCCTTGGACGCCGCATAGTTGACGTGCCCGGCCCACGGAATGCGCTGGTGTACGGAGCTCATGTGAATGATCTTGCCGGCCGCGCGGGACACGCCTTCACGCACACCCTGGCGATTGAAAATCCGCAGCGCGGCGCGAGCGCAGAGGAACTGGCCGGTGAGGTTGACGCCGATCACCGTGTTCCAGTCTTCGAGGGTCATGTCGACCGCTGCGGCATCCTTTTGCAGGCCGGAGTTGGCCACCAGGATATCCAGCGAGCCAAAGGCCTCAAGGGTCTCGGCGAACAGCCGTTCAACCTCGTCTTCCTTCGACACATCGGCGCCGATGGCCAGTGCCTGACCGCCGTCGGCGATGATCTGCCGGGCCAGCGCTTCGGCGGGTTCGGCCTGACGGTTGTAATTGATCACGACGGCTGCGCCGGCAGCAGCCAGCGCTTTGGCGGCAGCGTGGCCGATGCCGGAGCTGGCACCGGTGACCAGTGCCACTTGGCGGGCGAGGGATATTTGCATGCGAAGTCGTGCCTTGAGTGAGGGCCTATTTAGCTGACTGGTCGCAAGCCATGAGAGTTCATTCGACGGTGCGGTGTTGTGGTGAATATGCCGGCCTCTTCGCGAGCAGGCTCGCTCCCACGGTTAGAATGCGCTGCCCCCGTGGGAGCGGGCTTGCTCGCGAAGGGGCCTTCACATTCCACCAACAATTCCTCGCTTCCACGTCACTCGGCCCTATGGCAACTTGGCGGCCCCTGATGAGGCTGTACCCATGGCAAACCCCTACCGCGAATTATTCACCGCCCCCGGCGCCCGGGCTTTTGTACTGGCCGGGATGATCGCGCGCATGCCGATTTCCATGACCGGCATCGGCGTGATCACCATGCTCTCGCAGCTCAAGGGCGGGTACGCGCTGGCCGGTGCGGTGGCGGCGACGTTTGCCCTGGCCACGGCGTTTTGTGCGCCGCAGGTCTCGCGTCTGGTGGATCGTTTCGGCCAGGGCAAAGTGCTGCCGCTGTCGGCATTGATCGGTGGCGGGGCACTGTTGATGTTGCTGCTGTGCACGCGTTTGCAGGCGCCGACCTGGACGCTGTTCATCTTCGCCGCGCTGGCCGGGTGCATGCCGAGCATGTCGGCGATGGTGCGTGCGCGCTGGACTGAGATCTATCGCGGCCAGCCGCAATTGCAGACTGCCTATGCGCTGGAATCGGTACTCGATGAGGTCTGTTTCATCGTTGGCCCGCCACTGTCAGTGGGATTGTGCGTGGTGGCGTTTCCCGAGGCCGGGCCGTTGGCCGCGCTGTTGGCGCTGGCGATCGGGGTGACGGCGTTTGTCGCCCAGCGCAGCACCGAGCCGGCGGTGCATCCGCAGGAATCACAGCATCAGGGTTCGATCATTCGCTCGACCGACGTGCAATGGCTGCTGGCGTTGATGCTTGCCATGGGCGTCATCGTCGGTGTGGTCGATGTGGTCAGCGTCGCCTTCGCCCAGCAGCAGGGTCAACCGGCGGCGGCGAGCATCGTGTTGTCGGTGTACGCCATCGGCTCGTGTCTGGCCGGTATCGCGTTTGGCGCGATGCGTTCGAAACTGCCGTTGCCGCGGCTGTTTCTCTACGGCGGCGTGGCGACAGCGGTGACCACGCTGCCGCTGTTGCTGGCGAGCAATATTTTCGGTTTGTCGCTGGCGGTGTTTGTCGCGGGATTGTTCTTCTCGCCGACACTGATCGTGGCGATGGCGCTGATCGAGCGCATCGTGCCGCCGGCCAAACTGACTGAAGGCCTGACCTGGCTGGTGACGGGGCTGAGTATCGGCGTGGCGATCGGCGCCGCCGGCTCGGGCGCGTTGGTGGATGCGTTTGGCGCCCGCAGCGGATTCTGGCTGGCGATTATGGCGGGGGCGGTGGTCCTCATGTCGGCAGTACAAAGCTTCCGCCATTTGAAATGAGCTCACCATTGTGGGAGCGGGCTTGCTCGCGAAGGCGTCAGATCAGTCGACATCGATGTTGAATGAACGACCGCTTTCGCGAGCAAGCCCGCTCCCACAGGATTTACGGGGTTACCAACCCCGTCCCGAATTCACCCAGAAATTCACCGACAGTGACGTCGACACCGATTCCACCTGATGGAACCAGCCCTCCGGCAGAAACAGCAGATCCCCGGCCTCCAGCGTCACGCGCAGGAACGTCACATCGCGTGCTGCGGGAAAGCGCTCATAGTCCGGTGCGTCGGGGTTGAAGTCGCAGCCGTCCAGGCCACCCTTTGGCGCTGTCGACCAGGTGCCCAGTGCTTCGCGGTGATGCGGGGCGGCGAGTGTGAACTGCTTCTGGCCCCAGACCTGCGCGAACAGGTTGTCGGTGTCGTCGCGGTGCAGCGGCGTCAGCGTGCCTTTGGGGCCGATCCAGATGCGTGGCGGGATGAACAGCGAAGCATCGAAGTAGGGCGGGTACTTGATCTGCTGCAGCAATTGCGCCGGCAGGATGTTGTTGCCCATGTAGGCCGGTGGTTCGCCGTCAGCCCGTTTGACTGCCGGTTGGTCCAGCGAGGCAATGAACTCGGCCATCGACGTCGAGCGGAAATCACGTTCGGTGGAAAAGGTTTTCTTCACGTAATCGCCGTGGCGGGTGATGCCCTGCAGTTCGGCGAAATGCACCAGTGATTCCTCGCGACTGAGCTTGAACAGCGGCCAGTCCTGCAGGGCATCGCTGATCACCACCGGGATGCCGTTGGGCAAGTATCTGCTTTTGAATTCGCTGACCGACAATTCATCGCGCGCATGGCGCTCGATGCGGGTCTGCACCGGCAGCCCGGCGGTGAGTTGTTCGCTGAAGCGTGGCGGGGTCGGGTAGCGCTTGTTCATGTCGACCTTTTGCGCCACTGCGCCACCGTGCATCGCATGCTCGATGATCTGCGGCAGCAGCGTCGCCAGGCCCATGTTGCCGCCGATTTTCAGGCGTCCGCTGGCGAACAGTTCTTCGACATTGACTCGGCCGCCCATGATCCCGAGAAAATCACTCTCGGCGACTTCAATGGTCACGTCGGGGCTGGGATGGCGTCCGGGCGCGGTGCGACTGCTGGTCTTGACCTCGGACCAGTAGGCCTGCTGCGGGCCAAACACGAATTGGAAAACGCCTTCGATGCCGACGGCACCGGCGTTGGCGAACAACTTGCCCAGGATGCTCTGCAGGTCCACGGTGAATCCTCGTTATTGGTTTTGGCCTGAACAGTTAACGAGCGCCTGTTGGCGCAATTTACCGGCGCGCGACTAATTTGCCGGGGGCGTAATCCGTTTCTCTCTACAGACAAATTTTTCGAGGAAAAGCCGGGTGAACAAGCTGACCCTGCTGTGCCTGCCGTACTCCGGCGCCAGCGCCATGGTCTATAGCCGCTGGCGGCCAAAACTGCCGCAATGGCTGCAACTGCAACCGGTGGAACTGCCGGGGCGCGGCGCACGTTTCGACGAGCCGCTGCACACGGATATGCGTGCGCTGGCGATGCAACTGGCCAAGGAATTGCGGCCGAATCTCAAAGCGCCGTATGCGTTGTTCGGCCATAGCCTGGGCGCGCTGCTGGCCTGCGAAATCGCTCACGCGCTGCGCGCATTGGGCTGTCCAGAGCCGGTGGCGCTGTTTGCCTCGGGCACGGCGGCGCCGACGATGCGCGCCGATTATGATCGCGGTTTCGCCGAGCCGAAAACCGATGCCGAATTGATCGATCAATTGCGCACGCTCAACGGCACGAGCGAAGAAGTGCTGGCCAATGCCGAGCTGATGAGCCTGACCCTGCCGATCCTGCGTGCCGACTTTCTGCTCTGCGGCAAATTCGAGCCGTTGTCGCGGCCGTTGCTCAACTGCCCGGTGCATGTACTGGGCGGCAAGGCGGATCGCGCGACCACCGAACAACTGATCGGCTGGAGCAAGGAAACCCGCGGCAGCTTTTCGGTGGACATGCTCGCCGGCGGGCACTTCTTCATTCATGAGCATGAGGCCAAAGTGCTCAAGGTGATCAAGGATCAGCTGGAAGGGCATCATCGTCGGCATGTCATGGCCGCAATCGCCTGAACAGCGCATCACCCAATGTGGGAGCGGGCTTGCTCGCGAAAGCGGTATTTCAGTTATTGCATCGTTGACTGACACACCGCTTTCGCGAGCAAGCCCGCTCCCACATTTGATTTGTGTGCATGAAAAAAGCCGCCCTACCTCCCGCCTGACAGTTGTTCTCATTCGCTAATTTTTCCGGTCTGCATTCGTTTTATAGGGACGACGTGCCTTTGTGCTTCCTGCCTACTGATCCGGATGCTGAGAAATGAATGCTGAAGACTCCTTGAAACTTGCTCGCCGGTTTATCGGGTTGCCCCTGGAAAAGCGCCAGATGTTCCTCGCGGCCCTGCACAAGGAGGGCGTGGATTTCGCGCGGTTCCCGATACCGGCCGGCATCGCAGCCGAGGATCGTCAGGCGCTGTCTTACGCGCAGCGACGCATGTGGTTCCTGTGGCAACTCGATCCGCAGAGCGGCGCCTACAACCTGCCCGGTGCGGTGCGACTCAATGGTCGACTGAACCAGTCGGCGCTGGAGCAAGCTTTCGCCAGTCTGGTGGAGCGCCACGAAACCCTGCGCACGGTGTTCCAGCGCCAGGCCGATGACAGCCTGCTGCAAGTGCCAGCCACCGCGCCGCTGCTGATTAACCGGGAAGACTTCAGCGCACTGCCGGCCAGCGAGCGCGAGCAGGCGGTGATCCGTGCCGCCGAACAGCAGTCGGTGTTGCCATTTGATCTGGCGGTCGGCCCCTTGCTGCGGGTGACCTTGCTCAAGCTTGCCGAGCAGGAACACGTGCTGCTGCTGACCCTGCACCACATCGTCTCCGATGGCTGGTCGATGAACGTGTTGATCGACGAATTCATCCGTTGCTACGACGCGTTCGACGCCGGTCAGACGCCGCAATTGCCGCCACTGCCGATCCAGTACAGCGACTATGCGCTGTGGCAACGCCGCTGGCTGGAGGCCGGTGAGCAGACGCGCCAACTCGATTATTGGCAGGCACAACTGGGCGACGAACACCCGGTGCTGGAGTTGCCACTGGATCATTCGCGCCCGGCGATGCCGAGCTATCGCGGCACTCGTTACGAGTTTGCGGTCGACGGCCAACTCGCCGAGCAACTGCGCAGCGCTGCGCAACAGCATCAAGTCACTTTATTCATGTTCCTGCTCGGCGCCTTCAATGCGCTGCTGCACCGATACACCGGGCAGACCGACCTGCGCGTCGGTGTGCCGATCGCCAACCGTAATCGCGGCGAGATCGAAGGCCTGATCGGCTTCTTCGTCAATACCCAGGTGCTGCGCACGCAGTTGCACGGCCAGACCCGGGTCGACGAACTGCTGCGGGCGGTCAAGGAAACCGCGCTGGGTGCCCAGGCGCATCAGGATCTGCCGTTCGAGCAACTGGTCGAAGCGCTGAAGCTGGAACGCAGCCTCAGCCACACGCCACTGTTCCAGGTGATGTACAACCATCAGCCGCACGTCGCCGATATCGCCACCATCAGCACCGCATCCGGCCTGCAACTCGACAGCCTCGACTGGCAGAGCCGCACCACTCAGTTCGACCTGACGCTGGACACCTGGGAGAAGGGCGGCAAGCTGCACGCCGCGCTGACCTACGCCAGCGACCTGTTCGATGCACCGACCATCGAACGCATGGCGCGGCACTGGCTGCGCCTGCTGACGGCGATGGTCGCTGATCCGTCGCAGCGCATCGGTGAGTTGCCGCTGCTGGAGGCTGACGAGCAGCGCACCCTGGTACACGACTGGAACAACGTCCACGCGCAGTACCCGAGCGACACGCCGATTCATCAGTTGATCGAAGCACAGGTCGCGCGTACGCCGCAGGCCCCGGCACTGGTGTTCGGCGAACAGACGCTGAGCTACTCCGAGCTGGATGCGCGGGCCAATCGTCTGGCGCATCTGTTGCGCGAACAGGGCGTGCAGGCGGACAGTCTGGTCGGCGTTTGCGCTCTGCGTTCGGTGGAAATGGTCGTCGCGCTGCTGGCGATTCTCAAGGCTGGAGGCGCCTATGTGCCGCTGGATCCGGAGTACCCGCAGGAGCGTCTGGCCTACATGATCGAGGACAGCGGCATCACTTTGCTGCTGACGCAACAGGCGTTGCTGGCAGCGCTGCCGACTGACGGCGTAAACGTCATCACCCTGGATCAGCCGGGGCTGCTCGACCGTTACAGCGATAGCCGTCCGGAGGTCAGCGTCGATCCGCTGAACCTGGCCTACGTGATTTACACCTCGGGTTCCACCGGCAAGCCGAAGGGCGCCGGCAACAGCCACGCGGCGCTGGTCAACCGTTTGTGCTGGATGCAGGAGGCCTATGCGCTGGACGCCAGTGATTCGGTGTTGCAGAAAACCCCGTTCAGTTTCGACGTGTCGGTGTGGGAGTTCTTCTGGCCGCTGCTGACCGGCGCGCGGCTGGTGGTGGCCGCGCCGGGCGCGCACCGTGATCCGCTGCAATTGATCGATAGCATCAACCGCCACGGCATCAGCACGCTGCACTTTGTGCCGTCGATGTTGCAGGCGTTCATTCACGAGGCCGGCGTGGAGAGCTGCAGCGGACTCAAGCGGATTGTCTGCAGCGGTGAAGCGTTGCCGCTGGATGCGCAGCTGCAAGTCTTCGCCAAACTGCCGAACGCGAGCCTCTACAACTTGTACGGCCCGACTGAAGCGGCCATCGACGTCACCCACTGGACCTGTGTCGATGAAGGCGCGGACAGCGTGCCGATCGGCCGGCCGATCGCCAACCTGCGCACCCATGTCCTCGATGCCGAATTGCTGCCGGTGCCGAGCGGTGTCGCCGGTGAGCTGTATCTGGGCGGCGCCGGGCTGGCGCGCAGTTATCACCAGCGCCCGGCGCTGACGGCCGAACGTTTTGTGCCGTGCCCGTTCCATGACGGCGCGCGCCTGTACCGCACCGGCGACCGTGTGCGGCAGCGTGCCGACGGCGTGATCGAATACCTCGGGCGTCTCGACCATCAGGTTAAGTTGCGCGGTTTGCGCATTGAGTTGGGCGAAATCGAGACCCGCCTGATGCAGTACTCGCTGGTGCGTGAGGCGGTGGTGCTGGTGCAGGGCGGCAAGCATCTGGTGGCTTATCTGGTGCTGGAAAACCCGCAGGCAGACGAGCAGTGGCAGCAAGAGGTCAAGGCGTGGCTGCTCGGCAGTTTGCCGGAGTTCATGGTGCCGACCTACCTGATCACCCTCGACAAATTGCCGGTCACCGCCAACGGCAAGCTCGACCGCAAGGCCTTGCCACAACCGGATGCCGCGCCGCAACAGGCATTCGTGGCGCCACAGGACGCCATGCAGAAAGCCCTCGCGGCGATCTGGGAAGCTGTGCTCGGCCTCGACCGCGTCGGCCTCGAAGACAACTTCTTCGAACTGGGCGGCGATTCGATCATCTCGATTCAAGTGGTCAGCCGTGCGCGACAGGCCGGGATCCGCATCAGCCCGCGTGACCTGTTCCAGTACCAGACCGTGCGCAGTCTGGCGCTGGTCGCGAGCCACGATCATCTGTCCTCGGTGGATCAGGGCCCGGTGACCGGCGACGCCGTGCTCGGGCCGATCCAGCAGGATTTCTTCAGCCGGGCGATGCCGGTGCGCGAGCACTGGAACCAGTCGTTGCTGCTGACCCCGCGTGAGGCATTGAACGCGCAATGGCTCGATGCGGCGCTGACGCACCTGATCAATCACCACGACGCCTTGCGCCTGCGTTTTGTCGAAGGCACTGAAGGCTGGCAACAAAGCCACGGCCCGCTGCTGACGGGCGCTGAGCTGTGGCAACGCGATGCCGAATCTGCCGAACAGTTGCAGGCGCTGTGCAACGAAGCCCAGCGCAGCCTCGACCTGCAAAACGGCCCGCTGCTGCGCGCGTTGCTGGTGACGATGGCCGACGGCTCGCAACGACTGGCGCTGATTATTCATCACCTGGCGGTCGATGGCGTTTCCTGGCGGGTGCTGCTGGAAGATCTGCAGCAGGCTTACGAGCAACTGGCGGCGGGTGGCGGCGTTCAGTTGCCGGCCAAGACCAGCGCGTTCCAGAGCTGGACTGCGCGTCTGGCGCAGGAAGCGTCGCGCTTCGATGAGCAATTGGGTTATTGGAAAGCCCAGCATCAGGGTGCCAGGGATCTGCCGTGCGACCGCCCGGATGGCAGCCTGCACAACCTGCATGGCGAGAAAATCGAATGGCGCCTCGACGCCGAGCGCACCCGCCAGTTGCTGCAACAGGCGCCCGCCGCCTATCGCACCCAGGTCAACGATCTGTTGCTCACCGCACTGGCGCGCACCATCAGCCGCTGGAGCCAGCAGCCGGGCACGTTGATCGAACTGGAAGGGCATGGCCGCGAAGATCTGTTCGATGACATTGACCTGACCCGCACCGTGGGCTGGTTCACCAGTCTGTTCGCGGTCAACCTGACCGCCAGCGCTGATCTCGACGGTTCGATCAAGGCGATCAAGGAGCAACTGCGCGCGGTGCCGGACAAAGGTCTGGGTTACGGCGTGCTACGGCATCTGGCCGCACCGTCGGTGCGCGCCGAACTGGCCGCGCTGCCGCAACCGCGCATCACCTTCAACTACCTCGGCCAGTTCGACCGCCAGTTCGACGAGGCGGCGCTGTTCGTGCCGGCTGTTGAAACCAGCGGCGTGGCGCAGGATCCTTCGGCGCCTCTGGGCAACTGGCTGACCGTGGAAGGTCAGGTGTACGGCGGCGAACTGTCGATGAGCTGGGGCTTCAGCCGCGAGATGTTCGACAGCGCCACGGTGCAGCACCTGGTCGATCAATACGCCATCGAATTGCAGGCGCTGATCGAACATTGCTGCACGCTACCCATTGCGCAAGCGACGCCATCGGACTTCCCGCTGGCTCGGGTGACCCAGGCGCAACTGGATGCGCTGCCGGTGCCGGCCGGTCAGCTCGACGATGTCTATCCGCTGTCGCCGATGCAGCAGGGTTTGCTGTTCCACACCCTCTACGAGCAGGCGGCGGGTGAGTACATCAATCAGTTGCGTGTGGATGTGCAAGGTCTTGACCCTGAGCGGTTCCGCGCCGCGTGGCAGGCCACCGTCGCTGCGCAGGACATTCTGCGCAGCGGTTTCGTCTGGCAGGGCGAACTGGCGCAACCGCTGCAGATCGTGCACAAACTGGTGCAGTTGCCCTTCAGCATTCTCGACTGGCGTCAGCGCGACGATCAGCCGGCAGCCCTCGCGGCGCTGGCCGATGCCGAGCGTCAGCAAGGATTTGATCTGAGCCATGCACCGTTGCTGCGTCTGGTGCTGGTGCAGACCGCTGCCGAGCAATGGCACCTGATCTACACCCATCACCACATCCTGATGGATGGCTGGAGTAACTCGCAGTTGCTCGGCGAAGTCTTGCAACGCTACAGCGGTCGCACCCCGGCCCATGGCGGTGGACGGTATCGCGATTACATCGCCTGGCTGCAACGTCAGGACGCTCAACTGAGTCAGGACTTCTGGAGCGCTCAGTTGGCCGCGGTGCAAGAGCCGACCCGACTGGCCCGCGCCGCTACCGGCGGCGAGCGCGACAGTGGCCACGGCGACCATTACCTGACGCTGGACGTGCCGCGCACCCAGGCGCTGGAAGCGTTTGCCCGGCAGCAGAAAGTCACCGTCAACACCCTGGTGCAAGCTGCGTGGCTGCTGTTGCTGCAACGCTACACCGGTCACGAAGCGGTGGCGTTCGGTGCGACCGTTGCCGGGCGTCCGGCGGATTTGCCGGGCATCGAGCAACAGGTCGGCCTGTTCATCAACACCCTGCCGGTGATTGGCGCGCCGCGTCCGGATCAAAGCGTTGGCCAATGGCTGCAAGCGGTGCAGGCACAAAACCTCAGCCTGCGCGACTTCGAACACACGCCGCTGGCGGATATCCAGCGCTGGGCCGGGCAGGGCGGGGAAGCGCTGTTCGACAACATTCTGGTGTTCGAAAACTACCCGGTCGCCCAGGCGCTGAGCCAGGCCGGGCAAGGCCTGACATTCGGGGATGTCGGCAACCTGGAGCAGACCCACTACGCCCTGAGCGTGGCGGTCACCCTCGGTCAGCAACTGGCGCTGCACTACAGCTTCGACCGCAGCCAGTTTGCCGGTGAGGTGATCGAAGGCATCAGTGCCCATCTGCTGCAATTGCTTGAGCAGTTTGCGCTGTCGGCCGAACGCAACCTCGGCGAAATCGCTCTGGCCAGCGCTGACGAGCATGCCCGCCAGCAAGCCGAAAACCAGCCGCAGCCATACCCGGTGGACATCGCTGTGCATCAGCGCATTGCTGCGCTGACGGCCGAGCGTCCGCAGCGCACCGCGGTGATCTTCAACGGTCAGCACTTCAGCTATGGCGAGATCGAGCAGCGTGCCAATCAACTGGCTCACGCGCTGATCGCCCGTGGTGTCGGCGCCGAGACTCGGGTCGGCGTGGCCCTGCCGCGCAGCGAGGCGGTGATCGTCGCGCTGCTGGCGGTGCTCAAGGCCGGTGGTGCGTATGTGCCGCTGGACACCAGTTATCCGCGTGAACGCCTGGCCTATCTGATCGAGGATTCAGGGCTGGCGCTGCTGATCAGCGATTCGTCGGTGTCGGCGCAGTTGCCGGTCGACGAGTCGGTACCGTTGCTGGAACTGGATCGTCTCGACCTGCGCGAATTGCCGATCACGGCGCCACAGGTGCCAGTCGATCCGCATAACCTCGCGTACGTGATCTACACCTCCGGTTCTACCGGCAATCCGAAAGGCGTCAGCGTTGCCCACGGCCCACTGGCGATGCATTGCCAGGCCATCGGTCAGCGCTACGAAATGCGCGACAGCGACTGCGAATTCCACTTCATGTCGTTCGCCTTCGACGGTGCCCACGAACGCTGGCTGACCAGCCTGACCCACGGGGCTTCGCTGCTGATTCGCGACGACACGCTGTGGACGCCGGAGCAGACCTACAACGCGATGATCGAACACCGCGTGAGCGTGGTCGCGTTCCCGCCGGTGTACCTGCAACAACTGGCCGAACACGCCGAGCGTGTCGGCAACCCGCCGAAGGTGCGGATCTATTGCTTCGGCGGCGATGCGGTGCCGAGCGCCAGTTTCGAACGGGTCAAACGCGCGCTCGATCCGGACTACATCATCAACGGCTACGGCCCGACGGAAACCGTGGTCACGCCATTGATCTGGAAGGCTGGCCGTGAAGAGCCATGCGGTGCCGCTTACGCGCCGATCGGCAGCCGGATCGGCGACCGCAGCGCCTACGTGCTCGACGCCGATCTGAACCTGCTGCCACAAGGCATGGCCGGTGAGCTGTACCTCGGTGGTACCGGGTTGGCGCGGGGTTATCTGAACCGTCCGGGGCTGACCGCCGAGCGTTTTGTCGCCGACTCGTTCAGCGCAAATGGCGGCTTGCTGTATCGCACCGGTGACCTGGTGCGCCAGCGCGTCGACGGCACGTTCGACTATCTGGATCGCATCGACAATCAGGTGAAGATTCGTGGGTTCCGTATCGAACTGGGCGAAGTCGAAGCGGCGCTGCAAGCCCTCGACGGCGTGCGTGAAGCGGTGGTCGTGGCGCAGGAAGGCAGTGCCGGCAGTGGCAAGCGTCTGGTGGCCTACGTGGTCGGCGATTCAGCGAGTGCCGAGTTCACCGACCACCTGCGCGCGCAGCTCAAGGCCAGCCTGCCGGCGCACATGGTGCCGGCGTATGTCCTGCGTCTTGAACGCATGCCGCTGACGCCGAACGGCAAGCTCGATCGCAAGAACCTGCCAAAACCGGACGTCAGCCAACTGCAACAGGCCTACCTCGCGCCACAGACGGCGCTGGAACAGCAACTGGCGGCGATCTGGCAAGACGTGCTCAAGCTTGAGCAAGTCGGTGTCAGCGACAACTTCTTCGAACTGGGCGGCGATTCGATCATCTCGATTCAAGTGGTCAGCCGGGCGCGGCAGGCCGGGATTCGCTTCAGCCCCAAAGACCTGTTCCAGCACCAGACCATTCAGGCCCTCGCTACAGTCGCGCAGACCGGCGAAGCCGTGCAGCCCATCGATCAGCATGCGCAAACCGGCGAAACCGCGCTGTTGCCGATTCATCAGGCATTCTTTGCCGAGGCGATTCCCGACCGTCACCACTGGAACCAGTCGGTGATGCTCAAGCCGACGCAGGCGCTGGACGCTCAGGTACTGGAGCAAGCGCTGGATGCGTTGGTGGTGCAGCACGACAGCTTGCGTCTGGACTTTGTCGAGCAGGCTGCGGGTTGGTCGGCGCACTACCGCGACGTCGCCACGCAAGCGGGGGAAACCATTCTCTGGCAAGTCGAGGTCGCTGATCTCGCCGCCCTTGAGGCACTGGGCGACAAGGCCCAGCGCAGTCTGCAACTGAGCGGCGGTTCGCTGATCCGCGCGGTGCTGGCGAACCTGGCTGATGGCAGTCAGCGCCTGCTGCTGATCGTCCATCACCTGGTGGTCGATGGCGTGTCGTGGCGGATTCTGTTCGAAGATTTGCAACGTGCTTACCGGCAGATTCTCGCCGGTAACGCCGTGCAGTTGCCGGCCAAGACCAGTGCGGTCAAAGCCTGGGCGGCAGCGTTGCAGGACTACGCCAAAACGCCTGCGTTGCAGGCCGAACTGGGCTTCTGGCAGCAGCAGTTGCAGGGCGCTTCGGCGGCCTTGCCTTACGACCGGCCGCAGGGTGGTCAGCAACACGATCAGGCGCTGACCCTGCGCAGCAAACTCGATCAGACCCTGACCCGTCAGCTGTTGCAGGAAGCTCCGGCGGCCTATCGCACCCAGGTCAACGACCTGTTGCTGACCGCGCTGGCGCGGGTGCTGGTGCGCTGGACCGGTGACGACAATGCGTTGGTGTTGCTTGAGGGGCATGGTCGCGAAGACCTGTTCGAACACATCGATCTGACTCGCACAGTGGGCTGGTTCACCAGCGTATTCCCGGCACGCCTGGCACCGGCCGCCGAACTCGGCGCGTCGCTCAAGCAGATCAAGGAACAGCTGCGGGCGATCCCCAACAAGGGCATCGGCTTCGGCGCACTCGCGCACCTTGGTGATGAGCCGGCGCGTGCCACCCTGCAAGCCTTGCCAGCGCCGCGCCTGACCTTCAACTACCTCGGCCAGTTCGACGGCAGCTTCGACGCTGCCAGCGATGCTCTGTTCGTGCCGACCAGCGAGTCCGGCGGCGCAGAGGTCAATCTGCAAGGGCCGCTGGGCAATCCGCTGGCGCTCAACAGCAAGGTGTTCGGCGGTGAGCTGGACCTGAGCTGGACCTACAGCGGCGCGATGTTCGACACCGCCACCATCCAGCGTCTGGCCGACGACTATGTGCAGGAACTGACCACGCTGATCGGCCACTGCTGCGACAGTGCCAACCGTGGCGTGACGCCGTCGGACTTCCCGCTGGCGCAACTGTCGCAAGCGCAACTCGACGCACTGGTGCTGGAGCCGCAAGGCATCGACGACATCTATCCGTTATCGCCGATGCAGCAGGGCATGCTGTTCCACACCTTGCTCGAACACGGCAATGGCGACTACATCAACCAGATGCGCCTGGACGTCGACGGTGTCGATCCGCAACGCTTCCGCGCGGCGTGGCAGGCGGTGGTGGATGCACATGACATCCTGCGCAGCGGCTTCTTCTGGCAAGGCGATCTGCCGCAACCGGTGCAAGTGGTGCAGCGTCAGGTCGAGGTACCGTTCAGCGTGCTCGACTGGCACGGCAGAACTGATCTGGAGGCAGCGCTGCAAACCCTCGCTGATGAAGAGCGCGCCCTGGGTCTGGACCTGAGTTGTGCGCCGCTGATGCGCCTGGTGCTGGTGCGCACTGCAGCCGAGCGTTATCACCTGATCTACACCAACCATCACATCCTGATGGACGGCTGGAGCAGCGCGCAGTTGCTCGGCGAAGTGTTGCAGCACTACAGCGGCGAAGCGGTCGCCCGTGGCGCGGGTCGCTACCGCGATTACATCGCCTGGCTGCAACGTCAGGATGGCGCGGCGGCGCAAGCCTACTGGCTGGCGACGCTGGGCAATCTGCAGGAACCGACGCGCCTGGCCAATACCATCGCGCGGCCGCAGGCCGGTTTGCCGAGCGTGGGTTACGGCGATCATTACCAGGTGCTGGACGCTGAGCTGAGCCAGCGCCTGGGCGAGTTTGCCCGGGCCGCGAAAGTCACCGTCAACACCGTGGTGCAAGCGGCGTGGCTGCTGCTGTTGCAGCGCTACACCGGCAAGGATTGCGTGGCGTTCGGTGCCACCGTCGCCGGGCGCCCGGCGGACCTGCCGGGTGCCGAAGCGCAGATCGGCCTGTTCATCAATACGCTGCCGGTGATCGCCGCACCGCCCGCGCAGCAGAGCGTGATCGCCTGGCTGCAAGCGGTGCAGGCGCAGAACCTCGCCTCACGCGAGTTCGAACACACGCCGCTGGCGGATATTCAACGCTGGGCCGGGCAGGGCGGTGACGCGCTGTTCGACAGCCTGATGGTGTTCGAGAACTACCCGATCGGCGAAGCACTGGAACGCGGTGCGCCGCAAGGTCTGCGCTTCGGCGCGGTGGCCAATCAGGAGCAGACCAACTATCCGCTGACCCTGCTGGTGAACATGGGCGCGCAACTGTCGGTGCATTTCAGTTATCAGCGCGACAGCTTCGCTGCGGCCAGCGTGGCGCAGTTGGGCGCGCATCTGCAGCGTCTGCTGAGCCAGATGGCGGATGGCGGGGAACGTTCGCTCAGTGAACTGAACCTGATTGAACACGGCTCGCAAGTGAACAGCGATTTCGTTACCGAGCAGTGCATCCATCAAGCCATCGCCCATCAAGTGGCGGCGACCCCGGATGCCTTGGCGGTGACCTTCGCCCATACGCAACTGACCTACGCCGAGCTGGACGCGCAGGCCAATCGTCTGGCGCACAAACTGCTTGAGTTGGGTGTTGGTCCGGAAGTGCGGGTGGGCGTGGCCATGCCGCGTTCCGAGCAGTTGCTGATTGCCTTGCTGGCGGTGCTCAAGGCTGGTGGTGCGTATGTGCCGCTGGACCCGGATTACCCGGCGGATCGCGTTGCCTACATGCTGGAGGACAGCCGGGCGCGGGTGTTGCTGACCGAACAGGCGGTTGCCTTGACCCTGAGCGTGCCGGGCGATACGCAAGTGCTGCTGATGGATCAGGTTTCGTTGAGCGGTTATTCGACTGTTGCGCCACAGACTGCGGTGCAGCCGGACAACCTTGCCTACGTGATCTACACCTCCGGTTCCACCGGCAAACCAAAAGGCGTGGCGATTGCCCATCGCAACGTCATGGCGCTGATCGACTGGTCGGCCAAGGTCTACAGCCGCGACGACATTCAAGGCGTACTGGCCTCGACGTCGGTGTGCTTCGACCTGTCGGTGTGGGAACTGTTTGTCACCCTGGCCAACGGCGGCTCGCTGATCATCGCGCGTAATGCGTTGGAGCTGGCGCAACTGCCGGCCCGCGATCAGGTACGCCTGATCAACACTGTGCCGTCGGCAATTGCTGCGCTGCAGCGTGCCGGGCAGATTCCGCCGAGCGTGCGCATCATCAACCTGGCGGGTGAACCGCTGAAACAAGCGCTGGTGGAGGCGCTGTATCAGCAGCCGACGGTCGAGCACGTTTACGACCTGTATGGCCCATCGGAAGACACCACCTATTCGACCTGGACCCGCCGCAGTGCTGGTGGCCAGGCGCGGATTGGTCGCGCGCTCGAGCACAGCGCCAGCCATCTGCTGGATGCTGATCTGCACGCAGTGCCGCAGGGCGTTTCGGCCGAGCTGTACCTGTCCGGCGCCGGCATCACGCGCGGTTATCTGGGGCGTGCGGCGATGACCGCCGAGCGCTTCGTGCCGAATCCTTTCGTCGTCAACGGCGAGCGCATGTACCGCACCAGCGACCTGATTCGAGAGCGCGAGGAGGGCGAGCTGGAGTACATGGGCCGCATCGACCATCAGGTGAAAATTCGTGGATTCCGCATCGAACTGGGGGAGATCGAGGCGCGATTGCTCGCGCAACCGGCAGTCAGCGAAGCGGCGGTGCTGGCCGTCGAAAGCGACACCGGCGCGCAACTGGTGGCGTATGTGGTCGCTCCGCAACTGGAGATGCACGACGGGGACGCGCAGCGCCAACTGCGCGAGGGACTAAAGACTGGCCTCAAGTCTTCGTTACCTGACTACATGATTCCCGCGCACCTGCTGTTCCTTGAGCAGTTGCCACTGACCCCCAACGGCAAACTCGACCGCAAGGCCCTGCCGGCGGTCGATGCCAGCCAGATGCAGGCCGCGTATGTCGCGCCGCACAGTGAGCTTGAGCAGCAGGTCGCGGCGATCTGGCAGCAAGTGCTCGAAGTGCAACGCATCGGTCTGAACGATCACTTCTTCGAACTCGGCGGGCACTCGCTGCTGGCGGTCAACGTGGTGTCGCGCATGGCCCTTGAACTGGGCCTGACGCTGACCCCGCAACTGTTATTCCAGCACCCCGTCCTGAGCGATTTTGTCGCTCGACTCGATACAGGAGGCGGGGCAATCAACGAACAGAAACTGAGCAAGCTGGAAGCCCTGCTTGACGATATGGAGGAAGTCTGATGGACAAGAGTGTTGCTTTGAGGGTAGCCAAGCGCTTTATCACTCTGCCGCTGGACAAACGTAAGCTGTATCTGGAAAAGATGCTCGAAGAGGGCGTCTCTCCGGCCAACCTGCCGATCCCGGAAACACGTTCCGGGTTTGCGGCGATTCCTCTGTCGTACGCTCAGGAACGGCAACTGTTCCTCTGGCAAATGGACCCGCACAGCACCGCGTATCACATCCCCAGCGCCCTGCGCCTCAAGGGCCGGCTGGATGTGTCGGCGCTGGAGCGCAGCTTCAACGCCGTGGCGGCGCGCCACGAAAGCCTGCGCACCACTTTCGCCGAACAGGGTGAAAGCTTTTGCCAGGTGATTCATCCGCAGCTGCCGCTGAGCATCAGCCTGACGCCATTGCCGGAGGGCCTCGACGCCGCCGGGGAAGACGCCGCGATCAAGGCCTTCGTCGAAAGCGAAACCGCGCGCCCGTTCAATTTGCAGCAGGGTCCGCTGTTGCGGGTGGCGCTGCTCGAAGTGGCACCGAACGATCATGTACTGGTGCTGATCCAGCACCACATCATCTCCGATGGCTGGTCGATCAAAGTCCTGGTCAACGAGCTGATCCAGCATTACGCCGCCGACACCGCCGGGCAGCCGCTGAGCCTGCCGGAACTGGAAATACAGTACGCCGACTACGCGATCTGGCAGCGGCACTGGCTGGAAGCGGGCGAGCGTGAGCGCCAGTTGGCCTACTGGGTCAAGACCCTGGGCGGCGAGCAGCCGGTGCTGGAGCTGCCGATCTATTTCCCGCGTCCGGCCGTGCAAAGCCTGCGCGGTGCGCGGCTGGAACTGAACCTGCCGGCTGACCTCGGTGACGCCCTCAAACAGCTGGCGCAGCGCGAAGGTGCGAGCCTGTTCATGCTGTTGCTGGCGTCGTTCCAGGCGTTGCTGCATCGCTACAGCGGTCAGGCGCAGATTCGCGTCGGGGTGCCGACCGCCAACCGCAACCGTGTCGAGACCGAAGGCCTGATCGGCTTCTTCGTCAACACGCAGGTGCTGAATGCCGAGGTCAGCGGGCAGTTGCCGTTCAACCAGTTGCTGGCTCAGGTCAAGCAGGCGGCGATGGATGCGCAGGCGCATCAGGACCTGCCGTTCGAGCAATTGATCGAAGCCCTGCAACCGGAGCGCAGCCTGAGCCACAGCCCGGTGTTCCAGGTGATGTTCAACCACCAGACCAGCCGTGATCAGGGCCGCAACGCGGCGCAGTTGCCGCAGCTGAGTGTTGAGGATGTGCAGTGGGAAGGGCGCACCGCGCAGTTCGACCTGACGCTGAATACCTACGAGTCCAGCGACGGCTTTGCCGCCGAGCTGACCTACGCCACCGATCTGTTCAAAGCTGAAACCGTCGAGCGTCTGGCGCGTCACTGGCAGAACCTGCTGCGTGGCATCGTCGCCGCGCCGAGCCAGCGCGTCGGCGAATTGCCGTTGCTGGAAAGCGCCGAACACGGCGTGCTGTTGCAGGACTGGTTGCGCAGCGCCGACCGCACTGCGCAAGCCGAATGCGTGCAGCAGGATTTCTCCCGGCGTGCACAGCAAACGCCGCAGGCCACTGCCCTGATCATCGGCGAAGACGTGCTGAGCTACGGCGAGCTGGATGCCCGCTCCAGTCAACTGGCGCACAAGCTGATCGAGGCCGGTGTCGGCCCGGATCAACTGGTTGGCATCGCCGTCGAGCGCAGCGCGGAAATGATCGTCGGCCTGCTGGCGATCCTCAAGGCCGGCGGTGCTTATGTGCCGCTGGACCCAGCGTATCCACAGGATCGCCTGGCCTACATGATCGAGGACAGCGGCCTGCAATTGCTGCTGACCCAAAGCCATTTGCAGGCGCAGCTGCCGATCCCACCGGGCGTGCAAACGCTGCTGCTGGATCAACCTCGTGAGTGGCTGGCGGCTTATCCACAGACCGCGCCGGAAGTGGCAGTCAATGGCGAGCATCTGGCCTACACGATCTACACCTCCGGTTCCACTGGCAAACCGAAAGGCGTGATGGTGCGCCACGCGGCGCTGAGCAATTTTGTCGCGAGCATGATCAAGCAGCCGGGCATCTGTGCCGCCGATCGCATGCTGTCGCTGACCACGTTCTCGTTCGATATTTTCGGCCTGGAAATCTACGGCCCATTGCTGGCCGGTGCCTGTGTGGTGCTGACCGGCAAGGACGTGCATCAAGACCCGCAAGCGGTGCTCGAACTGATCGCGCGTCATGGCGTGACGGCGCTGCAAGCCACGCCCTCGACCTGGCGCATGCTGCTGGACAATGAACAGGCGCCAATCCTGGCGGGCCGCACGTTCCTCTGTGGCGGTGAAGCGCTGCCGCAGGAACTGGCGCAACGCATGCTCGGACTGACGCCGAGCGTGTGGAACCTCTACGGCCCGACCGAAACCACTATCTGGTCGGCGCAGCACGCCTTGAGTGCGGACAGCAGCCGTCCATTCCTCGGCACGCCGATCGACAACACCGCGTTGTACATCCTCGGCAGCGACCTTGAGCTCAATCCGCTCGGCGCCCCGGGGGAATTGCTGATCGGCGGCGACGGCCTCGCTCGTGGTTACTTCCAGCGCCCGAGCCTGACCGCCGAACGTTTTGTCCCGGATCCCTTTTCGAAAACCGGCGCGCGTCTGTACCGCACCGGCGACCTGACCCGTTACCGCGCCGAAGGCGTGATCGAGTACATCGGGCGGATCGACCATCAGGTGAAAATCCGTGGTTTCCGGATTGAACTCGGTGAGATCGAAGCGCGTTTGCTCGCCCTCGATAGCGTGCGCGAAACCGTGGTAGTCGCTCAGGACGGCCCGACCGGCCCGCAACTGGTCGGCTATGTGGTGCCGACCGCCGACGTTATTGCTGAAGTCGAACTGCGCGCCTCATTGAAAGCCAGCCTCAAGGCCGAGCTGCCGGAATACATGGTGCCGGCGCACCTGTTGTTCCTCGCGCAACTGCCGCTGACGCCGAACGGCAAAGTCGACCGCAAAGCCTTGCCGGCACCTGACGCCAGCCAGCTGCAATCGACTTACCTCGCGCCGCAAACCGCCACTCAGCACAGTGTCGCCGAGATCTGGCAAGCGGTGCTCAAGCTTGATCGCGTGGGCCTGAGCGATAACTTCTTCGAACTGGGCGGCCACTCGTTGCTGGTCACGCAAGTGGTCTCGCGGGTGCGTCAGACGCTGAACGTGCAGGTGCCGCTGCGCACGTTGTTCGAACACAGCACGCTGGAAGACTTCGTCGCCGCGCTGGGTGTCGATCAGGCGCACCGGGAGCCGCCGATTGTTGCCTTGCCACGCCTGCAACCGCTGGCGCTGTCCTATGCTCAGGAACGTCAATGGTTCCTCTGGCAACTGGAACCGACCAGCACCGCTTATCACTTGCCGGCGGCGTTGCGTCTGCGCGGTGAGCTGGATCTGCCGGCGTTGCAGCGCAGCTTCGACGCGCTGATCGAGCGCCACGAATCCCTGCGCACCTGCTTCGTCGAGCAGCAGGGGCAGACCCTGCAAGTGATCCAGGCTCACGGCGCGCTCGATCTGCAGGTGCAGGACGTGGCGGCGGATCTCGACGAGGCGGCGCTGCAAGCGCTGGTCTCCGCCGAAACCCTGCACCTGTTCAATCTGCAGCAAGGCCCGTTGCTGCGGGTCAAACTGCTGCGTCTGGCCGCCGATGACCACGCGCTGGTCATCACCCTGCATCACATCGTCGCCGATGGCTGGTCGATGAATGTCATGGTCGATGAGCTGGTGGCGTTGTATGCCGCCTACAGCCAGGGCCAGAGCGTGCAATTGCCGGTGCTGCCGGTGCAATACGCCGACTATGCCGTGTGGCAGAAACAGTGGATGGACGCCGGTGAACGCGAGCGTCAATTGAGCTACTGGACCGCACAACTCGGCGATGGTGATCAACCGCTGCTGGAGTTGCCGACCGACCGGCCGCGTCCAGCCGAGCAGAGCTATCGTGGCGCCCGTCGCGATATCCCGCTGAGCCGCGAACTGGCCACCGCGCTCAAGCAACTGGCGCAGCGCGAGAACGTTACGCTGTTTGCGCTGTTGCTGGCGTCGTTCCAGACCTTGCTGCATCGCTACAGCGGTCAGGCCGATATTCGCGTCGGAGTGCCGGTGGCCAACCGCAACCGGGTCGAGACCGAAGGCCTGATCGGTTTCTTCGTCAACACCCAGGTTCTGAAGGCCGAGTTCGACAGTCAGCAGACGTTCCGCAGCCTGCTGCAACAAGTGAAAAATACCGTGCTCGGCGCGCAGGCGCATCAGGATCTGCCGTTCGAGCAACTGGTCGACGCGCTGCAACCGGAGCGCAGCCTCAGCCACAGCCCGCTGTTCCAGGTAATGCACAACCACCAGAGCCAGGTGCGTCAGGCGCAGGGCGCCACGCGTCTGCCAAAACTGGCGATTGAAGGCTTGCCGTGGGCGTCCAGTACCGCGCAGTTCGACCTGACCCTGAACACGTTTGAATCGAGCGACAACGTCTGGGCCGAGCTGACCTACGCCACCGACCTGTTCGACGTCGAGACCATCGAACGCCTGGCGCAACACTGGACCCGTCTGCTGCAAGGCATCGTCGCCGACTGCGCTCAGCGCATCGCCGAACTGCTGCTGCATGACGCGGCCGAACGCGCGGCGACCTTGCAGCAGTGGAACCCGGCCATCCGCGATTTCCCGAGCGAGCAGTGCCTGCATCAACGGATCGAACAACAAGCCGCCCGCGCCCCGCAAGCGATTGCCGTGAGCTGTGCCGGGCAGTCCCTGAGCTACGGCGAACTGAACAGTCGCGCCAACCAGTTGGCCCACAAGCTGATTGCCAGCGGCGTCGGCCCGGACGTGCGCGTCGGTCTGGCGGTGGAGCGCAGCCTCGACATGCTGGTCGGCCTGCTGGCGATCCTCAAGGCCGGCGGCGCCTATGTGCCGTTGGACCCGACGTATCCGGAAGAACGCCTCAGCTACATGATCGGCGACAGCGGCATCGCCTTGCTGCTGACCCAGAGTCATCTGCTGGGGCGTCTGCCGGTGCCGGATTCGCTGCGCAGCCTGATGCTCGATCAGGAACGTGACGGTCTGGAAGGCTACAGCGACAGCAATCCGCACGTACGCATGAGCCCGGACAACCTGGCTTACGTGATCTACACCTCCGGTTCCACTGGTCAGCCGAAGGGCACGTTGCTGGCCCATCGCAACGTGCTGCGCCTGTTTGAGGCCACGGATGCGTGGTTCGATTTTGGCGCCACGGATGTCTGGAGCCTGTTCCATTCCTACGCCTTCGATTTCTCGGTGTGGGAGATTTTCGGGGCGCTGCTGTACGGCGGCAAACTGCTGGTGGTGCCTTACGAGGTCAGCCGCTCGCCGGAAGATTTCTTCGCCTTGCTTTGCCGCGAAGGCGTCACCGTGCTCAACCAGACACCGTCGGCGTTCAAGCAATTGATGCAAGTGGCCTGCGCCCCGGAGCATACGGCGCATGCACTGGCGCTGCGTTACGTGGTGTTCGGCGGCGAGGCGCTGGAGGTCAAGAGCCTGCGTCCGTGGTTCGAGCGTTTCGGCGATCAGACACCGCAACTGATCAACATGTATGGCATCACCGAAACCACCGTGCACGTGACCTATCGGCCGATTTCGCTGGCCGACTTGCAGCGTGATGCCAGCAGTCCGATCGGCGAACCGATTCCCGATCTGTCCTGGTACTTGCTCGACGGTGATCTGAATCCGGTCGCCAAAGGCTGCATCGGTGAGCTGTACGTCGGTCGTGCCGGCCTGGCTCGCGGTTACCTGAACCGTGCGGATCTGACCAGCCTGCGCTTCATTCCCGACCCGTTCGCCGCTGATGGCGGGCGTCTGTACCGTACCGGTGACCTGGCGCGCTATCGCGCCGACGGCGTGATCGAATACATCGGCCGGATCGACCATCAGGTGAAAATTCGCGGTTTCCGTATCGAACTCGGCGAGATCGAAGCGCAACTGCTGGAACAGGCTGCCGTGCGCCAGGCCGTGGTGCTGGCGCAGCCGGGCCTCAGCGGTCAGCAACTGGTGGCGTATCTGGTGCCAGGCGACGCCGCGCTGCTCGACGCAAGCCCGGCCGAACAGGCGCTGTGGCGCGACAGCGTGCGCGCCGAACTCAAGGCCAGTCTGCCGGATCACATGGTCCCGGCGCACCTGTTGCTGCTGGCGCAATTGCCGTTGACCGCCAACGGCAAACTCAATCGCAATGCCTTGCCGTCACCGGACGCCAGCCAGGCGCAGCAGACCTATCAGGCGCCGCAAAGCGCGATGGAGCAGGGGCTGGCCGCGATCTGGCAAGACGTGCTGAAGCTGCCGCAGGTCGGCATCCACGACAACTTCTTCGAATTGGGCGGCGACTCGATCATCTCGATCCAAGTGGTCAGCCGCGCCCGTCAGGCCGGCATTCGCCTCAATCCCAAAGATTTGTTCCAGCACCAGACCGTACAGCGTCTGGCACTGGTCGCGCAGTGGGGTGGCGACGAATCGACGATTGATCAGCAAGCCGCGAGCGGTGCAGCGTTGCTGCTGCCGATCCAGCAGCAGTTCTTCGCCGACGAGATTCCGCAGCGTCACCACTGGAACCAGTCGGTACTGCTGCAACCGCGGCAGACGCTGGACGCTGAAAAACTCGAGCAAGTGTTGCGCGCACTGGTAGCTCATCACGATGCCTTGCGCCTGAGCTTCACCCAGCGCGATGGCGTGTGGCAGGCCGAGCACCGCGCGGTCGAAGCGCTGCCGCAGAACCTGCTCTGGCAGCAGGACGTGGCCGATGCTGCCGCCCTTGAAGCCTTGGGTAACCGCGCCCAGCGCAGCCTCGATCTGCAACACGGGCCGTTGTTGCGTGCGGTGCTGGCAAATCTCGCCGATGGCACGCAGCGTTTGCAGTTGGTAATTCATCACCTGGCAGTGGACGGCGTGTCGTGGCGGATTCTGCTGGAAGATCTGCAAAACGCTTATCAGCAACTGCTTGATGATCAGCCGTTGAGCCTGCCGTCCCGAACCAGTGCCTTCAAGGACTGGGGTGAGCACTTGCAGCGCTACGCCAACAGCCCGGCACTGCAGGCAGAACTGGATTATTGGCAGGCCTGCCTGAGCGATGTGAGTACCGATCTGCCGTGCAAACGCGTTGACGCCAGCCAGGACAATCGTCTGGCCCAGACCGTACAAACCCGGCTCGGCACCGAGCTGACCCGCCAACTGCTGCAAGAGGCCCCGGCGGCGTACCGCACCCAGGTCAACGATCTGTTGCTGACGGCACTGGCGCGGGTCATCGGTCGCTGGAGCGGGCAGGCTTCGACGCTGATCCAGCTCGAAGGCCATGGTCGCGAAGAACTGTTCGACGGTGTCGATCTGACCCGCACGGTGGGCTGGTTCACCAGCCTGTTCCCGGTGCGCCTGACACCAGCAGAGACGCTTGGCGAGTCGATCAAGCAGATCAAGGAGCAACTGCGCTCGATCCCCAACAAGGGCATCGGTTTCGGCGCCTTGCGTCACCTCGGCGATGTCCGCGCACAGCAGAGCCTGCAGGCCTTGCCGAGCCCGCGCATCACCTTCAACTACCTTGGGCAGTTCGACGGCAGTTTCGCCGGCGACGAGGCTGCGCTGTTCGTGCCGTCGCCGGACAACGCCGGCCTCGATCAGAGCCCGGAGGCGCCGCTGGGCAACTGGTTGACGCTCAACGGTCAAGTGTATGGCGGCGAGCTGCGAGTGGGCTGGACGTTCAGCCGCGAGCGTTTCGACGGCGCGGTGATCGAAGCCCTGGCCGCAGATTACGCTGCAGAACTCGCAGCGTTGATCGGCCATTGCCTGACCCCGGGCATCGAAGGCCTGACCCCGTCGGACTTCCCGTTGGCCGGCCTGACGCAGGCGCAGCTCGATCAGTTTCCGCTGGCGCCACGCCAGGTCGCCGATGTGTATCCGCTGTCGGCGATGCAGCAGGGCATGTTGTTCCACAGCCTCTACGAGCAGGCCACCGGCGATTACATCAACCAGGTCCGGCTCGATGTCGAAGGCCTCGATCCGCAACGCTTCCAGCAGGCCTGGCAAGCGGCGGTGGACAACCACGACATCCTGCGCAGCAGTTTTGTCTGGCAGGGTGAACTGGCGCGTCCGGTGCAAGTGGTGCACAAGCAACTGGACATGCCGTTCCGCATCTTCGACTGGCGTGATCGTGACGATTGCCACAGCGATCTGAATGCACTGGCGGCTGCCGAACAGGCGCAAGGTTTCGACCTGAGCCAGGGGCCGCTATTGCGCATGGTCGTGGTGCGTCTGGACGAGCAGCGCTGCCACTTGATCTACACCAACCACCACATCCTGATGGACGGCTGGAGCAACTCGCAGTTGCTTGGCGAAGTCCTGCAGCGCTACAGCGGGGTTGCCCAGCCGCCACTGGCCGGACGTTATCGCGATTACATCGAATGGCTGCAGCGCCAGGACGTGCAGGCCAGCGAGCGTTACTGGACCGCACAACTGGCTGACCTGCAAGCGCCGACCTTGCTCGCGCAAGCGCTGCAGGCGCAGCGCGGCGATGCACCGCGCGACGGCCACGGAGAACATTTCTGCGTGCTCGACGCTGAGCAGACGCGGCGTCTGGGCGAGTTTGCGCGCCAGCAGAAAGTCACCCTCAACACGCTGATTCAGGCAGCATGGCTGCTGCTGTTGCAGCGCCTGACCGGCCAGCCGTGCGTGGCGTTCGGCGCCACGGTGGCGGGGCGTCCGGCTGAGCTCAAAGGGGTCGAGCAGCAGATTGGTCTGTTCATCAACACCTTGCCGGTCATCGCTAGCCCGCAGTCGCCATCGAGCGTTGGCGAATGGTTGCAGAGTGTGCAGGCGCAGAACCTGGCCTTGCGCGAGCATGAGCACACCCCGCTGTTCGATATTCAGCGCTGGGCGGCACGCAATGGTGAGGCGCTGTTCGACAACATTCTGGTGTTCGAGAACTACCCGGTGTCCGAGGCGCTGGCGCAGGGCGCACCGCAAGAACTGCGCTTCGGTGAAATCCACAATCATGAGCAGACCAACTACCCGCTGACGCTGCTGGTGCACTTGAGCGACGAGTTGTCGATGCACTTCAGCTACCAGTGCGAAAGCTTTGCCGCGCACAGCGTGGTGCAACTGGCCGGGTATCTGCAGCGCTTGCTCGGGCAAATGAGCGAGTCGGGGGAGCGTTCGCTCAGTGAGCTGAACCTGATCGAGCACAGCCCGCAGGTGAATACCGACTTCTCCACCGATCTGTGCATCCATCAAGCCATCGCCCGTCAAGTGGCGGCGACCCCGGATGCCTTGGCGGTGACCTTCGCCCATACGCAACTGAGCTACGCCGAGCTGGACGCGCAGGCCAACCGTCTGGCGCACAAACTGCTTGAGCTGGGTGTCGGCCCGGAAGTGCGCGTGGGCGTGGCGATGCCGCGTTCCGAGCAGTTGCTGATTGCCTTGCTTGCGGTGCTCAAGGCTGGCGGTGCGTATGTCCCGCTGGACCCGGATTACCCGGCGGATCGCGTGGCTTACATGCTTGAAGACAGCCGTGCGCGGGTGTTGCTGACTGAGCAGGCCGTTGCCGCAACCCTGAGCGTGCCGGGCGATACGCAAGTGCTGCTGATGGATCAGGTTTCGTTGAGCGGTTATTCGACTGTTGCGCCACAGACTTCGGTGCAACCGGACAACCTCGCCTACGTGATTTACACCTCCGGTTCCACCGGCAAGCCGAAAGGCGTAGCGATTGCCCATCGCAACGTCATGGCGCTGATCGACTGGTCCGCCAGGGTCTACAGCCGCGACGACATCCAAGGCGTGCTGGCCTCGACGTCGGTGTGCTTCGACCTGTCGGTCTGGGAGCTGTTTGTCACTCTCGCCAACGGTGGTTCGCTGATCATCGCGCGTAATGCACTGGAGCTTGCGCAACTGCCGGCTCGCGATCAGGTGCGTCTGATCAACACTGTGCCGTCGGCGATTGCCGCGCTGCAGCGTGCCGGGCAGATTCCGCCAAGCGTGCGCATCATCAATCTGGCGGGTGAACCGCTGAAACAAGCGCTGGTGGAGGCGTTGTATCAGCAGTCGACGGTCACGCACGTCTACGACCTGTACGGCCCGTCGGAAGACACCACTTATTCGACCTGGACCCGCCGCAGCGCTGGCGGTCAGGCACGGATCGGGCGTGCGCTCGATTACAGCGCCAGTCATTTGCTGGATGCCGATCTGCACGCGGTGCCGCAAGGTGTTTCGGCCGAGCTGTACCTGTCCGGCGCCGGCATCACGCGCGGTTATCTGGGGCGTGCGGCGATGACCGCCGAGCGCTTCGTACCGAATCCGTTCGTCGGCAGCGGCGAGCGCATGTACCGCACCGGCGACCTGATTCGTCAGCGCGAGGAGGGCGAGCTGGAGTACATGGGCCGGATCGACCATCAGGTGAAGATTCGCGGCTTGCGTATCGAGCTGGGCGAAATTGAAGCGCGTCTGCTGGCGCATGCCGCCGTGCGTGAAGCGGTGGTCGTGGCCAGCGAAGTGTCGGGCAGTCAGCAACTGATTGCCTATCTGGTGCCGAGCGATCCGGCGATCATCGAGGCCAGCGTCGAGCAACAGGCTGCACTGCAGCAAACCCTCGGCAACTGGCTGGGCGCGACCCTGCCGGATTACATGGTGCCGAGCCACCGCCTGTGGCTGGCGCAGCTGCCGCTGACCCCCAACGGCAAGATCGATCGCAAGCGCCTGCCAGCACTGGAGCTGAGTGCCGCGCAGTTGCATGTCGAACCAGCGAATGCCACTGAGCAGGCGCTGGTGGAGATCTGGAAAGAGGTATTGGGCCTTGAGCAGGTCAGCACCCAAGACAGTTTCTTTGCCTTGGGCGGCGATTCGATCATCTCGATTCAGGTGGTCAGTCGCGCCCGTCAGCAAGGGCTGGAGTTGAGCCCGAAAGACCTGTTCCAGCAACCGACCATTCAGCAGCTGGCCCTGTGCGTGCAGGCTGCCGAAGGGCGTTTGGCGCCGGAGCCGGCGCTGATAGACCTGCCGCTGCACGGCTTGAGCGAGGCGCAAGTCGCGCAACTGCCACTGCCGGCCGGGCAACTCGACGGGCTCTATCGCTTGTCGCCGATGCAGCAGGGCATGCTGTTCCTCGGCCTGAATTCGCCGGAATCGGACCTGTACGTCAACCAGTTGAGCGTTCCGGTGCAGGGTCTTGAGCCGCTGCGTCTGCAAGCCGCGTGGGAAACCGTCAGCCGTCGCCACGACATTCTGCGCACCGGTTTTCTCTGGCAGGACATGGCCGAGCCGCTGCAATTCGTGCTCGCCGATCCGCAGTTGCCGTTCAGTCTGCTCGACTGGCGTGAGCAGGATCATTCGGCCGAAGCCTTGCAAGGCCTGGCGGATGCCGAGCGGGCCAAGGGTTTCGATCTTGATCGGCCACCGCTGCAACGGCTGACGCTGGTGCAAGTCGGCGAGCACAGCTATCAGCTGATCTGGACTTACCATCACATCCTGATCGACGGCTGGAGCAGTTCGCAGTTGATCGGTGAAGTGCTGAGCCAGTATTCCGGACGACCACTGGCCGAAGCGGTGCCGTATCGCGGTTACATCAACTGGCTGCAGCAGCAGGACGCGAATGCCAGCGAAGGTTTCTGGCGTCAGCACCTGAGCCGGCTCGACGAGCCGACCTATCTGGCGGACGCGGTGACGCGCACCGGCAGTGGTCGCGGTCACCAGGCGCTGTACAGCCGTTTAGGCGCAACCCGCACCGAGCAGTTGAAAGCCTTTGCCCAGTCGCAGCAGGTCACCCTCAACACCTTGGTGCAGGGCGCGTGGCTGGTGCTGCTGAGCCGGTACAGTGGGCAGCGTTGCGTGGCGTTCGGCGCCACCGTGGCGGGGCGTCCGGCGAGTCTGCCGGCGTCGGAATCGATCCTCGGCCTGTTCATCAACACCTTGCCGGTGATCAAGGACGTGCCGGCCGAGCAGGCCGTGGGCGCCTGGTTGCGCGAGTTGCAGGATTTCAACCTGGAGATGCGCGAGCGCGAATACACCCCGCTGACCGACGTCCAGCGTTGGGGCGGGCGTGCCGGGCAGTCGCTGTTCGACAGCATCATCGTGTTCGAGAACCACCCGATCGATCAGGCGCTGCGCGAGTGGCGCGATGATTCGCTGAAGTTTGGCGAGATCAATAACTCGGGCCTGACCAACTTCCCGATGGACCTGATGGTCACCCTCGAAGACGGGTTGGTGATCGAATACATGTTCCTGCGCGAACATTTTGATCTGGCGACCGTGGAAGGCATCCGCAGCAACATGGAAGGCCTGCTCACCGCACTGGTTCAGGACGCCGGGCAGGCGCTGGGACGCATCGGTCTGCCGACCGGGCAAGTCGCGCCCGCGCCGCACGTTGTCGCGCAAGCGCAGACCACGCTGGTGCACCAGCGCATTGCCGGGTGGGCCGCGCAGCGTGCCGAACAAACCGCAGTGATCTTCAATGAGCAAGCCTTCAGCTACGGCCAGATCGAAGCGCGGGCCAATCGTCTGGCGCATGCGCTGATCGCCGAAGGTGTCGGTCCGGAAGTGCGGGTCGGTGTGGCCTTGCCACGCAGTGAAAACATGATCGTCGCGTTGTTGGCGGTGCTCAAGGCCGGGGGGGGCTACGTGCCGCTGGACGCGACCTATCCGCGCGAGCGCTTGAGTTATCTGATGCACGATTCGGGCATCGCCTTGCTGCTCAGCGATTCGAGTCTGCGTCAGGTGCTGCCGACCCAGGCCAACCTGCATGTGCTGGAACTCGATCAGCTGGATCTGCGCACTCAGCCGGATTCGGCGCCGCAGGTCGCGGTGCAGCCGGGCAACCTGGCTTACGTGATCTACACCTCCGGCTCCACCGGTCAGCCGAAAGGTGTCGGCGTGGCGCACGGGCCGCTGGCGATGCACTGCCAGGCGATCGGTCAGCGTTACGAAATGAGCGCGGCCGATTGCGAGTTGCACTTCATGTCGTTCGCCTTCGACGGCGCGCATGAGCGCTGGCTGACCACCCTGACGCACGGCGCGCGTTTGCTGATTCGTGACGACAGCCTGTGGACTGCGGAACAGACCTACGACGCCCTGCATCAGCACGGCGTGACCGTGGCCGCGTTCCCGCCGGTGTACCTGCAACAACTGGCCGAATACGCCGAACAGCACGGCAATCCGCCGCCGGTACGGATCTACTGTTTCGGCGGGGACGCGGTGCCGGTGGCAAGCTTCGAGCTGGCCAAACGCGCACTGCAACCGCAGTACATCATCAACGGCTATGGCCCGACTGAAACGGTGGTCACGCCGCTGATCTGGAAGGCCGCGGTCGACGATCAATGCGGCGCGGCCTATGCGCCGATCGGTAGCGTGGTCGGCGAGCGCAGCGGTTATGTGCTCGATAGCGATCTCAACCCGCTGCCGGCCGGCATTGCCGGTGAGTTGTACCTGGGTGGTGCGTTGGCTCGCGGTTATCTGGGGCGTGCCGGTGGCACCGCCGAACGTTTCGTTGCCAACCCATTCAGTGCCGACGGCAGTCGCCTGTACCGCACCGGCGACCTGGTGCGCCAGCGTGCCGACGGCACCGTCGATTACCTCGGGCGGATCGACCATCAGGTGAAGATTCGTGGTTTCCGCATCGAGCTGGGTGAAATCGAAGCGCGCCTCAAGCAGCAGCCGGGCGTGCGTGACGCCGCCGTGGTGGCCCGCGAGGGTGTCAGCGGCAAGCAACTGCTCGGCTACGTACTGGCCGCTGCCGAGACGCCGGCCGACGGTTTGGGCGAGCGTCTGCGCGAGCAACTCAAGGCCAGCCTGCCGGATTACATGGTGCCGGCACACCTGATGGTGCTTGAGCGCATGCCGCTGACGCCGAACGGCAAACTTGACCGCAAGGCCCTGCCGAATCCGGACGCCGAACAGCGCCTGGCCTACGTCGAGCCGCGCACCGAGCTGGAAAAAGCCCTGGCGAAGATCTGGCAGGAGGTGCTGAAAATCGAACGGGTCGGGCTCACCGACAACTTCTTCGAACTGGGTGGCGACTCGATCCTCAGCCTGCAAGTGGTGGCCCGCAGCCGTGTGCTCAAGGCTCAGGGCCTGAGCCTGAAACTGCGCGATCTGATGCAGAAACCGAGCATCGGCGAACTGGTAGCGAGTGTTCAGGGCACGGCGGAAAAAGCCTCCGGGTTGCTGGCGATGAACGCCGAGGTCAAGGGCGTGGCGCCGCTGTTCTGCCTCCACGCCGGTTTTGGCACGGTGTTCGACTACGAGCCGCTGGCGCGGCGCCTGAGCGGTCAACGCCAGCTGTTGGCGATTCAGTCGCGGATGCTGCTGGATCCGGCGTTCAACGACACCTCGCTGCAGGAAATGGCCAGTGATTACCTGGCGCAGATTCGCCAGAAACAGCCGCAGGGGCCGTATCACCTGCTGGGCTGGTCGCTGGGCGGAACTCTGGCGATGTTGATCGCCGCGCAACTGGAGCAGGCCGGGCAACAGGTCAAGTTTGTCGGGCTGGTCGACAGCTTCGTGCCGTCGGCGGCGGTCGACGCCGGGGCTGTCGATGACTGGCAAGCCGACCTGCGCGATTTCCTGCAGGTGACGCTGCCGGACGCCGCTTCGGACTTGTCTATCGACGGTGAGGAAACGCCGCACAACCTGCGCGCGCTGTTCCAGCGTGCCATGAGCGCCGAGCGCGGGGCGTCGACTTATGTGGCGCTGGGTGCCGAAGAACTGGCGCAGGTGTTCAGCGTGGCGCGCCGGCTCAAGCAGTTGTCGCTCAAGCTTGAGCGCTGTGCGCCGCTGACCGTCAACCCGACGTGCTGGTGGACCTTGGGGCGCGAAGCCGAGGCACTGGAGCTGGCGGCGCAACTCGACCAGCCGGGCATGGGCGGCGAATGGCTGGATTGCGGGCACTTCCAGATCCCGCGCGATGAAACTTTCCTGTCCGAGGCTGAAGAAATGCTCGGCCAGATCGTTGAATCAGTAGTCATGTCCTGAACCCTGCCGTGAAACCCAAGTAAAACCGATCGGGCGCTGATGGCGCCCGATCGCTTTGGAGATTTGAATGTCATTGAATCCTGATATCGCCGCATTTCTGCAACTGGTCGGCAACGGCCGGGCCAGTGGCAAACGCGTCGGCATGCACGAGTTGAGCCCGACCGAGGCCCGTGAACAATTCGATCAGTCATCGTTGCTGATGGACGCCGGCGGTGAAGAACTGGCCGTAGTCGATGAGCTGCAATTGCCGGTGCGTGACGGTGCACTGTTGAACGCACGGATCTACAGCAATCATCCGTTGCAGGCGGGTGCCGGTCGTCCGGCACTGTTGTATTTTCATGGCGGCGGCTATGTGGTCGGCAGCCTCGACTCGCATGATTCGCTGTGCCGCGCGTTGGCTTCGCTGGCGGATTGTGTGGTGCTGTCGGTGGCGTATCGACTGGCGCCGGAACATCGCTTCCCGACAGCGGCCGACGACGCCCGCGATGCCTGGGACTGGCTGGTGGCGAGTGCTGCTGATCTGGGCATCGACACGGCGCGGCTGGCGATTGCTGGTGACAGCGTTGGTGGCAGCCTGGCCACGGTGCTGGCTGCGCAACTGACGGATGCCGCTGTGCAGCCGCGTTTGCAGGTGCTGATTTATCCGGTCACCGATGCCAGTCGCAGCACGCCTTCGATCGAGCGTTTCGCCGAAGGTTATCTGCTGGAGAAGGCTTCGCTGCAGTGGTTCTACGCGCACTATCAGCGTGATGCCAGCGATCGTCTCGATCCGCGTTTCTCGCCGTTGCTCGGCGAAGTTCCGGCCGATGTCGCGCCGGTGCTGATGGTGTTGGCCGAGTGTGATCCGTTGCACGATGAGGGCGTGGCTTATGCCCGGCATTTGCAGGCGGCGGGGGGGGCGGTCGACTTGCAGGTTTACGCTGGCATGACCCATGACTTCATGCGCATGGGGGCGATTGTTGATGAGGCTGAAGAGGCGCTGGGGTTGATTGCTGGGCGCTTGGTGGAGGTGTTTGATTTGGCTTGACGGGGTGGGTGAGTGGGTGAATATCCGTTGCTGCGGTAACGGCCACTTAGGGTTCCGCCCTTACGGCGGGTCACTTTTTCCAGACGCCGAAAAAGTAACCAAAAAGGCTTTACCCTGACGTTCGGCCCTCGCCTAGGCTCGGGTTCCTTCGCTGCGGGATTCATCCGGGGGGCAGCGCCTACGGTTTGCTTCGCTGCACCTCCTCTCGCGGTGTTTGGCTGCGCCAAACGGTCGCTGCGCTCCCACCCCCGGATAAATCCCTCCACTCAGCCTGCCGACGGGCCCTCAGATCAAAAGCGGTACTCGAGCTAACGCTCATTGTGTTGAGTGGGGCGGCTTCGCCGCAAGGGGTGCACGCTCTCTAAATTGTAGGAGCCAGCCTGCTGGTGAAGGCGGCCTGACAGCCGACCCATTTACAACTGAACACACCCATTCCAACTGTGGGAGCGGGCTTGCTCGCGAAGGCGGCCTGCCAGTCGACCAAACTCCAACTGAAAACACCCATTCCCACGCAGGAGCTGCCGAAGGCTGCGATCTTTTGATCTGCTTTGGCTTTGGCTTTGGCTTTGGCTTTGGCTTTGGCTTTGGCTTTGGCTCTTGATGTGGCTTTTGATCTTTTGCCCCTTCGGCAGGCCGAGCGTAGGTGTCCATCCGGGGGATAGGCGCGCAGCGCCATGCGGCGGAGCCGCATACATCGAGAGGAGGTGCAGCGAAGCAAACCGGAGGCGATGCCCCCGGATGGACACCGTAGCGAGGGAACACTGAGCCTCAGCGAAGTGCCGTACGCCGGGGCAAAGCCTTTTGGGTTACCTTTTCGGCGTCTGGAAAAGGTGACTCGCTGTAAGAGCGAAACCGCCAGCGGCAGCACCCGAAGCAACGGATATTCACCCAAAACCCCAAGAGCCTGGTCGGCCCCAAGGCCGCCAAGTCCCAAAAAAAAACGCCGGCAAATGCCGGCGTTTCAGTGCGCGCTAAACGTATTACCAGTTGTAGGTCACGTCAGCAGTCATGGTCCGGCCTTCGCCGTAATAGCAATCGAGGGTGCCGTTGCACGCAGCAACGTACTTCTCGTCAGTGAGGTTTTGCAGGTTGGCTTGCAGTTTCACGCCTTTGACATGCAGCGGCGATTTCTCCAGGTCGTAAGAGACCATGGCGTCATACACGGTATAGGACGGAATCTGGAACGAGTCCGACTCGTAATCCGAACCGTAGCTGCTGCGCACGTAACGGGCGCCCAGGCCCATGCCGAAACCGGCGAGGGCGGTAGAGATGTCGAAGTCGTAGTTGACCCACGCGGAGGCGGTCAGCGGTGGACGCATGGCCAGAGTGCGACCTTCGCGACCGTCGTTGTCCTTCTCCCACTTGGTCTGGTTACGCGACACCGCCGCCAGCACGCGCAGGTTGCGGGTGACGTTGACCTTGCCTTCCAGCTCGATACCGCGCGAACGCACGGAGCCGCTCTGGGTGCTGAAGCCCGGGTTGTTGAGGTCGGTGGTGAGCATATTGTCCTGGTCGATCTGGTACGCCGACAGCTGAATGAAGCCGTCGATGGCCTTCGGCTCGTACTTGACGCCGACTTCGTACTGCTTGCCGGTGGTCGGTTCGAAGGCGCCGCCGCTCATGTCGGTACCGGTCTGCGGCAGGAACGATTCGGCGTAGCTGACGTACGGCGTAATGCCGTTGTCGAACTCGTAGCCCAGGCCGGCACGCCCGGTGAACTTCTCGTCCTTCTGGTTGCTGTGGCCGCCGCTCAGCGGTTGCTTGTTGTCGGTTTCGGCAAAGTCATACCGACCGCCGAGGGTCAGGAACCACTGGTTCCAGCGCAGTTGATCCTGAGCGTACAGGCCGGTCTGGGTGATGGTGTTGTCCCATTTGTACGGCTGGCGGAAATTGATCTGGCTGCCATACACCGGGTTGTACAGATCCAGACCTGGAGCGGTGCGGTCGTACAGGCCGAGGAATTTCGAATTGTAGTGGTAGTAGTCCACACCCAGCAGCACGGTGTGCTCGACGTCGGCGGTGTGGAACTTGGCCTGGGCAATGTTATCGATGCCGTAGACCTTGTTGTGCTGCGACCAGTCCACCGCATAACGGCTCTGGTAGCTGCCGTCGTTGAGGCCGGTGACCGGGTTGGTCGGGAACGCATAACCGTGCAGCGGCGCCACGTACTGGTCGTTGATGTCGGCGTAACGCGCGTTTTGCTTCAGAGTCCAGACGTCGTTGAGTTCGTGAGCGATCTCGTAACCGACGACGAACTGCTCGCGGTGGTACTTGTTCACGTCCGGCTCGCCGAGGAACAGGCTGCGGCTGATGCGCCCGGCCTGGCTGCGATGCACGGTGCCGTTGGCCGGCAGGCCCTGGGCTTCCGGTACGTCGTGGTCTTTCTGGTACTGCCCGAACACGGTGATGGTGGTCTGATCGTTGGGCAGCCAGGTCAGGCTTGGCGCCAGCAGCATGCGGTTCTGGCTGGCGTAGTCGATGGCCGAGCCGCTGTCGTTGACCACACCGGTCAGGCGATAGAGGAATTCGCCCTGATCGTCGATCGGACCGCCGAGGTCGAAGGCACCGTACTTGCGGTCATAGCTGCCGCCGCCGAGCTTCACTTCGTGCAGCGGGGTCGCGGTCGGACGCTTGCTGACCATGTTGACGATACCGCCCGGCTGGTTCTGGCCGTACAGCACCGAGGCCGGGCCCTTGAGCACTTCGACGCGCTCCAGGGTGTACGGGTCGATCTGCAGCGAACCGCCGGTGCTGCCGCCGCCGTAAGGCATGTGCAGGCCGTCGAGGTACAGCGGAGTAGGGGAGAAGCCACGGGAGGTCGGTTCGTCGAAGATCTTCACCCGGTCCGAGAAACCGCCACCGGTCATGCCGGGCGTGTATTGCAGGGCCTCGGTGACGGTCTTCGAGCCGCGCATCTTGATTTCGTCTTGAGTGACGACGTTGATGGTCTGCGGGATTTCCTTGAGCGACGAATCGGTCTTCGAACCGGTGGCGCTGCGCTTGGCGACGATACCGTCGACCGGGCCCCAGGCCGATTCGGCGGTGGCGGAAATGCTGGTCGGGGCCAGATCGAGGCTGGCACCGCCGGTGCTGCGCGAACGCAAGGCGACGTTGTTGCCTTCGACGCTGTAGGCGATGTTGGTGCCTTGCAGCAGTTGCGCGATGGCGGCGGTCGGTTCCAGGTTGCCACTGACCGCGCTGCTGCGCAGGCCGCTGACTTCATCCGGGCTGTAAAGCACTTGGAGGTTGGTCTGGCGACCGAATTCCTGCAAGGCGCTCCCCAGCGACTGTGCAGGAATATTGATCGTCACGGCGGCGGCCTGGGCCTGGCCGATCATCGGCATAGTCAGGGCCATGGCGCAGAACGCGGGCAAGGTGCAACGGAAGGAGTGGCGGATCAGCAGGGCCTTGGCGAGCGGGTGGAGTCCGTGCGGTGCGGGCATTGTTCTTCTACTCTTCAAAGTGTTGACTGAGAACTATTTCTATTAACTGTTAGTAAGACGTTGAGCCTTCCGAAAACCGGAAAGCTCAACGCAATTTTTTTACAAATTTTTCACAGTCAGGCGGGTTGCAGCTCAGTGACCACTTTGCCGGCGCTCATGCGCACCAGTTGGTCTGCTACATCGAAGTAACGATCGTCGTGGGAAATGACGATGATGGTCTTGCCCAGACGCTTCAGGTCCGGCAGCAGCTCGGTGTAGAAAATCCGCCGGAAGGTCGGGTCCTGATCGGCGGCCCACTCGTCGAACACCAGCACCGGACGCTCTTCCAGCCAGGCGTTGATCAGGGCCAGACGCTTGCGCTGGCCGGTGGACAGGTCGGTGGTGGTGAACGAGCCGTCACGCACACTGACCTTGTGCGCAATTTCCAGGCGCTCCAGGTATTGGTTGGCGTCTTCCGGGATATGGGTGTCGCCCTGAACCACGTCGTCGAACAGGTAATAGTCGGCGAAGATCGTGGTGAACAACTGGCGGTAATCGTCGCGGTTGGCGGCATCGACGAGCTGCTGATTGAGGCGGATTTCGCCTTGCTGTGGCGCGTACAGGCCCAGCAGCAACTTGATCAGCGTGGTCTTGCCGCAGCCGTTTTCGCCGACGATGAAAATGATGTCGCCCTGTTCGATTTTCAGGTTCACCGGCCCCAACCGGAACGGCTTGGCGCCTTCTACCGTCGGGAAACTGTACGAGACATCGTTCAGCTCCAGGCTGTGCACCGGGGTCTTTTGATGGCCCTGGTCGCTGAGCAGCAGGTGCGGCTCGGGCGAGGAGAATTGCTCGGACAGATCGGCGATCCGGCGGAACGCGATTTGCGCGCGACTGACGATCGGCAAGGTGCCAATGATGTGTTCCAGCGGCCCTTTCATGTACAGCAGCACCAGCACGAAGCCGCTCATCACCGCTTTGTCGGCGCTCGGCCACAGCGATTGCAGGCCCAGCGCCAAGCCGATCACCACGAAGAACAGCATCGAACCCAAGGTCTTGGCGACCACGAAAATGTTCACCGAACGCACCTGCGTTGCGCAGATCTTGTCGGCCGTGCCTTCGATGCCCGAGACGAACATGCGATGCCGGCGCGGGCGGTGGATGCGCAGTTCCTTGGCGCCCTCGGCGACAGCGTGGTAGTGCTTCTGCAACTCGTCTTCGTAGTCGCGGGCCTTGAGGAATCCCTGCATGCCGCGCCCCCGTGCGATGTACTGAATGACCGTGCCGATCAGGATCGCCACCGCCATCATCAGGAACATCGGCCACGACAACATCGCCAGGTAGCCCATGCAACCGAGGGTCACGGTCAGGGAAATCGCCAGCGGCGCAAAGGCGAAAGCGAAGTCGCTGATGGTGTCGACGTCGTGGGTCAGCACCGGAATCAGCCGATGGCTGCGATAGCGCTCGATCTGCGCAATCGGCGCCGAGAGGACTTTCTCGCCCAGCTCTTTGCGCAATTTGGCGATGATGTGCTGGCCGACGAAATTGGTGCCGATGTCGGAAAAGATCGAGCTGGTCAGCGCCAGCAGGCACAGGCCGGCGAACACCGCGACCATCGTGCTGGTCAGTGCGCCCTCGGCGTGCAGCACGTTGTTGATGGTCGCCAGCAGCGCGGTGACGCTCAGGCCACCGACCATGCCGAGCAGGATCGACACACTGACGATCAGTCGAAAGGGTTTGAGCAGGGCGAACAATTCATTGATCACCCCGCGTGTTGGTTTGCTCATGGAGGTTCCCTGCTTGAAGGAGCGGCGAACACCGGCACTGCTCGGGCGGTTCGCCTGGATGACGTAGAGGGCGGTGGGCGCGCCATGGAGGATCGCGCCCACCTGTAGAACGACTGGCAGGACGGCTAATTTAGCCGGGCGATGGCGTTACAGATCGCGGGCGACCCGGAAGCCGATCCAGTCGCCACGGGTGTCGGTGTAGGTGGCGTTGCGGTTGCCTGAACGCGAGAACACCGGGGCCTCGCCCCAGTCGTTGCCACGGATGCGCCGCACGTCGCACTTGCCGCTTAACCAGGCACTGCCATCGCTTGGCGCGCCGACGTAGTTCTCGTTGTAGCAATCGGCGGTCCACTCATAAATATTGCCGTGCATGTCGTAGACGCCGAAGGCATTGGCCGGGAAGCTGCCGGCCGGCGCGGTGAAGTTGTAGCCATCGGCGGCGCCATAGGTGTTGGCGTGTTTGGCGATGCTGTATTCCTTGCCTTCGTCAAACGGGAAAGGGAACGGCCCGGTGCTGCCGGCGCGGGCGGCGTATTCACGCAGCGATTCGCTGACCAGCCGGTATTGCTGGCCGGTCTTCTTCGACAGCCAGGCCACGTAAGCTTCGACCTCCGGGAAATCCATGCACACCGCCGGGTGCTTGTCGGTGTACTGCTTGCGCGGGTCGCTGCCCTGATAATCCGGGATCCCGGCCTTGCACGCGCGACCGGGGCGCGTGTCGCCGTCGGGCATCTTGTAGCCGCTGTCCTTGAGGTAGGCGTCCCACTCGCCGCGCAGAATCTGGAAACGGCTGATCGCCAGCGGTTTGGCAAACGTCACCGGGTGCAGCGGCCCTTCATCCGGCTCGCGGCCGACCTCATCCTCCGGGGTGCCCATGGTGAACGTGCCGGTGGGCAGCACGACCATTTCCGGGCAGTCCTTGCAGTCCTTGAACACCTTGCCCGGCGCAGGCGGGGTTGCGGCCTGCACGGCACCCGGCAGCAGGCCGGCGGCGAGGGCGGTGAGCATCAGCGCCGGCAGCGCCTTCAAGGAAAATCGACGCAGTTCACTGTTCATTGCGAGTCTCGCTAAAAGAAAAAAGGGATCGCCCGGATTCACAGGGCCTGGTCGAGCACGGCCAGCAAGCGGTCGATTTGCTCTTCGTCGTTGAGCAGCCCCGGTGCGGTACGGATCACCGGGCCGACGTCACGGTGCACGGCATCGGCCACCACGCGGTTGGCCATCAGGTGCGCGGCGATCTTGTCGCTGTCCTTGCCCTTGACCCGGAAGAAGGTGAAACCGGCGGACAGTTCGGGGCTCAGTGGCGTCACCAGTTCGATCTGCGGACGCTGCTGCAGGCGTTGTTTCAGGTAGCTGTTGAGCGCGTGAATGCGCGCCTCGACCTCGGCCTTGCCCAGCTCAAGATGCAATTTGAACGCTTCGTCCAGCGCCCAGCGGTGCTCGAACGAGTGGTATCCGCCGGGCGTCATGGTGGTGGAAAACGCCGTGGCTTCGGAGAACGTCGGAATGATCGGGGTGATGTACCTGACCTCGGCGAAGCGGCTGCAGACGATGCCGGTGCCACGTGGGCCGAACATCCACTTGTGGGTGCCGGCGATGAAGAAGTCGCAGTTCATCTGCGCGAAGTTCAGGTTGTCCACGCCGAAGCCATGTACCCCATCGACCACGTAAACGATGCGGTCGGCGTCGCTGCGACCGCGGTTGTGCTGGTCGACGATGGCGCCGATTTCACCGATGGGCAGTTTCATGCCGCTGCCCGAATGCACCCAGCACATGCCCAGCACCCGGGTTTCGGGGCGGATGGCGCCGTCGATGGCAGCAAGGATTTCGGCTTTGGTCGCGCTGTACGAATCCTTGAACAGACGAATTTTGCGCACCCGGGTGCCGTCGCGTTCGCTACGCAGGGCGAGGATAGTGTGGGTCGCGTAGTGCTCGTGCTCGGTGGTGAGGATTTCCTGATCGGGGCGCACGTGCACGCCGCCGTAAATCATCGCCAGACCTTCGGTGGTGCTGCCGGTCAGGGCGATCTGTTTGGCGTCGGTTTGCAGATAGCGACCGGCCCAGACGCGGACGTTCTCTTCGCGCTGTTCGATCACGCCGAGGTCCCAATCCATGGCCAGTCCGGGATTTTTGTCGAGGGCGGCGCGGTGCCGCTCAATCGCCTCGCGCACCGGTTTCGGGTGCGAGGTGATCAGGAAGTTGGAGAAGTGCAGATACGCCGGATCCTGATCGAACAGCTGCTGCAACCGCGTCCACTTGTTGCCGGTCACGGGCGCGGCGCTCGCGGCACCGGCGACATTCGGCAGGCTCGCGCCCAGTGGCAGCGCCGCCGCGAGAATCCCCGCCTGCTTCAAGAACTCACGACGATTGCTCATGGCTTGGCAGTTCCCGGCGCAGCGGCCAGTGCCGGTTTCGCGGCTTTCTCGACCTGATCCCAGACCCGCAGGAAGTTGCCGCCCCAGAGCTTGGCGATGTCCGCTTCGGAGTAGCCACGCGAGATCAGCTCGGCGGTGACGTTGCGGATTTCGCCGACGTTCTCGAAGCCTTTGACGCCACCACCTTCGTTGAAGTCGGAGCTGATGCCGACATGGTCGATGCCGATCTTGCGCACCGCGTAATCGATGGCGTCACCCAGATCCTTGAGGCTGGCTTTCGGTTCTTCTTCGAGGATGCCGTAGAGGCGACTGGCGTACTGGCCGAACTTCTGCTCGGACCACGCCGCAATGATCGGGTCGCCGGGCATCAGCGCCATCGCCAGGCTCGGCAGCGGCGGCAGGTCGAAGTCCTTGCGCATCTCGTTGAGCTTGTCCTGGGTGTGCTGGGTGAGCGGACGCAGGTACTGCGAGAACGCGACGATCTGCACCACGCCGCCGCTGTTTTTGATCAGCTGCATTTCCTTGTCGCTGAGGTTGCGCGGAATGTCGACCATCGCACGCGGTGCCGAATGCGAGGCCACCAACGGTGTGCGGCTGAGCTGCGCAACTTGTTCGAGGGCCTTGGTCGACATTTGCGAGACGTCGATGATCACACCCAGATCGTTGAGGCGCTTGACCGCTTGTTTGCCCAGATCCGAGAGACCGTCGAGGGCGTCCGGCGAATCATTGAGAAATGGCAGCGGCCGCGACGAATCCGCCCAGTCGTTGTTGCCGATGTAGCTGAAACCGAACATGCGCATGCCGCGCGCGGTCCACAGGTCCAGCAGGTTGAGGTCGTGGCCCAGCGGGTAGGCGTTGAGCATGCTGATGAAAATCGCGAATTTGCCTTCGCCGTGCAAGCGCCGGAAGTCATCGGGGGTGTAGGCGATGGCCACCTGATTGGGGTAGTCGCGAACCATCCCGGAGATGATCTTGAAGCGGATTTCCTGCTGGTTGCGCGCCTCGTCGACGAAGCCGGGTGTCGGCTTGTGCGGGGCGTTGGGGCCGTTCCACATTTCCGGCCAGCCGAAGATGGTCAGGGCGGCGCCGGACAGGCGCCCGCGGTTGGCCTTGGCGAGGTCGAACTGGCCGTCGCCGTCCTTGTCGGCTTCGTGGCCGTCGGTGCCGAAATTTTGCGTCAGGCTGACATGGCTGTCGAAAGAGAGCATGCGTTCGTGCAGCTCATCGGCCTGCTTCATGACTTTGGCCGGGTAGCCGAGGTCGTCCTTGAACCAGTGATGCCACACGGCAAAGCCTGCGCCGGCGCTGATCGCCAGGGCCAACGGCAGGCCGATGAATAGAGCCTTTTTCGAACGTGGTTTTGTCATTGCCATCTCAGTCAGGTTCGCCATCGAGGTGCAGGCGCGGGGGCCTTCGCTATCTGGGAAGAACGAGTGGTTGGCGGCAAAATTTAAGCCTGGTGCTGTGGCGAGGGGATTTATCCCCGATCGAGTGCGAAGCGCTCGCAAAGCCTGCCAGCGCTGTCTTTCTGGTGTAGCCGTCAGCGTCGGGTGGGAGTTGCTTCGCAACTCATCGGGGATGAATCCCCTCGCCACGGTTCATCATCGCCGGGCGCGTTAAATTTGCCGGGGCAACAAACGTTCTAGCTTGGATAAAGCCTGCTTCATGGCTGACACAGGTAGGGCAATGAAGATTTCTCGACGATGGTTCATGGCGGGCCTGGCGCTGACCGGCGCTGCCGTGCCTGCGGCGTATTTCGGGCATCGTGAATGGACGAAGCCGGACCCGACGATCACCCCGGGCGAAGCGTCTTTCGATGTCGCGGACATGGCCGGGCAGCGCCTGGCGAATGCGTTGCGCGGGGTGTGGGATATCCGTTTCGAAGGTGCCGATGCCGGCCTCGAAGGCTTGCCGCTCAAGGGCCTGCAAGTGTTTCTCGACATCGGCCAGAAGGGTCGCGGCGTGTGCGGTTTTCTCGACACGCCCGAGCGCCTGCGTTCCGCTGAAATACCGCGTTATCGAATTCTGGGCGACCTCGCGGAAGCCGATGCGGCGAAGCTGAGCTGGCGCCTGATCGGCGCTGACGGTCAGATCAGCTATGAGCTGGAGATGATCCTCGATGAGGTCTGGGCCGACTTCGGCAATGCCGGCAGTGGCACCCTCAGCGGCAAGGCTTTGCGCCTGGATCGAGCGCTGGCCTTGCCGGCACAGGACAACCGCTTCGTCGCCGTCAAACGGCTGTTTCCCGAAGCGCGCGAGCGCACGCCGCTCAACCCGACGTTGCTGGCGTGGTTGATCTCTCCCGAGCACCGCCTGTTTCACCAGTTGTGGCATGCGACCCGGGACAAGTGGCACAAACTGCCCGAGGACAAACGCGAAGCCTTGCGCGGCATTGGCTGGCAGCCCGGCCCGCGCGACAAGGAGCGCGATGCCCGTGGCCCGCGCAAGGATCGCAATGGCTCGGGCGTGGACTTTTTCTTCATGCACCGGCACATGCTCGGGACGGCGCGCTCGATGCAGGAATTGCCATCCTGGGCGTTTTTCCCGCTGCCGCAGCCGGAGCTGATCCGCGACCGCGTCGGCTTCGCCCGCTATTTCGACAACCACGACGGCACGGCCTTGCCGCCGACCTGGACAGCGGCGGGTGATGACGAATTCAGCCAGTGGGTCAGCGACATCAAGACTGCCGAGACTTACGAAAGCAACTTTCAGGTCTGGGAGTCGCAGTACCGCGATCCGGCGTATCTGGCCCGGCTTACCCTCGGCCAGTTCGGCTCCGAAGTCGAGTTGGGCCTGCATGACTGGCTGCACATGCGCTGGGCCTCCGTGCCACGCGATCCGTCCAACGGTCAGCCGGTGCCATTTGCCCGCGATCCGGCGGACTTCGCGGCCCGCTGGTACAACGCCGAGAACGATTTCCTCGGCGATCCGTTTTCGTCCCACGTCAACCCGACGTTCTGGCATTTCCATGGCTGGATCGATGATCGCATCGAGGACTGGTTCCGCGCCCATGAGCGTTTCCATCCGGGTGAAGTCACGCGGCTGCAGGTCAATGGCGTGCCATGGTTTGCCCCGGGGCGCTGGGTGGAAGTCGACGACCCGTGGCTCGGGCCGATCACCCATGGCTGCAGCACCACGCCGGGATTGCAGATGGGCAAGTCGGTGGAGATGGATCCGGAAACCATGAAGCTGGCGCTGCGCATCACCTTCATCACCGACGAGGAAAAACTCGCCGGCCTGTTCCGCCGCGTGCCGCAACGGCCATGGTATGCGCGCAATCTGAAGCCTAAAACCAGCCCGACTTGAGGGCTGCGTTATCGTTCTTCGCGAGCAAGCCCGCTCCCACAGGGTTATGTGTCAGACAATAATGTCCGGGCTGACCCCTGCATGAGAACGCATTCTTACTGATGGAACGCGTTCAAATGTGGGAGCGGGCTTGCTCGCGAAAGCAATCTGTCAAACGCTGCAATTACCGGGCCTGCCAACCCCCACCCAACGCCTTGTACAACGCAATGCTCGCCTGCACTCGTGACAGCCGTAGTTGTGCATGTTGATCCTGGGCCGCGTACAGCGTGCGCTGGGTTTCCAACACGGTCAGCAAGTCTTCAGCGCCAGCCTGGTAACGGCTCTGCGCGATGTCGAATGCGGTCTGCGCCTGATTCAGTTCTTCGTTCTGCCACAACCGCTGCTCATCCAGGCGGCGAATGCTATTGAGCGCTTTTTCCACATCGGCAAACCCGTTGATGATCGCCCCACGGTAAGTTTCCAGCAGCTCTTGCTGGCGCGCCGCGGCCTTGTCGCGTTCAGCGCCGAGGCGACCGTTATTGAAAATCGGTGCGACCAGTCCGGCGGTCAGGTTGTAGAAAGGGTTGCGAATCAAATCCTCGAACTGATTGGCGCCCGAGCCGAGTTGGGCGGTCAGGGTCAGTGCCGGCAACATGGCCGCGCGAGCGACTTTGACGTCTGCCTCGGCGGCGGCCAGCTGTGCTTCGGCGCGTGCGATGTCCGGACGATGCGTGAGCAACTCGCTGGGCACGCCGGCGGCGATGTCTGGCCACTGCAGGTGATCGAAGGACTCTGTTGCCGACAGTTGCTGCACCGGTCGGCCGAGCAGGGCGGCGAGGCTGATCAACGCGTCCTGGGCTTGCTGTTGCACGCGCGGCAATTGCCATTGCTGGGCGGCGACCAGGCTCTTCTGTTGCGCCAGTTCCAGCGCGGTGGCTGAGCCTGAATCAAACCGCGTCTGCACCAGTTTCAGCACGCTTTGCGCGTTGGCCAGATTGAGTTCGGCGATGCGGCTCTGCTCGCGTAGCGACAAGGTTTGCGCATACGTGCTGGCAACGCCGCTGAGCAATGTCAGCTCGACCGTCGCCCGGTCGAATTCGCTGGCCTGCAGAGCGAACTGCGCACTGTCGCGCGATGCGCGTTTGCCGCCCCAGAAATCGATTTCGTAGGTGGCGCTCAGGTTGGTATCGAAATAGTCCACCGCCTTGTTGCTGCTGTTGGCATCGAGTTGGCTGTAGCCATTGCCGCGCAGCAGTTTCTGCCGATTGGCATTCAGACCGGCCTTGACCTCCGGCAACTGTGAGCCGCCAGCGATGACGGTGCCCGCCTGCGCCTGACGCACTCGAGCGACGGCGGCCGCGAGGTCGAAACTGCCGACGCGAGCCTGTTCGATCAGGCGATCCAGTTCCGGGCTGCCAAATTGCGTCCACCACTGCGGGTTGTTGCGGGCAACGCTGGCGCCATGGGGCGACTGCCAGGCAGTTGGCGTTTGCACGCCACTGTACGGGCGTTGAACGGGACTGCCGCAGGCACTGAGGATCAGGCACACGGTCAACAGGCTGAGGCGCGGTTTCATAGATCGATCATTCACTGGTAAGGGCCGTGACCGGGTCGAGCCGGGCAGCTTTGCGGGCAGGCATGAAGCCGAAGACAACACCGGTGACCAGGGCGCAGCCGAACGCGCCGAGTACCGCCATCAAGGAGAAGGCCACGGCCACTTCGCTGAGGATCAGCACGCCACCGACGGTCAGCGCCAGGGCGATCCCGGCAATGCCGCCGACCACCGAGAGCATCACCGCTTCGGTGAGGAACTGCCGGAGGATGTCGCGCTGACGCGCGCCGGTGGCCATGCGAATGCCGATTTCGCGAGTCCGCTCGCGCACGGTCATGAGCATGATGTTCATCACGCCGATACCGCCAACCAGCAGCGAGATCGCGGCAATCGAGCCGAGCATCAGCGACAGGGTGTTCTGGGTGCGGGCTTCGGCCTGGATCATCGCGGCGTTGTTGGTCAGTTCGAAATCCTTCTTGCCGTTGTGCAGGCGCAGCATCAGTTGCTCGATGGCCTGCTCGGTGTCCTTGACCTTGCGCGCGTCGGCGGCGGCAATGGCCACGTATTCCGGATTGCGTGTGCCGAACAGCCGGACGCTGGCCGCTGAATAGGGGATGGCGATGCGATTGTCGCTGTCGGAGTCGCCGGAGCTGGCGCCTTTTTCCGCAAGCACGCCGACCACCTGGAACGGCACATTCTCGATCAGGATGAATTGGCCGATCGGGTTTGGCACATCCTTGAGCAGTTTGCTGCGGACTTTGTGGCCGATCACCGCGACGGCTGCAGCATTCTGCTCATCCGCCTCGGTGAAGTAACTGCCTTGCACCACCGGCCAGTTGAAGATCGCCGGGAAGTTGGTGTCGTTGCCGCCGACGTAACTCAGGTGGTCGGCGTTGCCGTACCGCACGCCGGCCTCGGCGCCGTTGACCGGCATGATCCGCTGCACTTGCGGCAGGCTGGCCAGCGCGTGCACATCGTCGAGGGTGATGATCCCCGGCGGCGTGCGCGGGTTGGGCGCCGAGCCGCTGAGGTAAATAATGTTCGAACCGAACGCGCCCATCTGCGCCATCACCTGGCGTTTGCTGCCTTCACCGACCGCCAGCATCACCACCACCGACGCCACGCCGATGATGATCCCGAGCAGGGTCAGTGCGGTGCGAAAGCGGTTGATCCACATCACGCGCCACGCGGCGTGCAGGGCATCGACCAGTTCGCCTTTCCAGGCGCCGGTGGCTTCGGCGCCGTCGGCCAGACGCTGGCGCAGATCCACCGCTTGCAGGGCGCCGGGGTTGGCGCTGGTCTGGGCGTGGGGATTGTCGCGGGCGCTGTCGCTGATGATCAGGCCGTCGCGTATTTCGATGATGCGTTTGGCCCGGGCCGCAACTTCGCGGTCGTGGGTGATGAGGATCACCACGTGGCCCTGGCTCGCCAGCTCATCGAGCAGCGTCATCACTTCTTTGCCGCTGTGACTGTCGAGGGCGCCGGTGGGTTCGTCGGCGAGGATGATGTGGCCGCCATTCATCAACGCCCGGGCAATCGACACCCGTTGCTGTTGGCCACCGGACAACTGATGCGGGCGGTTGCCGGTGCGCGAGGCCAGGCCGAGTCGGTCGAGCAGGGCAGCGGCGCGGGCGTGACGCTCGGCGGCCGGGGTGCCGGCATAGATCGCCGGCATCTCGACGTTTTCCTGGGCCGAGCCGGACGGAATCAGGTGATAGCCCTGGAACACAAAGCCAAAGGCTTCGCGGCGCAGCCAGGCCAGCTCGTCGCTGTCGAGGCCGGCGACGTTTTCCCCGGCAAAGCGATACTCGCCGGAGGTCGGCCGGTCGAGGCAGCCGAGGATATTCATCAGGGTCGATTTGCCGGAGCCGGAAGCGCCGACAATCGCCACGAATTCACCAGCGTGAATCGACAGGTCGATGCCGCGCAACACGTGAACTTCAGGCGCGTCACCGCCGCCGTAGGATTTGCGAATGTCCTGCAGATCGATCAGAGGCGTTTGCATTCAGCCTCCGCTGCCGTCGACCGGGCCGATCAACAGGTGATCGCCTTCGTTGAGGCCGTCGACAATCTGCACCTTGAGCCGGTCGCTGATGCCGGTGCGTACCTCGCGTTGCTGGATGTCGCCGTTGGCCGCCACCACCTGCGCGGTTTGCAGGTTGGCCGTGGTGCTGCCCTGCAACGCGGCGACCGGCGCGGTGAGCACGCCTTTGGCCTGATTGGCGACGAAAAACACCTGAGTGGTCATCTCGGCCATCAAGGCGTTGTCGGCGTTATCGACGTCGAGCAAAACCGTGTACAGCACAACGCGGGCGCTGCCGCTTTTGCTGCTGCTGGCCGGGCTGCCGCCGCCCTGGCTGGTCTGGTCCAGCGGCTTGGGCGGCACCGGCAGAATCTGCCGCACGGTGCTGCTCCAGCGCCGCTGGCCGCCGCTGAGGGTGGTGAAGTAGGCGGTCATTCCCGGTTTGACGTGACCGATGTCAGCCTCGGAAACCTCGGCCCACACGGTCATCGGTGACAGTTTGGCGATGCGCAGGATCAGCGGCGTCTGCTGTTGCGCATTGAGGGTCTGGCCTTCGCGGGCGTCGAGGGCAACCACGGTGCCGGCCATCGGCGCGTAGATCCGCGTGTAGCCGAGTTCGGCCTGATCGCTGCGCAGGCTCGCTTCGGCCTGGCGGATCTGTGCCTGGAACATGTCGACGCGGGCCTGAGTGGCTTTCAGTTCGGCGCGGGCGGTTTGCACGTCTTCTTCACGGGTGGCGCCGCCGGCCACGAGATGCTGCTGCCGCTGATACTTCTGCCGCGCCAGCTCATGCTGGGCGCGCTGCTCCTGCAATTGCGCCTTGAGGTTTTCGATGGAGAAGCGTCCGGCGTCGAGTTTGGCCTTCTGCGTGGACGGATCGATTTCCACCAGCAGTTGACCTTCCTTGACCACGTCACCGACTTCGACGTGGATTTTCTGGATCTGCCCGGAGGCCTGCGCGCCGACATCGACATAACGGCGCGGTTGCAGGGTGCCCAGTGCGGTGACGCTGCTCTCGATGTCGCCACGGCTGACTTGCACGGTGGCGAAGCGCTCGCGGCCCGGCGGCATGATTTGCCACGCGGCGTAGGCAACAACAGGAATCAGACAAAGGACTGCGAGCAGGGCGCGTCGAGCGGGGCGGGGACGTTTCATGCAGGGTTCCGGCCAGTGGAATTCGGCCCGTCGTCCGGCTGCACGCCACAGCGCGCAGCCGCAGAACGCTGTCGCAGGGCGCGACAGACACGGGGAGCTGTCCTGTAAACGATGAATGCGCGGGGGAATTTAAGCGAAGACACAGGATGTTACAGGTATGGAACGGCACTATTTAGCGGGCAACGACAAACGCCACTTTAAATCTATATGAGAATTACTATAAATTACGCACCTCAGTTGCCACTATCTTGCTACCCGTGTTCGCGGGCCGTCGATCAGTGTGCTCAAGGATCGAATCCGCATCGAAGCGGCCGGGAGTCATGTTGGAAAACTACTATCGCGAGCTGGTGTGTTTCCTGAACGCCAAGCTCGGCAACCGTCAGGTCGCCGAAGATGTGGTGCATGACGCTTATGTGCGGGTTCTGGAGCGTTCCAGCGACACGCCCATCGAGCAGCCGCGGGCCTTTCTCTATCGCACCGCGTTGAATCTGGTGATCGACGATCATCGGCGCAACGCCTTGCGTCAGGTCGAGCCGCTGGAAGTGCTCGACAGCGAAGAGCGCTATTTCACCCCGTCGCCCCATGGCACTCTCGATCACGGCCAGCGTCTGGAGATGCTCCAGCGCGCCCTGGCGGAATTGTCGCCGCTGTGCCGCGACAGTTTTCTGCTGCGCAAGATCGAAGGCCTGTCGCACCCGCAGATTGCCGAACAGCTGGGAATTTCCAAGGCACTGGTGGAAAAACACATCGTCAATGCGATGAAGCATTGCCGTCTGCGCATCAAGCAATGGGATGCCCATTGAGCCGCCATCGCTAAATTTTATTTCACTGTCCTCGTTCCTACTCAACAGACGACCTGCTGTCCTGCTCAAGGCCAGTCGGGTCACTTAGGCTCTCCTTTCCCCTTGTTGAGGGGTTCATCCAGAGGACACTGGAAATGACTCAGGCAATTGCATCGCCCATCGTTCACGACCTGATCGGCGTCGGTTTCGGACCTTCGAACCTGGCGCTGGCCATCGCTCTGCAAGAGCGCGGCCCGACCCACGGCGAGCTGGATGTGCTGTTCCTCGACAAGCAGGCCGACTACAGCTGGCACGGCAACACTCTTTCGACCCAAAGCGAATTGCAGATTTCCTTCCTCAAGGATCTGGTGACCCTGCGCAACCCGACCAGCCCGTACTCGTTCGTCAATTACCTGAAGGCCCACGGCCGTCTGGTGGACTTCATCAACCTCGGCACCTTCTACCCGTGCCGCATGGAGTACAACGACTACCTGCGCTGGGTCGCCGGGCAGTTCACCGAGCAGAGCCGCTATGGCGAAGAAGTGCTGACCATCGAACCGGTGCTGCACAACCATCAGGTTGAAGCGCTGCGCGTGATCTCCCGCGACAGCGAAGGCCAGCAGTTGGTGCGCACTGCGCGTTCGGTGGTGGTCAGTGCCGGTGGCACGCCGCGGATTCCCGAAGCGTTCAAGGCGCTGAAGGGTGACAGCCGCGTGTTCCACCACTCGCAGTATCTGTCGCAGATGGCCAAACAGCCGTGTGTGAACAACCAGCCGATGAGCATCGCGATCATCGGCGGCGGGCAGAGCGCGGCGGAAGCCTTTATCGATCTGAACGATTCGTTCCCGTCGGTGCAGGTCGACATGATCCTGCGCGGCTCGGCGCTCAAGCCTGCGGACGACAGCCCGTTCGTCAACGAAGTGTTCTCGCCGGAGTTCACCGATCTGGTGTTCCAGCAAAACAGCGCCGAGCGTGAGCGGCTGGTCAACGAGTACCACAACACCAACTACTCAGTGGTCGACATCGACCTGATCGAGCGCATCTACGGCATCTTCTATCGGCAGAAAGTCTCGGGCATCGCCCGTCATGCGTTCCGTACCCTGACCACAGTGGAAAGTGCCACCGCCACCGAGCGCGGCATCGAACTGGCGGTGCGCAACAACGCCACCGGCGAAGTCACCGTGCGTATCTACGACGCCGTGGTCCTGGCCACCGGTTACGAGCGGCAGATGCACCGCAAACTGTTGGCACCGCTGGAAGAATACCTCGGTGATTTCGAGGTCGATCGCAACTACAAACTGATCACCGACGAACGCTGCAAGGCCGGTCTGTACATGCAGGGCTTCTGCCAGGCCAGCCATGGACTGAGTGATACGTTGCTGTCGGTGTTGCCGGTGCGTGCCGACGAGATTGCCGGCTCGCTGTATGAGCATGGCAAGAACCGTGGGCACAGCCGTTCGATGGCGGATCTGCTGTTGGCGACTGCCAGCTGATTTTGTAGCGCCTCACATACCGCTTTCGCGAGCAAGCCCGCTCCCACACTGGTTCTCTGCTGACCACAAAATCTGTGTTCAATGAAGATCCCCTGTGGGAGCGGGCTTGCTCGCGAAGGGGCCTCAAGGACCACCGCAAAAAACCATTCCTGAACCCTTCCTGAACATCCCCGATATTCCCCGACACACCTCCTTACTCGGGTTTACTCTCAAATCATCGAGGCGTAAGCTTCGCGCGTTTTCATCAATAGCGGAGACCCACAGTGGGTACTTGTTCGAGTGACAGTTGTCGGCCGGTCTCGGTAACCGGCAGATTCTCGGCAAGATAACGCGCAGCCTTTCTCTGCCGTTGTCTCGCCGTAAAGCGAGCAGCGGCATCCCGATCATGGTCAGTTGAGACCATGTCCCGACGTCCTTCTCATCGACACTGAAAGTGTGTGGTTTCGACCGTGTGGTCGCGATCGCAAACCTATCGACACGCCTGTCCTTTGTGATCGGCGCGCCAAGCCTTGCCGTGCCGGATTTTCCGGCGTACGAGGCGCGGTCGTACCTGCTCGACGGTTTCCCGGCTGACCATAGGGGCAACAGCCATGAAACTTACGCTCAAGGAATTTTTCGCAGGCTTCCTGCGTACACGCCACATCGCCCGGCACTTCCGCCGTCTGGCGCTGCTGGAATCGATCACCGACACCACGGTCAGCCGTGAAGTGCCGCCAACCCTGGCCAACACCCTGGTCGATGCGGCCCATCGCGACAGCGGTGAACTGCTGTCGTCGCTGGGCACTCACACCGACGGCCTGACCGATTTTGAAGTCGACGCCCTGCGTGCGCAGTACGGCCTCAACGAAGTCGAGCACGAGCAGCCGCTGCCATGGTGGACCCATCTGTGGCACTGCTACAAAAACCCGTTCAACCTGCTGCTGACCCTGTTGGCGGTGATCTCGTGGCTGACCGAAGACCTGAAAGCCGCCACGGTGATTTTCTCCATGGTGGTGCTGTCGACGCTGCTGCGCTTCTGGCAGGAAAGCAAATCCAACCAGGCCGCCGACGCGCTCAAGGCGATGGTCAGCAACACCGCCACGGTGATGCGCCGCGACGAGCCGCGCATCGAACTGCCGATCAAGCAGCTGGTGCCGGGCGACCTGATCGTGCTGTCCGCCGGCGACATGATTCCTGCCGACTGCCGAGTGCTCAGCGCCAAGGACCTGTTCGTCAGCCAGGCGGCGATGACCGGTGAATCGATGCCGGTGGAAAAATTCGCCCGTCAGGCCGACCGCGACACGCGCAATCCGCTGGAGCTGGAGAACATTCTGTTCATGGGCACCAACGTGGTGTCCGGTACGGCGGTGGCGGTGATTCTCACCACCGGCAACAGCACCTATTTCGGCGCGCTGGCGCAGCGGGTCGGCGCGACTGACCGCGCGGTAACCTCGTTCCAGCTGGGCGTGAACAAAGTCAGCTGGCTGCTGATCCGCTTCATGTTCGTCATGGCGCCGCTGGTGCTGTTCATCAACGGTTTCACCAAGGGCGACTGGACCGAAGCGCTGCTGTTTGCGCTGTCGATTGCCGTGGGCCTGACCCCGGAAATGCTGCCGATGATCGTCACCTCGACCCTGGCCAAAGGTGCGGTGTTCCTGTCGCGCAAAAAGGTCATCGTCAAGCGTCTGGACGCGATCCAGAACTTCGGCGCCATGGACGTGCTGTGCACCGACAAGACCGGCACCCTGACCCAGGACAAGATCTTCCTCGCGCGCAATGTCGACGTCTGGGGTGAAGACTCCGATGACGTGCTGGAAAAGGCCTACCTCAACAGCTACTACCAGACCGGGCTGAAAAACCTGCTCGACGTGGCGGTGCTGGAACATGTGGAAATTCACCGTGAACTGAAAGTCGGCACGGCATTTCGCAAGGTCGATGAGATTCCGTTCGACTTCAATCGCCGGCGCATGTCGGTGGTGGTCGAAGGGCGTGGCCAGCCACATCAACTGATCTGCAAAGGTGCGGTGGAAGAAGTGCTGGCGGTGTGCACCCGTGTGCAGCACGGTGACGTCGAGGAAGCCTTGAGCGATGAATTGCTGACCCGGATTCGTCAGGTCACCGCAGCATTCAACGCTGAAGGCTTGCGCGTGGTGGCAGTGGCTGCCCGCTCGATGCCGGAAGGTCGCGACACTTACAGCCTGGCGGATGAGCAGGAGCTGACGCTGATCGGTTACGTGGCATTCCTCGATCCACCGAAGGAAAGCACCGCGCCGGCGCTCAAGGCTCTGGCCGAGCACGGCGTGGCGGTCAAAGTGCTGACCGGTGACAACGAACTGGTGACCGCGAAGATCTGCCGCGAAGTCGGTCTGGCGCAACAGGGCTTGCTGCTGGGCAACGATGTCGAGCGCATGAGCGACGCCGAACTGGCGGTGGCGGTGGAGAAAACCAACGTCTTCGCCAAGCTCACGCCGTCGCACAAGGAACGCATCGTGCGCATCCTCAAGGGTAACGGTCATGTGGTCGGTTTCATGGGCGACGGCATCAACGATGCGCCGGCGCTGCGTACCGCCGACATCGGAATCTCGGTGGACAGTGCGGTGGACATTGCCAAGGAAGCCGCCGACATCATCCTCCTGGAAAAGAGCCTGATGGTGCTGGAGGAGGGCGTACTCGAGGGGCGTCGCACCTTCGCCAACATGCTCAAGTACATCAAGATGACCGCCAGCTCGAACTTCGGCAACGTGTTCTCGGTGCTGGTCGCCAGTGCGTTCATTCCGTTCCTGCCGATGCTGCCGATGCACCTGCTGGTACAGAACCTGCTCTACGACATTTCGCAGATCGCCATTCCGTTCGACAACGTCGACAAGGAGATGCTGAAGAAGCCGCAACGCTGGCAGCCGGCTGATGTCGGGCGCTTCATGCTGTTCTTCGGCCCGATCAGTTCGATCTTTGACATCCTGACGTTCGCCTTGATGTGGTACGTGTTCGATGCCAACACCCCGGATCACCAGACGCTGTTCCAGTCCGGCTGGTTCGTGGTGGGGCTGCTGACCCAGACGCTGATCGTGCACATGATCCGCACGCCGAAGATTCCGTTCCTGCAAAGCCGTGCAGCCATGCCGCTGCTGGTGATGACCGGGATCATCATGGCGGTCGGGATCTTCCTGCCGATGGGGCCGCTGGCCAACTACTTCAAATTGCAGGCACTACCGTCGATGTACTTCGTGTTCCTGCCGATGATCCTGCTGGCGTACATGGCGCTGACCCAGGCGGTGAAAGGCTTCTACATCCGCCGGTTCGGCTGGCAATAACAACAGGACAACGCTGTTCCCTCTGTAGGAGTGAGCCTGCTCGCGATGGCAATCTGTCAGTCAAAATTTCAACGACTGACACACCGCTATCGCGAGCAGGCTCACTCCTACAGGGGATTCGGATGTTTTCAAGGACAAGACTATGCAAGCCATCAACAACCTCAACCTGACTTCTTTGCTCGACACGCTGGTCAGCCTCAGCGCAGCGTTCATCCTCGGTGGCCTGATCGGGTTCGAGCGCCAGTACCGGCAACGCACCGCCGGTCTGCGTACCAACGTGCTGGTGGCGGTCGGTGCGGCGATTTTCGTCGACATGGCCAACCGTCTCGGCGGTGCTGAAGGCGCGGTGCGGGTGGTCGCCTACGTGGTTTCCGGCATCGGCTTTCTCGGTGCCGGCGTAATCATGCGCGAAGAGGGCAACGTCCGAGGCCTCAACACCGCCGCAACCCTGTGGACATCAGCCGCCGTCGGCGCCTGCGCCGGTGCCGACCTGCTGGCCGAAGCGGTGCTCGGCACGCTGTTCATTCTGGCCGCCAACACCTTGCTGCGGCCGATCGTCAACAACATCAACCGCCAGCCACTGGACGTGGTCTCGGCCGAAGTCACCAACATTGTCTATGTCATCGCCCGGCGCTCACAGCAGAAAGCCGTGTTCGCTCTGCTCGAAGCCGAGTTGGAACGCAGCAACTACCCGGCCAGCGACGTCGATGTGCACGCCTTCGGTGCCGACGAAATCGAGATAGAAGCCACGCTGGCGACGACTTCGGTCGACGGCGATGAACTCGATGCGCTGGTGGCGCGGATTTCGACTTCAGCGCTGGTGGTGCAGGCGTTCTGGAGTCCGAGTACCACTGAATAAGGCAACAACGTCGGGCAGCCATTCGGCATGGCTCATGAGTGCGGATGAATGACCGGTTTTTTAGGAAAAGTCCTACAGAACTGCTCCTGAGGCTTGCGTAGTCTTGGCGCACCCGTCCACCTCCACGAGATCGAGCATGATCAATAAAGCCCTGCGTATCCTGATTGCCGATTCGCAGCATTTTCACCGGATGAAAATCGAGCGCCTGTTCAATGGTCTCGAATACTTCCGGGTTGCTCCGGTACAGAGTCTGCTTGAGCTGCTGACCCTGGTGGACTACGGCTGTGAACCGTTCGACGTCGTGGTCATCAACGCCGAGCTGGCGGCCGGATCGCTGGACCTGCCGGGTTTTTTCCTCAACAACCCGCAGGTGCGCCACACCCTGATCTATAACGAGCCCTCGGCACCTGCGCTGACGCCCGCAGGCTTCGCTCAGGAAAACCTGCAGATCAGCCCCGTCGCCTTGCCCAATGCGGCCGCGATCAAGCACCTGATGGCGCGGGTCGACGTTGACCCGGTGTGTGCAGCTCATGCCTGGAACCCGGCGCCAGCCTTGCAACGCCGGGCTTGAGCACGAATTACGTTTTTGCGCAACTGTCAGATCTGACAGGTAGATACGACTGGCTTCCCGTGTAACAGTTCTTGCGCAGCCACCCCGGCGGAACAGCCGCTACCGGTGGCGCCATCGTTTGTTTTTGCCCTGGGAGCGGTCATGAAGTCAGCGCTGATCGTCGACGATCATCCGGTGGTAAGGGCTGCCGTGAAACTCGTACTCGAAGCCGAAAGGTTCAAGGTGATTCACGAAGCATCGAACGCCAGCGAAGCCCTGGAGCTCAGCCGCGAGCACAAGCCGAAACTGGTGGTACTCGATCTCAAGTTGCCGGGAGTCGGCGGACTGGAGGTGCTGGAGCGGCTCAAAGCCACCGACCCCGACTGCAGGGTGCTGATCTTCACTTCTCAGGATCCGCTGCACTATCAGGATCGCTGTCTGCGTAGCGGCGCCATGGGTTACGTGGCTAAAACCAACCAGTTGCTGCAATTGCACAAGGCTGTCCAGGCGCTCATGTCGGGCTACTCCTATTTTGTTGCACTGCTTGATAGCGGCCCTGTGTCGACCCCGTCCCACCGCAGCGAAAAACAGCTGATCGACGAGCTCTCCAACCGAGAACTGAACATTCTCGTGCAGTTGGCTCTGGGCAAGCCCAACAAGAAAATCGCCGCTGAAATGTTCCTCAGCCACAAGACCGTCAGCACCTACAAAACCCGCTTGATAAAAAAGTTGGGTCTGCACTCAAAGTCAGCGGTGTACTTGCGCGAATTCGCCAAGCGCAACCATTTGATCTGAGTAGCACAGTGAATCTGCGACGCTGGTGGTGCGTGCTGTGGGTGAGCCTCACGGCCACCTGCTGGGCTGGTGAACCGCCACAGCCACTGGAGTTGTTGAGCCAGGCGGCACTGGAAAATATCCGGGTTCCGCTCGACCCCCAGGATCAACAGTGGCTACGCCGCCATCCGACGTTGCGCATGGGGATTTCCGGGCCCGATTATCCACCGTTCGAGATCACGCGGAATCGGCAGGAGCTGGAAGGTCTCACCGCCGACTATGCCGAGCTGCTGGCGCAACTGCTCGGGGTGCGGATCGAGGTGCAACGCTACGCAAACCGCGACGCGGTGATGAGCGCACTCAAGCGCGGCGAACTCGATCTGCTGGGCACCTCGAACAATTTCGAGCTGGCCGATCCAGATTTCATCTTGTCGCGCCCCTATGCCGAAGACCAACCGATGCTGGTGACCCGGCTCGACGAAACGTTACCGGCCGACCTGACAGGCAAACGCATCGCCATGGTCGAGGACTATCTGCCGCTGACCAGCGTGCAGGCGTTCTACCCCGACGCGAAGGTGCAGCGTTACGCCTCGGCAATGGATGCGCTGGGTGCGGTAGCGTTTGGTGTCGATGACGGCTATCTCGGCGATCTGATCAGTGCCAATTACCTGATCAACACCAATTACCGCAATGACCTGCAACTGGCCGGGCCCTCGGGCCTGGATGCCAATCCCTTCGGTTTCGCCCTGCTGCGCAGTGAGGTGCGCCTCAAACGCATCATCGACAAGGCGCTGGCGGCCATTCCCATGGAGCGCCGACAGCTTATCGAGCAGCGCTGGAGTGCGGGGGGCGCGCACATGGCCGCGCAGTCACGGGTACGCCTCAGTGTCAGCGAGCAGCAGTGGCTGGAGCAACATCCTCGGGTGCGGGTCGGCGTGATCGAAGACTTCGCACCGCTGACGTTTTTTGATGCCGACGGACGATTCAACGGGCTGTCGGCGCAGTTGCTCAACCTGATCAGTCAGCGTACCGGGCTGCAATTCGAAGTGGTTCGGGGGCGTTCGCTGGATCGTCAGATTGAGCAGCTCAAGGCCGGTGAACTCGACGTGTTGCCGGTGGTGACCCCGAGCAGCGAACGGGAAACCGAGCTGCAATTCACCCGTGCCTACCTGAATAATCCGTTTGTGCTGGTCAGTGCGACGACGGCCGGCAGCCCGCGCAGCCTCGCCGATCTGCCGGGCAAGCGGCTGGCGATTTATCGCGGTCATCCATTGCACGACTTTATTCTGCAGCAGGTGCCCGGGATTCGCCTGGTGGAGGTGCGCAGCCCGGCCGAGGGCATGGAGCAGATCGCCAAAGGCCAGGCCGACGTGACGGTCAGCTCACTGCTGGTGGCGCGTTTTCTGATCGCCCGCCATTATCGCGAACGCCTGCGCATCACCAACACGATCGGCGATCAGCCGGCACGCATTGCGCTGGCGACCGCAGCGCAGGATACGTCGCTGCACACGATTCTGAACAAGGCGTTGCTGAGCATCGCGCCGCAGCAGATGGACGAACTGGTCGAGCGCTGGAGCCATGACGTGGTCGTGGAAGAGAGCTACTGGCAGCGTCATCGCCGCGAAATCCTGCTGGCGTTTGCCGGTGCGGCAGGGCTGCTGTTGCTGGCCTTGGCCTGGATCGGTTTTCAGCGCTCGCAGCTGCGTCAGCGTCAGCAGTGGCTGCAGCAGTTGCAGCAGGCCAAGGATGCCGCCGACGACGCCAATCGGGCCAAGACTACGTTTCTGGCGACCATGAGCCATGAAATCCGCACGCCGATGAATGCCCTGATCGGCATGCTCGAAATGGCCCTCAAGCGTGCCGAGGAGGGCGTCACCGACAAGCTGGCAATCGAGGTCGCGTCCGGTGCCGGCCAGCAATTACTGGGATTGATCGGCGATATTCTCGACATTGCGCGTATCGAGTCCGGGCATTTGTCCCTCGCGCCGCAGCGGGCCAATCTGCGCGAACAAGTGATCGCGGTGTGCCGCGTATTCGAAGGGCTTGCGCGGGAGAAACGCCTGCTGTGGCAGGTCGAACTGGATGCGCACAGTGACGTCGACGTCATGCTCGACCCGACACGCTTCAAGCAAGTGCTGTCAAACCTGTTGAGCAACGCGATCAAGTTCACCGAGCACGGGCAGGTCAGTCTGCAACTGTCGGTAACCAGGACAGCGCTTGGCCAGTTGGCCGTGAAACTAGCGATTGCAGACAGCGGAATCGGCATCAGTGCCGATGACCGCAAACGCCTGTTCAGTCCGTTCGTCCAGGCCGCTAACCAGGGCCAGTCAGCGCGTAGCGGCTCGGGACTGGGCCTGGTGATCAGCCGTAACCTCTGCGAAATGATGGGCGGCACACTGCACCTGGACAGCGAGCCGGGGCATGGAACGCGGGTCGAGGTAAACCTGCAGTTGCCGCTGTTGACCGCGCTCGAACCCGAGACGGCAGGCCCGCAAGTGGCGGACACGCCAGCGCGTTCGCTGAGCGTGCTGGTGGTGGACGATCATCCGGTCAACCGCTTGCTCCTGTGCCGGCAATTGAGTGAACTGGGCCACGCTACGGTCGATGTCGAGGATGGTGAGCTGGGCTTGCAGCGCTGGCGAACACAGGCTTTCGATGTGCTGATCACCGATTGCAACATGCCCCGGCGCAACGGTTACGAACTCGCTCGGACACTTCGTGAAGAAGAGGCGGCGAGCGGTCGGGCACGCTGCCTGATCCTCGGCTTCACTGCCAACGCGCAGGTCGAGGAGAAAGTCCGTTGTCTTGAGGCCGGCATGGACGATTGTCTGTTCAAGCCGATTCGCTTGCACGATCTGCAACAGGCATTGAAGGCGGCCAGTCGCGGTGACGGTGACCAGCTGTCGTACCCGGCACCGCCGTTGCCCGAGATCGACCTGAGCGCGCTTGAACAGATGGCCGGGGACAATCCTGCAGTGATGCAGCGCCTGCGCGAACAAGTGTTGCGCAGTCTGCACGAGGATCTGCAACGGCTGGACGCTGCGCGCCAGCCACAGGATCTGAGCGAATTAAGCACCCTGGCGCATCACATCAAGGGCGGTGCGCAAATGGTCGGTGCCGCGCGGGTGGCGGCGGCGTGCGCGGAGCTCGAACAGGCGTGTCGCGACGCCGAAACCCTGGCTGTCCACCGCTCGGCGGATGCGCTGCGCAGGGCCATGCTCGGCCTCGCGCAGCGGCTTCAGGACTGAGCGATCAATCCCACTGCGGGGCAATGCCTTTCGGGCTGGTCAGACGATGGCCGCGCTCCAGACCGGCGATCAGCGCCATGTCGGATTCGCTCAGGGTCAGCGTGGTGGCGCCGAGGTTGCTTTGCAGGTTGGCGCGTTTGGTCGACGATGGAATCACCGCGTAACCCGACTGCATCGCCCAGGCCAGGGTGACTTGCGCCGGGGTCGCTTGCAGGCGTTCAGCGATCTGCTGAATCACCGGATCCTTCAGCACTTCGCCATAGGCAAGGGTCATGTAGGAGGTGATCTGGATGCCTTGGCTGCGGGCGAACTCGACCACTTTGCGATTTTGCAGGTACGGGTGCAGCTCGATCTGGTTGGTGGCGATGTTTTCCGCGCCGACCGCTGCGATGGCTTGTTGCATCAAGTCGATGGTGAAGTTGGACACCCCGATCTGCCGGGTCAGGCCCAGACGCTTGGCTTCGAGCAGCGCGCCCATGAATTCGGCGACCGGCACCTGATCTTCCGGCGACGGCCAGTGGATCAGGGTCAGGTCGAGGTAGTCGGTCTGCAGTTTCTGCAGGCTTTCCTTGAGGCTGTCGATGAGACGATCCTTGGCGAAGTTGGCGATCCAGATCTTGCTGGTGATGAACAACTCTTCGCGAGCAATGCCGCTGGCGGCGATGGCCTGGCCGACCTCGGCTTCGTTCTCGTAGATCTGCGCGGTGTCGATGGCGCGGTAACCGAGTTCAAGGCCGGTGCGCACCGAATCGATGACCACCTGACCTTGCAGGCGAAACGTACCCAGACCAAAAGCGGGAACAGACATTGATGACTCCAGGGTTGCAGTGGGAATGGGCAGGAGTATCCGCGTCTGCGTGCTTGGGAAAAACCGCTGCTGGGGCAAAGCACTGTTGAGCAGAAGTCATGAATCTTTCCCGATAGTTGTGTTGTCTGGACTGGCACCTTTGCGAGCAAGTCCGCTCCCGCAAGGATCGAGATTCAACGGTGGGACTGTTCTATGAATGGAACACTAAAGCCGGTTTTTGCCGTCTAGTCCTAAAAACGCTATGGATTTAAGCTTAATCCATTGCGTCACCCACCTTTTCTGGAGGCAACCATGAAAAACATCATCGGTATCTACACCAGCCCTCGCGGCCATTGGGTCGGCGATGGTTTCCCGGTGCGCACTCTGTTTTCCTATGACAACCTGGGCAAACACATCAGCCCGTTCCTGCTGCTCGATCACGCAGGACCGGCCGAATTCACCCCGACCACCGAGCGCCGTGGCGTCGGCCAGCACCCGCACCGTGGTTTTGAAACGGTGACCATCGTCTACGACGGCGAAGTGCAGCACCGCGACTCCACCGGCAGCGGCGGCACCATCGGCCCCGGCGATGTGCAGTGGATGACCGCCGCGTCCGGGATTCTCCACGAGGAGTTCCACTCGGATGATTTCGCCAGAACCGGCGGCAAGCTGGAAATGGTGCAGCTGTGGGTCAACCTGCCGGCCAAGGACAAAATGGCTGCGCCCGGCTACCAGACCATTCTCGACGGCGATATTCCGAATATCGCGCTGAAGGACGATGCCGGCCGGCTGCGGCTGATCGCTGGTGAGTTCGATGGGCATAAAGGCCCGTCGCACACTTTCACGCCGATCGACGTCTGGGACCTGCGGCTCAATGCCGGCAAGTTGCTGACGCTCGATCTGCACGAGGGACGCAACACCGCGCTGGTGCTGTTGAAAGGTTCGATGCAGATCAACGGTGTGGAAACCGCAGGTGTCGGGCAGTTGGTGCTGTTCGAGCGCGACGGCCGTCAGTTGACCCTTGAGGCCAGTGAAGATGCGGTGGTGTTGCTGCTCAGTGGCGAGCCGATTGATGAACCGATTGTCGGCCATGGCCCGTTCGTGATGAACACCGAGCAGGAAATTCATCAGGCATTCGCCGACTTCCAGTCCGGGCGTTTTGGCCAAATGCACGGGTAAATTTCCCCCATGTGGGAGCGGGCTTGCTCGCGAATGCGGAGGGTCAGTCAATGCATGTTTGACTGACCCTCCGCATTCGCGAGCAAGCCCGCTCCCACATTGGTTTCCGGATGTTTTTGCGCGGGCGTTCATCCTCTGAAATCAATTACTCCTACACTTGCCCAATCTGTGCGATCTTCTCGCGATTGGCCCCTGTCGGAGTGCTTTGATGTTGTCTTTTTTGACCGAACATCCGTTGTTTTGCGCGTTGATCCTGATCCTCCTCGATCTCGGGCTGTGGCGCCTGATCAGTTCCCGAGGCAGCGAGTGGAAGCTGCTGGTGCGGGTGCTGATTTTCAGCCTGTTCAGCGTGCTGTTGTTCAACGAAGGCCTGAATCCGATGGAGCCGGCGCCGTGGGCCGACAACGTGCCGCTGCACCTGGCGGCGACCGGGTTGCAGATCGGCTGGTGGCTGTTCGGCGCGCGCACCCTTACCGTGCTGATCGGTGCGGTGATGATGCAGCGGGTCGGGCACACCGGGCGGCTGTTGCAGGATCTGCTCGGTGCGGTGATTTTCCTGATCGCGATTATCGCGGCCCTGGCCTACGTGCTGGATCTGCCGGTCAAAGGTGTGCTGGCGACGTCCGGGGCTTTGGCGATCATCGTCGGTCTGGCGTTGCAGAGCACGCTCAGCGATGTGTTTTCCGGGATCGTGCTCAACACCACCAAGCCCTATCAGATCGATGACTGGATCTCGATCGATGGCACCGAAGGCCGGGTTATCGATATCGACTGGCGCGCCACGCGTTTGCAGACCAGTCAGGGCAGCATGGCAGTGATTCCCAACTCGCTGGCGGCCAAGGCCAAGATCATCAACTTCAGCCGACCGAGCAACATGTTCGGAGTCGCCGTCAGCGTCCAGGTCAGCCCGCATGCCCGGCCCAATACGGTGATCGACGCGCTGGAGCGGGCGATGCAGGGTTGCCGTCCGCTGCTGGACAATCCCTCGCCAAGCGTCGCGCTGAAAAGCTCCAGCAGCGCCGGTGCGGAATATGAAATCAGCGGTTTTGTCTCGTCGATGGATCAGAAGCGCTCGGTGCGCAATCAGCTGTTCGATCTGGCTTACCGGCATCTGCAGGCATCCGGGATCAATCTGTTGTCGAGTGTCGAACCGATCGTCGCCGGCAACCTCTCGCGGCCGCGGGCGCTGCTCGACAGTTCGCCGATTTTCTCCACGCTGCGCCAGGAAGAGAAAGACACCTTCAGCCAAAACATGACCCTGCAAACCTTCCGTGCCGGCGAGACGATCCTCGAGGCCGGGGAGGTCAGCGATCATTTGTTCATCATCGAATCGGGCGTGGTCAGCGTGACCTTGACTCGCCATGGCAGCCCGTTCGAATCCGGGCGCATGGGGCCGGGGGAGGTGATCGGCGAGGCCGGTATCCTCTCCGATTCGTCTGTGCCGGCCACCTTCGCGGCGAAAACCTTCTGTGCGCTTTACCGCATCGAGAAGACCTATCTGAAGCCGTGCCTGGATGCCCGCCACGACATCAACGAGGCGATGAAAGCCTTGCTCGATTATCGCCTGCACAAGGCCCAGACCCTGACGCAGGACGTGCCGACCGTGGTGGCGAAAACCGGGTTCCTGCACTGGTTGCGCAATCGCGTGTGACAGGGTGGTCTACTCGTCTTCCGGGAGATTGGCTATTTGTCCGGGGCAAGTGCGGGACTAACTTAGTTACACATTCACTGGCCCCGGAAACTCAATCATGAAAGCTCGTACCGATTTCTACACCGCCTCCCCAGACGCCCTGAAAGCGATGATCGCCCTGGAAACCGCGGTCTCGAAACTGCCGCTGGAAAAGACCCTGATCGAACTGGTCAAGCTGCGCGCTTCGCAGATCAACGGCTGTGCGTTCTGCATCGACATGCACACCGCTGACGCGATCAAGGGCGGCGAAACCCCGCGTCGACTGTTCGCCGTCACCGCATGGCGTGAAGCGCCGTTCTTCACCGAGCGCGAACGTGCTGCGCTGCTGTGGACCGAATCGCTGACCCAACTGAGCCTGACCCACGCCCCGGACGAAGACTACGACATCGTCGCCGCGCAATTCACGCCCAAGGAAATGGTCGACCTGAGCGTGGCGATCAGCACCATCAACAGCTGGAACCGTCTGGCCGTGGGCTTCCGCAAAACCCCACAGCTCTAAGCCCCAGACACAATCTTTTGTAGGAGTGAGCCTGCTCGCGATAGCGATTATCCGTTCAACATCAATGTTGAATGAACTGGCGCCATCGCGAGCAGGCTCACTCCTACAGGGGGCATGCATTGCAGATCTGGATCAATGCCCATCCGCACTCGGCGCGGCCGGTGGTTGTACCTTGCGCATCAAGGGCACCATCGCCGTGGCGATGATGAAGCACAGCATGATCATCAAAAAGGTGTCGCCGTAGGTCTGGGTCTGCGCCTCGCGGTAGGTCAGCAGCCACAGTTGACGCAGGCCTGCGGTGACGCCGACGTCACCACTCTGACCCAGTGTCGCCAGGTTGCCACCGACCTGCGACAGCCACTGATTCATCGCCTCGTTGCTGCTGTTCAAATGCTCGGCCAGGCGAGTGAAGTGCAGGTTGGTGCGGTCATTGAGAATGGTCGCGCACGCGGCAATCCCGATCGCCCCGCCCAGATTGCGCATCAGGTTGAATAGCCCTGAGGCGTGCTTCAAGCGTGCCGGTGCCAAACCTCCCAAAGTCAGTGTCACTGCCGGCGGCACCGCCAGTTGCTGGGCGATCCCGCGCAGCGCCTGCGGTAGCATCAACTGGCCGGAACCCCAGTCGTGGGTGATCGGACTGAATTCCCACATCGACACGGCAAACAGGCCCAGGCCGATCATCATGATCCAGCGCAGATCCATGCGATTGGCGAGAAAGGCATACAGCGGAATCGCCATGATCTGGAACACCCCGGTGGAAAAAACCGCCAGACCAATGTCCAGCGCGCTGTAGCCACGCACCCGTCCAAGAAACAGCGGAGTCAGGTAAATCGTTGCGAACAGACCGATCCCGGTGACAAAGGAAAAGAAACAGCCCAGGGCAAAATTGCGATCCTTGAGTGCGCGCAGATCGACGATCGGATTGGCCACGTGCAAGGTGCGCCCGATAAAGGCCAGACCCGCCAGACCGCTGATCCACGCCGTGGTCAGAATCGTTTGATCGCTGAACCAGTTCCAGCGCGGGCCTTCTTCGAGGGTGTATTCCAGGCAGCCGAGAAACAGCGCGAGAAACACCATGCTCAGGTAGTCCGCGCCCTTGAGCAGCGCGAGCTCCGGCTGGTCGATTTTCACCAGCATCGGCACGGCCACCGCAACGAAAATTCCCGGCACCAGGTTGATGTAGAACAGCCAGTGCCATGAGGAAATGTCGGTGATCCAGCCGCCGATCACCGGCCCCAACGTCGGCGCCAGAGACGCCACCGCACCGATGGTTGCGGCGGCAATCACCCGTTGTTTGCCGGTGAAGAAAAAGAACGCGGTGGTGAACACCAGCGGAATCATCGAGCCGCCGAGAAAGCCTTGCAGTGCACGAAAGGCGATCATGCTCTGGATGTTCCAGGCCACGCCGCAGAGCAGGCTGGCCAGGGTGAAGCCGACCGCCGAGGCGCAGAACAGCCAGCGTGTGGAGAACACCCGCGACAGCCAGCCCGACAACGGGATCACGATGATTTCAGCGATCAGGTAACTGGTCTGCACCCACGCGGTTTCGTCGGTGCCGGCCGAGAGTCCGCCGCCGATGTCGCGCAACGAGGCCGAGACAATCTGGATGTCCAGCAACGCGATGAACATGCCGATGCACATGGTGGCGAAGGCGAACACTTTGGTCGCGGTGGCCATGTCGGCGGCGTTGAACGGTTGCGCCGGGGCGGTGAGGGCGGTGCTCATGGCGCGACGGCCACGGCGCTGGTTTCGGCTTGCGCGCGGGTGTCGACTTCAGCGGTGACCGACAAGCCTGGCCGCAGATGCCCGAGCACGCTGTCGGCCGGATCAAGCAGAATTCGCACCGGCACCCGCTGGACGATTTTGGTGAAGTTGCCGGTGGCGTTCTCCGGCGGTAGCACGCTGAATTGCGAGCCGGTGGCGGGGGCGAGGCTGTCGAGGCGGCCGTGGAATTCCTGGCCGGAGAGCACGTCGGCACGGATGCTCACCCGTTGTCCGGGTTGCATCCGCGCCAGTTGGTCTTCCTTGAAATTGGCATCCACCCACAGACCGCTGGCCGGCACCACCGACAGCTGTTGCGAACCCGCCTGGGCATAGGCGCCGACCCGCGCGCGGCGGTTGCCGATCACGCCGTCAACCGGCGCGCGCAGCTCGGTGTAGCCGAGATTCAACTGCGCCAGATCACGCTCGGCCCGGGCTTGTTGCAGGGCGGCGCGGGCCTGTTGTTTCTGGGTGTCGATCACCGCCAGTTGGCGCTGGGCGGCGAGCAATTCAGCCTGGGCGCGAGCGCTCAGGGCTTGCGCGGTCTTGAAAGTCGCGTCGGCACGCTGGGCACTTTCCACCGACACGGCATTGGTGCTCACCAGACGTTTGTAGCGCGCATTGTCATCCCGCGAGCGGGCGGTTTCGGCACCGGCGGCATCGATGCCGGCGCGGGCCTGGCCGATCACCGCTTGCTGCAGTTGCTCAGTAGCGTCGAGGTTGGCCAACAGCGCTTCTTCGGCGGCGACTGCGCCTTCGGCTTTGGCGAGGTTGGCACGATAGTCGCGCGCGTCGAGGCGAATCAGCACCTCACCGGCCTTGACCGATTGGTTGTCGCTGACCAGCACTTCTTCGATGTACCCGGCGACCTTCGGCCCGATCACCGTGACGTCGCCACCGATGTAGGCATCGTCGGTCTCTTCGAGAAAACGCCCGGTGCCCCACCAGTGCGCGGCATACATGCCGACCGCGACCAGCGCGATCAGGCCGGCGCCGGTCAGCAGCAGGCGTTTGCGCAATGGCGGCTTGGCGGGGGTGACCGGGGCAGACAGGTCTGGCTCAAGGGTGGACATGCTGGTCATGGCGTAATACCTGCGGAAACGGGCTGTTATTACGGTTGTAATATGACGCAAGTAATATTTTGTGGCAATTATGTTTTTGTGCCGATCGTCATTTGCTTACCCGGCCTCGGGGTTTGGAGCGGTTTCGACAAACGACAGCGCCAGTAATACAGGGGCAAATCTTCAAGAACTCAATGAAAGTCATCGGGGAACACCTGAGGCGGTGATGTTGAACGCAGTAAAATCAAATGTTTAAGAAATGTAAGCGTTGTAGGAAGCATCTTGCATTTGCGTAGGAAGGCTCTGACTATCACTCGCATTGATGAGGTGGCATTACGCTACTTTATGATTGCAAGGATGTTGCGTGCCGTATTTGCTTTGCGCTGTTTTCCGTCATCGTTCCACGCTTTGCCCGCTGTTGTCGGCCTTTGTGTTGAGTGTGTGTGCCTCCTCGATTCAAGCGGCTGATCCTGTTGTGCCGGGCCAGGAAGTGCTGCGCCAGCAGCAACAGCAACAGCGCGATCTGCAACAACTGCAGATGGAACAACGCAAGCGCCAACTGGAGCGCGGTGCGTTCGGTCCTGCGCCCGCCACCCCAGTGCTCCCGCAGACCGTCACCCCCGATGAACGCTGCTGGCCGCTAAGCGGCACGCGTATCGGTGGCGTCACGCTGATCGACAGCGCCAAGCTCAACGCCCGGATCAAACCGCTGCTGGCGCCGTGCATGGGCGTCGGCCAGATCAACCATCTGCTGGCGACCATCACCGCCGCCTACGTCGAGCAGGGCTACATCGCCAGCCGCCCGTACCTGTTGAGCGCGCCGGCGGCGGGGCAGTCGCTGGACATCATGATCGACGAGGGCTACATCGAGTCCATCGAACTGGCCGATCAGAGCCTGCCCGTTTCGCTGGGCGGCGCGTTCCCGCATATGCTCGGCCAGCCGCTGAACCTGCGTGATCTGGAGCAAGGCCTGGATCAACTGAACCGCTTGCGTTCGATCGATTTGACCGCCGACATCGCCCCCGGTAGCCAACCGGGTGCCTCGCGCATCATCCTGCGCTCGCGTACCTCCGGACAGTCGCGCTGGGCGTTGGGCCTGGGCATGGACAACCTTGGCAGCGCCAGCACCGGGCGTGACCGCGATACCGTCAGCCTGAGCTTCGACAGTCCGTTGCAACTCAATGATCTGTTGAGCCTCAGTGCCAGCGACACGTTGAATCAGGGCGACCGCTACAGTCGCAACGCCAGCCTGTATTACGCGATTCCCTACGGCTACTGGACCTACAGCGCGTTCGCCAGCCATGCGGAATATCGCGCGCCGTTCAAGCTGCCCAGCGCGACCTTGTACAGCACCGGCATCACCGATCAACTGAGTCTGCGCGCCGACCGCGTTTTGTGGCGCGACCAGAGCCGTCAGCTCAGCGCCAACCTGCAACTGGCACACAAGGACGTCGACAGCTATCTGGAAAATGTCCGTCTGGGCATTCAAAGCCCGACCCTGACCGTGGCCGAAGCCGGACTCAATCTGTTCTGGCTCGACCGTGCGGTGTGGAACCTCGACTTCACCTATTCGCAAGGCCTGCGCTGGCTGGGCGCTGATGACGACGCCAATCATGCGGTCAACAACCTGCCCAAAGCGCAGTTTCGCAAGTACCGCGCCGGCCTCAGCCAGTGGCGCAACGGCCAGTTCGGCGCGCAAGCGTGGCAGTGGCAAAGCCAGCTCAATCTGCAATACAGCCCCGATCCGTTACCGGCCATCGAACAGTTGCTCGGCACCGATGATTCGGCGGTGCGCGGCTATCGGGTCAGCAGCGCATCCGGTGCCAGCGGCGCGATCTGGCGTAACACCTTGCGTCTGCCGCTGCGCAGCGATTGGCCGGTGCAGATCACCCCGCGCGTGGGCCTGGACAACGGCTGGCTCAAGGCCGATCACGGCGCCCAGGGCCAGCGCCTGAGCGGCGCCAGCGTCGGGCTGAATCTGGGCTGGAAGAATCTGCAAGTGGACGTCGATTACCAACGCGCCCTCAACACCCCCAAAGGTTTGCAGCACGAGCCAGAGACCTGGCTGATGCGCGTGGGGTTGCAGATATGAGCGCCACCGAAACTCATCATGCAGTGAACAAACCGCCGTCGGATCTGAGCGCGACAGCCACGGCCAAGACTAAATCGCGCGCCGTGATGCCGTACTTACATGGAGACGTTTTTATGCCAGCACACACCTTTGCATTCCATCTTTCTCCTCGGGGCAAACTGCGCTGGGCGATCGCCAGCCTGTTCTTCGCCGTGCACCTGCCCAGCGCCATCGCCGGCGGTGTGGTGGTCGCTCCCGGCCCCGGCGGCACCGCGCAATTGCAGACGCAGGGCGGCGTGCCCATCGTCAATATCGTCGCGCCCAACGGCTCGGGCCTGTCGCACAACCAGTTCCTCGACTACAACGTCGACCGTCAGGGCCTGGTGCTGAACAACGCCTTGCAGGCCGGGCAATCGCAGCTCGCCGGGCAACTGGCGGCCAACCCGCAACTGCAGGGCCAGGCGGCGAGCGTGATCCTCAACGAGGTGATCAGCCGCAACCCTTCGGCCATCAACGGCGCCCAGGAAATCTTCGGCCGCGCCGCCGATTACGTGCTGGCCAACCCCAACGGCATTTCGGTGAACGGCGGCAGTTTCATCAACACGCCTAACGCCAGTCTGCTGGTCGGTCGTCCGGAGTTGAACGACGGCAAACTGCAAGCCTTGAACACCCGCGACGCCAGCGGTCAGTTGCAGATCCAGAGTGGCGGCCTGCGTAACGCCGAGGGTTCGGTCAACCTGATCGCCCCGCGTATCAACAGCCAGGGCCGCATCGATGCCCGCGATCAACTGAACCTCACGGTCGGGCGCAATCAGGTCGATTACGCCAGCGGTCAGGTCAAAGCCGTGGATCCGGCGGGCAACACCCAGGATCAACGCATTGACGCCAGCCTGTTCGGCGCGATGCAGGCCGGGCGCATCAACATCGTCAGCACCGCCGAAGGCGCGGGCGTGCGTGTGGGGGCGGTGCAAGTGGCCGGGCGTGACGGCGTACAGATTCGTTCCGCCGGCGACCTCAGCGTCAGCGGTGAAGCCATCCCCAACAGCCTCGAAGTGACCCGTGCCAGCATTCGCAGCAGTCAGGGTGATGTCGGCCTGCACAGCAGCAACGACCTGACGCTGGCCGCCACCGATCTCAGTGCTCGCGACGTCAACGTCAATGCCAAGCGCAACCTGACCCTGAGCACCGTCGAAAGCCGCAAGCTCCAGGAGCAGCGCGAAAACTGGAGCAACAGCACCATCGGCATCACCTGGGAAACCTACGACCGCACCCGGACCGACAGTGAAACTCGCCAGCACGGCAGCCAGATCGTCGCCAGCCGCGACGCCAGGCTGACCTCCGGCAAAGACACCGAACTCAAAGCTGCGAAAGTTGAAGCGGCGAAAAATCTCGATGTGCAGAGTGGCGGCGATCTGCGCCTGACCGCTGCCACCGAAAGCCACACCCAGACTGATCAGGGCAACCATCGCAAGCATCTGTGGAAGGCCGACTGGAACAACAGCAGCGAAGAACAGCGCAGCATCGGCAGTCAGTTGAAGGGTGGCAATATCGCGCTGCAAACCGCCGCGTTGTTGCGTTCCGAAGGCGCCGAACTGAACAGCGCCGGCGATGTGAAACTGGCGGGCAAGCAAGTGGACGTCACCACGGCCACGCGCACCAGTCGCAGCAATAACAACAGTTACTCCGGCGACCTGGTTGGCGGCGGATTCTTCGGCAAGACCGGTGATGCCGACAAGGGCCAGACCCGGCATCAGGGCAGCAAAATCAATGCGGCCGGCAAGCTGATCGTCAAGGCTGACGACGTGCGCATCAGCGGCAGCCAGGTCCGTGGCGGCACCGAGGCCAGCGTGATCAGCGATCAGGGTTCGCTGGTGATCGACGGCGTGCAGGACACTTCGCACAGCAACAACCACGACAAGGACAGCAAATTCTTCGGCATCACCAAGGACGAGTCGCGGCAGAATTCCAGGGACAGCACCACGGTGCGCAGCGAGCTGGTTTCCGACAGCAATCTCAAGCTCAAAAGCGCCAAGGACATCGAAGTGGCCGGCTCTACGGTCAAGGCTGGTGGCGTGCTGACGGCGGACGCAGCGGGTGATGTGAACGTGCATTCCACGCAGAACAGCCACGCCAGCAGCTCGACCACCGAGACCCGTGGCTTCGATGCCTACGCCAAAGAGCAAACGCCGGAGCAATATCGCGCCGGGGTGCACTACGAAGACAAGCGGCAGACCGTCACCCGCAACGACGTCGACCAGCAGGGCTCGAGCCTCAGCGGTGGCAGCGTGCAGGTTAAAGCGGACGGCGATCTGACGATCAAGGGCGGTGAAGTCAAATCCACTGCTGGCGACACTACGCTGAGCGGCAAGAACGTGTCGTTGCTGGCCGAACAGGACAGCCACAAAACGTCGACCGACACCTCCAGCACTGGCGGCGGCTTCTACTACACCGGCGGCCTCGACCGCGCCGGCAGTGGTGTCGATTTTGCCCACAGCACCACGCAAGACAGCAGCAGCAAAACCACTGCGCAAACCACCCACGTGCAAAGCAGCGGCAGCCTGAACATCAATGCCGACAAGCTGCTGACCGAAGGTGCGCAGGTCAAGGCTGGCAACGGTCTGAATGTCGCGGCCAACGAGATCGACAACCGCGCCGCCAGCAACACCGAAAGCAGTACGCACAACCAGAGCAACTGGTCGGCGGACATCGGCGCCAACGTCGAGTACAAGGACATCGCCCGCCCGATTGCCGGTGCGGTCAAGGATGTGCTCAACGGCAAAATTCCGGACAAGGAATCCCTGAGCAATCTCGGCCAGCCGAACGTCGGTATCGACGTGGCGATCGGTCACGGCAGCGCCGACAAGACCGAGCAGAGCAGCAACGCTGTGGTCAGCCGTTTCGACGGCGGCAGCGTCGAGGTGAAAACCGCCGGCACCCTGCACGACGAGGGCACCCAGTACAGTGCGAGCAACGGCAAGGTCAACATCAGCGCTGACAAACTGGTTGCCGATGCCGCGAGCAAGACTCACAGCAGCACCGATAACTCGGTGGACGCCAAGGTCGACTTGCGCGTCTACACCAAGACCGGCGAGGACGTGAACGTCGCCGGCAGCGGCGCGGGTGGCAACAGCTACAGCAGCAAGGACAGCAGCACCGCAGTGGTGGGCGGTTTTGCCGGCAGCCAAGGCGTGAACATCAAGGTGGGCGGTGATGCGCAGTTCGCCGGCAGCCGTTTCGACGGCGGGCAGGGCGGTGTGAGCATCAAGACTGGCGGCGATCTGGCGCTGAATCAGGCAAACGACCGTCAGAGCAGCAGCGACTCCAGCCTGCGCGGCAACGGCTCGCTGACGGTCGGCACCTTGCCGGGCACCGACGGCACCAACGTCGACCTCGGCGCTGGCTTCCAGCTTGATCACACCGGCAAGCAGACCAATGACACTCAGGCTCATGTGGCGAGCATCAGCGGCAACGGCCCGGTGCAACTGAGCAGCGGTGGCAATCAGGTTCAGCAAGGCACGAAGATCGACAGCGCCGGCGCTATCGATCTGCACGCTGACGGCAAGCTAGATCTGCAAGCGGCCGTTGATACCCACACCGCGACCGGCAGCAATCTCGGCGGCGGTTTGAAGGGCGGCGGCAGCAAATCCAGCAGCGAGAAGAGTCGCGATCAGGGCGGTAATCTGAGCGGTAACTTCAACATTGGTCAGGTCAACGAAAACTCGCAAACCCTGACCGGTGGCCAGCTCAACAGCCAGAGCAACGTCGCCTTGAGCGGTGACGCGGTGCACCTGCAAGGCACGCAAGTCAGCGCGCCGAACGTCAGCGTCGATGCGCAGAAGGGCGGTTTGGTTCAGGAATCGGCGCAGTCCACCGAGAGCCGCAACAACTGGAACGTCGCGCTGAATGCCGGCGGCAACCTGAGCAGCAAGACCCCGACCGCAGCCGAGGAAAAGGCCAGCAGTGACCACGGCTTCAACGCCGGGGCCAAGGTCGGCGTCGATTACCTGCAAGGCACCACCCAGCAGAACAGCCAGATCAAGGCTGACAGCGTGGTGCTCAACAGCGCGGGGGATGCGCAGCTGTCGGGCGCGCGGATCGACGCGAAAAATGTCAGTGGCAAGGTCGCCGGTGATCTGATCGTCGAAAGCCGCCAGGACTCGACGACCCAGGCCAAGGTCGATGTTGATCTGGGCCTGACGGCGAAGAAAAATCCACCGAGCGACAAGGAAAAGCTCGCCGGCACCGACTATAAACCGACGCTGAAAGCGCAAGGCGAATACGCGCACAAGGACAGCGTGGTGCAGGCATCCGGCATCAGTGGCAATCAGGGTGTGAAGTTGAACGTTGGTGGTGGCACGCAGCTGACCGGCGCGCGGATCTCGGCGACTGAGGGCAAAGTGGATCTGGGTGCTTCGAAAGTGGGTAGCAGCGATCTGGTCAACCGTGAATACGGAGTGAAAGCCGGGCTGGATCTGCCGCAGAAAACCGAGGAGAACGCACAGAAGTTGTCATTCGATAACGGCAGTCTGAAAGTCGGTCCGGTGACCCTGAGCGGCAATCTGGACAGCCAGACCCTACAGGCCGGGATCGACGAAAAAGGCTGAGCAGCACCGCTATAAAAACTGTGGGAGCGGGCTTGCTCGCGAAGGCGGTGATTCAGTCGATAAATTAGCTGACTGAATNCTTGAATAAAACCCGCCCTCTAGGACCCATTGCCCTGCCAATTCGCCATTCACTCTTCCCCTTCCCTACCTTCCTTCCCCCCCACCCCCCCCCCCCCCCCCCCCCCCCCCCCCCCCCCCCCCCCCCCCCCCCCCCCCCCCCCCCCCCCCCCCCCCCCGCTCCCACATTGGTTTTCTGTCTCGACCCGATCTGGCGGTCAGCTCGAAGCCTTCGCCTTACCCGCATTCATCAGCACGACCACCGCCAGCAGCGCGGACAGGATCGAACCCAGCAACACCCCAACCTTCACCGAATCGACCAGGTGCGGCGCGCCCGGGAAGGCCAGTGCGCCAATGAACAGGCTCATGGTGAAGCCGATCCCGCAGAGCAGAGCGACACCATACAGTTGCAGCCAGCTCCCGCCCTGCGGCAGTTGCGCCAGACCGCTGCGAATCGCCAGGGCGCCGAGGCCGAGGATGCCGATCTGCTTGCCGAACAACAACCCCAGCGCCACGCCCAGTGGCACCGGCTCAAGCAGGTTGCTCGGGGAAATGCCAGTCAGCGACACCCCGGCGTTGGCGAAGCCGAAAATCGGCACCACAGCGAACGCCACCCACGGATGCATTTTTTCTTCGAGGTACAGCAGCGGCGAGTTGTGCTCGTCTTCGGGATTTCCCAGCGGAATGCACAGGGCCAGAATCACCCCGGCGAGGGTCGCGTGGATCCCCGATTGCAGCATGAAGAACCACAGGAAGGCGCCGGCGATCAGGTATGGCCAAAGCTTTCTGACACCGCAGCGGTTGAGGATCACCAGCAGTGCAATCACTGCCAACGAGGCCAGCAGCATGCTCACCGACAGGCCGCTGGTGTAGAAAATCGCGATGATCACCACTGCGCCCAGGTCATCGAGGATGGCCAGCGCCGAGAGGAAGATTTTCAGCGACACGGGCACCCGTTTGCCCAGCAGCGACAGCACGCCCAGGGCGAAAGCAATGTCGGTGGCGGCGGGGATCGCCCAACCGCTCAGGGTCTGCGGATTACCCCAGTTGATCGCGACGTAGATCAGCGCTGGCACCAGCATCCCGCCCAGCGCGGCGAAGCCCGGCAGCGCGCGCTGACCCCAGGTCGACAACTGTCCGGCGAGCATTTCGCGCTTGATCTCCAGGCCCACCAGCATGAAGAAGATCGCCATCAGGCCATCATTCACCCAATGCTCGATCGACAGACCGGCGATCTTGATGTGCAAGGTCGAGAAATACGTGGCCGCCCACGGCGAGTTGGCGACCAGCAGCGCGGCCAGGGCAGCGGCCATCAGAATCAGGCCACCGGCGGACTCGGCGGCGAAAAATCGCGAGAGAAAGGCCAGGGCAGAAGGCGACTCCTGACGGGCAGCCTGCAGGCGTGACGGATCGTGGCTCATAGGCACAGCAACTCCGCGCGGCGGCCCGACCTGCGCTGAATTAAACCTGCCCTGCCGCGTTGTTGCGGTGGCACCCGGGCGGCATTTTACACAATAGGTGGGGGAAGGCGCGGTTTTACTGACGATTGCCCTTGAATCGAGCGTTTCCAAGGAATGAATTGCCGGCCTTAATAGGAAGCATTACTATTCACACCTCTTTCCCCCCAGCACGCTGTCATGAACCCCATGCTGCCCCGCAGACCCGGCTTTTTCGAGCATTACGAAGAGTTGATCGGCACCTGGACCCGGCGTCTGCGCAATCGCGCGCAGGCCGAGGATCTGGCGCACGACACCTTTGTGCGGGTGCTCGAATCCGATTCGGCGGCGGTGCAGCAGCCACGGGCGTATCTGCACCAGACCGCACGCAACATCGCGGTCGACGGTTATCGGCGTGAGGATCGACGGGAAGCCATGGAGTCGCAGGCGATCGATCACAGTGTGTCGTCCACCGGCGACCCGGAGCATTACATGCAGGCGATCCAGTTGGCCGACTCCATCGAACGGGCGCTGCAGGAACTGCCGCTCAACTGCCGGAAGATTTTCGTCTGGCAGAAGATCGAAGGGCTGACCCAGGCGGAAATCGCCGAACGCCTGGGGCTGTCGAGGAACATGGTCGAAAAGTATATGATCCGCACCCTGCGCCACTTGCGCGATCGTCTCGACGGCATGCAGTCATGAGAGCCCGCTTTTCATCCCCAGCCCGACAGGACATTCCATGATGGATACCCGTGATTGCGCGTGCGGGCAAACAACGGTGCGCGATGAAGCGGCACGCTGGTTTGTGCGTTTGCAGGAACCGCTGATCAGTGCCGACGAACAGCAGCGCTTCGACGTCTGGCTGAATCAGCATCCGCAGCATCGTGACGAATTCCAGTTGCTGCAAGGCTTGTGGACGGCCGCCGATCTGCTGCCGGCGCCACGTCTCAAGGCCCTCGTCGAAACCCCGCCGGCCCGTCGCGAACGTCGCCCGCTGCTGCGCTATGCCGTGGCGGCCAGTGTGCTGGCGGTGGCGCTCGGCCTCGGTCTGTTCAGCGGTCTGAATCTCCCCGACGGCTACAGCGCCGAGTTCGCGACGGCGCTGGGTGAGCGCAAGCACGTGGCGCTGCCGGACGGGTCTGTGATCGACCTGAACAGCCGCAGCCGCCTGCAGGTGCGTTTTGAGAAGGAACGGCGGCTCATCGAATTGAGTGAAGGCGAGGCGCTGTTCAGCGTTCAGCACGACACGGCGCGGCCGTTCGTGGTCGAGGCCGGTAGTGGCAAGGTCACGGTCACCGGCACGCGTTTCGATGTGCGCCGCGATGTCACGCAAACCCGGGTCGCGGTGGAGCAGGGCACGGTCAAGGTGCAGGGGCGCAATGCGCCGGACAACGAGTTCATCAACTTGACGGCAGGTCTCGGTACCCACGTCGATGCCGAGGGTCGCGTCGCCGCCGCATATGCGGTCAACCCCGCCGAACTGACGGCGTGGCGCAGCGGCAAACTGGTGTTCAACAACGCCAGCCTCGGCGAAGTGGCAGCGGAAGTTTCGCGTTATCGCGACAAGCCACTGACGGTCAGCAACCCGGCCGTGGCCAGTCTGCGCCTGACCAGCGTGTTCAAATCCGACAACACCGACGCCTTGCTCAAGGCCCTGCCAAACATCCTGCCGGTGGCCGTCCGCACCCTGGCCGATGGCAGTCAGGAAATAATTTCAAAATAACATTCAGGTTTTTTTCGAGTTCATCGTCTTCCTGTTCAACTGCAACTGGTTTGCATTAACAGACGCACACTCTTGCGCTCCACAGGACTACGTTCGACGTGAAAAACACCTCAGCCAACAACAAAAAATCCCCCTGGTTACCGCTGGCCCTCGCGCTGGCAGTCAACGCTGCGATGCCACTGGCGTATGCCGCCGAGGCCATTCACATCCGCGCCCAGCCGCTGGGTCAGGCCCTGAGCGAACTGGGCCAGCAAACGTCGTTGCAGGTGTTTTTCAGCCCGGATCTGGTCGCCGGCAAACAGGCGCCGGCGGTTGACGGCAATCTTTCCCCCGAGCAGGCGTTGCGCCAATTGCTTCAGGGCAGCGGCCTCGACTACCAGATCAACGAAGGCTCGGTGACTCTGGCGCCTGTCGCGACCGCCGCCAGCAACGGCCCGCTGGAACTGGGCGTGACCGACATCAAAGTGGTCGGCGACTGGCTCGGTGACGCCGACGCCGCCGTGGTACAGAACCACCCGGGCGCACGCACGGTGATCCGCCGCGAAGCCATGGTCGAGCAGGGCGCGATGAACGTCAGTGACGTGCTCAAGCGCGTGCCCGGTGTGCAGGTGCAGGACTCCAACGGCACCGGCGGCAGCGACATCGCGCTGAACGTCGGCGTGCGGGGCCTGACTTCGCGCTTGTCGCCACGCTCCACGGTGCTGATCGACGGTGTGCCGGCCGCATTCGCACCGTACGGCCAGCCGCAGCTGTCGATGGCGCCGATCTCCTCGGGCAATCTGGACAGCATCGACGTGGTACGCGGCGCCGGTTCCGTGCGTTACGGGCCACAGAACGTCGGCGGGGTGATCAACTTCGTCACCCGCGCCATCCCGGAAAAAGCCACCGGGGAAATCGGCACCACGCTGGAAACCACCCGTTACGGCGGCTGGAAGCACATCGACACGGCGTTCCTCGGCGGCACGGCCGACAACGGCATGGGCGTGGCGCTGTTGTATTCCGGGGTCAATGGCAACGGTTACCGCGAGCGCAACAACGGTAACGACATCGACGACGTGCTGCTCAAGACCCATTGGGCGCCGACCGATCAGGACGATTTCAGCCTCAACTTTCATTACTACGACGCCAGCGCCGACATGCCCGGCGGCCTGACGCAGAAGCAGTACGACGACAAACCGTATGATTCGGTACGCGATTACGACAACTTCAGCGGTCGGCGCAAAGACGTGTCGTTCAAGTGGATCCGGCAGATCGACGAGCGCACCCAGGCAGAAATCCTCACCTACTACACCGACAGCTTTCGCGGCAGCACCATCGCCGCCCGTGACCAGAAAACCCTCAGCTCGTACCCGCGTTCCTACTACACCCTCGGTGTCGAACCGCGTGTGTCGCGGGTGTTTGACGTCGGCCCGACCACGCAGGAAGTCAGCGTCGGTTATCGCTACCTGAAAGAGGCGATGCACGAGCAGTCGAGCCGTCTGGCGCTGGTCAACAATCAGCCGGTGGTCACCCCGACGTCCGACGGCCATGTGTTCCAGGACCGCACCGGCGGCACCGAGGCCAACTCGGTGTATGTCGACAACAAGATCGACGTCGGCAACTGGACCATCACCCCGGGCATTCGCTTCGAACACATCAGCACCGACTGGCATGACCGCGCCGTGCTCGACACCGCAGGCAAACGCGTGCCGGAGAAAAACCGCAGCATCGAAAGCAACGAACCGCTGCCAGCGCTGAGCGTGATGTATCACCTGTCGGACGCGTGGAAACTGTTCGCCAACTACGAAACCTCGTTCGGCAGCCTGCAGTATTTCCAGCTTGGCCAGGGCGGTTCGGGTGACCAGACCGCCAACGGCCTGGAGCCGGAAAAGGCCAAGACCTACGAGATCGGTACGCGCTACAACGATGACGTGTGGGGCGGGGAAGTGACGCTGTTCTACATCGACTTCGATGACGAACTGCAATACATCAGCAACGATGTAGGCTGGACCAACCTCGGCGCGACCAAGCACCAGGGCATCGAAGCCTCGGTGCACTACGACATGGCGGCGCTTGATCCGCGTCTCGACGGTCTGACCGCCAATGCCGGTTTCACCTACACCCGAGCGACTTACGAAGGCGAGATTCCGGGCTTCAAGGGGCGTGATCTGCCGTTCTATTCGCGGCAGGTGGCGACTGTTGGCTTGCGTTACGACGTCAATCGCTGGACCTACAACATCGACGGTTTCGCCCAATCGAAACAGCGTTCGCCGGGCACCGGGGTCAACGCCGATGGCAGCTTCAACGGCAACTACATCACCGAAGGCACGGCCGATGGGCAGTATGGCGACATTCCGGGTTACGTGACGTGGAACGTGCGCGGCGGTTATGACTTCGGGCCACAAGTGTCGAATCTGAAACTGGGTGCCGGGGTGAAAAACGTCTTCGACAAGCAGTACTTCACCCGCTCCAGCGACAACAATTCGGGGATGTATGTCGGCGCACCGCGGACGTTCTTTGTGCAGGCCAGCGTCGGATTCTAATGACGCCTGACCCTGTGGCGAGGGAGCTTGCTCCCGCTGGACTGCGCAGCAGGCCCGATTTTTTGGGTCGCTTCGCAACCCGGCGGGAGCAAGCTCCCTCGCCACAATGATGGGTGTTAGACCTTGAGGACTTTGCCGCCAATGGCCACGGCCACCAACAGCACCGCCATCAACCCGAAAGCAAAACTCAAACTGCTGGCATGCGCGACAAAACCGATCACCGCCGGCCCCGCCAGAATCCCTGCGTAACCCAGCGTGGTGATTGCCGGCACCGCGATGCTTTCCGGCATCACCGTCTGCTTGCCCACCGCCGTGTACAGCACCGGCACGATGTTCGAACAGCCGGCGCCGACCAGCGCATAACCCAGCAGCGCCGCTTCCCAGCTCGGGGCGAAGGTCGCCAGAAACAGGCCTGCCGCTGCCAACAGCCCGCCAAACAGAATGATCCGCGTGGCCCCGACACTGCGCACGATCCGGTCACCCAGCAAGCGTCCCGCCGTCATGGTCAGGGCAAATGCGGCGTAACCCAAGCCCGCATACGCCGTGTCGATCCCGCGTTCCTGTGCGAGGAACACCGCGCTCCAGTCCAGCGCCGCGCCTTCGGTGAGGAACACGATGAAACACATCCCGCCGATGAACAGCACGATGCCGTGGGGAATAGCGAATGCCGGGCCCGAGCTTTCACTGCCGTACGGCAGCATGTGCGGCACCGCTTTGACCAGCGCACCGATCAACACCGCCACCACCACCAGCATCGCCGCCAGTGGCGTCAGGCCGAGGCCGAGCAGGGCGCTGACACCGGCCGCGCCGACAATCCCGCCGAGGCTGAACAGGCCATGAAACCCCGACATCATATTCCTGCCGCTGGCCCGCTCGACGATCACCGCTTGCAGGTTGACGGTCGAATCCACCGTGCCCAACCCGGCGCCGAACATGAACAGCGTGGCGATCAGCGCCGGTATCGACGACACCGTCGCCAGCAACGGCAGCGCCGCGCAAATCAGCAGGGTGCCGCCGGTGGCGACTTTGCGGCAGCCGAAGCGCGTGGCGAGAATCCCCGCCAGCGGCATCGCCAGAATCGAGCCGACCCCCAGGCACAGCAGCAGAAGGCCCAACGTACCCTCATCGAGCCCGGCGCGGGCCTTGGCGTAGGGCACCAGTGGTGCCCACGCGGCAATGCCGAGGCCGGCGATGAAAAAGGCGATGCGCGTCGACATCTGTTGCAGGCGTCCGGGGACGAAGGTGTCTTGGGGGTTGAGGCTGGTCATATCGATCCTTGGCAAAAAACGTCGCGTCCCCCGAATGACAGTGATAGCGCGTCGAGGTTCGATCGCCGGTCTCGGGGGAGTGCAGCCGACATCCTAACCTGTGGGAGCGAGCTTGCTCGCGAATGCGGTGGTTCAGGCGATGAGATTGGTGGCTGATACGCCGCTTTCGCGAGCAGGCTCGCTCCCACAGGGTTTTGCACAGAACGGACATTTGTGAGCGCCAGTCATCCAATGTGGGAGCGAGCCTGCTCGCGAATACTGTGTATCAGCTAATCAATATGGCGGCTGATGCACTGCTATCGCGAGCAGGCTCACTCCTACAAGGGATCGCGGTTTACAGTGATGGCTTCGACAAGGTGAGTGAGGCCGGTGATGACGCAGTTCTACGATGCGCGGGGCAATATTTACGGGGTGGTTTCGCCGCAGAGACTTCACGAGGCGGGGATCGATCTGCCGAGTGGAGCCGCGCAGTGTGCTGCGTCGAGACAGGCGTGGAGTCAGGCAGCCATAGCGCTGTGCTGCGATTGGCCCGAGGGCCAGCGTCCGGCGGGGAGTAAATCGCACCGCAGCGACGGTCTGCTGATCGGCCCGTTCCAGGCAGTGCCGCCGTTCGACGTGCTGATCGTCAACACCGACGGCACCTTGGCCGAGTGCAGTGGCAACGGCCTGACGATCTTTTCCCAGTCGTTGCTGGAGCAGGGGCTGATGCCGGCGGGAGGGGCGTCGCTGCGAGTGCATCACGACAAGGGCGACGCCGTGGAAACTTCGGTGAAAACGGCCACAGTTGAAGGCATGAACGGCTTCTGGCTGAACCTCGGTCAACCGGGCTTCGGGCCTTCAGCGGTGGCCGCTCAAGATGTTGAAAACCGCGAATTCAATGGTCATGAAGTGAGCCATGTAAAACCATTGGCGCAGCTCGATCCCGCGTGGCAGCACAGTCAGTTCGTGCGCATCGGCAATCCGCATTGCGTAACGTTGTTGACCGACATCGCCGAGTTGCCGAGCAACCCGCAAATGCGCGAATCGCCCTGGGCTGAAGGCCTGACCCGAATCGCCTACGCGATGCCGACCGGCGCCGGCCAGCCATGCCCGGCGGGCATCAATCTGCAATGGGCCGCGCTTGAGTCAGCGCAGCGCATCGTCGCCCGAGTGTTCGAGCGTGGCGAAGGGCCGACGGCGTCTTCCGGCACCAGCGCCAGTGCGGTGGCCTGCGCAGCATGGGCGGTGGGTTGGGTGGCGAGCGGCGAAGTGCACGTCGTCATGCCGGGCGGGACGGCGCCGGTGTTGCTCGAAGAAGAGCAGGGCGAATTGGTGCGCGTCAGGCTGTTTGGTACGGCTCGATTGATCGGCTGAAGGCGGCAATCGCCTTCGCTTGCAAGCCAGCTCCCACAGGGTTGTGTGGTGAACACAAATCACGCGTTCACTGCTGAATACTGTGGGAGCTGGCTTGCCAGCGATGAGGCCATCAGCCTGACAACCATTTCAGATTTGTCCGCCGCTGAACTCCACCACCGGCATCTGCCGCTGCATCAGCACCTTGCCACCGCGAATCGAATACAGCGGCAGGCCCTGGCTGCGGATCACTTCGTAGTCGCTGTCCGCCGACAGAATCAGCAGGTTCGCCGGACGCCCCTGTTCCAGGCCGTAACGCTCGCCCAAGTGCATGGCCTTGGCGCTGTTATCGGTGACCAGATCCAGCGCGTTCTGCAGATTGCGATAGCCGAGCATATGGCAAATGTGTAACCCGGCCTCAAGCACGCGCAGGATGTTGCCGTTGCCTAGCGGATACCAAGGATCGACGATCGAATCCTGGCCAAAACACACGTTCATCCCGGCCTCAAGCAATTCATTCACGCGCGTCACGCCACGGCGTTTCGGGAAGTTGTCGAAGCGCCCCTGCAGGTGAATGCTTTCGGTCGGGCACGAGACGAAACTGATCCCGGAATGCCCGAGCAGGCGGAACAGTTTGGCGCAGTAGGCGTTGTCGTAAGAACCCATTGCCGTGGTGTGGCTGGCGGTGACTCGCGCGCCCATGTCGCGGCTGCGCGCCTCTTCTGCGAGCACTTCGAGAAAGCGCGAGTGCGGGTCGTCGGTCTCGTCGCAGTGCACGTCAACCAGGCAGCCGGTGCGCTCGGCCAGATCCATCAGAAAATTCACCGAACTGACGCCCTGATCACGGGTGTACTCGAAATGCGGAATGCCGCCGACCACATCGGCGCCCATGCGAATTGCTTCTTCCATCAGCTCGCGACCGTTGCGGTACGACTCGATGCCTTCCTGCGGGAACGCGACGATTTGCAGATCGATCAGGTGCCGGGATTCTTCGCGGACTTCGAGCATCGCCTTGAGCGCGGTGAGTTGCGGATCGGTGACGTCGACGTGGGTGCGCACGTGCTGGATGCCGTGTGCGGCCAGGGCCTGGATGGTCTTTTTCGCGCGGGTCTTGGTGTCTTCTTCGGTGATGGTGACTTTGCGCTCACCCCAGCACTCGATGCCCTCGAACAGCGTGCCGCTCATGTTCCAGCGCGGCTCGCCAGCGGTCAGCGTGGCGTCGAGGTGGATGTGCGGCTCGACGAAGGGCGGCACCACCAGATTGCCGCCGGCGTCGAGGTCGCCGGGATTGAGGCTCGGGGCTTCGGTCTGGCGACCGATGCTGCGGATCAGGCCGTCTTCCAGGTGCAATTCGTGCAAACCTTCCTGGTTGCGCAGCCGGGCGTTGATGATGTGCATCAGGCGAATCCTTCTTATAGGTCTGGTAGTGGCGCACTGGCGCGGCGGGCGCCGAGCAGGCCGGTGACGATGACATACGTTAGCGCGGCGGCGGCAATCCCTACCAGCGGCGCGACCCACGGCGAGTGGAACGCAGCGAGCGTACCGACCGCGTAAGCCCCCAGTCCCGGCCAGTTGAACGCCGGCAGCCGTGCGTCGGCCAGACGCGGATAGCGCCCGCGCCAGCGAAAGAAAAAGTCGGCCATGATCACCCCGCCAATCGGCGGAATCACCGTGCCCAGCAAAATCAGGTACGGCACCAGCATGTCGTACATGCCCAGCAGGGCGAGCAGGGTGCCGATCACCGCGCCGGCCAGGGTCACGGTTTTGCGTCGGCCGGTGCGCAGCAGGTTGCAGCCGGCGACGGCAAAGTTGTAGATGGTGTTGTCCTGGGTGCTCCAGATATTCAGTAGCAGCATGGCCATTGCGGCCATGGCGAAACCTTGCAGCAGCAACACTTCAACCACGTCGGGCTGCTGATAGACGATCGCGCCGTAGGCACCGATCAACACCATCAAGCCATTGCCGATGAAAAATCCGATCAGGCTCGCCAGCACGGCAACCCGTGCCGAGCGCGAGAAGCGGGTCCAGTTGGTCGCCTGGGTCGCGCCGCTGACGAAGGTGCCGAACACCAGCGTGATCGCGGTCGACCAGTCCAGCGAACCCGTCGGCACCACGCTGAGCAAACCATCGAGGCCACCGACTTTTACCGTCGCGACCCACATCGACAGCATCAACAGCAACATCATCGCCGGCACCGCGATGTACGACAGGATCTCCAGGCCGCGATAACCGATATACGCCGTGGCGCAGAACACCAGGCCGAACAGCACCATCAAGCCGAGCACTGTGCCTTGCCCCAGATCGAAGTATTTGCCGAGCACCACGGCGGCGGTCGCAGTGCCCCAGGCGTACCAGCCGATCTGGGTGAAACCGAGGATCAGGTCACTGAGCTTGCTGCCGACTTCACCAAAACAGAACCGCCCCATCAGTACCGAATTAAGCCCGCTCTTGAAAGCGATATAACCCAGCCCCGCCGCATACAGCCCGAGCAGCAGGTTACCGACGATGATCACCGCCATCATCTCGCCAAAACTGAAGGCGACCCCAAGCTTGCCGCCGGCGAACATGGTTGCGGTGAAGAAGGTGAAACCCAGCAGCACCATGGCGGTTGAGGCCAGACCTTTGCGGGCATGCAAGGGCACTTCGCTGAGCGGGTAGTCGTTGCCGGGATCGTTCTGCGTCATGGGGCGTTCCTTGCTGGATTGGGGAGACGCGAAGCAAGTTGCAGTGGTCGTGCCAAATACCGTTATGCGGATTATGTATAGCCGAGTCAGGGATTTCGGCGCGAAAGCAGTGCACCAGAACGCACACAGGCCCAATGTGGGAGCGGGCTTGCTCGCGAAGGCGCCGGGTCAGCCATTGCAGGTGGTGACTGATGCAGCGCTTTCGCGAGCAAGCCCGCTCCCACCGTTTTGAACTGTGTTGGGGGTCAGAGGAAGCGCAGCAGGGCGGCGACGATGGCTTCCGGGGCGTCTTCCTGGACGAGGTGGCCGGCGTTGAGGATTGGGTGAAATTGTGATCCCGGAATCATCTGGTGCAACGCCCGACCCCGCTCGATGGGAATCCACTGATCGGCTTCACCCCAGAGAATCTGCACCGGGCAGCGGATGCTCGGGTACAGCGGTTCGGCCTCGCGGGTGTAGCGCTCGTCCATCTGCGCGATCTGCCGATAGAACGCCGCTTGCCCCGGATCGCCGAGCCACGGTTGCACGTAGGGCGCCAGTTCAGCGTCGGGGATGTCGCGGTGAATCGCCCCGCGAATGTAGGTCGGGACGGTAGCGCGCTGGATGTAGTCCGGCAGGCCGCTGAACGCCGTTTCATGCTGGCGCACATGCTGCACGAACGGCGAACCCCATGGCGTCAGCGCCACCGGATCGATCAGCGTCAGGCTGCGGTAGTCCTTGCCATCGAGCAAATGCGTGCGCAACGCGGTGGCGCCGCCGAAGTCATGGGCGACCACGTCCGGGCGCTGGATGTTCCAGTGATCGAGCAACTGCGCGAGCAGTTGATTCTGTACGCCGAGGGAAACGTCGGCGTCCGGTTGTGCGGAGCGTCCGTAGCCCAGCAGGTCGAAATAATGCACCCGATGACTGGCAAAGAAATGCGGCGCGATGCGGTGCCACACGTAAGACGAGAACGGCGTGCCGTGCACGAACACCAGTGGCGGGCCGTCACCGCGCACGGCGTGGCGCACCGGATGCCCATTGAAATCGAAGACCTGATCCAGCAGCCAGTCTGTCATCGGCCTGTCCTCTTGGCGGGGTTGAGCCAAAAAGCATAGGCATAAAAAAACAGCCGTGAAGGCTGTTCTCTATTTCCCTGACAAACACCGATCCTTTGTAGGAGTGAGCCTGCTCGCGATAGCGTCGGCACATCCGAAATCAATGTGTCTGACAAACCGCTATCGCGAGCAGGCTCACTCCTACAGGGGGATGTGTTGGATCATTCACCGCGATAAATGCAACCGCTGGTGCAGGTCTCGTGAATGCGGATCGCGCTGAGTTCCGGCAGCAGTGGCTTCATTTCATTCCAGATGAATTTGGCCAGGACTTCGCTGGTCGGGTTTTCCAGGCCGGGAATGTCGTTCAGGTAGTTGTGGTCCAGACGCTCGTACAACGGCTTGAAAATCGCCTTGATCTCGGAGAAGTCGCGGATCCAGCCGGTGTGCGGATCGAGGTCGCCGCTCAGGTGCAGCGCCACCTTGAACGAGTGACCGTGCAGGCGTCCGCACTTGTGGCCGTCCGGGACGTGCGGCAGGCGGTGGGCGGATTCGAAAGTAAATTCCTTGAAGATTTCCACAGTATTTTCGGCTCTGTTCAGGTGGCGTTCGCCGCAGCGATTTGGGCAGGCGGCGAGTTTACCAGCTTGTGTTTGGCGATGCGGGAAAACACTGACTAAAGGGTCAGCAAGCGTTCGGCGAGGCGACCATTGGCAGCCAGTTCGAGAAACTCGTCGCCCAGTCGCCGGCTTTCGTCCATCGCCGCGTGCCAATACTTTTGGCGGCTCGGCGCATCACCCATGAAGCGCTTGAAGTCGTTACGGTCGGGCAGTTTGCCGTAGGGCAGGCGCGCCAGATATTCCTTCGACGGTGCCAGCAACAACACGTCCTGCAAGCGCTCCACCGAGGCGCGGCGCCACGGCAGGGTCTTGTCGAACCAGCCGGGAATCACCCGGTCGGTGAAGTGCGGATAGAGCACGATGCCGTCGCCGCTGTAGGGCAGGTCGAGGTGATAGTCGAGCAGGCCGCCGTCGCGGAACGTGCCGGCACCGGCGCCCGGCAGGTCGCGCACGCCTTCCATGACCATCGGGATCGACCCCGAGGCCAGCAGCGCCTGACGCAGGTTGCCGGCATTGAGGGCGACGAAGCGCGACGGAAAGTCATTCAGCGCATTCACCGGCGGGGCGAGGCGCGGGTCGTGAATGATCAGGCGTTCGAAGTGCCGCGACAACCGCGCGCGACCGCGCAGGTTATCGGCGATCACCGAACCCAGTGCCAGACCGAGGCGGCCACGATGATCGTCGGCCAGGCGTCCGTGGCTTTTCACCACCATGATGTTCAGGCGGTAATCGGCGTTGTTGAGGATGCTGGCGTCGCGGCCGTCGAGCAGGTCATTGAGCATGCGCTGCGAGCTCTGGCTAATCTCGGCCATGGTCACGCCTTTGTTGAAATTCTGCTCGGCGTACAACTGGCCCAGGCGGCGGATGCCTTCAGCGGCGTCCGGCAGGCAGGCGCTGGCGAAGCGCCAGGAACCGACCGACGCGCCGATCAGCGAGCGTTCTCGCGGCGCGCTCGGCAGCCATTCGCCGAACAACGCCAGATCAAGCCCCTGAATCCCCAATGCCTTCGGCCCGCCGGCCGCACCGGGCAGGGTGCCGACGTCAGCGGCGTTCAGGCCTTGGGCACGAATGCGCGCCATGGCCCGTGGGCCGGCCTTGAGGGTGAGGGCGGGGAACTTGATGTGGATGGCGGTCATACCGGTCTCGATCGTTAGCAAGCGAACAATTATAAGCACATGTTACAAAACACTGTAGGAGTGAGCCTGCTCGCGATAGCGGTGTATCAGACATATCAATGCTCAATGACACATCGCAATCGCGAGCAGGCTCACTCCTACAGGGGAAATGGGTTGCTCTGGGGCAATGATGGCAATTCAGTTTCAGTTAAGTTCGCACCGCTATGGTGCCCACCGTAGCTGCACATAAAAATACGGAGACACCCATGAAAACCCTGACTGCCCTGTCCATTGCCTCGATCATCGGCCTGACCGCCAGCCTCGCCCACGCCCGCGATCTTGGCCCCGATGAAGCCCTGCGCCTGCGCGACGCTGGTACTATCGTCTCCTTCGAGAAGCTCAACGCCACGGCGCTGGCCAGACACCCGGGCTCGACCATCACCGAAACCGAGCTGGAAGAGGAGTACGGCAAGTACGTCTACCAGGTCGAAATGCGTGATCCGCAAGGGCTGGAGTGGGATCTGGAATTAGACGCGGTCACTGGGCAGGTTCTCAAGGATCATCAGGATACGTAATGAAGGTTAATGTTCGCGCCACCAGCCGCACGGCGTTGGCGCTTGTGATTGTTTGCTCGGCGGCGATGGCCCGCGACCTCGATCAGGACGAAGCGCTGAAGCTGCGTCAGCAGGGCGTGATCCTGCCGCTGGAGCAGGTGCTGCAACAGGCGCTGGATCGCTATCCGGGGGCCAAACTGCTGGAGGTCGAGCTGGAGGAAAAGCACGACGTCTATGTTTATGAAGTCGAGCTGCTGACGGTCGAGGGCGTGGCGCGCGAGCTGCACCTGAAAGCCGATACCGGCCAATTACTCAAAGACAAGGAAGATTGACCGATGCGTTTGCTTCTGGTGGAAGACCACGTGCCGCTCGCCGACGAACTGATCGCCGGCCTGCAGCGCCAAGGCTACGCGGTGGACTGGCTGGCGGACGGACGCGATGCGGTCTATCAGGGTAGCAGCGAGCCGTATGACCTGATCATTCTCGACCTCGGTCTGCCCGGCGTTCCAGGGCTGGAGGTGCTGGCGCAATGGCGTGCCGGTGGCCTGTCGACCCCGGTGCTGATCCTCACCGCCCGCGATTCCTGGGCCGAGCGCATCGAAGGCCTGAAGGCCGGCGCCGACGATTACCTGACCAAACCGTTTCATCCCGAAGAGCTGCATTTGCGGGTGCAGTCGTTGCTGCGTCGCTCCAAGGGCCAGGCCAATCAGCCGACGCTGAAAGCGGCCGGCCTGCATCTGGATGAAGGTCGCCAGTGCGTGATCCGCGACGGCAGCGAGATTCAGCTGACCGCCGCCGAATTCCGCCTGCTGCGTTATTTCATGCTGCACCCGGAACAGATCCTGTCGAAAACCCACCTCGCCGAGCACCTCTACGACGGCGAGACCGAGCGTGACTCCAACGTCCTCGAAGTCCACGTCAACCACCTGCGGCGCAAGCTCGGCAAATCGGTGATCGAAACCCGTCGCGGCCAGGGTTACCTGTTCGGCGGGCAAGCTTCGTGAGGTCGATCCAGCGCCGCTTGAGCCTGGGGTTGATCAGCGTGATGGTGATCGTCGGCGTGGTGCTGGCGCAAACCAGCCTGTGGTTGTTCGAAGTCGGTTTGCAGCGTTATCTCGAGGCCGGTCTGCGCAACGACAGCGAAAGCCTGCTGGTGGCGCTGGTGCGTGGCCCGCAAGGTTTGCAACTGGATGAGCGGCACCTGTCGCCGGCCTATCAGCGACCGTTTTCCGGGCATTACTTCCGCATCGATTTTGCCGACAGCCACTGGCGCTCGCGTTCGCTGTGGGATCAGGACTTGCCGCTGCTTGACCATCCTGGCCTGCACAGCAACCTGCAACTGGGCCCGGACGGTCAGCAGTTGCTGGTGTTGCGTTCGGATTATCGGCGTTTGGGGCAGTCGATCTCGATCAGCGTCGCCCAGGATTACACCCCGGTGCGCGAGAGTTTCCAGCGCATGCGCCAGATCGGCCTCGGGCTGGGCCTGGCCGGCTTGCTGCTGATTCTGATCCTGCAACGGTTGACGGTGCGTCGCGCGCTCAAGCCGCTGGAGCGCGCCCGCGAGCAGATCGCCCAGTTGCAGCAGGGGCAGCGCTCGCAACTGGACGATCAGGTGCCGGTCGAGCTCGAGCCGTTGGTGGCGCAGATCAACCATTTGCTGGCGCACACCGAAGACAGTCTCAAGCGCTCGCGCAATGCATTGGGCAATCTGGGGCATGCGCTGAAGACGCCGCTGGCGGTGCTGCTGAGTCTGGCCTCGAACGAAAAACTCGACGCCCATCCAGAGCTGCGCAAGATCCTCAAGGAGCAACTGGAGCAGGTGCAACAGCGGCTCAATCGCGAACTCAATCGCGCACGTTTATCCGGTGATGCACTGCCCGGCGCGCTGTTTGATTGTGATGCAGAACTGCCGGGGCTGCTGGCGACGTTGAACATGATCCACGGCGAGCATCTGGCGTTGAGCTACGTCGCGCCGCCGGGGCTGCAACTGCCGTGGGACCGCGAAGACTTGCTGGAGCTGCTCGGCAACCTGTTGGACAACGCCTGCAAATGGGCGGATGCCGAGGTGCGTCTGAGTGTGATCGAAAGAACTGATGGCTACGCCCTGAGCGTTGAAGATGACGGGCCGGGGATTCCTGAGGAGCAACGCACTCAGGTGTTCAGCCGTGGCACGCGGCTCGACGAGCAGACTGACGGGCATGGCCTGGGGCTGGGGATTGTGCGGGATATTGTCGAAGCGTGGGGCGGGTTGCTGGTGCTGGGCGAGAGCGAGTGGGGCGGGTTGAAGGTGGTGATCGAGCTGCCTAAACGCTGATCCCGGCCTGCCAAAGAACTGTAGGAGTGAGCCTGCTCGCGATTGCGCCGATACATTCGAATCAATGTGTCTGACAAACCGCTATCGCGAGCAGGCTCACTCCTACAGGGACGGTGATGGTTTTCAGACCCGGAACTGATCCATCAGACTCTGCTGTTGATTCGCCAGGCTGTTCAGCGACTGGCTCACCCGCGCCGACTCATTGGCCTGCCCGGACAGCGATTCGGTCACGTCACGAATGGTCGCGACGTTGTTGTTGATCTCCTCGGCCACCGCGCTCTGTTCTTCCGCCGCGCTGGCGATCTGCAGGTTCATGTCGCTGATCACCGTCACTGCATCGCCGATCTGGCGCAGTGCGGTCACCGCTTGCCCGACCTGTTCGACACTGCCCTGCGCCTGACGATGGCTGTTGCCCATCGACCCCACCACATCCTGGGTACCGGTCTGCAATTGCTCGATGACCTGACGGGTTTCTTCCACCGACTCCTGCGTGCGGCGGGCAAGGTTGCGCACTTCGTCGGCGACCACGGCAAAACCACGCCCGGCTTCACCGGCACGCGCTGCTTCGATCGCCGCGTTGAGCGCCAACAGGTTGGTCTGTTCGGCGATGGCGCGGATGGTTTCCAGCACGGTGCCGATCTTCTCGCTGTTGGCAGCCAAGCCTTCGACCTGAACCATCGCCGCGCTCATGTCGGCGGCGAGGGTGTCGATACTCGCGGTAGTGCGGTCGATCACGGTCAGGCCCTGGCGGGTGGCGCGGTCGGCGTCCTTGGCCGCTTCGGCGGCTTGCGCGGCGCTGCGTGCGACGTCCTGCGCGGTGGCGCTCATTTCGTGGGAGGCGGTGGCGACCTGATCGACCTGACGGTATTGCTGCTCCATGCCGGCGCTGGTCTGGGTGGCGATCGCCGAAGACTGGTCGGCGGTGTTGCGCGCGTCCTGCACCGAGCGTTTCACTTCGGCGATGATCGGCTGCAACTTGTCGAGGAACTTGTTGAACCAGCCGGCCAGTTGACCGAGTTCATCTTTCTTGTCATACGCCAGACGCCGGGTCAGATCACCTTCGCCGCTGGCAATGTCTTCCAGCATATGCGCCACGCCGAGGATCGGTTTGGTCACGCTGCGCGCCATCAGCCACACCAGCAGCAGGCCGACCAATGCCGCCAGCACGCCGAGGCTCAGCTCGATCAGGGTGCCGGAGTTGTTGCTCGCATCCAGTTGCTGCTTGAGCGCTTCGGCGCGGCTGACCAGCACCTTTTCCGGCACGTCGAGCAACACGCCCCACGACGGGCCGCCGGGGATCGGCTGGAACGGCGACAGCACTTTCAACTGGCCGTTGCTGTGCAGGCTGCTGACGCTGCTGCTGGCGGCGAGTTGACGCAGCAGTTCGGCGCCGCTGACGGTATCCACGGCATCCAGGCGCTTGCTCAGTTTGCTCGCATCCGGGCTGTAACCGGCGAGCAGGCCGGTGGGGCTGATGATGCTCACGGCGGTCTGGCCGTCGTAGAGTTTTTTGCTCGCGCCCTGGCTGATCGCCTGCAGGCTGTTGAGATTGATGTCCACCGACAGCGAGGCGATGACTTTGCCGTTGACCATCAGCGGGAAGACGATGCTGGTCATCAGCACGTTCTGACCGTCGATCACATAGAAGTACGGTTCGATCACGCACGGTTTGAGCGTGGTGCGCGGGCAGGTGAACCAGGCGTTGGCCGCCTGACCGCTGGGGCCGGTGCTGGTGTCGGTCATGTCGCTTTCCGGCAGGGCCATCGAGGTGACTTTGCCGGGAGTCGGCTGCGACCAGTACAGGGCAAAACGACCCTTGTCGTTGCTGCCGAGTTCAGCCTGACCGGCGAACAGCTCATCCTTGCCATCCAAGGCGTTGGCTTCGAACACCAGCGACAGACCGAGCAGCTCCGGGTTGGCCTGCAGCGCGGACTTGACCTGACGGGTCATGTCTTCGCGCAGGTCGAAGGCATCGAGGAAGCGCTTCTCGGCCTGTTCGCGCAGGAACAGCACCTGACGCGAGAAGCCGTGGCCATATTGATAGGCGTCCATGAACTGCTGGCGAATCCCGGCAGCCTGCACCTCACCCTGCGACTCAATGCGCGCCTGGGCCGACTCGGTCAGCATCTCCATGCTCGAAGCCTTCACCAGCTCGGAGCTGTGCTCCATGCGGTACAGCGAAAGACCCACCAGCAGGGTCACGATGCCCGCCAGGCACAGGCCGGCGAGCAGGGTGATTTTCCATTGAATGGAAAGTTGTCTGAGCGACATGGAGACGTCCTTATTCGATAAGTATCTGAGACTTTGCACTGTAACGGCCGCGTTTCGGCTTTCTTTATTGTTCAAGTGCAATATGACCAATTGCCGCAGTTGAGTGACGTTTAGCCCCCTGTGGCGAGGGAGCTTGCTCCCGCTGGGGTGCGTAGCGCCCCCAAATCCTGCTGATGCGGTCATTCAGGCATAACGCGTCTACCGGGTTTGCGACTGCTGCGCAGCCGAGCGGGAGCAAGCTCCCTCGCCACAGGGATCTCCTGCGCATCACCGGGTTGTGCATTGGCAGTTACATTTCAGTTCAGCCGCTCGCTTTGACACCGCCGCCACTCTGCGGCACAGTGCGCGCCCTTCTAATAAGACCCTCTTTGCAAATCCGCCGGTTAACCGTTGGCGGACTCATCCTGTCTGGCGGTGATCGTTCATCGCAGTGTTTTTGAGGTAGTGAAATGAATGCAGTGATTGCTGCGGTCGGCGTCATGCTGATCCTCAGCCTGTCCCGCGTGCACGTGGTGATCGCCCTGATCGTCGGTGCGCTGGTCGGTGGCCTGACCGGTGGTCTGGGCATCGACGCCACGCTCAAGGCGTTCAACAGCGGCCTGGGTGGCGGGGCGACGGTGGCGTTGTCCTACGCATTGCTCGGCGCTTTCGCCGTGGCGATTGCCAAGTCCGGCCTGGCCCATGCGCTGGCCGACAAGGCCCTGGCGATGGTCGATCGTCAGCATTCGACCGGCGGCGGCAGCGTCAAGTGGCTGCTGATCGGCCTGCTGTGGGTGGTGGCGATTGCCTCGCAGAACATCCTGCCGATCCACATTGCGTTCATTCCGCTGCTGGTGCCGCCGCTGCTCTATGTACTGACCAAGTTGCAGCTGGATCGCCGGTTGATTGCCTGCGTCATGACCTTCGGCCTGATCACCCCGTACATGGTGTTCCCGGTGGGTTTCGGCAACATCTTCCTCAACCAGATCCTGCTGGCCAACGTCAGCAAGGCCGGGGTCGATATCAGCCAGATCAACGTCATGCACGCCATGGCGATTCCGGCGCTGGGCATGGTCTTCGGCCTGTTGCTGGCGGTGTTTTTCAGCTATCGCAAGAAGCGCGTTTACGATCTGCAGAAGATCGAACAAGTCGAGCAAGTCAGCGTGGCGTACAACCCGAAGACCATTGGCATTGCCGGTCTGGCGATTGCCGCCGCGTTCATCATTCAGTTGCTGCTGGATTCGATGATTATCGGTGCGCTGGCCGGGTTCCTGATTTTCTCGGCCTCGGGCATCGTCAAATGGCGTGAGACCGACGACCTGTTCACCGAAGGTATGAAAATGATGGCGATGATCGGCTTCATCATGATCTCCGCCTCGGGTTTCGCCGAAGTGCTCAAGGCTACCGGCGAAGTGCGCTCGCTGGTCGAAAGCGCGGCGGCGTGGATCGATCACAGTCAGGCGATCGGCGGGCTGTTGATGCTGCTGGTGGGCCTGATGGTGACCATCGGTATCGGCTCGTCGTTCTCCACGGTGCCGATTCTGGCGGCGATTTTCGTGCCGCTGTGCGTGCAGCTGGGCTTTAGCCCGATGGCCATCGTGTGCATCGTCGGCACTGCCGGGGCATTGGGCGATACCGGCTCGCCGGCCTCCGACTCGACGTTGGGCCCGACCTCGGGTCTGAACGTCGATGGCCAGCATCACCACATCTGGGACACCGTGGTCCCGACCTTCCTGCACTACAACCTGCCGCTGCTGGCGTTCGGCTGGGTGGCGGCGATGGTTCTCTAAACCCGCCAATCCCCTGTGGGAGCGGGCTTGCTCGCGAAAGCGGTGTATCAGAAACATAAATGTTGACTGACACGACGCCTTCGCGAGCAAGTCCGCTCCCACAGGGGAATGCGGTGAATCCCCCGCTCAACTTTTGCTATTGCGTGCCGTTAACGCCTTTAACCACGCCAATAAAACCAAAAGAGTGAGCCCCCCATGCGCTTGAGTCTCAAGGCCAAAGTCCTGTCCCTTGCCGTCCTGCCGGTGCTGCTCTTTGCGCTGGTCATCAGCCTGACCACGCTGTTTATCCTCCAGCAGCAGGCGCACACCGAGGTCGAACAGACCCGCGATCGCTTGCTCGCCGACGCCAAGGCCACGCTGCAAAGTTACGTCGCCGTGGCCATGACCACGATCAAACCGCTGTACGACGCTGCCGCCCCCGGTGACAACGCGGCGCGGGCGCAGGCGATCAAGTTGCTCTCGGGTATCCGCTACGGCAAGGACGGCTACTTCTTCGGCTACGACTCCGAGACCGTGCGCCTGTTCAAGGCCAACGATCCCGAAGGCGTGGGCAAAAGCTTCAAGGACAACCGCGATCCGAATGGCGTCTACGTCAACCTCGGCCTGGTGAAAGTGGCGAAGGACGGCACCCACTATCTGCAATACAGCTCACCGCTGCCGGGCAATGCCAGCGTGCTGGTGCCGAAACTCGGCTACACCGAGTACCTGGCGAAGTGGGACATGGCGGTCGGTACCTCGGTCAACCTCGACGGCATTGAAGCGCAAGTGGCAGTGGTCGAGGCGCAAGTGCAGGAGCGCATGCAAGGCGTGATCCTCAGTATCGTCGGCGTTGCGGTGCTGGTGCTGTTGGTGATTGCCATCGCGGGGATGCTGCTGGCCAACACCATTCTGCGGCCGCTGAACCTGATGAAAGCCAATCTCGACGACATCGCGGCGGGCGAGGGCGATCTCACGCGCCGGTTGAACATCACCAGCCAGGACGAACTCGGCGAACTGGCCGGCTCGTTCAATCGCTTCGTCGACAAGATCCACGGTCTGGTGCGGCAGATCACCGAGATGACCACGCAACTCACCGGCCTGGTGACCCAGGTGTCGGATCAGGCCCAGCGTTCCGATCAGGCGATGGAGCGTCAGCGCCACGAGACCGATCAGGTCGCCACGGCGATCAACGAGATGTCCGCCGCTGCTCAGGAAGTTGCCAAGAGCGCGCAGAACGCTGCGGTCGCCGCGCAGCAGACCGATGAAGAAGGCCAGAGCGCCAAACGCGTGGTGGCTGGCAGCATCAAACAGATTCATGCGCTGGTGGATGACATTCGCAGCAGCGGCGTGTCGCTCGACAGCCTGCAGCAGGACGTGTCGTCGATTGTCGGCGTGCTCGGGGTGATCCGCTCGATTGCCGAGCAGACCAACCTGCTGGCGCTCAACGCCGCGATCGAAGCGGCGCGTGCCGGGGAGGCCGGGCGCGGTTTTGCGGTGGTGGCGGACGAAGTGCGGGCACTGGCCAGCCGCACGCAGATCAGCACCCAGGAAATTCAGGGCATGATCGATCGTCTGCAAGCGGGTACCCAGTCGGCGGTCGAGGCGATGCGCCGTTCCAGTGAAGCGGGCGATGGTACTTCCGCGCAGGCCAATCAGGCCGGGGCGTCGCTGGATGCCATGGCTGACCTGATCGCGACGATCAACTCGATGAACGCGCAGATCGCCAGTGCTGCCGAGGAACAAACGGCAGTGGCCGAAGAGATCAACCGCAGCGTGCATCAGATCGCGGTGGCGGTGGACAGTGTGGCGGACGAGACCCAGTTGGGCGCGCAGACTTCGCGCAGCCTGGCGGAACTTGGCCAGCGATTGGGCAAACTGGTGGGCCAGTTCCGCATTTAAAAAGTCTGTAAAACCTCATTGTGGGAGCGGGCTTGCTCGCGAAGGCGTCATGTCAGTCAGTATTCTTGTATCTGACACACCGCCTTCGCGAGCAAGCCCGCTCCCACATTGGGTTTTGTGTAGGACTTAGGGTCTGTCCCAGTACGGCACTTCGCCAAAGCACTCGACAAAGAAATCGATCACCGTCCGCACCTTCACCGACAACCTTCGACTCCCCGGCCACAGCACTGCGATCTGCTGCGGCTCCAGGCTGTTCGACACCTGATATTCGCCCAGCACTGGCACCAGCGTGCCTTCGCGCACCGCCTCACCAATCAGCCATGACGGAAACATCACCAGCCCCAGGCCTTGCTCGGCGGCCTGAGTGAGGGTGTCGGCGTGGTTGCCAGTGATCGGGCCTTTGACCGAGTAAGGCGTCCAGTCACCCTGGCCCTGGCGGAAAAACCAGCGCTGCTGGCCAGTCGCGCCCTTGTAGGCCAGGCACTGGTGCTGCGCCAGATCCTGCGGGTGTTGCGGAGGACCGTGGCGCTCGAGATAGGCCGGGCTGGCGGCGACCTGAAAGCGATGCGGCGCCAGAATCCGCGCCTGCATGCTCGAGTCGTGCATCGGACCGATGCGAAACAGCAGGTCGGCGCCTTCCTGCAACGGGTCGACGTAATGGTCGGTCTGCTGGATGTCCAGTTGCAGCTTGGGATAACGCGCGCACAGTTTGCCGAGCCACGGCGTCAGATGCCGTTGGCCGAATACCACCGGCGCGTTGATCCGCACCAGCCCGGTGGGTTCGCTTTGCTGTTCCTGCAACGCCTGCTCGGCTTCCTCCAGTTGCACCAGCATCAGCCGCGCGTGGTGGCCGAGCATGCGTCCGGCCTCGGTCGGCGTCACGGCGCGGGTGTGGCGGTAGAGCAATTGCTGGTTCAGCGCCTGCTCCATCAACTGGATCTGCCGCGAGATCGAAGAGGGCGCCACGCCCTCGCGCCGGGCGACTTCGGAAAAACTGCCGTGGTCGAGCACCGCCACAAACAGCCTGAGTGCCTTGAATCCCAGTTCATTCAGCCCGTGCATGGATCTTCCTGCTGTGCGAGTTGCGCAAAAGTGTTGTCCGGATGCTCCCATTTATCGCACAGCTACGCCAGCCGATAATCCGCGCCATCGTTTACTTGCGTGGGTTTTGGATGATGCAGACATTGGATGAAGTGAGTGTACCGGCGCCGGCGACCCGGTCGTGGTTGCGCCTGTTGTTGCTGCCGCTGGTGATTCTGGCCGGCATGGGCCTGTCGGTGGAGGCCGGGTTACTGGGGCCGCTGGGGGAGCAGGTCGGGCATCTGTGGGCGACCTTGAGCATCTTCGGCGTGGGTTCGGCGATTCTGTTTTTGCTGCTGTTGTTCGCCGGCCCGCAGAAAGGCCCGGCGCTGACCGATCTGCCGCGCTGGCAATTGATCGGCGGCTTTCTCGGGCCGATGTACGTGGTGGTGCTGACCCTGGCGACGCCGCATATCGGGATCGCGATGACGATGATCGCGATTTTGTCAGGGCAGGTCGGCAAGAGTGTGCTGATCGACCATTTCGGCTGGTTCGGCGCGACGCGCAAGAAGGTCAATGCCGAGCGGTGGCTGGCGTTGGGGTTGATTGTGGTGGCACTGGTTCTGATTGCGCGGGGTTGAGAATATGAGTCTGGTTATTTTGTTGGCAGTGGTGGTGTTGGCTGGCGCGGTGTTGAGTGTGCAGGCGGCGATCAATGGGCGCCTGGGCGAGACCGTCGGGGTGTTGCGCAGCAGTTTGCTGACGTTTTTCGTCGGGGCTGTGGTCACCGGGTTGTTGATTGTATTTTTTGAACCGGCGCATGCGGTGAGTTTGCTTGATGTGCCGAAGTGGCAGGTCTGCGGGGCGTTGTTCGGCGTGGTTTACATGATGGTCATGGTCGGTGCGGTGCCTGTTGTGGGGACTGCGGTGGCGACTGTTGCGGTGATTGTCGGGCAACTGGGGATGGGGATGTTGATCGATAATTTTGGCTGGTTGGGGAATCCGGCGATCGAGCTTTCGTCCTCGCGGGTGTTGGCGATGGTGTGTCTGGGGTTGGCTTTGGTTTTTATGTATCGGAGTAGTGTTCGCGGTTCTGATTGAGTTTTGGGTGTATATCCGTTGCTGCGGTAACGGCCACTTAGGGTTCCGCCCTTACGGCGGGTCACTTTTTCCAGACGCCGAAAAAGTAACCAAAAAGGCTTTACCCTGACGTTCGGCCCTCGCCTAGGCTCGGGTTCCTTCGCTCCGGGATTCATCCGGGGGCAGCGCCTACGGTTTGCTTCGCTGCACCTCCTCTCGCTGTGTTTGGCTGCGCCAAACGGTCGCTGCGCTCCCACCCCCGGATAAATCCCTCCACTCAGCCTGCCGACGGGCCCTCAGATCAAAATCAAAAGCGGTACTCGAGCTAACGCTCATTGTGTTGAGTGGGGCGGCTTCGCCGCAAGGAGTGCACGCTCTCTAAATTGTAGGAGCCAGCCTGCTGGCGATGGCGGCCTGCCAGCCGACCAATCTCTAACTGAAAGCACCCCCCCATCCCATGTAGAAACTGTCGAAGGCTGTGATCTTTTGATCTGCTCTGGCTCTGGCTCTGGCTTTTGATGTGGCTTTTGATCTTCAGCCCCTTCGGCAGGCCGAGCGAAGGTGTTCACCCGGGGGTTAGGCGCGCAGCGCCATGCGGCGAAGCCGCATCCATCGAGAGGAGGTGCAGCGAAGCAAACCGGAGGCGATGCCCCCTGATGGACACCGTAGCGAGGGAACACTGAGCCTAAGCGAAGTGCCGTACGCCGGGGCAAAGCCTTTTGGGTTACCTTTTCGGCGTTTGGAAAAGGTGACTCGCTGTAAGAGCGAAACCATAGGAGGCCGTTACCGCAGCAACGGATATACACCCAATCCCCCCAAAAAACCCAGATCAAAAGATCGTCCGAACGCGGCCCGAGCCTTCGTCAGCTCCTACACTGGTATTTACGGCTTATCCCAAAAGCCCAGACAGCCACCAAAAAAGGAGTCTGCCCCCATGCCCGATAGAAAATGCGACTGCCCCAACTGCAAATGCACGATCAAGGAAGGCGACCACGCCTACGCCGTGCACGGCAAACACTATTGCTGTGAAGCCTGCGCTCACCACCACAAGGGCGGTGAAGAGTGTTCAAGCAAAGGCTGCCATTGCGCCCACCCCAAATAACCGCACGCATAAAAAAGTGGAGCCTAATCAGGCTCCACTTGCAGTTTCAGGCTTTGATCATCCAGCCGTTCAATATGGCGCACGGTGCCAAGCAGTCGTCGGCCTTCAACCCAGACCACCACGGTTTTCGCCTGGTCCAGGTCTTCCGGTAACGGCGCCGGCACGCGCACGGCAAAGCGGTACGGATCACCTTCGACGGGTTCCAGGCCCAGCTCACAGTCGATGCTTTTGGTGATACGGCCGAACAGGGTGTCGAGGCCGTAATCCAGATGCGCCAAGCTGCAGAGGTTGCTCATGTGTATCCCCCCGAAAAGTCCCCGTTGCCCGGCGAGAGTCTAGCCCGCCGGTCGCCATGTGACATTTTCCACGCCGAATTTCTCCGCCATCGGTTTGCTGGTCTTTTGCACTTTTTCCCGGCCGAAACGCGGGATGCGACCCACACCGGCGTCGCAGCTTGCCCAGTGCCACGCCTCGGCGTTGTCCATTCTGTCCGAGCGGATAATGAACGACTTGGGCGTACCGTGAAGGGTGTAATCGATGACAAACAGTTTTGCGTTGTTCATAAAGCCCGTAATCCTCCCTGTGGTATTAGAAGGATCGCGGCGCGTCGGGAAAATTCACTCGGATTGTCCGACGGTATCTATCGTTGTCGACGCTGTGACCGACTGGTTACCATGCGCCTTCCGCCAACCCCAATGAATGCTCGCCATGGCCCTCGCCGCACCCCCCGATCTCACGGATACCGATGTGCCGGTGCAACCGCTGGCGCGCACTTATCCGCGTGGTTTGTTCATCGAGCCGCACGAGCATGTCTGGGGGCAGTTGCTGTATGCGATGAGCGGAGTGATGTGGGTCGAGACCCCGCATGAGGCACTGGTGGTGCCGCCGCAGCGCGCGGTGTGGTTGCCACCCGGGGTGCCCCATGGAATTCGTGTGGTGTCGGACTTGCAAATGCGCAATATCTACCTGCGCCCGGTGCTGGCGGCAACGCTGGATCCGACAGTGCAGGTGATTGAAGTCGGAGGGCTGTTGCGCGAGTTGATCGTCGGGCTGGTGGAGCAGGGCGATAGCGGTGAGCCGGCCTATTACGACGCGTTGGTCGGGCTGGCGTTGCTGGAGCTCAAGCGTGCCCGGCGCTCGCAATTGAAGATCCCGCTGCCGGACGATTCCGACCGGCGCCTGATGAATTTGTGCCAGGCGGTGATGGCGGCACCGTCGCTGGACATTCCGTTCGAACAGCACGCGGAAAACGCCGGGGCCAGCGTGCGCACGCTG
>NZ_JAZAQQ010000001.1:767492-1017701 GCF_036861315.1 Pseudomonas sp. S3(2024) | reverse complement strand
GTAGTGTGGGGTTTCCCCATGTGAGAGTAGGTCATCGTCAAGATTAAATTCCGAAACCCCAATTGCGAAAGCAGTTGGGGTTTTGTTTTGCCCGCAGGAAAGTTCCTACAGCATGCGGTAGGCCCTTCCGGCTGTCACAGCCTGCCGACAGTGCTAAGGTTCTGCCTTGGCTTTTGTACTTTTCCAAGGAAGCTTTTATGCCGGACGCCTCGTCCCTCAACGCTGCATTCATGGTGGTCCAGAGCAATAGCCTGGACGAGCTGCGCAGCCTGGTGGTCAGCATCATGCGGCGCTACCCATTGGCTCCCTTGGAGAATGAAATCGCTCTGGTCCAAAGCAACGGTATCGCCCAATGGCTCAAGCTGGCATTGGCAGAAGATCCTGAAGAGGACGATCTCGGTGGTTGCGGAATAGCCGCTGCCATCGATGTGCAGCTTCCAGGCAGTTTCATGTGGCAGCTCTACCGTATGGTGTTGGGCCGAGATGAAATCCCCGCCACATCCCTGCTCGACAAAGCTCCCCTGACCTGGCGGCTGATGCGCCTGTTGCCGCAAGTGATTGATCGCCCCCATTTCGAACCGCTACAACGCTTCCTCACCCATGACACCGACTTGCGCAAGCGCTACCAGTTGTCCGAGCGCCTGGCAGACCTGTTTGACCAATATCAAGTGTATCGGGCCGACTGGCTCGAAGATTGGGCCGAGGGCCGGCATCAGTTACGTAATGTTCGAGGCGAGATAAAGCCACTGGCTCCAGTCAGTTGCTGGCAGGCTGAATTGTGGCGTGCTCTTTTGGAAGATGTCGGTGAGCAAGGCATGGCCCAGAGCCGCGCCGGTGTTCATCAACGATTTATCGAGTGCATAAATTCCCTCGAACATGCACCAGCAGGACTACCCTCGCGGGTGATCGTGTTCGGTATATCCTCGTTGCCCGCCCAGGTGCTTGAAGCGTTGGCCGGACTCGCACGTTTCAGTCAGGTGCTGTTGTGTGTACACAACCCTTGCCGACACCACTGGGCCGATATCGTCGCCGACAAGGATCTGCTGCGTCATCAATACAAGCGTCAGAGCCGCAAGAACGGCATGCCGGTCGTACTCGATCCTGAAACGTTGCACCAACATGCTCATCCGCTGCTCGCCGCCTGGGGCAAGCAAGGCCGCGACTATATCAACCTGCTCGACAGTTACGATGACCCCAACAGCTATCGCGCGACGTTTCGTGATGGGCGCATTGATCTGTTCAGCGAAAATCAGCCACATAACATGCTCAACCAACTTCAGGACGACATCCTCGAGTTGCGGCCACTCAATGAAACGCGTGAGCGCTGGCCTGCCGTTGACTTGACGCAGGATGGGTCGATCCGCTTCCACATAGCCCACAGTGCCCAGCGCGAAGTGGAAATCCTTCACGACCAGTTACTCGCACGCTTCAGCGCCAATCCAGATCTGCGCCCACGAGATGTAATTGTGATGGTGCCGGACATCGACAGCTATGCGCCGCATATCCGGGCGGTGTTCGGACAGCTGGATCGACATGATCCACGCTTCATTCCATTTACCTTGGCCGACCAGGGCCAGCGGGGCCGCGATCCGTTGTTGATTGCTGTCGAGCACCTGCTGAAGCTGCCCGATAGTCGTTTCCCGGTGAGCGAGATCCTCGATCTGCTCGACGTCCCTGCGTTGCGCGCCCGATTTGGCGTACAAGAGCGTGATTTGCCTACTCTGCATCGCTGGATCGAAGGAGCAGGCGTGCGCTGGGGAATGAACGCCGGGCAACGTGCCGGCCTGGGCTTGCCGGATGAGCTTGAACAGAACAGCTGGCATTTCGGTTTGCGGCGGATGTTGTTGGGGTACGCAGTTGGCAGCTCCAGCGCCTGTGCCGGTATCGAACCCTACGATGAAATCGGTGGTCTGGATGCTGCGTTGATCGGTCCGTTGGTTGCCCTGCTCGATGCATTGGAACTGGCCCATCACGAACTCACTCAAGTCGCTCAGCCTAAGGTGTGGGGCCAGCGCCTGCAAATCCTGATGCAGCTGTTTTTCAAGGCCAGTAACGAGCACGACGATTATCTGCTCACGCAACTTGAGGAGTTGCGCGAAACCTGGCTGCAGACCTGTGAATCCGTTGGGTTGGTCGATGAATTGCCGCTGACGGTGGTTCGCGAAGCCTGGCTCGCGGGGCTGGATCAGGGGCGTCTGTCCCAGCGTTTTCTCGCCGGCGCAGTAAACTTTTGCACGCTGATGCCCATGCGGGCGATCCCGTTCAAGCTTGTCTGTTTGCTGGGGATGAACGATGGCGATTATCCCCGGGCGCAACCCCCGCTGGATTTCGACCTCATGGGCAGTGACTACCGGCCAGGGGACCGTTCCCGGCGTGAAGACGATCGCTATCTGTTGCTCGAGGCGCTCCTGTCTGCGCGCGATCAGCTCTACATCAGTTGGGTCGGACGCAGCATTCGCGACAACAGTGAACGGCCTGCTTCAGTTCTGATCGGCCAGTTGCGCGATCACCTCGCCAGTGGCTGGCGGTCGCTCGATGAGCATCAGGATCTGTTGACCTCCATGACTGAGGAGCATCCCCTGCAACCGTTCAGTTCGCGCTATTTCCATGAAGGCGATCAACTATTCAGTTATGCCCGTGAATGGCAGGTCTTGCACCAGGTACATGCGCCACAACATGAGATGGAGCTACTCGCGCCCCATGTTCAGGAGGAGCCGCTGAGTCTGGCTCTTCTGCAGGATTTCTTGCGTAACCCGGTCCGGCACTTTTTCACGCAGCGCCTCAAAGTGTACTTCGAGGCCGCCGAGGCGCCCCTGGCTGACGAAGAACCGTTCGTGCTGGACGCATTGCAACGCTACACATTGAGCGACAGCCTGCTCGAAGCCGCACTCCGGCAGCCGGACAATATCAATCGGGCACTCGAAGATCAGGCGCGGCGTTTGCAAAACAGCGGATTGCTGCCCATGGCCGGCTTCGGCGAATGCCTGCAACGAGAGTTGATCGAGCCGTTACCTGACTTGCTGCAACGTTACCAACACCTTCTGGCGTTATGGCCGACACCATTGACCAGCGCGCTCCCGGTCAGTCTTGAGTTGCAGGGCGTGCGTGTTGAAGGCTGGCTCGCCGGTTTGCATCAACGCGCTGACGGTGGCGTGTTGTCGGTCACGACCATTCCCAACAGCATCGGCTCGATCAAAAGTCGGAAATGGCATCGGTTGATCAAGCCGTGGGTCAATCACCTGGTGGCCTGCGCCAGCGGACTTATCCTGACCACGGCACTGGTGGCGAGTGACGATACGCTGCTGCTTGAGCCGCTGGAGAAGGATCGAGCGGTTCGTTTTCTGGGTGATCTGCTGCTCGCCTGGCAAGCCGGCATGCGCCAGCCGTTGCCGATCGCGGTCAAGACAGCCTTTGCCTGGCTTGCGCAGACTGATCCGCTCAAGGCTGAGGCGGCTGCCAGAAAAGCCTACGAAGGTGACGGCCAGACCAGTGAAGGTGAGCGCCGTGAAAGCCCTGCGCTGTCACGCCAATTCGCTGACTTTGACGCATTGAGTGCCGACGAAACATTCTCCGGTTGGTGCGACGCGTTGTATCGCCCCCTGTTTGAAGCGCCATGGCGCTCGTTGGCCAGCGAAGGGGCACGCGCATGAGTACCAAAACACCGCTGGCTCTGGCCTTTCCACTGCACGGCAGTCAACTCATCGAAGCCAGTGCCGGTACCGGCAAGACCTTTACCATTTCTGCTCTCTATCTGCGGCTGATCCTTGGCCACGGCGGCGAATCGAGCGGCTTCGGCCGTGAATTGCTGCCCCCGCAGATACTTGTGGTGACCTTCACCGATGCCGCCACCAAGGAGCTGCGTGAAAGAATCCGTACGCGGCTGGCCGAGGCTGCGCGGTTTTTCCGTGAAGAAACCCCGGCGCCGGACGGCTTGATTGCCGAGCTGCGCGAGCAGTTTGACCCGGCACAATGGCCCGGTTGCGCCAATCGCCTGGACATCGCCGCGCAATGGATGGATGAAGCGGCCGTCTCCACCATCCACAGTTGGTGCCAGCGCATGCTGCGCGAACACGCGTTCGACAGCGGCAGCCTGTTTACCCAGTCCCTGGAAACCGATCACAGCGATCTGCTCGGTGAAGTACTGCGCGATTACTGGCGACTGTTCTGTTACCCGATGCAGGGCGACGCGCTGAACTGGGTTCGCGCTAACTGGGGCGGGCCGGCAGCGTTGTTGCCACGAGTGCGCGGCCTGTTTGGCAGTGAGCGCGACAGTGATGACGGCAAGGCCCCCGCAGAGCTGATCGACGAGTGCCTGCAAGAACGGCGTGCCGCGTTGCTTGAGCTGAAGATGCCGTGGCGTCAGTGGGCCGATGAGCTGCTGGTGATCTGTCACGAAGGCGTTGCGAGCAAAGCCGTCGACGGACGCAAGATGCAGGCGCGCTACTTCGAGCCCTGGTTCGAGAAACTCAAGGCGTGGGCCGAAGACGAGGCCATGGAGCAACTGGACATCGGCACCGGTTTCACCCGATTGACCCCTGACGGAATGGCCGAAGCCTGGAAGGGCCAGGCACCGAGTCATCCGGGTCTCGACGCGATGCCGGGGCTCAAGTCGAGCCTCGACGCGCTTCCCACCCCCGATGCCGCCGTACTGCAACATGCGGCGAGATGGGTGGGCGCGCGTTTTGAGGAAGAGAAGCGTCGTCGTGCGGAAATGGGTTTCGACGACATGCTGTTGCGCCTCGATGCGGCGTTGCAATCCGACAGCGGCGAGCGCCTTGCTGCGGTGATCCGCGAGCAGTTTCCGGTTGCTCTGATCGATGAGTTTCAGGACACCGACCCGGTGCAATACCGGATTTTCGAGAGCATCTACCGCATCGAGGACAACAGTCCGGATACCGGCCTGTTCCTGATCGGTGACCCCAAGCAGGCGATCTACGCGTTCCGTGGCGCCGATATCTACACCTACCTGCGTGCGCGTCAGGCTACTGCCGGCCGCCTGCATACGCTGGGCACCAACTTCCGCTCCAGCCATGGCATGGTCAACGCGGTCAATCACGTATTCGAACGCGCCGAGTCCCGCGAGCAGGGACGCGGCGCGTTTTTGTTTCGGGAAAAAACCGGGGAAAACCCGGTGCCGTTCCAGCCTGTTGAGTCTCAGGGGCGTAAAGAGCGGCTGCAGATTGCGGGGCACGATGTCGCGGCACTGAATGTCTGGCACCTGTCGACGGATCAGCCGCTGTCAGGCGCGGTCTATCGCCAGCAATTGGCGGCGGCCTGTGCCAGCGAAATCACCGCGTTGCTCAATGGCGGGCAAACCGGTGCGGCGGGATTTGTCCGCGACGGAGAAGACTTCAGAGGCTTGCGACCCTCTGACATTGCGATTCTGGTACGCGACGGCAAAGAGGCCCAAGCCGTACGCGCAGAACTCGCGGCCCGTGGCGTGCGCAGCGTTTACCTGTCGGACAAGGACTCGGTGTTCGCCGCCCAGGAAGCGCATGACCTGCTCTCCTGGCTCAAGGCCTGCGCGGAGCCGGATATCGAGCGCTCTCTGAAGGCTGCGCTGGCTTGCATCACCCTCAATCTGCCGTTGGCTGAACTGGAACGTTTGAATCAGGACGAGTTGGTCTGGGAAGCCCGGGTCATGCAGTTTCGTGGCTATCGCGAACTGTGGCGCAAGCAAGGTGTGTTGCCGATGTTACGGCGCCTGCTGCACGACTTTCACCTGCCGCAAACTCTGATCGCGCGCAGTGATGGCGAGCGGGTACTGACCAACCTTTTGCACTTGTCGGAACTGATGCAGCAGGCTGCCGCGGAGCTTGATGGCGAGCAAGCGCTGATTCGTCATCTGGCCGAGCTTCTGGCGTTGTCCGGTCAGGCCGGCGAAGAGCAGATATTGCGTCTGGAGAGTGACGAGCAACTGGTCAAGGTCGTGACCATTCACAAGTCCAAAGGGCTTGAGTATCCACTGGTGTTCCTGCCGTTCATCTGCTCGGCAAAACCGGTGGATGGCAGTCGCTTGCCGCTGCATTACCACGATGCCTCCGGCAAAGCCCAGGTGACACTGAAGCCGACCGCCGAATTGATCGCCCTGGCGGATGACGAGCGTCTGGCCGAGGACCTGCGTCTGCTCTACGTCGCCCTGACTCGCGCGCAACATGCCTGCTGGCTGGGTGTCACGGACCTCAAACGCGGTAATAACAACGGTTCGGTGCTTCATCTTTCGGCGCTTGGCTATCTCCTGGGTGGCGGCGCAAGGCTGGATGAGTCAACCGGTCTGAGCCGCTGGCTGCAGGATTTGCAACAGAACTGCACGGCCATCAGCTTGGGGGAGTTGCCTCAAGCCACTCAGGAGATCTACCGGCCCGAGCGCAACGAAGCGATCCTCAGCGCTACATTGGTGCCCAAGCGCAAGGCCAGCGAAAACTGGTGGATTGCCTCTTACAGTGCTTTGCGCATCAGTGACGTATTGAGCGTGGGCAGCGATGAGGCGCCGGACAGTCCACAAGCGCAAAAGCTGTTTGATGATGAGCGTCTCGACCCGGATGCGCCACGCGAGATCGTCGCCGGCGGCGCCGATATTCATCGTTTTCCTCGCGGTCCGAATCCAGGAACCTTTCTTCATGGTCTGCTCGAGTGGGCCGGAGACGAAGGTTTTGCCGTTCCTTTTGAAACGCTCAAGGATGTGATTGGCCGACGCTGCAACCTGCGCGGCTGGGAAGGCTGGATCACCACTCTGAGTGACTGGCTGCAACACTTGCTCAAGTCGCCGCTACCAGCAGGTGGCGGACAGCCTCCGGTGGTTCTCGAGCAACTCAAACAGTACCGCGTCGAGATGGAGTTCTGGTTCGCCAGCCACAAGGTCGATGTTCTCAAACTCGATGAGTGGGTGCGTCAGTACACCCACAACGGTGTGGCACGAGTGGCCGCCGAGCCAGTACAGCTCAACGGCATGTTCAAAGGCTTCATCGACCTGACCTTCGAACATGAAGGGCGCTACTACGTGGCCGACTACAAATCCAACTGGCTGGGTGTCGACGATGCGGCCTATACCGAGCAAGCCATGGAGCGCTCGATTCTCGACAATCGTTATGACCTGCAATACGTGTTGTATCTGCTGGCGTTGCATCGACAACTGAAGGCGCGGTTGCCTGACTACGATTACGATCGGCATGTCGGTGGTGCGTTGTATGTGTTCCTGCGCGGGACCCGGGCAGACAGTCGCGGCGTGTATTTTGCGCGGCCGCCACGTGAGCTGATCGAGCGCCTGGATCGCCTTTTCCAGGGTAAGCCGGAACCCAAGGCCGAACCCGCATGGGAACAGGGAGTCCTGCTATGAGCCGTACCTTCGCCGATCTGTCATCGGCTATCGACAACCCGTCAAGCCTGGCGCCACTGACCAGTGCCTCGGATCTGCTGATCTTGCTTGATCGCTGGGTCGAGCGAGGCTGGCTTCGTTCGCTGGACAAGGCCTTTATCGGTTTTCTGAACGAACTCGCACCCCGGTCCGATCCACTGGTGTTGCTCGCTGCCGCACTGACCAGCCATCAACTGGGTCACGGACATGTCTGCCTCGACTTGTTCGAAACCCTCAAGGCCCCGGATTTCGCCCTGTCTTTACCTCCTGAAGGCGATGAGCAAAGTGATGTCTTGCTCCTGCCGTCGCAGTTGCTTGAAACGCTGGATGGCGCCCATTGGTGCAAGGTGCTGGCGGGCAGCGCTCTGGTTGCACTGGCTGCGGACAGTAGCGAAGCGGCGCATCAGCGACCGTTGGTGCTGTCCGGCAAGCGTCTGTACCTGCGGCGCTACTGGGCCTATGAGCGGCGTATCGATGCGGCGTTACGCACACGTCTGGCCCAAGGCGAAACGCCGCCGGATGACTTGCCCCAGCGTCTCGATGAATTGTTCGGCCCCGCCAGGCCCGGAGCAGTGATCGACTGGCAGAAACTCGCCTGCGCGCTTGCCACTCGGGGAGCCTTCAGCATCATCACGGGCGGCCCGGGAACTGGCAAAACCACCACGGTGGTGCGTCTGCTCGCGCTGCTTCAGGCGCCGGCGGTGGAAGCCGGTCAGCCGTTGCGCATTCGTCTGGCGGCGCCCACGGGCAAGGCTGCTGCGCGGTTGACCGAGTCCATCAGCCAGCAAGTGCAGTCGCTGAAAGTCACCGAAGACGTGCGCGAGAAGATCCCCTGCGACGTGACCACTGTCCATCGTTTGTTGGGCAGCCGGCCCGGCACCCGACACTTCCGCCACCATGCCGGCAACCGCTTGCCGCTGGACGTGCTGGTGGTCGATGAAGCTTCCATGATCGACCTGGAAATGATGGCTAACCTGCTCGATGCGTTGCCGGCGCATGCGCGTCTGGTGTTGCTCGGTGACAAGGATCAACTCGCCTCCGTAGAGGCCGGGGCGGTGCTCGGCGATCTGTGCCGCGATGCCGAGGCAGGCTGGTACAACCCGCAGACCCGGCGGTGGCTGGAGTCGGTCAGTGGAGAGTCCTTGCAGGACAGTGGCTTGCACGAGGACCGCGACGGCTCGCATCCGCTGGCGCAGCAACTGGTGATGCTGCGCCATTCCCGACGCTTCGGTGAAGGCAGCGGCATCGGTCAGCTGGCGCGGCGGGTCAATCAGCAGTTGCCGGAGGAGGCGCGCCAGTTGCTGGCGGCCGGTCACTATGATGACGTGTTTTCCCTGCCGCTCAAGGGCGAACACGATCACACGTTCGAGCGGCTGCTGCTCGACGGTCATGGGGAAGGTCCAAAGGGTTATCGCCACTATCTGAATATCCTGCGCCAACAACGCCCGCCAGCGGAAAGACCGCTGGAGCATCCGGACTGGATCAACTGGGCGCGGGAAGTGCTGCAGGCGTTCGACACCTTCCAGTTGTTGTGTGCTGTGCGCAAGGGGCCTTGGGGCGTTGAAGGGTTGAATCTGCGGATCACCGAAACGCTGGTCAAGGCACGCCTGATCGAGCATGACCAGCAATGGTACGAAGGCCGGCCGGTGCTGATGACGCGCAACGATTACGGTCTGGGTCTGATGAACGGCGATATTGGCATCGCCCTCAAGTTGCCCGAGCGCGAAGGCCCGGACGCCGGCAAACCGGTGCTGCGCGTGGCCTTTCCGCGTAACGACGGGCAGGGCGGTGTGCGTTTCGTGCTGCCGAGCCGGCTCAACGATGTGGAAACGGTGTACGCGATGACGGTGCACAAATCCCAGGGCTCCGAGTTCGCCCACACCGCGCTGATCCTGCCGGACGCCTTGAATCCGGTGTTGACCAAGGAATTGATCTATACCGGTATTACCCGGGCCAAACACTGGTTCACTTTGATCGAGCCCCGGGCCGGCGTGTTTGAAGAGGCGGTGCAGCGCAAGGTCAAGCGCCTGAGCGGATTGATGCTGGAACTGGAAGAAGGTGGCGAGGTTCGGGAATGAAATAACCTGATGTTCGGTGCCGATTATTGACCATCTGGTCAGCAGCTGCTGTCTCGCTGGTGTTACTGTGCTGTGCTATCGTTGCGGCATCATTTCGGTACGATCCAAGAGAATCCCTGCATGAAGGTGGCTGTCTGGGCGACAGAGCGCGTGGTTCGCTGCAAGCACGCATTGCTTGTCGGTCTGCTCTGTTTGCTGACCGGCGCCGCCATGGCGCAGGCACAGACGCCGGTGGGCATGGCCGAGCAGCGCGCCCAGTCGGTGACGCAGGTTGTGCTGGGCATCCTCAGTTACGCGCGCTGGCCGGTGGAACCCGCACAATTGCGCCTGTGCATCGTCGGCCCCACCGAATACACCGATGACCTGGTCAAAGGCACTACGCAAGCCACCGGTCGTCCGGTCGCTGTGCGCCGACTGCTGGCCGACAACCCGGCGATCGTCAGCGAATGCGATGCGGTGTACATCGGCAAACTCACCGCAGATGAACGCAGTCGGCTGTTCACCTCATTGATCGGCCATCCGGTGCTGAGCATCAGCGAAGGTGGCGATCAGTGCACGGTCGGCAGCCTGTTCTGCCTGCGGGTCGGCGATCAGCAGGTTTCCTTCGAGGTCAATCTCGACTCCGTCGCCCGCAGCGGTGTACGCATCCACCCGAGCGTACTGCAGTTGTCGCGCCGCAAACCGGCGGCACCATGAAGCTGTTTCGTTCCAGGAGCCGCCCGACACTGGGCTCGGTCATCGGCCGCGGCCATTTGATTGTCGCGCTGGTGGCCGTGACGATGGCCAGCGTGTCGCTGACCCTGCTGGGCGTTCTCGCGCTGCGGGTGTACGCCGATCACAACCTGCATCTGATTGCACGTTCGATCAGCTACACCGTGGAAGCGGCGGTGGTGTTCAACGATAAGGACGCCGCCACCGAAGCGCTGGCCTTGATCGCGTCCACCGAAGAGGTGGCGGATGCCCAGGTGTTCGACACACAGGGGCAGTTGCTGGCGCGTTGGCAGCGGCCCGAAAACGGTCTGTTTTCCCAACTGGAAATGCAGGCTGCCCGGACCATTCTGGAAAAGCCGATCAGCCTGCCGATCGTGCATCAGGATCGTGAAATCGGACGCATCCTGCTGGTCGGTCACGGCGGTAGCCTGATGCGCTTTTTGCTCAGCGGTCTGGCGGGGATCATTCTTTGCACCGCGATCAGTGCCTGGGTCGCGCTGTATCTGGCGCGCCGACAGCTGCGCAGCATTACCGGCCCGCTTCGCAGCCTCGCGGCGGTGGCCCACGCTGCCCGCAGCGAGCGAGCACTGGATCGCCGGGTACCACCGGCGCAGATCGCCGAGCTCGACAACCTCGGCAACGACTTCAATGCCCTGCTCGATGAACTCGAATCCTGGCAGACCCATCTGCAAAGCGAGAACGAAACCCTCGCCCATCAGGCCAGCCACGACAGCCTCACCGGTTTGCCCAACCGGGCGTTTTTCGAGGGGCGATTGATTCGCGCCTTGCGCAACGCCGGCAAGCTCAATGAGCGGGTGGCGGTGATGTTTCTCGACAGCGACCGCTTCAAAGGCATCAATGACAACTTCGGTCACGCCGCTGGCGACGCGGTGCTGGTGGCGGTCGCCAATCGGATCCGCGCGCAACTGCGTGAAGAGGATCTGGTGGCGCGGCTCGGCGGCGACGAGTTCGCCGTACTACTCGCGCCGCTGCACAAGATCGAGGACGCCGAGCGCATTGCTGACAAGATTCTCGCCAGCATGGACATGCCCATCGCGCTGCCGGGCGACACCAGTGTGGTGACGTCGCTCAGTATCGGCATTGCGGTTTTCCCCGATCATGGCGCCACGCCAGGGGCCTTGCTCAACGCCGCCGACGCCGCGATGTATCAGGCCAAGCGCCTGTCGCGTGGCGCTCAATTTACTGCCGGGTCGGAGAGCCCGGTCGTCAATCTGCAAACCAGGAGCTGATTCCGTGTTCACATTTCCCGCTCGACTGTTTTCCGCCTTGCTGATGATCGCCGTACTGGCGCTGACCGGGTGCCAGACCGCACCGCAGAAAGGCCTGACCCCGGCGCAGATTGCCGTCCTCAAACAACAAGGCTTCGAAGCGACCGACGAGGGTTGGGAGTTTGGCCTGTCCGGCAAAGTGCTGTTTGGCAGCGATATCGAAAGCCTGAACAACCAGAGCACCGAAATCGTCGAACGCATCGGCAAGGCACTGCTCGGCGTCGGTATCGAGCGGGTGCGGGTCGACGGTCATACCGACGCCTCGGGCAAAGAAGCCTACAACCAGCAACTGTCACTGCGCCGTGCCAAGAGTGTGGCCAAAGTGCTGACCACCGTCGGCATGAAGGAAGAGAACATCCAGCTGCGCGGACTGGGCAGCAGCGAGCCGGTGGCGTCGAACAACACGTCCGCCGGACGCACCGAGAATCGCCGGGTGTCGATTGTGGTCAGCGCCGATTAATCGGCAAACCGCATCTCGCGGGTCTGCCCCATCAGCAGACCCTGATTACGCTCGGTCACCTCACGGATGTAATCCCACAACAGGGTGATCCGCTTCAATTTCCTCAGATCCTCCCGGCAGTACATCCAGAACTGCCGGGTGATGTCGATTTCTTCGGGCAGCACCGGCAGCAGGCGCGGATCCTGCGCCGCGAGGAAGCACGGCAGAATCGCCAGTGAACGCCCTTGCTGCGCCGCGACGAACTGCGCGATCACGCTGGTGCTGCGCAGGTTTGCGCTGGCGCCGGGCAGCACGTTCGCCAGGTACAGCAGCTCCGAGCTGAACGCCAGGTCATCCACATAACTGATGAATTGATGCTTGCCCAAATCGGCCGGGCGGCGGATCGGTGGGTGCTGGTCGAGATAGTCCTGGGTCGCGTACAGCTGCAAGCGGTAGTCGCAGAGTTTGCAGCACACGTACGGGCCGTGTTCCGGGCGTTCCAAAGCGATGACGATATCGGCCTCGCGCTTGGACAGGCTGATGAAGTGCGGCAGCGGCAGGATGTCCACCGAGATCGCTGGGTAGGCGTCGACGAAGTGGCTCAGCTGCGGGGTGATGAAAAAACTGCCGAAACCTTCGGTGCAGCCCATGCGTACATGCCCGGAAAGTGCCACACCAGAGCCCGAGACCTGCTCGCAAGCCATGTGCAACGTGCTTTCAATCGACTCGGCATAGCCCAGCAAACGCTGGCCTTCAGTGGTCAGGACAAAACCGCTGGTGCGCGATTTTTCGAACAGCAACGTACCCAATGCCGCTTCCAGCGAACTGATGCGCCGCGACACGGTGGTGTAGTCGACGGCGAGCCGTTTGGCCGCGGTGCTGGCCTTGCGGGTACGGGCGACTTCGAGGAAAAACTTCAGGTCGTCCCAGTTCAGCGACCCCAGGGAGGTGATGTTTTTTTGCATGATGGACGGGCTTATATGTGCGTTCTTATTAGAAGTTTGCACATCTATACTCCAAAAACAGTCCGACAACCAATTCGTGACACACGCCTCATCTCAAGGCGAACCCTTTCGCCTTGGCTCCTACGATAAAAACAAGTTTCGGAGACCAGCATGAACGCATCGCTTACGCCCAACGAAACCACGGTCCAGAAGGTCAAGTTGCTGATCGACGGCGAGTGGGTCGAATCGCAGACCACCGAGTGGCACGACATCGTCAACCCGGCGACCCAGCAAGTGCTGGCCAAAGTCCCGTTCGCCACCGCCGCTGAAGTCGATGCCGCCATCAGTGCCGCGCACCGCGCGTTCCAGACCTGGAAACTGACCCCGATCGGCGCGCGCATGCGCATCATGCTCAAGCTGCAGGCGCTGATCCGTGAACACTCCAAGCGTATCGCCGTGGTGCTGAGCGCCGAGCAGGGCAAGACCATTGCCGACGCCGAGGGCGATATTTTCCGTGGCCTGGAAGTGGTCGAACACGCCTGCTCCATCGGCACCCTGCAAATGGGCGAGTTCGCCGAAAACGTGGCGGGTGGCGTTGATACCTACACCCTGCGCCAGCCAATCGGCGTTTGCGCCGGCATCACCCCGTTCAACTTCCCGGCGATGATTCCGCTGTGGATGTTCCCGATGGCGATCGCTTGCGGCAACACCTTCGTCTTGAAACCTTCGGAACAGGATCCGCTGTCGACCATGCTGCTGGTGGAACTGGCGATCGAGGCTGGCGTTCCGGCAGGCGTGCTCAACGTGGTTCATGGCGGTAAAGACGTGGTTGATGGCCTGTGCACTCACAAGGACATCAAAGCGGTGTCGTTCGTCGGTTCGACTGCGGTTGGTACTCACGTCTACGACCTGGCCGGCAAGCATGGCAAACGCGTGCAATCGATGATGGGCGCGAAGAACCACGCCGTAGTGCTGCCGGACGCCAATCGCGAGCAAGCGCTGAATGCGCTGGTCGGCGCCGGCTTCGGTGCCGCCGGTCAGCGTTGCATGGCCACTTCGGTGGTGGTGCTGGTCGGTGCGGCGAAGCAATGGCTGCCGGACCTGAAAGCGCTGGCGCAGAAACTCAAGGTCAACGCCGGCAGTGAGCCGGGCACCGATGTGGGGCCGGTGATCTCGAAGAAAGCCAAGGCGCGGATTCTCGACCTGATCGAGAGCGGCATCAAGGAAGGCGCCAAGCTGGAACTCGACGGTCGCGACATCAAGGTGCCGGGGTACGAGCAAGGCAACTTCGTCGGCCCGACTCTGTTCTCGGGCGTGAACACCGACATGCAGATCTACACCCAGGAAATCTTCGGCCCGGTGCTGGTGGTGCTGGAAGTCGACACCCTTGATCAGGCGATCGCGCTGGTCAACGCCAACCCGTTCGGCAACGGCACGGGCCTGTTCACCCAGAGCGGTGCAGCGGCGCGCAAATTCCAGACGGAAATCGACGTCGGCCAGGTCGGCATCAACATCCCGATTCCGGTGCCGGTGCCGTTCTTCAGCTTCACCGGTTCCCGTGGCTCGAAACTCGGCGACCTCGGCCCGTACGGCAAGCAAGTGGTGCAGTTCTACACCCAGACCAAAACGGTCACGGCGCGCTGGTTCGATGACGACAGCGTCAACGACGGCGTGAACACCACCATCAACCTGCGCTGAGGAATCGCCATGAAAATCGCATTTATCGGTCTGGGCAACATGGGGGCGCCGATGGCGCGCAACCTGATCAAGGCCGGGCATTCACTGAATCTGGTGGACCTGAACAAGACGGTGCTGGCGGAACTTGAGCAACTGGGCGGCACCATTCGTGCCTCGGCCCGTGAGGCCGCCGAAGACGCTGAACTGGTGATCACCATGCTCCCGGCGGCGGTGCATGTGCGCAGCGTCTGGATGGGTGAAGACGGTGTGCTGGCCGGCATTGGCAAAGGTGTGCCAGCGGTGGATTGCAGCACCATCGATCCGCAAACCGCCCGCGATGTCGCCGCTGCGGCTGCCAAACAAGGCGTGGCCATGGCCGATGCACCGGTCTCCGGCGGTACTGGCGGCGCGACCGCCGGCACGCTGACCTTCATGGTCGGCGCCACTCCGGAACTGTTCGCCACCCTGCAACCGGTGCTGGCGCAGATGGGCCGCAACATCGTGCATTGCGGTGAAGTCGGCACCGGGCAAATCGCCAAGATCTGTAACAACCTGCTGCTGGCAATCTCGATGGTCGGTGTCAGCGAAGCCATGGCGCTGGGTGATGCACTGGGGATCGACACTTCGGTGCTGGCCGGGATCATCAACAGCTCGACCGGGCGTTGCTGGAGTTCGGAAATGTACAACCCGTGGCCGGGCATCGTCGAAACGGCGCCGGCCTCGCGCGGTTATACCGGTGGGTTTGGTGCCGAACTGATGCTCAAGGATCTGGGGCTGGCCACCGAAGCGGCGCGTCAGGCGCATCAACCGGTGGTGCTCGGCGCGGTGGCGCAGCAGTTGTATCAGGCGATGAGCCAGCGCGGGGAGGGCGGCAAGGACTTCTCGGCGATTATCAACAGCTATCGCAAGCCGCAGTAAATTCGGATCGCCGATGCTCTGGTGGCAAGAGTGCTTCTGTGGCGAGGGAGCTTGCTCCCGCTGGTCTGCGCAGCAGACCCAAACCCGGTTAATGCGGTTCTTCAGAAAAACCGCATTAACCGAAGTTACGACTGCTGCGCAGCCGAGCGGGAGCAAGCTCCCTCGCCACAGGTTTTTATAGAAGGCAAAAAAGATCGCAGCCTTCGGCAGCTCCTACATGGGGGAAATGTACACCCTGTAGGAGCTGCCGAAGGCTGCGATCTTTTGCTTGTCAGGCGAAGACGAAATATTTGCGTACGGTCTCGACCACTTCCCAGGTGCCTTTCATCCCCGGTTCAACCACGAAGATGTCGCCGGCTCGCAGGTGGATTGGCGCCATGCCGTCCGGGGTGATGATGCAGTAGCCTTCCTGAAAATGGCAGTACTCCCACTTCACATAATCGACCCGCCACTTGCCCGGGGTGCAGATCCAGGTGCCCATGATCTTGCTGCCGTCTTCGCTGGTGTAAGCGTTGAGGTTGACGGTGTGCGGGTCACCTTCGAGTTTTTCCCATTTGCAGGCATCGAGTACCGGCAGCGGGTGGGTGTCGCGCAAAACGGTGATGGGGGCGGTCGCGGTCATGAGAACTCCTGGCAGTGGGCGGATGGCAAAGAAACCAACTCGCACCCTATAGCGCCCGGTTGCCGCTCAGTTGTCTGTGCTCGACATCGAGCTGCTCAGAAACGCGCAAACCGTCAAAGGTTTTCCAGCGGGCATTCGACCCGCGCCCGTTCAAGGTCGATTTCGAAACCTTCCAGTTGCGCGTATTGACGCGTCAGCTCAGCGATGCTGCTGTTGATCTCGCGTTTTTTTGCCTCGATAGCTTGTTGGGCCAGATCCCATGGCATGGCCTCGCCATGATGCGCGGCAAAAATCGTCTGCAATTCCCGGAGCCTGAAGCCCATCTCTTTTGCGCATTTGATGAAGATCAGCAGTTCGATGCTTTGTTGGTCGTAGAGGCGATATTTACCTTGGCGCCGGGGCGCGGGCAGCAGACCGATCGACTCGTAGTGGCGAATGCTTTTGATGGTGGTGCCGGCACGTTGCGCGGCTTGGCCGATGTACATAAAAGTCCTTTTTCAATGTGAAACCGTGCGGCGCATTATCGGCAGACTTAGCGGCGGGCGATAGCGTGCGCCTGTTGCAGCCAGCGCTGGCGTTGCCGGTCGCTGGACTCAAGCAGCGGGCCGAAGGTCAGCGTGCGCAGGGGGTTGATACCACAGAACTGCAGGGTGGTCTTGCGCACCTGATGCAGTCCCGGCATCCGGTAGATCCAGCGGTAATACCAGAGTGGCGTGTCCATCGTCACCAGCAAGTGCGCGGTGCGCCCCTTGAGCAACTGATCGGGAAAGGGTTTGCCTTTTCGGTATTTGAAGGCGAATCCCGGCAGCAACACCCGATCAAAAAAACCTTTGAGCAGCGCTGGAATGCCGCCCCACCAGATCGGGTAGACCAGCGTCAGATGTTCGGCCCAAAGGATGTCGGATTGCGCGCGGCTCAAGTCTTCTTCCAGCGCTTGAACCTGTTGATACCCCTGGCGCAACACCGGGTCAAAAGCCATCTCTCCCAGGCGTAGCTGACGCACCTGGTGTCCGGCATCGAGCGCTGATTGTGCGTAGCGCTCGGCGAGTGCGGCGCAGAAACTCGTCGCGCCGGGATGGCCGAGAATCAGCAGAATGCGTTTGCCCATGGTCATGCTCCTTGCCGTTGAACGCCAAGGATGAAGTCTGCCCCTCAGGGGAGAGTCAAGGCTTGCAGCAAGGCTTTGGCATAACCTGGCAGGGCGCTGAAGTCCCGGGCGCAGAGCATCAGCGTGCGGCGGGCCCATGGCTCATTGAGGGCGATGCTGTTGAATGAGCGGGGCGTCGCGCGTTCAATGGCCGCCAGCGGCACGATGGCGAGGCCGGCGCCTCGGGCGACCATGCGCAGCACCCCTTCGAAACCGTCGGCGCGGATCCGCACCTGCATGCGCGAGCCGCTGTGCAGCGCCTGTTCTTCGAGGTAGACCGCCAGCGCGCTGTCGGTGCTCAGACCGACGAAATCGTAGTGCAAAGCGGCGCTGAAACTGACCTCGGCGGCGTCGGCCAGTGGATGTCCGTGCGGCGCGATCAGTCGCAACGGGTCGTCGCGAAACGGCTGGGTCTGCAGATCGGTGGTGTCCACTGCATCGGAGACGATGCCGATATCGGCTGCGCCCTGGCGCAAGGCGTGGATGATGCGGGCGCTGGGCAGTTCCTGCAGATCGATGTCGAGGTTGGGATGCTCGCGCAAAAAGTCCGCGACCACTTCCGGCAGGTATTCGGTGATCGCCGTGGTGTTGCACAACAGTCGCACCTGTCCTTTGACGCCCTGCGCGTAGTCGGCCAGATCCTGCTGCATGCGTTCGGCCTGTTGCAGGAGGATGCGCGCGTGGTGGGCCAGTGCCTTGCCAGCGGGCGTCGGGCTCACGCCACGGCGGCCGCGCTGCAGGAACTCGGTGCCCAGCGAGGCTTCCATGGCGCGGATGCGGGCGCTGGCGGCGGCGAGCGAAAGATGACTGCGGGCGGCACCGGCGGTGATGTTGCCGGCGTCGAGGATGTGCAGGTAGAGGCGCAGGTCGGTGAGGTCGAAGTGCATGTGGCCGCCTGTGGTTTTTGTGGTGTCTGGGCGGGCCTCTTCGCGAGCAAGCCCGCTCCCACAGTGGATCAGTGGTGAATCCAAAACTGTGGGAGCGGGCTTGCTCGCGAAGGGGCCATCAGCCGCAACGCAATTAACAGCCTCTTGTACCGGCAGAGGCAGCCTCAGTATATGGCAGATTTTCAACGCACCCGCCAAAGCGCACAGTAGCGCCATGAACGCATTTGCAGACTTCTATCAAAACCTCGGCTTGGCTCTGTCCCTGCTGGTCATCGCCACTTTCATCATGGCCGGGCTGGTCAAAGGCGTAATCGGCCTCGGTCTGCCCACCGTCGCCATGGGCCTGCTCGGTCTGGCTATGGCGCCGTCACAGGCAGCCGCGTTGCTGATCATTCCGGCGACGCTGACCAATGTCTGGCAATTGGCGTTCGGCGGGCATCTGAAAGGGCTGCTCAAACGCCTGTGGCCGCTGTTGTTGATGATCTTCCTCGGCACCGCCGTCGGCACGTTGTCGATCGGCATGGCAGGCGGGCATTGGGTGGTGCGTGGGCTGGGCGCGGCGTTGCTGCTGTATGCATTGAGCGGGTTGCTGCTGCCGACGCTGCAGGTCAATCCTCGGCATGAACCGTGGCTGGGTCCGCTGTGCGGGTTGATCACCGGGGTTATCACTTCGGCCACCGGTGTGTTCGTTATTCCGGCGGTGCCGTACCTGCAGGCGCTGGGTTTGAGTCGCGATGAGCTGGTGCAGGCGCTGGGCCTGTCGTTCACCGTGTCGACTCTGGCGCTGGCCGGCGGCCTGTTCTGGCGCGGCGCACTGGGCAGTGGCGAATTGAGTGCGTCGCTGCTGGTGCTGATCCCGGCGATGCTGGGCATGGGGTTCGGCCAATGGCTGCGTCAGCGCATCAGCGCTGTGCTGTTCAAGCGGGTGTTCTTTATCGGACTGGGCGCACTCGGCGCCCATTTGCTGATCAGCGGCTAGCCGACGAGGCGCTGAGCATGTCGATCCGACGGATATCGAAATCACGCTCCAGATACGTCATGCGGTTGTCGAAAAACTCGCGCATGTGCGGCAGATTCGAATGCACGTCGAGGTGCGCCTGGCTTTCCCAGATCTCGTAGAAGATGAACAGCGTCGGGTCTTCCTTGTCGCGCAGCATGTGGTACTCGATGCAGCCTGGCTCGGCGCGGCTCGGTTCGACATAGGCGCGAAACAGCGCTTCGAAGGCCTCGGCTTTTTCCGGGCGGGTCTTGGCATGCAGGATGAAACCGTGGCGTTCACTCATCAAAACAACTCCTCAAATGCAGATGGACGGAAATGCTATTGCAACAATCGGCATTCGATTCGTGCTTTTTGATCAAATGTATTTTGCGCCGACGCGGCTTATTCCGCGCGAGATGGATGGTTAACCTGCCGCCATTCGTTTTCCCATCTTTCTCCAGCCCAATGGCTGCGCGAGGCGTTCCGATGAAAAAAGTGTTGTTGCTCAATGGTGGCAAGAAATTCGCCCACTCCGACGGTCGTTACAACGCCACCCTGCACGAAACCGCGCTGAGCGTGTTGGATCGTGGCGGTCTGGATGTCAAAACCACGTTCATCGACGAGGGTTACGACGTCGCTGAAGAAGTGGCCAAATTCCTCTGGGCCGACGTGATCATTTATCAGATGCCGGGCTGGTGGATGGGTGCGCCGTGGACGGTGAAAAAGTACATCGACGAAGTCTTCACCGAAGGCCACGGCAGCCTCTATGCCAGCGATGGTCGGACCCGTTCCGACGCGTCGCAGAAGTACGGCAGCGGCGGTCTGATTCAGGGCAAGCAGTACATGCTGTCGCTGACCTGGAACGCGCCGCAGCAGGCGTTTGATGACCCGAGCGATTTCTTTGAAGCCAAAGGTGTGGATGCGGTGTATTTCCCGTTCCACAAGGCCAATGAGTTTTTGGGCATGAGTGGGTTGCCGACGTTCCTCTGTGTGGACGTGATGAAGCGCCCGAACATCGAGAATGATGTGGCGCGGTATGAGCAGCATCTGAAACAGGTGTTTGGTCTCAAGGCGTGAAGTGATTTCACGTGGTTACGGTTGTAACTGTGGTGAGGGTTTTAAATGTGGTGAGGGGATTCATCCCCGATGGGTCGCGCAGCGGCCCCCCGATCTTGATCTCGAAAAGCGGGGCCTGCTGCGCAGTCCATCGGGGATAAATCCCCTCGCCACAGGGGTGTTCTCTCTCCACAATGGATTTTGTGCAGTCGATCAATAAGGGACACCCGTGAAAGCCAGATCCGATGAGTTGCAGATTTTCGTCTGCGTGATCGAATGCGGTTCGATTTCCGCCGCTGCCGAGCAGGTCGGCCAGACCCCTTCGGCGGTCAGCCGCACACTGTCGCGGCTTGAAGCCAAGCTCGACACCACGCTGATCAACCGCACCACGCGGCGCATGGACCTGACCGAGGAGGGCAAATATTTCTTCGAGCAGGCCAAGCTGATTCTCGACCAGATGGATGCGCTCGAAGAGCGTCTGTCCTCACGCCAGCAAACCCCGTCCGGACGCCTGCGGATCAACGCCGCGTCGCCCTTCATGCTGCACGCCATCGTGCCGTACATCGACGAATTCCGTGGCCTGTACCCGGACATCCAGCTCGAACTCAACAGCAATGACCTGATCATTGACCTGCTGGAACAAAGCACCGACGTCGCCATCCGCATCGGCACCCTTGCTGACTCGACGTTGCATGCGCGCTCACTGGGTTGCAGCCCGTTGCTGATCGTCGCCAGCCCGGCGTATCTGGAAAAGCACGGCGCGCCGCAGCAGGTCGCCGACTTGAGCGAACACACCCTGCTTGGCTTCACCCACAACGAAGGCCTCAATCAGTGGCCGCTGCGTTACGTGCACGGTGACCGCTGGCCGATCACCCCGGCGATCAGCGCTTCCAGCGGCGAGACCGTGCGCCATCTGGCGCTGGAAGGGCAGGGCATTGCCTGCCTCTCGCACTTCATGACCATCGACGACATTCGCGCCGGGCGCCTCAAGGTGCTGCTGGCGGAATTCAACAGCGGTTATCGCCAGCCGATCAACGCGGTGTACTACCGTAACTCGCAACTGGCGCTGCGCATTCAGTGCTTCCTCGACTTCATCCAGAGCAAACTTGCGGCCTACGCCAGCGCCGATTTCAAGGGTTGATTCGTGATCCCTGCGCAACAGTGATTTGGGCGAGGGCGGGTTTTTCCATCGGGGTGGCCGGTCGATACTCACTGCATCACTTATTCACGCAGGGACTTTCTCCATGACCGTATTCATCACCGGCGCTGCCGGTTTTATCGGCGGCTCGATCGCCACCGGCCTGATCCAGGCCGGGCACTCTGTAACGGGCCTGGTGCGCAGCGCCGAACAGGCTGATGAGCTGAAAGCTTTGGGCATCACCCCGGTGATCGGCACCCTCGAAGACAGCACATTGCTGGCTGAACAGGCCCGCGCCGCCGATGCGGTGATCAACGCCGCCAGCAGTGACCATCGCGGCGCGGTCGAAGCGTTGCTCGGTGCCCTGCGCGGTTCGAACAAAGTGTTCCTGCACACCAGCGGTTCGAGCATTGTCGGCGATGCTTCGGGCGGCAAGTCCAGCGACGTCATCTACTACGAAGACAACCTGCCGGAACCCACCGTTGACAAGGCTGCCCGTGTGGCCATCGACAACCTGATCCTCGCCGCCGCACAGGACGGCGTGAACTCGGCGGTGATCTGCAACACCCTGATCTACGGCCACAGCCTGGGCGTCAATCGCGACAGCGTGCAGTTGCCGCGTCTGCTCAAACAAGCGCGCAAAAGCGGCGTAGTGCGCCATGTCGGCACTGGCCAGAACATCTGGTCCAACGTGCACATCGAAGACGTCGTCGCCCTGTATCTGCTGGCGCTGACCAAAAACGTACCGGGCACTTTCTACTTCGTCGAAAGCGGCGAAGCGTCGTTCATTGACATGACCACTGCCATGGCCGAAGCGCTGAATCTCGGCGAGCCACAAGACTGGCCGCTGCAAGACGCCGAAGCCGAGTGGGGTTACGAAATGGCCAACTACGGCCTTGGTTCCAACAGCCGTGTACGCGGCGTACATGCCCGTGAACTGCTGGGCTGGGCGCCGAAGCGTACGTCGGTGGTGGAGTGGATTCGTAACGAAATGGTGTGAGTTAACGCTGCACCGCGTGAAGCCATTCGCGAGCAAGCCCGCTCCCACAGGTTAACCGCATTCTGGCTGACGGAATGCGATCAACCGGTGGGAGCGGGCTTGCTCGCGAAAGCGGTGGAACAAAAACAGAAAAGTTGAATGGCACGCCGTCATCGTCCGTTTTTTTGTCCCGGTAAACCCCCGCAAATACGCCGCATGCCAGTGGAATTTAATTTTTAGCGGGGACTTCGCCGGGTGCTCGGGAAATTACCGGCTAGGCTGCTACCGCGATGAAACGAGGGCGGCTGCGATGCACGTCGCCCTCCACGTGTTGCAGGCATGAGGCCCGTGCAGCACGGCACCGCCCATGGAGTTTTCTGGCAAAAGGAATTTGCGATGGCGAGACACATTGATGCCTTCTCGTAAGGGCGTATCCCCCCGGCGGACCTACATGAATCCGCGATCTCCCGATGAGTAATGGTCGGCCATGACGGCCGGCATCTGTCATTGACTCTGGTTATTGCATTGCACGCTACGCGCGTGGGCGAAGCCGTCACCTCAATTGGCGAAAACAAGGAATAGTTATGATCATTTTGGGTATTACAAACAATGATTTGGCGGGTGCTTGCCTGGTACGTGATGGTCAGATTCTTTCAGCGGTCAGTGAAGAGCGCTTCACCCGCATCAAGGACCATAAAATCTGGCCGGCCAAGTCCATCGAGTTTGTGTTGAGCCAGGCCGGCGTGTCGCTGGAAGACGTCGATCATGTCGCCTATGGATGGAACGCCGGTTTCAGTGCCGACAAACATCTGGCGTTGTACTTCGATCGCATCGTCGAGGAAGTCAGGAGCAACCCCCAGGGCCTTGCGCAGTTCCGTCAGCGTGTGACCGATGAAATCAACAACGACAAGGCAAAGCGCGGCGAATTCGACCAGTTCATCGTCGACAACAGTCTGCAAGGCAAGGCGTACTACATTGATCACCACGAGTGCCATGCGCTCGGTGCCTATGTCTGCTCGCCATTCGAGGACGCGTTGACCCTGACGTGCGACGGACGCGGCGACTTTCAGTCGCTGACCGTCACCTGGTACAGCCCGTCAGAAACCACGGTGCTGCAACGCGAAACCAGTGTCGACAGCCTCGGTTATTTCTACGGCCGGATCACCCACCTGCTCGGTTACAAACCCAACCGCCACGAAGGCAAGGTCACCGGTCTGGCCGCATTCGGCGATCCGCAGAAACTGCTGGGCGTAATGCAGCAGATGATCCGTTTCGAAGACGGCCGCATCAAGGCGCGCTGCGGCGATATGTTCCTGCCGTCCTACAACACCTACAGCGAGCCGCTGGAAACCCTGTTTGCCCGGGAAACCCCCGAGGACATCGCCGCCGCTGTACAGCGTCACAGCGAAGACCTGCTGGTGGCCACCGTCAGCCATCATCTGGCCCTGCGCGGCAGTGCCAACCTGTGCCTGGCCGGCGGCGTGTTTGGCAACGTCAAACTCAACCAGCGTCTGCGTGAGATCCCGGGCGTCAAAGACGTCTACGTGCTGCCGTGCATGGGCGATGGCGGCCTGGCACTGGCTGCTGCGGTCGGTACCGCGTACCTGGAAAACGGCACCCGTTTCAAGAATCCGTCGATGATGCTTGGCCCGGAATCGCGTAGCGTTTCGCAGAACATCAACCTGATCAATCGCGACTACCCTGAACTCGGTTATCACACGCCGTCGAACATCATCGAGGTGTTGACCGAGGCCCTGACGGAAAATCAGGTGCTGGGCATGTTCAAGGGCAAGATGGAGTTCGGCCCGCGTTCGCTGTGCAACCGCAGCATCGTCTATCACGCGCAGGATGCCGAGGTGAACGACTGGCTCAACAAGCGCATGCACCGCACCGAGTTCATGCCGTTCGGCCCGGTCACCGCCATTGAGCAAGCACCGGCCTGCTACGTCGGTTGGGACGAGGAGCAAGTGGCCGCCGATACCATGACCATGACCTACGACTGCCATCCGCAATTTCGCGAGGCAAGTCCGGCCGTGGTGCACATCGACGGCACCGCGCGCCCGCAGATCATTCGCCCGCAGAGCGACCCGTTCATGCATCGCCTGCTGACGGCCTGGCACCAGAAAACCGGTCAGGCAGCCTTGATCAACACCTCGTTCAATCGACACGAAGAACCGATCGTGTGCTCTTCCCAGGACGCACTGGATGCGTTGAAAGAAGGCATGGTCGATCTGGTGGTCATGAGTGAATCGCTGATCGTCTGGCGCAAGGGCAAAAACAGCTTCACCCAGCAACGCTTCGAATAATGGATGGTATTCAGGGCTCCCCGGGGAGCCCTGCTTCAGGAGTACCGGGCTATGGTTGACGAATGTATTTAATCTTCTTCGGTTTTTTTGCGGCGGAAGGGATCATCTATCCGTTCTGGCCGACCTGGCTGGATTCCCTGGGCTTCAGTGCCAGTGAAATCGGCTTGCTGATCGCCGCGGCGTATTGGCCGCAGGTGGTGACCGGGGTGCTGATCACCTATGTGGCCGACTGGCGCGTGGATCAGTTGCGGCTCGCCGCTGTTCTGAGCGTTACCGCCGCGTTATGTACGTTGCTGTTCTACTTCATCCCGGCGCACTTATGGATGTTCGTGTGCTTGAGTGTTCTGTTTGGCGGGCTGTGGATGGTGGTGTTGCCGCTGTCCGAGTCCTATCTGCTCAAGCGCGACAAACTGGCCCTGCAGAATTACGGTTGGGTGCGGGCGGTAGGCTCATCGGCCTTTATCCTGACCTCGACCCTCGGTGGTTTTCTGTTTGCGCAGTACAGCCAGTCGTGGGTGCCGCTGGTGATCGCAGCGAGCATGTTGATCACCGCCGTGGCCTGTCTGCGCCTGAAGCGCCAGGTGGCGCGGGCGCATCTGGCGCCGCCCGGCCCGGCGCGCAAACGGCCGGACTGGAAAGCGCTGTTGGCACACAAAAGCCTGCTGATCGCGATTGCCGCCGCCAGCTTCATTCAGTTGAGCCACACCCTGTACTTTTCCACGGCTTCGATCGGTTGGGGAGTGAAGGGCTTCTCTTCCTCAGCGATTGGCATGTTCTGGGCGGTGGCGGTGATTGCGGAAATCACCTGGTTCGCGCTCTCTAACAAGGTCCTGGCGTTTTGCGCGCCGTTGCCCCTGGTGATGTTTTCCAGTGTCTGTGCGGCACTGCGCTGGGCGCTGTTTTCCAACAGCGACGCGGTGTCGCTGATCCTGCTGGGGCAGTGTCTGCACGCGCTGAGCTTTGCCGCCTACCACGCGGCGATCATGCGCTTTATTCGCGACCAGGCACCGCAGGATATTCAGGTCTTTACTCAAGGGGTTTATTACTCCCTGGCGGTGGCGTTGCCCATGGGCCTGGCCACACCTTTCGCCGGCTACCTGTACCAGACCCGGCCGCAGTGGTCCTACTACGTGATGGCGCTGTTCGCGTTGGTCGGAACGGTGCTGGCGTTCATTGCTCATCAGAAAATGCGAAGTTCAACTCATGGCTCAACAAACGTTTACAGCCGTCTGCTTTGATATGGACGGCGTGCTCATTCAGTCGCGCGAGGTGATTGAACACGCCTGGACCACCGTGGCGCGCGAGTACGGGCTCAGCGTCGATCAGGCGTTCATTGACGAGCACATCCACGGCCGCCCCGGTGGTTACACCCTCAAGACCTTGTTTGCCGAGTTCGACGAAGCACAGCGGGTGGCGATCAAGCGTGAAGTCGACGCCATCGAGCAGGTGACGAACTGTGCGCTGGTGCCGGGCGTCGCGGCGTTGATCGCCCGACTCCGCGAGCACGCCGTGCCCTTGGCGCTGGTCACCAGCAGTTGGCGGGCGCGGGTCGGGCACGTTCTGCAGCAACACGACCTGACGTCGGCGTTCGACAGCATCATCTGCCGCGACGACGTACGCAGCGGCAAACCGGCCCCCGATCCCTATCGCCTGGCGGCGGCACAACTGGGTCGGCAAAGTGATGAATGCCTGGTGTTCGAAGACTCTGTCAGCGGCGTGCAGTCGGCGGTCAGCAGCGGTGCGCTGTGTATCGGCATTGGCGACGACCCGACGCTGACCGCGCATGGCGCCGCAGGTGTGTATGCCGATTTCACTCGGCTTGCGCTTAGGCTCGACGGCAGGGGCGCGCACGGTTATGCCGATGGAGCGCTGTTCATCAACGCGCACCCGACCCAGAGGTTTGCCCGGTCATGACATTGACGTTGCAGCACGCCAGCGTGCTCTGGAAATTCCTCGGTGCGGGGCGCCAACACAGCGCTTGTGAATTGATTGTGGTCTGCGGCTCCTACGACCTGCGGGTCTGCGATTACGCTTGCCAACTGTTGAAAGACGGCGTGGCACCCCACCTGTTGTTCACCGGCAATACCGGCAACTGGACCAGGCATTTGTGGGAACGCTCCGAAGCCGATATTTTTGCCCAACGCGCCTTGGCGCAAGGGGTGACGGCGCAGCAGTTCACCCTGGAAACCCGCGCGACCAACTTCGCCGAAAACATCGCGTTTGCCCGAGCGATGTTTCCCGACGTGCGTCGTGCGACGTTTCTAACCAAACCCAATTCGATCCGGCGCGTGGCGTTGACCCTGCCCGTGCAGTGGCCCGGACTGGAAGCCTTTGTGGATGCGCCGTCGTTCGATTTTCCTGATGACGTCAGCAACCTGATCGGGGTGCTGGGCCTGATCGACGAAATGGTCGGCGATGTGCACCGCATCATGGTTTACCCTGCGTTGGGTTTTCAGGTCGAACAGGCGATCCCCGAAGAGGTTCAGGTAGCCTGGCGGTATCTGGTGGAGCAAGGCTTCGATCACCATTTGATCAAGGGCAGGAGTTGACGCTGACTCCCGCCGGGAGACAGACATGCAGTACGACACGCTGATCCGCAACGCCACCGTCATCGATGGCAGCAACACCCCCGGCTACCGCGCTGATGTGGCGATTCTCAACGGGCGCATCGAACGTATCGGCGACCTGCATGATGCCCGCGCCACGGAGGAAATCGACGCCGCCGGCCGCGTGCTCGCCCCGGGTTTCATCGACGTGCACACCCACGACGACACCGTGGTCATCCGCCAGCCGCAGATGCTGCCCAAGCTCAGCCAGGGCGTGACCACGGTGATCGTCGGCAACTGTGGGATCAGCGCCTCGCCGGTCAGTCTCAAAGGCAATCCGCCGGACCCGATGAACCTGCTCGGCAGCTCTGCCGCATTCGTTTACCCACGCTTCAGCGATTACCGCGCCGCCGTCGAAGCGGCGAACACCACGCTGAACGTCGCCGCACTCGTCGGTCACACCGCGCTGCGCAGCAATCACCTCGACGACCTGTTTCGCACTGCAACGCCAGACGAAATCGCCGCGATGCGCGAGCAATTGCGTGAAAGCCTTGAGTCTGGCGCGCTCGGTTTATCCACAGGCCTTGCGTACGCCAGCGCCTTTAGCGCCTCCACCGATGAGGTCAAACAGCTGACCGAAGAACTGACCGCGTTCGGCGCGGTGTACACCACCCACCTGCGCAGTGAATTCGAACCGGTGCTGGAGGCGATGGACGAAGCGTTCAGCATTGGCCGTCACTCGCGGTCACCGGTGATCATCTCCCACCTCAAATGCGCCGGTGTCGGTAACTGGGGGCGCAGTCCGCAGTTGCTCGCATCGCTGGAAGCAGCAGCGAAAACCCAGCACGTAGGATGCGATTGCTATCCCTACGCGGCGAGTTCTTCGACGCTGGATCTGAAGCAAGTCACCGATGCCCATCGCATCACCATCACCTGGTCGACGCCGCACCCCGAACTCAGCGGTCGCGACCTGATCGACATCGCCGCCGAATGGAACGTGCCACTGCTCGAAGCCGCCAAGTGCCTGCAACCGGCGGGCGCGGTGTACTACGGCATGGACGAGGCCGATGTACGAAAAATCCTCGCGCATCCGCTGTCGATGGTCGGCTCTGACGGACTGCCGGAAGACCCATTCCCGCATCCACGCCTGTGGGGCGCTTTCCCACGAGTGCTCGGCCATTTCAGTCGCGATCTCGGGTTGTTTCCGCTGCACACGGCGGTACACAAGATGACCGGCCTGTCGGCGGCGCGGTTTGGCTTGAAAGAGCGCGGCGAGATTCGTGAAGGCTATTGGGCGGATCTGGTGCTGTTCGATCCTTTGACGGTGCGAGATGTGGCGGATTTCCATGATCCGCAGCGGGCGGCGCAGGGGATTGACGGGGTGTGGGTCAATGGCGTGTTGAGTTATCGCGATGGGCAGGCGAATGGTCGCTGGGAAGGGCGGTTTCTGGCGCGGGACGGGGATTTGCGTGACAACTTTCGCTGACGTTTCGCGGAGTGTGTCACAGTAGTGGCACATTGCAATTAAAGAAAGCCACCGCCAAGCCGAATTGCTGACATCCAGCCCAGCTAAACTCTTGGGCCAACCAGTCAGGGAGCACCCCATGAGCTTCGGCAAAACCACCCCGATCCTGCGGATCTTCGATGAAGCCAAGGCGTTGGAGTTTTACGTCGACTTCCTCGGTTTCAAGATCGACTGGCAGCACCGTTTCGAAGCGAACTTCCCGCTGTATCTGCAGGTGTCGCGTGGCGAGTGCGTGCTGCACCTGTCCGAGCATCATGGCGATGCGACCCCGGGCTCGGCGTTGCGCATCGAGACCGATGAGCTGGAGGCGTTCCAGCAGCAACTGGTGGCCAAGGACTACAAGTTCTCGCACCCACAGATTCAGGCGATGCCGTGGGGCAGTCAGGACATGACGATTGCTGATCCGTTTGGTAATCGGTTGGTGTTTACCAACGCGATCAGTGTTTGAGTCGAGACATACAAAAAAGCCCGCAGCCAGACCACTAATGTCTGGCTGCGGGCTTTTTCGCTATTCGGTCGGCACTAATTGATCCAGCACCCGATTGACGGCGATTTCCGCCACCATCACCACCTGCGCGATGCCTTGCAGGGTCTTGCGGTGCGAGCCTTCCAGCAGACCGGCGAAGTCGTTGAGCATCACGGTGGCCGAGCCGAGGGATTCGCAGGCATCGGCCAGCAACGGTTCGGTGCCGCTGGCCGGATTGGCCATGTAGAGACGATTGGGCTGGTATGGGGTGCCCATGATCGCGGGCCTCGGTGGGCCGAGGTAGTGGTCGAGGGCGCGCTCGGCGGCTTCGTGGAATTTCCTTGATTCGGGGGATTCGTAGGGGGAGGCCGCGTCGGTGGACGGCGGGTTGGGTGTAACTTTGAACATTTGCCAGATCCTCATTGAGGGCTGGCCGCCGTTTCCCTACTAAAAGAAATGGAGGCAGCCGTGCGCAGGTTAGTAGACCGGGGATCTGGGAAACCGGCGCGCCCGAGGGCGCCCTGCGCACAGCCACCATAACGTTCAGGCAAGACCTGACTGTCTGATGAGCGATACGCCCCAAAAACCTCGGGCTACTAAACCCGATCACTGGAAATCAGTGACGGACTCAAGTTACCGACGGCCTCCAGGGCGCACAAGCCGGCGGATTCTGGCGTAGCCGTAGGCAGTGGCGCAAGGATTTGTAGGCAGTAGGGCGTAACACTGAGTGTCTTTAAACATTTGTACTAAAAGTGTTTACTGCGTTATGGCGGCTGGCCTCATCGCGAGCAGGCTCACTCCTACAAATGATCTTCAGTGAACGCAGATTTTGTGTTCCGCACGACTCACTGTAGGAGTGAGCCTGCTCGCGATGAGGCCAGAACAATCACCCACGATGCATCTGCCGAAACTCCCCCGGCGGCATCCCGCGCCGGCTCTTGAACGTACGATGAAACGACCGCGGCTCGGTAAACCCCAGATACTGCGCAATGTCTTGAATCGGCAACGTGCTGTTGAGCAAATAATGCTCCGCCAGCTCCTGACGCAAATCATCAAGAATCTGCTGATACGACGTCCCCGCCTGATGCAACTGGCGCTGCAACGTGCGCACCGACACCGCGAGTTGCTCGGCCACCTGTTCCTTGCGCGGCAAGCCTTCCTTGAGCAACTGGCGCAGGATGCTTTTGACCCGTTGTTCCAGCGATGCATCCTCCAGCGTCGCCATCAAGCCCATCGCGTGTTCTTCCAGGGTACGCAGCAACTGCGCATCGGCCTGACGCAGGGGTAATTGCAGATACGCCAACGGCACGATCAGCGCCGAATACGCTTGCTCGAACAGCACCGGGCAATCGAAAAACGCTTCGTACTGCGCCTGCGTAGCGTCTGGCGGGCACGGGTGTTCGAGCCACACGGCGGCGGGCGACATCTGTGTGTCGGCAATCCAGCGTGCATATTGCAGCCATGAACCAAGAACGTTTTCCACCAGATGCCGGCGGATGCGCGGGCGCTCATAGCGGCAAGTCCAGATCAGGTGTACATGACCGTCCTGCACTTCGGCGCGGCTGACGCCCATGTCGCCCACCAGTTTTTCGAACGGCATGATCCGGCTCATGGCATCGCCCAGGGTCGCGCAGTTCATGGTGATGTAACCGAGCACGCTCCAGGAATTGGGCAGGACGAAGTTGGCCGCGTTGAGACCAAACAGCGGATCGCCCGAGTGCTCGCAGAAATAATCAAGCAGGCGCTCATGAGTTTCGCCCGGCAGGCGCAGGCTGTTGTCGCTCAGTTGCTGCGCCTGCAATCCGGCTGCCGACAATGCCGGCTCGATGGCCATGCCCAGCTGCTCGGCATGGCGCACGTATTTGAGCAGCGGCGGAACCGAGGTGAAGCCGAGCGATTGCATGATCCGAATCCCTTGATCAAGGCCTGCGTGAGCGAATGAATGCCTGAAAGGTAATTTGAAACCCCGACTAAAGTAAATGGCTGGCACTTGCGCGACGTTTGACTCAATTGGCTACTCGAACTGGCCGGATGCGACCGTGACACTTTGCGGCCGCTGAATAGTATGGAGGCCTGCCACATCACTGATCAGACTGCATAAGAAGGACACACGCATGCGACGCTGGAACGGCTGGGGAGATGCAACCACGGTGGTCGAACTGCCGGCGCAGGGCGCGAGTTTTCTCCATGAACGACTGGGGGCCGGGCACGTGTTGCCCGATGCCACGCTGGACGCGGCATTGGCGCGGGTGCCGGTCTCGCGGCTGGCGACGCACACCTTGTACAGCGTCGACGCCCATGACCGCCTGCTGCACGCCCGGGGCCAGAGCCTGCCGGATTGGCTGGCGCTGCGCGAAGGTGCGCTGGGCAATTATCCGGACGCGGTGGCGTTTCCCGAGACCGCCGCGCAGATCCGTCAATTGCTGGCGCTCGCCCATGAGCAGGACCTGTGCCTGATTCCCTACGGCGGCGGCACCTCGGTGGCCGGGCATATCAATCCGCCGGATTCGGCGCGGCCGGTGGTGACTGTGTCGCTGGCGCGGATGAATCGCCTGATCGACCTCGACGAGCAGAGCCAACTGGCGACGTTCGGCCCCGGCGCCAGTGGCCCGCAGGTGGAAAGTCAGCTGCGCGCTCGCGGCTACACGCTGGGGCATTTCCCGCAGTCGTGGGAGCTGTCGACGCTGGGCGGATGGGTCGCCAGTCGCTCCAGTGGTCAGCAGTCGTTGCGCTACGGGCGCATCGAGCAATTGTTCGCCGGCGGCACTCTGGAAACCTTTGCCGGGCCCTTGGAAATCCCGACCTTTCCAGCCTCGGCGGCGGGGCCCGATTTGCGCGAAGTGGTGCTCGGTTGCGAGGGTCGTTTCGGGATCATTTCCGAGGTCAAAGTGCGGGTCAGTCCGCTGCCTGCTGATGAACGTTTTTACGGAGTTTTCCTGCCCAGTTGGAGCAAGGCGCTGCAAGCAATCCGCCAATTGGCCCAGGCGCGAGTGCCGCTGTCGATGCTGCGCCTGTCGAACGCGGTGGAGACCGAAACCCAACTGGCGCTTGCCGGGCATCCGCAGCAAATCGCCTGGCTGGAAAAGTACCTGAGCCTGCGCGGTGCCAGTGAAGGCAAGTGCCTGTTGACCTTCGGCGTGACCGGCAACCGTCGGCAAAACGCGCTGTCGCTGAGCCAGGCGCGCCAGCATCTGAAAGCCTTCGGCGGTGTGTTCACCGGTACGTTGCTTGGCAAGAAGTGGGCGCAGAATCGCTTCCGTTTTCCCTACCTGCGCGAGAACCTGTGGAACGCCGGTTACGTGGTCGACACCCTGGAAACCGCCACCGACTGGAGCAACGTCGACAATCTGCTCAACCTGATCGAAAACAGCCTGCGCGATGCCTTGGCAGCGCAGGGCGAGCGGGTGCATGTGTTCACCCATCTGTCCCACGTTTACGGCGAAGGCTCGAGCATCTACACCACTTACGTGTTTCGCCCGGCGGCGGATTATCCGGCGACGCTGGCGCGCTGGCAGGCGCTCAAGCACGCGGCCAGCCAGACCATCGTCGACAACCACGGCACCATCAGCCACCAGCATGGGGTCGGCAAGGATCACGCGCCGTACCTGCCGCGCGAAAAAGGCGCGCTGGCGATGGATACCTTGCAGGCGCTGAGCAGGCACTTCGATCCGGCCGGGCGCCTCAACCCCGGCACGCTGTTGCAGGAGTGACGATCATGCCCCCGGACTGGAACGCCGCGTGGCGCCAGCAAACCTTGCCGACATTGACCGACGAAACCTGGGACCTGATCGTGATTGGCGGCGGCATCAGCGGTGCTGGAATTCTGCGCGAAGCGGCACGGCGTGGCTGGCGTTGTCTGCTGCTGGAGCAACGGGATTTCGCCTGGGGCACCTCCAGCCGATCGTCGAAAATGGTTCACGGCGGTTTGCGTTACATCGCCAAGGGCCAGTGGCGCCTGACCCGCGATTCGGTGCGTGAGCGTCAGCGCCTGCTCGACGAAGCGCCGGGACTGGTGGAACCGATGAGTTTCATGATGCCGCACTATCGCGGCGGCTTTCCCGGGCCGCGTGTGCTCGGTGGCTTGTTGTCGGTTTACGACGCGTTGGCCGGACGCCGCAGCCATCGTTTTCATGACGCGCAGCAACTGCGTTTTCTCGCGCCGGGGGTGAAGGAAAATTACCTGCTCGGCGGCACCTGTTTTGTCGATGCGCTGACCGATGACGCACGGCTGGTGATGCGCGTGTTAAGCGAAGCGCGAGCCGATGGCGCGGTAGTGCTCAACGGGGTGCGCGTCGAACATTTGCTGCGCGAAAACGGTCGGGTGTGTGGGGTGCAGATCGAGGACTGCGAAGCGGGTGGATCGCTGCAATTGCGTTGCGGCGTGTTGGCGGTGGCGACCGGAGCGTGGGCTGAGCGCCTGCGTTTGCCCGAGGCTCCGCGGCAATTGCGCCCGCTGCGTGGCAGCCATCTGCTGCTGCCGGGCTGGCGTTTGCCGGTGGCGCAGGCCTTCACTTTTTTGCATGAGCGCGACCGTCGGCCAGTGTTCGTTTTTCCCTGGGAAGGGGCGACGGTGGTTGGCACCACCGACCTCGATCATCGCGAGAATCTGGATCAGAGCGCGAGCATCAGCGCCGAAGAACTCGACTATCTGCTGGCGGCCTGCACGCAACAATTTCCAGGTGCCGAAGTGACGGCGAGCGATGTGCTGTCGACCTGGTCCGGCGTACGTCCGGTGGTGGGCAGCGCGGCGGGTGAGCAGCAAGGCAAACCGTCGAATGAAACCCGTGAACATGTGCTGTGGCAGGAGCCGGGGTGCGTCACGTTAGCTGGCGGCAAACTGACGACGTTTCGCCCGCAAGCCATCGAAGTGCTCAAGGCTTGTGCCGATATGCTCGGTCGCTCTTTCGAAGATGATGCCGCGCCAGTGTTCGCACCGGTGCCGCCGCTGCCGATCCCCGGACTCAGCCCGCAACAGTGGCGACGTCTGGCCGGACGCCACGGTCGCGACCTGCCGCGACTGGCGCAGCTGATCGCCGAGTTGGGTCACGAAACGGTCGGCAACACCGACACCTTGTGGGCAGAGCTGGCCTTTGCCTGCGAAGCGGAAATGGTGCTGCACCTCGATGATCTGTTGCTGCGCCGCACCCGTCTGGGCCTGTTGCTGGCGCGCGGTGGTGAAGAATATTTCGCTGCCATCCGCCAACTCTGCCAGCCAAGACTGGGCTGGGACGATGCACACTGGCAGCAAGAGCTGCAGCGTTACCGGGCGTTGTGGCAACGCCATCACGGTCTGCCGGATGCCACGCCTTGATGCCCCTTGAAGAGAGCGCCATGGATAACCACTCGAACAAGCGCTACCTGCTGGCGATCGACAACGGCACCCAGAGCGTGCGCGCATTGCTCTTCGATTTGCAGGGCAATCTGCTCGGCAAAGGCAAGGTCGAGTTGCAGGCGTATTACTCGACGCAACCGGGCTGGGCCGAGCAGGATCCGGACTATTACTGGGCGAAACTCGGCGAGGCTTGCCAGCAGGTATGGGCGCAAACCGGGATTGATCGCTCGCAGATTGCCGGGGTGTCGCTGACCACCCAGCGCGGCACGGTGATCAACGTCGATGCTCAGGGCAAGCCTCTGCGCCCGGCCATTCTGTGGCTCGATCAGCGCCAGAGCGAAGTCGAGGGCGGGATCAAGGGGCCGTGGGGCTGGCTGTTCAAACTGGTCGGCGCGCAGGCGACGGTGGATTATTTTCGCGCGCAGGCCGAGGCCAACTGGATCGCTAGACATCAACCGGAAATCTGGGCGGCGACCGACAAGTTTCTGCTGCTCTCGGGCTTTCTCACCCATCGCCTGTGTGGGCGCTTTGTCGACTCGGTGGGTTGCTGCGTCGGCTATCTGCCGTTCGACTTCAAGCGCCTGAAATGGGCCGCGCCCAGCGACTGGAAATGGCAGGCGCTGGCGGTGCGTCCGGAGCAATTGCCGACCTTGCACAAACCCGGCGAAACCCTTGGCTATATCAGCGCTGAAGCTAGCCGTCACACCGGAATTCCCGAGGGCTTGCCGCTGATTGCCGCGGGCGCTGACAAGGCCTGCGAAGTGGTCGGTGCCGGCGTGGTCGATGCGAGCACCGTGTGCCTGTCTTACGGCACCACCGCGACGATCACCAGCACCCGTTCGCGCTATCTGGAAATCGTCCCGCTGATCCCGCCGTACCCCTCGGCGGTGCCCGATCAGTACAACTGCGAGGTGATGATTTATCGCGGTTACTGGATGGTCAGCTGGTTCAAGAACGAGTTCGGCCTGCGCGAGATGCAGCAGGCGAAAGAGCAGGGCATTGAACCCGAGCAACTGTTCGATGCGCTGGTCAACGCGGTGCCGCCGGGGTCGATGGGGCTGATGCTGCAACCGTATTGGTCGCCGGGGATTCGTGAGCCGGGCGTCGAGGCTAAAGGCGCGATGATCGGCTTCGGCGACGTGCACACCCGCGCGCACATTTACCGGGCGATTCTGGAAGGGCTGGCGTATGCGTTGCGCCAGGGCCTGGAGAACATCGAGAGGCGTTCGAAGGTGTCGGTCAAGCGTCTGCGGGTGGCCGGTGGCGGTTCGCAGAGCGATGCGGCGATGCAGCTGACGGCGAATATTTTTGGCCTGCCGGCGGAGCGTCCGCATGTGTACGAAGCGTCCGGGCTGGGCGCGGCGATCTGTTGTGCGGTGGGGTTGGGCTTGTATGCGGATTTCCCCACGGCGATCGCTGCGATGACGCGAGTGGGCACGGTGTTCACGCCGCAGCCCGAGGCGCAGCAGGTCTATGAGCGTTTGTACAACGAGGTGTACCTGCGCATGTATCGCCAGCTCAAGCCGCTGTACCAGAGCATCCGCAAAATCACCGGTTACCCCGCTTAAAAGTACGGTGGTGATCTCCTGTGGGAGCGGGCTTGCTCGCGAAGGCGGCCTGCCCGTCACCTCATGTGCAAACTGACATACCGCCTTCGCGAGCAAGCCCGCTCCCACAGGGGAACAGTGGTGTTCTCGCTATTGTGCACATGGCGCTATCGGAGACTTTTTCTGGTGAGATCGGACAGTGTCAGCGCCGGGGGCGGTTGTTAGGCTCAACCCCCACAGCACCTCCAATAAGAATTAAAAGCAATGAAGCTGACCTTTCTCCTGTTGCTGCTTTGTGCAATGGCCCCAACGGCGTGGGGCTGGTCGAACCACACGGTGGGCAGCTATCTGGCGTTGCAGGAACTGCCGGCGCTGCGCGATGCGCCGCCGGTCGAGGTCGAGCCGCTGGAGCGTTTTCTCGCAGAGCAGTATCCAGCGGTGGTCGCGCTGCTGGAGCAACAGGAAAGCTTCGCCCGTGAACACTTCACCCAGTACCCGCCGCGCCCCGACAACCTGAAGCTGCCCGCCGTACCGGGTGACAATCTGCGCCACGATTTTCTCACCGCGTTGCGGCTCAATCCGCGCATTCATCTGGCGATGGTCATTCAGCCGCTGCCGGGTCAAGACATCCCCGAGCGCGAACATCTCAGTGCCGATCAGGTGATGGTCGAGCAGACGCTTTCGCCATGGAATCGTCAGCGTTTCATTCGCGTGGCGGACGGCGAAAAAGTTGCACCGCTGGCGGTGCTGGCAAGCGCCGCCGACGAGCCGGATTACGGTCACGACATCAACCTGTTCAGCGACAACCCCGGCGAGGTCGGCGCGCTGTATGGCTTCGGCCCGCAGCCGTTCGGCGATGCGCGTTTTCAGTACAGCTCGCAGGCGCCGTTCCACATGGGCTTCTTCCATGAAAGCCCGGTGGTGTATGCCGCTGCCGGATTTCTTCAGCGCAGTTGGCCGGACTGGCGCGCCTATCAGTACCTGGGGCTTGCGCGTTTGGCATTCGCCTCTGGCCATCCTTACTGGGGGTACCGGTTCCTTGGTTGGGGCGTGCACCACGTGCAGGACCTGACCCAGCCGTATCACGCCAAGCCGCTGCCCGGGGTCGAACTGCCGAGTCTGTTGCTGCTGGAGGGCAAGGCGCTGGCCGGTTTTGCCGATGATAAAAAAGCCTCGATCGAACGCGTTGCCACCCGCCATATGGAAATCGAGAAGTACCAGTCGACCTGGCTGCGCCGCGTGCTGCGTGCCGGTCAGGCGCACCCGATGCTCGCGGCCTACGCCGATGTCGCTCAAGACCAACACTATCCGCCGTACTCGGTGGACTACTTGCGCGACGTGGTCAGCGCCGAGTCGGTCGAGGACTCGGCAGCGTTCGATGAAGCCATCGGCCAGTGGCTGGAGACGGCTCCGGTGACCAGCGATTTCAGCAGCGGCAATCAGTTGCAGCGCGAAACGTTCGAGCATCCGGCACTCAATCAGCAGCTGTTCAAACTGCTCGGGCATTTCGGCGCGCACAGCCGGATTTATGTCCGCGCGGGGCTGGCACCGTAGTCATCGCGGCCACGCAAAAAACAATAAGAACAAGGAAGGAGGAACCCATGATCAACACTCGATTGCACCTCGCCGGCGTGGCACTTCCCGGTGTCGGCCTGGCAGGGCTGCTGCAACTCTGCGCGGTGGGCGCGGTGCAGGCTGCCGAGTTCAGCGTGCTGGACAATCAGGTCACCGGCTCGATCGACACGACGCTGTCCTATGGCCGTTTGTGGCGGGTGCAGGGCCGCGACAAGAACAACGACGACGTCAACACCAACGACGGCAATCGCAACTTCGACACCGGACTGGTTTCCGAGGTGTACAAGATTACTTCCGAGCTGGAAGCCAACTACCAGAACTACGGGATGTTCCTGCGCGGCACGGCGTTCTACGACACCCAGTTGATGGACAAACGCAACGATTACTACCGCAACAACAACCCGTCGCAGCCGAGTCAGAGCTACCCGCAGGACGACCGCTTCACCAGCCAGACCCGCGACATCGCCGGCAGCCGGATCGAGATGCTCGATGCCTATGTCTACGGCAACTGGGACGTGGCGCAGATGCCGCTCACCGCGCGGGTCGGTCGTCAGGTGTTCAACTGGGGCGAGGGGATTTTCTATCGCGGCGGGATCAACACCACCAACCCGGTGGACGCCGCCAAGTACCGCTTGCCGGGCGCCGAAGTCAAGGAAGTGCTGATGCCGGTGGAGGCGGTGAGCTTCAACGTCGGCCTGACCGATTCGCTGACCCTGGAGAGCTTCTACCAGACCAACTGGAAGGAAACCCGCATCGACCCGGTCGGGACTTTCTACTCGCAGACCGACCTGTTCGCCGATGGCGGCAACACCGGTTACAACAACTTCAGCGGCACCGCGCTGGATACCCCGGTGCCGGGCTTCGGCAACGTCATCGGTCTGTACAGCGCACTGGGCAACAACCCGTTGCTCGGCCCGGCGCTGAAAAGCACCGGCCTGTACGCCAACGGTGTGACCCCGGCCTACGGCAATACGCTGAAAGTGGCGTCGATCGGCAAGGACTACAACGCGCGCAACGATGGCCAGTTCGGCTTCGCCTTCCGCTACATCGCCGAGGAGCTCAACAGCACCGAGTTCGGCCTGTACCTGGTCAATTATCACGCCAAGGAACCGACCATCGCCGCTGACCTCGGAGGCTACAAAGGCATCGACATGAATGCCCTGACCAACATGCTCGCCGGTGTGGCCGGCAGTCAGGCCGGGGCGCTGGCCAACGGTCTGGCGACGGCCGATGTGATGGGCAACATTCAGGCGCATCGGCGTTATGCCGAAGACATCCGCATGTACGGTTTCAGCTTCAACACCACTTTGGGTCAGGCTTCAGTATTCGGCGAGATCGCTTATCGGCCGAACCTGCCGATCGGTGTGGCGGCTACCAACGATCTGATCGGCGACCTGGCCAACGGCGCCGCTGTGGCGGTGACCGGCAAGCCCGTCAACGTTGGCGGGCAGATGGTCACGCTAGACAGCGAGATCAACAACGCCGAGCGCGTCGAGGCGTTCAACACCTCGCTGGGCAGCATCTACAACTTCGGCCCGACGCTGTCGTTCGACTCGATGTTCGGCATCTTCGAACTGGCCTCCGAACACCTGCGCGGCAGCAGTCTGCAATACACCGCCTACGACGGCAGCACGCGTTATTACGCCGGTACCGGCAACACCTCTTATGTCTCCGGCGGTGATCGTGACGATCAGGTCAACCGCAACTCCTACAGCTACACGGTGATGTTCAACGGTACCTGGAACGACGTGTACGCCGGGGTCAACGTCTCGCCTTACGTCGTCTACAAGGACGACTTCAAGGGCAACAGCTATCAGGCCGGCAACACCATCGAAGGTCGCAAGGCCTACACCCTGGGGATCAAGGCCAACTACCAGAACAAGCTCGAAGCCGAGGTGCAATACACCAACTTCTGGGGCGGCGGGCAGAACAACGGGATTCGCGACCGCGACAACGTCGGGTTCAACCTCAAGTATTTCCTTTGATATCCAGAACACAGGCGCACGCCTTGTAGGAGTGAGCCTGCTCGCGATAGCGGATTTTCAGTCGCAGTAAATGTTGTCTGACACACCGCTATCGCGAGCAGGCTCACTCCTACAAGGGACTTGCGGTGATTTTCAGACCTCACTCCCATCTCGGAGATCGATCATGTTTTACGCATCACGATTCAGCAAAACCATGCTGGCGCTGGCGCTGGTTCTGGGCCTCACCGCCGGCAGCGCCCTCGCCGCCATCACCCCACAACAAGCCGAACAACTGAAAACCACCCTCACGCCTATGGGCGCCGAGCGCGCCGGCAACGCCGCCGGCACCATTCCGGCCTGGACCGGCGGCATCACCCAGGCGCCCGCCGGCTACAAACCGGGCCAACATCACCCGGATCCATATGCGGCGGACAAGCCGTTGTTCACCATTACCAAGGCCAATCTCGACCAGTACAAGGCCCACCTCAGCCCCGGTCAGATTGCGCTGTTCAACAGCTACCCCGACACGTTCCAGATGCCGGTCTATCCATCGCGTCGTTCCGGTTCGGCGCCGCAGTGGCTGTATGACAACACCCTGAAGAACGCGATCTCGGCCAAGCTGCTGGAGGGCGGCAGCGGATTCGCCGATGCCTACGGCGGCGTACCGTTCCCGGTGCCCAAGGACGGCATCGAGGTGCTGTGGAACCACATCACCCGTTATCGCGGGATCTACGTGGTGCGTCGCGCATCCGAAGCCCCGGTGCAGCGCAATGGCAGCTTTGCGCTGGTGACTTCGCAGCAGGAAGCGCTGTTCAATTTCTATCGTCCGGGCGGGCAGTATGCCGACCTGAAAAACATCCTGTTCTACTACCTCGCCTTCGTGAAAAGTCCGGCGCGGCTGGCCGGCGGTGCGGCGCTGGTGCACGAGATGCTCGATCAGCTCAAGGACCCGCGCCAGGCCTGGGTCTACGACGCCGGCCAACGCCGTGTGCGCCGCGCGCCGAACCTGGCATATGACACGCCGATCGCCTCATCCGATGGCCTGCGCACGGCGGACGATACCGACCTGTTCAACGGCTCGCCGGACCGCTACGACTGGAAGCTCAAGGGCAAGCAGGAAATCTACATTCCCTACAACAACTACAAGGTCGGCAGCCCCGACGTGAAGTACGCGCAACTGCTGACCCTCGGCCACCTCAACCCGCAATTCACGCGCTATGAGCTGCACCGCGTGTGGGTGGTCGAAGGCAACCTGAAACCGGGTGCGCGGCATGTCTATTCCAAGCGCGTGCTGTTTCTCGACGAGGACAGTTGGGGCGCGGCGCTGGTCGATCAATACGATGGGCGAGGGGAGCTGTGGCGTGTGTCGATGGCCTACCTGAAAAACTTCTACGACCTGCCGACCACCTGGAGCGCACTGGACGTGTTCCACGACCTGCAGGCCCGCCGTTACTACGTGCAGAACCTCGACAACGAAGAAGCCTCCACCGTCGACTTCTCGCAACCGGTGCCGGAAGACGCGTATTTCATGCCATCGGCGTTGCGCCAGCGCGGGACACGGTGAGGGGCTGAGGCATTGATAGCGGCTCTTTAATCGCGATCAAATCTTATGACCTGTCATCTATGACAGGTCAAAATTTTCTGCTTTTGAAGCATGCTGATTTCGCGCCAATTCCCATATGGGTATAGGGCATAGAGAGGCGAGCGATATGGAAACCGATCAGGGAATTAACAAGTCGCAGGGCGAGATGAAGGGAACGGTTCTGGTTAAATCGGGTATTGGAGACTTAGAAAAAAAAATCACTTTTAAAACGACAATTGTTCATCGATTTGACGATCAAGGCTTAGGTTTGGAGGTCGCAGGTCTAAATGAGGCCCCCTTGGCATTAATCTCCTTGAGGTTTAAAAAAGACCGTCAACACAGTGACAATTTTACTTTTCCATCTAGTGACATTCAGAGTCTGGCGTTTGTTGATGGTGAGTTTTACCCCCGCTATCCTGCGCAACAGGGTGAAGTGATGTTTGAAAACCATGATGGGGCGGGCGAATTACGTGTCAATGGCCGTTTGAATTTCGTGACCCAAAAAGGAGCCGGCGGCCGTTACTGCGAGGTCGACGTAGTATTTTCTGTTACGGGTATTACCAAGCCACTGACAACCTTGGATGGTACGGAGAAACGGTTAATAGAGAGTTTGCGCGCGGAGGCTTCACAGCCAAACAAGCTTGGCTGACCATCAGATGCACGACCTGCCCAGGCGCAGCAATCGCCACGCGAACGTGAAGGACTTTCAGTTCTCGTGAGTGGAAGTGATGAATCCGTGGGAGGTGTGAGCGTTGCGGCAGTGAGTATGGGGTGGTCGGGCTGACACCATCGCGAGCAGGCTCGCTCCTACAAGGGAATGGCGTTGTTCACATGAGTTGTGTTCAACGCCTTACCTGTGGGAGCGGGCTTGCTCGCGAATCGATCTTTCGTTCAGCGCAAAGGTGAAGATCAGACGCGGAAGTGGCTGACCATCTGTTGCAGTTGACCACCCAGGCGTGCCAGTTCAACGCTGGACGCTGCGGTTTCATCGCTGGCCGCGGCGGTCTGTTCCGACACGTCGCGCACGTTGATGATGCTGCGGCTGATTTCTTCGGCCACGGCGCTTTGCTGTTCGGCCGCGGCGGCGATCTGCTGGTTCATCGACTGGATATTCGACACCGTGCGGGTGATGTTCTCCAGGGAGTCGCCAGCCTTGCGGGTCAGGGCCACGCTGCTGTCGGTCAGGGCGCGGCTGTTGTTCATCACCGCCGCCACTTGCTGGGTGCCGTTCTGCAGACCGGCGACCAGACCTTCGATTTCTTCGGTGGATTTCTGCGTGCGCTGGGCGAGGCCACGGACTTCGTCGGCGACCACGGCAAAACCACGCCCGGCTTCACCGGCACGCGCCGCTTCGATCGCGGCGTTGAGCGCGAGCAGGTTGGTCTGTTCGGCCACGGCTTTGATCACGTCCATGACGCTGCCGATCTTGTCGCTTTCCTGTTGCAGCACGCTCATGGCTTCGGTGGAGCGCACCACTTCGCTGGCCAGACGCTCGATCTGCGCGATGGCTTCATTCACCACCTTGTCGCCTTCACGGGCTTCGCCGTCAGCGGCGGCAGCGGCTTGCGAGGCTTCTTCGGCGTTGCGCGCGACTTCCTGCACAGTGGCGGTCATCTCATGCATGGCGGTGGCAACCTGATCGGTCTCGACCTTCTGGCTGTTCACGCCGGCGCTGGTCTGCTCGGTCACGGCCGACAGTTCTTCGGCGGCGCTGGCGATCTGGGTGACGCCGTCGCGGATGCCGCTGATCAGGTCGCGCAGGGTCACGCCCATGCGCGCAATGCCTTGTTGCAGCACGCCGAGTTCGTCGCGACGGGTGACCGTGACGTTCTGGGTCAGGTCGCCGCTGGCAATGCGTTCGACCACGGCCAGGGTTTCCTGCAACGGACGGGTGATCTGACGGGTGATGATCACTGCGGCAATCACACCGACCAACAGCGCCAGCAGGGTGCTGATCAGTTGGAAGGTACGAGCCTGGGCGCTTTCGATATCACGGCGGTCGAGCTGGATCTGGTACAGCTGCTCGCTGGTGTTGACGATCGCGGTGCCCTGATCGGTCATCTCTTTACGCGCCTGCACCGCTTCGCTGTTGGCGTTCTTGTACGCCTGCAACGCGCTGCGGTAGTTGGTCAGAGCGGTTTCCAGCTGACGCAGGGCGTCTTGCTGGGTGGCGGCGAAATGCACGTTCAATTGCTTGAGGCTGGCGATCGCTGCGTCCAGTTGGCCAACGGCTTTCTGCTCGGTTTCGGCGTTGGTGGTGGCGGTGTAGCCGCGCACTTCATAGCGCGCCAGGATGAACGCTTCCTTGGCCTGGCTGATGGCCTGGAACTGCTCGAAGCGCTGCTCGCTCATGTCCATTTGCTGCACGCGCTTGCTGATCGTTTCGATCAGGTTGTAAGCGGTGTCGGCGTTGGTGCCCATCACGTCGCGGGCGCTGTTGCCGGTACGGTAGGCGTTGCGCATCTTGTTCAGCGAGGTCTGGTATTCGGCGATAGTCGCGGCCTGCTCTTTCAGCAGTTTGACGTTTTCCGGGCTCTTGAACTTGTTGATCAGCGCTTGTTGTTGCGCGGCGAAGCTTTCGAGGGTGGTTTGTACATTCTGCGCGGCGGTTTCGTCGCCGTTGGTCAGCATGTATTGCAGGCGCACCACGCGCAGCTTGGTCAGACCGGCATTGAGCTGGGTGATGTCGCTCATCCAGTTGCTGCGGTCAATCAGGCCGCCGAGGCTGGTCCAGCCCGTCAGGGCCAGCACGCAGGTCAGGGCCAGGACCAGGCCGAAGCCCAGGCCCAATTTCATGTTCACGCTGATGTTGCCGAACCAGCTATTCATCACAATTCCTCCAGGAACGTAGAGCTACTTGATCGTCGGTCAGGCTGGAAGATTGTTGTTTTTTTGAGCCAGCAAGGGTGTTAGCAGGTCTGTATCGGCCGCAAACACGAGAGCTGAAAGGTTTTTGTCCTACGGAATTTGTAACAAGGGCGCTTCAAGACTTTTTTCACATGCGTTTCACTCGTCACTTACGCCCGTCTCTCTACCCTCGCCGCATCGAATTGACTGTGATGGATGCCGACGAGGCGGCCCGATGTGGAATTGAGACTGAGTCTGTTCGGCGTCAAACGCTCGATTTCTCTGAGCGGACTGGCCCGCTATCGCAATACCTGGGTGGTGCTCGCCGCGTTGCTGCTGGTGATCCCGCTGACCCTGTGGCTGCTCGCCCCGGCGGCGGTGCCGGACCTGGCCCATGGCAATGTGTCCGGTGACCGGGCGCTGGCGGCCGGGTGGGCCAAGGGCGACATGATCGTGCTGGTGCGTCACGTCGAGCGCTGCGATCACTCGCCGGCGCCGTGCCTGAGTGGCGACGACGGCATCACCGACCGCTCGCGCAGTGTTGCGGTCGGTGTCGGTGCACAGTTTGAGCATCTGGGCCTGAATAACGCCGACATCTACAACAGCCCGATGCTGCGCACCGTGCAGACCGCCGGTTACATGTTCAACCGCGCGGCCAGCGGCGAAGATTGGCTAATCAGCTGCAAGGGCCACATCCTGCAGGAAGCGCTGGCGCACAAGCTTGCGGGGCGCAACCTGATCCTGGTGACCCACAGCGAATGCATGGCGGAGCTGGAGAAGGACTTGAATACACCGGTTTCTGACCCTGGCTACGGTTCCTCACTGTTTGTGTCTGCCGCAAACAAAGCGGACCCGCGGGTGCTTGGCTTCATCGAAGCCTCCGACTGGCACTCGGTGAGCACCCGATGAACTGACGTTTGCCAAGCGTCAGCGCAAACAAAACCCGCCAGTGACGGCGGGTTTTTTATTGTCTGGTGCGAAGGACGTCAGTAGCCGACGAAGTAATACGCCTGACGCCCGACCATCATGGTCTTGAGCACTTTGAGTGGTGCGGCGGGTTCGCTGTCTGCCGAGATCACCGCGACGTTCGAGGGGGAAGCGCTGAGGAAGTCGTGCAGTTGCGCGTCAGTATCCAGCCCCTTGAGCACGCTTTGGGTGTAGAACACGCTGGCGCCGCCGACCCGTTCATTGGCCTGGAACAGTGCGACCTGCTGACCGTTGGCCTGCAAGCTCTGAATGTGTTCGGTCAACGGCAGGAACGACAACTCCTTGTCGGCGTTGGGCAGTGCCCACTGCGCGGCGCCGAGGTAGCTGGCGATCACCACCGTGAGCAATCCTGCGGCAATCGCCTGACGATGGCGGGCGACTTTTCCGATGAAGCGGTCTGCGTTTTCACGCGCCTGCAAGCGCTCGAACAACACCCGTGCGTACTCAGCGGCGATCACCGCCGCCGCCGGGGTCATCGACATCAGGTACACCGTGCGCTTGCTCGAGGCCAGGGTCAGCATGATGAACTGCGCGACGATCCACAGGCTGAAAAACAACAGGTAACGGTTGGCCTTCAGTTCTTTGCGGAAATGCCACAGTCCCAGATACACCAGAATGTTCCACGGCAGGAACGCTTCCGGGAGTTTGGCGAGGTAGTAATAGAACGGCTCGTAATGCCCGGCCTCAACGAACGAGCCGCTGAAGCGACCGACGCTGTTGGTCAGCAGCACTTCAGCGACAGCGTGCGAACCACCGCGCTGATAGAGCACGGCGAGCCAGATCAGCAATGGGATCAGGCCCACTACCGTGAGCAGGCCGGGACGCAGCCAGGCGCCGATCTTCAAGCGGCTGTCGATCAGGTTGTCGGCCAGCAGGTAGGCGAAAATCACCACCCCCGGCATCGCCAGTCCGAGCACGCCTTTGCTCAAGGTAGCGATGGCGATCCCGACGATAAACAGCAGCGAGTTACCCGTGTTCGATGCGCGTTGCGCCTGAAAGAACGCCAGCAGCGCCGTGGTCACGCCGAGCGCCAGCAGCGCATCTTCGCCGACCCCGCGCACGTTGCTCCAGTAGCTGGCCATGGTTGCCAGCAGAATTCCCGCTGTCCAGGCGACCGCTTTTGGCCGGCCGAAGCGGCGCAGCATGCCGTACAGCAGCATCACGCTGAGCAACCCGGCCACCGCCGACGCCAGCCGCACCGCCCATGGCGAAACACCGAACACGCGCATGGCGCCGGCGTCCAGCCACAGGCTCAGCGGTGGCTTTTCCAGAAACGGTTCGCCGAACAGGCGCGGTGTCACCCAGTCATCGTCCAGATGCATCTCCATGGCGATCCCGGCGACCCGGGCCTCGGTGGAGCCTTGCAACTGGTGGTTACCCAAAGCGAAAAAAAACAGCAGGGCGGCGAGTAGAAACAGTGAAGTGGCGGCACGCGGCATGGATTTCAGGCAACCGGAAAGGGCAGGAGCCTTGAGCATACTTCGCCAATGCTTAACAAATTGTGAAACTCACGCCAGTTGCCGCGACCAACGCTTCTCCGGCGTTTCAAACAACGGATTGACCAGCGCCGTCAGCACATGGTCCTGCCAGCGCCCGGCGATGTTCAGATAAGCCTTGGCATAGCCTTCGCGCTCGAACCCCAGGCGCTCCAGCAAGCGCGCACTGCGCTCGTTACCGGGCATGTAGTTGGCCATGATCCGATGCAGGTTCTGCGTATCGAACATGTAGCCGATGCCGGCCTCCAGACCCTCCTGCATCAAACCCTGACCCTGATGCGCGTGGTCAATGTGATAACCCAGATAACACGCCTGAAACGCGCCGCGAATGATCCCGCTGAAATTGCACGCGCCGATCATCTGTTGGCCATCCGGCGTCAGCAGGGCGAAATGCATCGCCAGCCCGGCCTCGTAGGCACTGGCCTGGATCTCAAGGCGCCGGCGAATCTGCTCGCTGGAAAAGTATTCGGTGGTGCGAATCGGTGACCATGGCGCGAGGTGGCGCTGGTTGCGTGCATAAAAGTCACTTTCCAGCTCGGCCTGTTCCGGGGCGAGGATGGCGAGCGTCAGGCGTTGGCAGGGCAGGCTCAGCAGTGACATCGGGCGCTCCGGTGGGCAGGGTTGAGGGACAGGATTGATCACGGGATGGAAAAAAACAAACCGGGTGTATCGCTTCGGCAGCAAACGCCAGACAAAAAAAAGCCCGCGGGAGAGCGCGGGCGAACCGTAGTTTCTTGAATGAGCGAGCGGACTGTACCGTGTTGATCGAGCCTGAGCAGTGAAGAAAAATTCATCTCGGCAGCGACCGCTCTGCAACGCCTCAGGGCAGATGATCCGCGGCGAAATCGGCTTCCGGGTCGGCCGTAACGAGCCAGGTCATTTCAGAATTCCGTGACCTTGTCCTCGCGCAAAATCCACCCGGCTTCACCCGCCACCAACTTGTACTGAACCTGACGCATCTTCCCAGTACGCCCGGCGCCAGCGTCGGCACTGTCATACACCGGGAAACGTTGCACCAGGGTGCTTTCCACCACCGCAAACGAGTCCTCGCCCTGATAGCCCGACGCGGTCTTCGGGTTGTCGCTGACCGGAGGCAAGTAGATTGCGCTCAGGGATTTCTTGTTGTTGGCTGAATAGGCGATCAGTTCGCCCGGCATGCCGCGCCCGGGCGAGCGGGTGAAAACGTAGAGTTCGGGGGAGCCGTCGTTATTGATGTCGGCGACTTCGGCGCGTACCACATCACCCGTTAGCGCCTGGCTGATGACCGTGTTGTCGATCTCCAGCCCCTTGGGAGCGATGCGCAGCGTCGGTTTGCCATCGACCTGCTCGGTGCTGACGTGAAAAGCGATGCCGTGCAATTCCAGCGTCTGATCGAATGGCTGCTGCCGGCTGATGGCATCGCCATCGACCAGCCTCAGCGACAACTGATAGTTGGCCACTTCATTACGCCGGGCGGCGTTGCGCATGAGGTAGACCTGAACCGTGTACTCGCCATCGCCGGGCAGTGGACCGAGAAAGTGATTGCCCATGATCGAGCCGTTGAACAGCGCGTAATCGGCACCCTTGGCGAGGATGTTGAAGTAAGCGGAGGTGTTGGACGGTTTGAAATCGACGGTCAGTATCTGGCCGGCTTTGGCGTTGAATGTGTACTGCGCGGTCTGGTCACCCTTGATCGACTGTTTGCGCTGGACGCTGTCGATACTGGTTGTGAACGCGATCGGTTCGACGCGCACAGTGGGGGCGTCGGCCGCATGGACGGACAAGGAAATCAGCGCGGCCAGCGCTACGACAATCCAGCTCTTCATCTTCAACTCCATTGCATCTCGATGTTCGCAGCATAGAGCCTGCTTCGAGTGACCGCCCAGAGATTGCGCGGATTAAATGTTGCTGGATTTGAGCACGTGCCAGAGTTGATGTTCGCTGACACGAATCAGCTGTTCACATAATTCTCACCTGAGTTTTGCGATGATGGGCGTCGGTATTCCATCGGCCCCAGCGAGTGATCCCAGCATGAATGTGAGCGTTCTCCACGCATTGATTGCGGCGGCGCTGTTTGGCGCCAGTACGCCTCTCGCCAAACTGTTGGGGGTACAGGTTTCGCCGATTCTGCTGGCCGGGTTGCTCTATCTCGGTAGCGGTCTGGGCTTGACCGCCCTGCGTTTTGTCCGCGATCGTGGCTGGAAGCCTTCCGGGCTCGGCACCGGTGAATGGCCATGGCTGCTCGGTGCCATCGGCTTTGGCGGAGTACTGGCGCCGGTGGCGCTGATGTTCGGTCTGACCCGAACGTCCGGCGCGAGCGCGTCACTGATGCTCAACCTCGAATCCGTGCTCACGGCGCTGCTGGCGTGGGTGGTGTTCAAGGAAAATGCCGACCGACGAATCGTGATCGGCATGCTCGCCATCGTCGCCGGTGGCGTCGTGCTGTCCTGGCCACAAGAGGCCGTCTCGGCGCAAGACTGGACCGGCCCGTTGGCCGTCGCTTTCGCCTGCTTCTGCTGGGCCATCGACAACAACCTGACCCGTAAAGTCTCGGCCTCGGACGCACTGTTCATCGCCGGCAGCAAAGGCCTGGTGGCGGGGCTGGTCAACTGCACACTGGCCTTGTTCATCGGCACCCAACTACCCGTCGCCACCTCGCTGGTGCCGATCATGCTGGTCGGCTTTCTCGGCTACGGCGTCAGCCTGGTAATGTTCGTCCTCGCCCTGCGCGGCCTCGGCAGCGCACGCACCGGCGCCTACTTTTCCACCGCACCGTTTCTCGGCGCAGGCATCTCGATTCTGCTGCTCGGCGAGTCGATATCGCTGATGTTTCTGCTCGCAGCGGCGTTAATGGCCGTGGGGGTATGGATTCATCTGATGGAAAACCATGTTCATGAGCATCAGCACGAACCGCTTGAGCATGATCATCGGCATACACACGATGAGCATCATCAACATACGCATGGTTTTGACTGGGATGGGGCGGAGCCGCATAGCCATCCGCATGTGCATACGCCGATGCGGCACAGTCATGCGCATTTTCCGGATGTGCATCATCGGCATGGGCATTGATTGAAACTCTGAAGTCTGTCGATTGATGTCATTGTGATATCGTCGCTGTCGATTTCTTCAGTCTTTCACTCGAGTCATTCCATGAAACCAATTTTCCTGTTGTTGCCCATTGCGGCCCTTTTTTCTGCTTTCAGCGTTGCCGCTGCACCTTCGCCGGTGGCGTCGTTTGCCGCTTGTGACGATCACTCCCTGGCAGTCGTGCAATCACCTTTGTTCAAGGATCTGGTGCCGAGCACTGTCGAAAATGGCCAGATCAAATTGTCCGGCGGCACCAAGAGCGATATGGGGCAGCGCTGGATGTTCGCCAAGCCGGTCGAAATTGACGGCATGTCGTTGACCGGCTTCTACGCCGAAGATACAGACCTGATGGGCACTCGCATCATCAGTTGGGGGTTCTACGCCAAACAGACGCCGAATGAACTCCACACCCAGTTGGAAAAAGCGGGCGGGCCGCGTATGGACATGTCGCAGGGACTCTACGCACGCGCGGAAATCTGGTCCCACGGCAAATCCAACTGGCAGCCGGAAGACCCATCCGCAACGGCGGGCAAGCTGGTTGTCGACAGTGCCGAGCGCGTGTTCCTGATCGAGCCTGCTCCGCAAGAGCTGACGACTGGCAGCAAGGGGATGTTTACCTGCTCGATTCAAGGCAAGGTCAATGAGGCAATGCTCAAATCCAGCCGCCCGGATCTGATCAGCGCGGTTCATTGATTTTGATGAATGCGGGTACGAAAAAGGACGACATCGTGTCGTCCTTTTTTGTGAGTAGGCAGAGCATTGCCGGGGTTATCGAGTTCGATCGCTTGCAGGCTGTGGGCTTGTGTGGCCGGTTTGGCTGATGTCCAGATGCGACAAAGCCCGCACAAGGCGGGCTTTGTCGTCGAGAGTTGGTGGAGCCGGGGGGATTTGAACCCCCGTCCGCCAGTGCTCCGCTGTCGGTACTACATGCGTAGCCGTGTCTATTAAGTTAACCCTCAGCGACCCGACGGGCAGGGTGCTTTGGGCGAGTTGTGTAAGTTTTAGCCGCTTCGTCCACAACGTACTGCACGGCGATTCTGTTCTATATGACAATCATTTCGGGTTTACAGACATCCCCTGATGATTGCTGGGCCCGAAGGCACCAGGAGTGCATGTCAGCTGCAATTAAGCAGCGAGAGCAGCACCGTATTGGTCGTCATTGGCAACTATAAGAAGTTGCAACAGTGGATTTACGACTTCTGTTACCAAGTCGGCATGCACCTAAAGTTTCGTCACCGGCGTCGAATCCTAATCGGCCCCGAACTCATTGCCTCGTACATCAGGTGAGGCAACAAGCCTGCGCAGTGTACGCCAAACGGCCCACGAGGCCAACCCGAAGGTTGGCCGGGGCGTGAATCAGTTGTTGGTGCCGGTGGATTTACGCAGTTCCACGATGGTTTGCGAGGTTTCCGCAATGCAGTCGTCGATTTTGCCTTGGGCCTTGAGCGCCTTGGCTTTGGCAACACTGGTTTCAGCGCGCTGAGTCAGTTCTGGATTCGAAGACAGCTGCCCTTTGGCATTGTCGATGGTCTGGATATTGGCATCGCACAGGTCGGCAGGCTTGTCGGCGGCGAACGAGGTGGAGGCCATCATCGAGGCAGTAACGAACAGACCTAACAGTACAGAACGTTTCATGTGTATCTCCTTGAACTGAGGGATCCAGACTGCGCTGGCCGTCAGGACGGGCAACCGAGTGGAAGAAAAGCCCCGATTTTCGGGGTCTGTTCTGTGGACTACGGTCGCACGCAAGGGTTCTATTTTTCTTCAGCAGGCCTTGGCCCGGGTCACCCGATCCACCAGATAGACCAGTCCGTGATAGTCGATGCCGCCGTGCTGCGTCAGGCCGATCTCACAGGTGCGGCTGGTGGAAATCCCCTCGTTGCAATGTTGCACCGCGTCCTTGAGTGTGCGCAGCGAGTGGCTGTTCAGCTCCGGCGTGGTGAAACCCTTGTCACCGGCAAACCCGCAACAATGGATGCCTTCCGGGATCACCACGGTTTTGCTGCATTTGCGCGCCAGTTCGATCAGTGCCTGGCTTTCGCCCAGATGCTGGGTACTGCAGGTCACGTGAACCGCAATCGGTGCTTCTTGCGGGGTGAACTCCAGTCGATCGAGAAGATGCGTACGGATGAAGCGCACCGGGTCATACAGATCCAGGCGAACATTTCCGACGTCCTGCACCAGGCGCAAGGTGCACGGGCTGGTGTCGCAATAGATCGGATCGAGTCCACCGCGACTGGCGTGCAGCAGCGCGCTGATCAACTCCTGACGCTTGTGCTCGGCCTGTTCGGCGTAGCCTTTGGAAGCAAACGGCTGACCGCAGCAGAGGTTGTCCTGATTGTCCGGGAATACCACTTGGTAACCGGCCTTTTCCAGCAGGCCACGGGTCTTGTCGTACAGCGACATCTGCTCCTTGTCGCCCGCTGCCGGGCCCATCACCCGTGACACACAGGCGGCCAGATACACAACGCGTGGGCGTTCGTCGGACACGCTCGGGCTGAAGCGAATGGCTTTTTCCGGTTGCGGCATCGCGCTGGTCCACAGCGGCACCTGGCCTTTGGACAAACGCGTCAGGGTTGCCGACAGCTTCGCCAGACGCGGTGCGCCAAGCAGCATCCGTGCGCCGTTGGCCACGTGCAGGGTGAAGCGTGCGCCTTGCAGGGTCTTGGCGAAATTTCCTTCGATCCAGTCAGCGGTTTTCTGATGCGTGGCGTTACGGGCGCGGAGCTTTTTCACCAGTTCGCCGGTATTGATGCCTACGGGGCAACGCTGCGCGCACAAGCCTGTCGCGGCGCAGGTTTCAATGCCTTGGTACTCGTAGGCTTGTTCCAGCTCGGTGGTGTCAACGCCGGCGCGTTTCTTCGCTTGAATGTCACGCCAGATCACGATGCGCTGGCGCGGGCTGAGGGTCAGTCCTTTCGACGGGCAGACCGGCTCGCAGAAGCCGCACTCGATGCATTTATCGACAATCTCGTCAGCCGCCGGCAGCGGCTTCAGGTGCTTGAGGTGGATCTGCGGATCTTCGCTGAGCACCACGTCGGGGTTGAGGATGCCGTTGGGGTCGAGCAGACGTTTGAGCTGCCACATCAACTGATAGGCATCCCTGCCCCATTCCAGCTCAACGAACGGTGCCATGTTGCGCCCGGTGCCGTGTTCGGCCTTGAGCGAACCGCCGAACTCCACCGCCACCAGTTGCGCCACGTCGTCCATGAACGCTTGGTAGCGTGCGACTTCTTCCGGACTGTTGAAGCCTTGGGTGAAGACGAAGTGCAGATTGCCTTCCAGTGCGTGTCCGAAAAGGATCGCTTCGTCGTAGGCGTGTTTGTCGAACAGCGCGATCAGGCGATTGACGCCGATGGCCAGTTGCTCGACCGGGAAGGTCACGTCTTCGATGATCACCGTGGTGCCGGTTTTGCGCACGGCGCCGACGGCGGGGAAGGTGTCCTTGCGGATGGCCCAGAGTTTGGCGTTCTCGGCCGGGTCTTCAGTGAAATCGACCTGTTTTTCCACCGGGAAAAGGGTCAGCGAAGCCATGATCTGCGCCAGTTGTTCCTGCAGCAAAGTGGAAGAGGCGGCGCGGGATTCGATCAGCAGCGCGCAGGCATTATTCGACAGCTGCTGTACGAAATCCGGCATGCCTGGTTTGTCCTGCACCGAACGCAGACTGCGCCGATCGAGCAATTCCACCGCCGACACCGGTTGGCTTTTCAGCACGGTGACCGCGTTGCAGCAGGTTTCCACATCCGGGAACACGATCAGCGCCGACGCCTTGTTCGGATGGTCGATCACCGTGTCATAGGTCACCGCGCTGATGAAGCCAAGGGTGCCTTCGGAACCGACCAGCAAGTGGCTCAAGATATCCACAGGCTCGTCGAAATCCACCAGGGCGTTGAGTGACAGGCCGGTGGTATTTTTCAGACGATATTTGTGGCGGATTCGCGCGGCCAGTTCGGCATTGGCGCGGGTCTCGCGGCCCAATGTTGCCAGGCGCTCCAGCAGATCGCTGTGGCTGACGCGGAAAGCGGCGACGCTGGCGGCGTCTTCGGTGTCGAGACGGGTGCCGTCGGCGAGTACCAAGCGAATTCCGGCCAGGGTGTGGTAGGTATTTTGCGCGGTGCCGCAGCACATGCCGCTGGCGTTGTTGGCGACGATGCCGCCGATTTTGCAGGCATTGATCGACGCCGGGTCCGGGCCTATCTTGCGCCCGAACGGTGCCAGCCACGCGTTGGCCTGCGCGCCGATCACGCCCGGCTGCAGGCGGATTTGCAGGCCCTGATCGCGAATCTCGCGAGCGTTCCAGTTATCCCCCAGCACAATCAGCACCGAATCGCTGATCGCCTGCCCGGACAAACTGGTGCCAGCGGCGCGGAAGGTCACCGGGACTTGATCGCGCTGGGCCAGTTTCAGCAGCGCCACCACCTCGTCTTCGGATTCGACGCGGATCACCAGTTTGGGAATCAGCCGATAAAAACTGGCGTCGGTGCCGAAGGCCAAGGTCGACAGTGGATCGTCGAAACGGCGATCCGCTGGAATCAGTTGCTGCGCATCGCGCAGGAAATTCACCGGAAGCGTCATTGGTCCTCCAGGATCAGCACCACAAGGTCTTTCGGGCCGTGGGCGCCGTAGGCCAGCACTTGTTCGATGTCGGCAGTTTTCGACGGGCCGGACACCAGCAGCGCGTTGGTCGGCATGCCTTGGGCCCACTCGAATTCCTGTTGCACCTGATAGAAGTTGTCGCGGATTTCGCTGGCCTTGAGCAGGGCGAAATGCACCGGCGGCACCAGGCTCATCAATCGCGGCTCTTCACGAGTGGGCCAGAGAATCAGGCTGCCGGTCGCGGCGATGGCACCGAGAGTGCCGGTAAGGCTGGCCGGGGTGTCGTTGAACAGCTCGGCTTTCCACTCCTCCATCAGCCGGTTGTAGGACTTCAGCGTCGGCAGATCAGGATTATTCGCCCAATGTTGTGTGATGCGCTGCCCGTGCGGCGTAGTCGGTGCGATCAGCAGGCTTGGCAACTGACGGTCACGCAGCAACTGCGCGAGCAGCGCCGGCCAGTCTGCGCCGGTAGTCAGATGGATTTGGGTGTGCACCGCTTCCATCAGTTTGCGCAGTTGCGGGATACGTTGCTCGGCGCTGTAGGTGTAAGGCTGGGTCACCAGATCGACGTCGAAGTCGTCGGCAATCGGTGTGGTGCCGGTCAGACTTTTCCGTAGCTTGGCGAGGATATTTTGCTTGGCGCTCATCAGCGATCTCCCTGTTTGCCCAGATGCTCGCGGGCCATGTCGTGCAGTGAGCGGGCGGCGGGTTTTGGTGCGCTGTGGTTTTGCGTCCACGGGCCGACATTGCTCGGGGTCAGGGCACGCAGGCGTGTGGCGAAGAAACCGAACAACCGATACAACGTCGGCGAGCTGTTGAGTTTCGCCCAGGCGTTCCAGATGAAACGTTCCTTGCGCGAATACTTGCTGCCCTGACCGCGCATCACTTGATGCGGACTGTCCGGGGCTTTGACGTTTTCTTCGCGCAATCGCCGCAGCAGGGCAGGGATCGGAATTTTCACCGGGCACACTTCACCGCAGGCACCGCACAACGACGAAGCGCTCGGGTGATCCGGGACTTTCGCCAGACCGACCATGTGCGGCGTGATGATTTTGCCGATCGGTCCCGGGTACACCTCGCCATAGGTGTGACCACCGACGCGGGTGTAGACCGGGCAATGGTTCATGCAGGCACCGCAGCGGATGCAGTTGAGGGTCTGGCGCAGTTCGCTGTCGGCGAAGGCCTGGCTGCGACCGTTATCGAGCAGCACCAGATGCACTTCCAGCGGGCCGTCGAGTTCATGTTCCTTGCGCGGGCCGGAGATCATGTTGACGTAAGTGGTGATCGGAATGCCCAGCGCCGAGCGGGTCAGCAGCGACAACAGCGGCACCACGTCGCGCAGGTTTTCCACGACCTTTTCGATGCCGGTGACGGCGATGTGCACCGGCGGCACGGTGGTGGTCATGCGCCCGTTGCCTTCGTTTTCCACCAGCAGCAGGGTGCCGGTTTCGGCCACGGCGAAGTTGACGCCGGAAACGCCGATGTCCGCTTCGAAGAATTTCTGCCGCAGGACCCTGCGACCGATCTGAATGAGTTGGTCAACGTCCTTGGTGTACTCCACGCCAAGTTTGTCGTGGAACAAGGACGCGACCTGACCGGCATTCTTGTGGATCGCCGGCATAATGATGTGTGAAGGCTTCTCGTGGTCGAGCTGGACGATGTATTCCCCCATGTCGGACTCCAGGCATTCAACACCTTGAGCCTCGAGGAAATGGTTCATCTCCATCTCTTCGCTGACCATCGATTTGCCCTTGATCACTTGCCGCGCCTCGTGAGCGCGGATGATCGAAAGGACGATGCCATTGGCCTCGTCCACCGTTTCCGCCCAGTGCACTGTCACACCGTTGCGGGTCAGGTTCTGTTCCAGTTGCTCGAGCAGGTCGGGCAACTTGGAGAGCGCACGCGCCCTGATCGAGTTGCCCAGGGCGCGCAAGTGTTCTCTTTCGTGGGCATCGCTGAAAGCCGCTGCCCGCTTGGTCATCAGTGAATCCATCGCAGTGCGGAAGTTGTTCCGTAGCTGCTGATCACCCAAGGCGTTGTGTGCTCGGGTGCGGAAATCTTCTTCTACGGCAACCGTAGGAATAATCGTCGAGGTGCTCATTGCGCACCTCCGGTTCGTTGCCACAGAAAGCTGGCGAGATGTTGCCCGCGCAGCGCTTCCTTTTGTTTCTCCAACGCGCCGTTGATGTTCATCAAACAGCCACAGTCGGCGCTCAACACTTTGTGCGCGCCGGAATCCTTCAACGCCCGGGTCTTGTCCGCCACCATCGCGCCGGAAATGTCTGGCATACGGACGCTGAATGTCCCACCGAAGCCACAGCATTCGCTTTCGTGGTCGTGGTTGACCCGTTCCACGTTGCTCAACTGCGCCAACAACTCGCGGCCGTGCAGGTGGGTGTTCATTTCGCGCCGTGCCGAACACGAGGTGTGCAGCGCGACTTTGACCGGCTCGCCGCTGTCCTTGAGCTGCACCTTGCAGACGAACAGCAGGAACTCGGCCAGCTCATAGGTGCGGGCCGCGAGGGCCTGCACCTGTTTCAACGTTTGCGGCTCGTCCTTGAACAAGTCGGCGTAATGCTCGCGCAACATGCCCGCGCAGGAACCCGACGGCACCACCACCGGATAATCCCCGGCAAACAGCGCCAGTTGCGCGCGCGCCACCGTCCGCGCCTGCTCGGTATAACCCGAGGTGTAGGCCGGTTGCCCGCAGCAGCTCTGCCCTTGCGGGTACTCGACCTTGATCCCTTCACGCTCGAGCAAGTGGATCGCGTCCATCCCGGCTTCGGGGTAGAACAGGTCGACCACGCAGGTGCCGAACAGGTAGACCCGCGACGGTTTCTCGCTGGGGTACTGCCGAGGTTCGGGCAGTGGCGGTGCGACGCGGGTGGCGTTGGGCACAGCGTTGTAAAAAAGCTCGCTCATCAGGCGTGTCTCCGGGTGGGCCCGGTTATCCGTCTGTGGCGGCTGCTGAATATAAAGCGCCTTGCTTTCAGCAGCCTTACAGACCGGGGTGTGAATTGCTGACGCCGGAATCACCAGCCGGCGTCGATTATTTCCGTTTTGTTTATAGGTTTAGTGCACCAGCATGCCGGTGAACCAGTAGGCCTGGGCCAGAGTGATCAGGCCGACAATCGTCGCAAAGAATAGGCTGTGCTTGAGGGTGAAGCGGAACAGATCCGATTCCTTGCCCACCAGCCCGGTCGCGGCGCAGGCCACGGCAATCGATTGTGGCGAGATCATCTTGCCGGTCACCCCACCGCTGGTATTGGCGGCGACCAACAAGGTGTCATTGACGCCGATCTGGTGCGCGGTGGTCGCCTGCAGCGAACTGAACAGCGCGTTGGACGAGGTATCCGAGCCGGTGAGGAACACGCCCAGCCAGCCGAGGAACGGCGAGAAGAACGGGAACGCTGCGCCGGTCGCGGCCAAGACCAGCGCCATGGTCGAAGACATGCCCGAGTAGTTGGTGACGAAAGCAAACGCCAACACCATGCCGATCGACAGAATAGGCCAGCGCAGTTCGTAAAAGGTTTCTTTCAAAGTGGTCAGACCAGTTTTGAAATTGATCTTCAGTACCAGCATCGAGATCAGCGCCGAGAAGAAAATCGCGGTACCGGTCGCGGAAATCGGGTCGAGTTTGAACACGGCCGGGATGGCGGTCGGGGTGGCGACGATCGGAGCAGTCTTGATCACCAGTTGATCAAGGTGCGGGATGGCGAAGTTGAACACCCAGGCGTACATCGAACCGCCGGCGGCAAACATGGCCTTGAACGGCTTGAGGGTCCAGATGGTTACCAGCACGGTGAGGATCAGGAATGGCGACCAGGCGATGAAAATTTCCCAGAGGCTGTAAGGCGACGCCACGGTGCTGCGCTTCTGGCCGAAACCTCCTGCGCTGGCGGTCACCACCGAGGCCGAAACGGCGCCAGCGATGTGTTGGCCGGCGGCGCGTTTTGGCTGCCAGACTTTGAGGAACAGGGTCAGGGAAATCAGGCTGGCCAGGGCCGAGGTGATATCCGGCAACTCCGGGCCGATGAAGTTCGAAGTGAAGTACTGGGTCACGGCGAAGCTCAGGCCTGCAACCAGCGCTGCCGGCCAGGTTTCACGCACGCCACGCAGGCCGTCCATCATGAACACCAGCCAGAACGGCACGAACAGCGACAGCAGTGGCAGTTGGCGGCCGGTCATGGCGCCGATCTTGAACGCGTCGATGCCCGTCACCTGACCCGCAACAATGATCGGAATGCCCAGTGCGCCAAACGCTACTGGCGCGGTGTTGGCAATCAGGCACAGGCCAGCGGCGTACAGCGGGTTGAAGCCGAGGCCGACCAGCAGCGCGGCGGTAATCGCTACCGGCGCGCCGAAGCCGGCGGCACCTTCCAGAAATGCACCGAAGCAGAAACCGATCAGCAGCACCTGCAGACGCTGGTCGTCGGTAATCGACAGCACCGAACTGCGAATGACCTCGAACTGGCCACTCTTGACTGTCAGTTTGTAGAGGAACACCGCCGCGACGATGATCCAGGCAATCGGCCACAGACCGTAGGCAAAGCCGTATCCGGCCGCGGCGAAGGCCATGTCGACCGGCATGTGGAAGGCGAAAATCGCCACGGCAATCGACAGGGCCAGCGTGATGCTGCCGGCCACGTGACCCTTGAGGCGGAACACCGCCAGCGCGAGAAAGAAGAAAACGATGGGGATGACGGCCGCAAGAGCGGAGACGCCGAGACTGCCGAGCGGGGTATAGAGCTGTTGCCAGGTTTGCATATGGGGTGGCCCCTAATTGTTGTTGGTCAGGCACTGTCAGCGTTCTTGGTTAATTGGTAATACCAATTTACAATCGCTGTTGGCTAGGGTAAAAGCCTTGATGACGGTGTGTCAATTTGTCGCCCTGAAACTTTTGTCGAATAAGCGGTGCAGAGGGCATCTGATCCGGTCGGGCGAATGTGCGCTGACAGATGTCGGCGGGGCGCCGATAGGCCAGAATAGAGAGCCCGGCGAGCGGTCGGGATCGTGGAGAAATGAGTTATGGGGTTTGATCAGATTCGTCAGCGCCGTTTGTCTGACGATATTGTCGAGCGCCTCGAGGGGATGATCCTCGAGGGCACGCTGAAGTCCGGCGAACGGCTTCCGGCCGAGCGCGCCTTGGCCGAGCAGTTCGGCGTGTCGCGTCCGTCTTTGCGCGAAGCGATTCAGAAACTGGCGGCCAAGGGCTTGCTGGTCAGTCGCCAGGGCGGCGGCAATTATGTGGTGGAAACGCTCGGCTCGACCTTCAGTGATCCTCTGCTATTGCTGCTGGAGAGCAATCCCGAGGCGCAGCGCGACTTGCTGGAGTTTCGGCACACTCTGGAGGCATCGTGTGCCTATTACGCAGCATTGCGCGCTACGGGCGTGGATCGTGAGCGTCTGACTGCTGCGTTCAATGAGTTGCAGGATTGCTATACGCGGCATGACGAAGTGAGCCGGGCGGAAGAGGGCGCGGCGGATGCGAAGTTTCATCTGGCGATCGCCGAAGCCAGCCATAACGCGGTGCTGCTGCACACCATTCGCGGTCTGTTCGATCTGCTCAAGCGCAACGTGGTGACCAACATTGGCGGCATGTACAAGCAGCGCACGGAAACCCGCGACATGCTGATCTCTCAGCACCGGGAGCTTTATCTGGCGATTATCGAGGGGCGTGCGGAGCAGGCGCGCGAGGTTTCCAGTCGGCACATTCTGTATGTGCAGGAAGTGCTGGAAGAGGTGCGGCAGGAAGTTCAGCGCATGGCTCGGGCGGAGCGGCGCAAGGGGATGTAGCTTTTAGAAGCAAAAAGATCGCAGCCTTCGGCAGCTCTTACAGGGAAATTCTCATTCCTGTGTAGGAGCTGCCGCAGGCTGCGATCTTTTAAAGCAGGAAAATTATTCTTCCTTGCCCTTGTTGCGCACGGCGCGCTGCAATTCACGACCGGCGTCGCGTTCGCGCTCGGTGTCACGCTTGTCGTATTCCTTCTTGCCCTTGCCCAGAGCGATCTCGCACTTGACCATGTGCTTGCTCCAGTAGAAGGACAGGCACACGCAGGCGTAGCCTTTCTGTTGCACGGCAGCGGCGAGTTTTTCCAGCTCGCGCTTGTTCAGCAGCAGTTTGCGGGTGCGGGTCGGATCGGCGATGACGTGGGTGCTGGCGGTCATCAACGGCGTGATGTGACTGCCGAGGAGCCAGGCTTCGCCATCCTTGAGCAGCACGTAACTGTCGACCAGTTGCAGCTTGCTTGCCCGCAGACTTTTTACTTCCCAGCCGGCCAGGACCAGACCAGCCTCGAAACGATGTTCGATGAAGTAATCGTGTCGCGCCTTTTTGTTCTGCGCGATGGTCCCTGTTGGGTGTTTCTTCTGTTTAGCCATAGGGGCGGCATTATATGGAGATAAACGGTCCTCGGCTACGGTGATGCTGCGTGCTTGAGCACGTTGAGTGAATCCCGGACAATGCGGCCTCTTTTTCTAACGCTTGGGCGTGATATTCAATGTCGACAGACAAGGTTTCTGTCCACGGCAGTTGGGCTAGCCGCTGGGTTTTCATATTCGCCGCGACCGGTTCGGCCGTGGGACTGGGCAGCATCTGGAAATTCCCCTACATGGTCGGGGTCTACGGTGGCGGCGCCTTCGTGCTGATGTTTCTGGCCTGCATCGCCCTGATCGGGATCCCGGTCATGCTGGCTGAAACCCTGATCGGCCGCCGCGCGCGGCAGAGTCCGGCGAATGCCTTGAAGGTGCTGGCGCTGGAAGCCGGGCATTCGGGCAAGTGGTCGTGGGGCGCATTTGCCGGGATGATCACGGCGCTGCTGATCCTGTCTTTCTATAGTGTGGTTGGCGGCTGGTCGCTGGATTACATCATCGACATGGGGCGCGGCGACTTCCAGGGCGCCACGGCGGAGCAGGTCGGCGCTTATTTCGGCAATGTCATCTCCGATCCCTGGCGCCTGACACTTTGGCACACAGTTTTCATGCTGTTGTCGGCCGTGGTGATCGCCAAAGGCGTGGTTGCCGGGCTTGAGCGCAGTCTGCGGATCATGATGCCGCTGCTGTTCGTGATGGTGCTGGTATTGCTGGGTTACAGCATGACCACCGGGCATTTCATGGAAGGCGTGCATTTCATGTTCGATTTCCACCCGGAAAAAGTCCTCGACGGCTTGCTGCCCGCCATGGGCCATGCGTTCTTTTCCCTGAGCGTGGGCGTCGGCTCGATCATGATCTACGGCGCTTACATGACCAAGGAAGCCTCGTTGTCCGGCACCGTGGTCGGTGTGGCACTGCTCGACACCTTCGTTTCGCTGGTGGCCGGTCTGGCATTGTTTCCGATTGTGTTTGCTGGCGGTTTGAACCCTAGCGAAGGCCCGGGCCTGATGTTCGTCAGTCTGCCATTTGCCTTCGGTAACGTGGTTTTCGGCCAATTGATGGGCGTGGTGTTCTTCGTCCTGGTGGCAATTGCCGCCTGGAGCTCGGCGATTTCCCTGCTCGAGCCGATGGTTGCCTATCTGGTTGAACGCACGAAAATCAGCCGTGGCTGGGTGACTTTCTGGCTGGCATTCATTTGCTGGTTTGTCGGTCTGGGTACGGTTTTCTCCTTCAATATCTGGAAGGAAGCCAAATTTTTCGTGAACGATGGCGGGCTGTTCCACCTCTACCAATGGGGTGCGGCGGGTGGTCTGGACTTCTTCGGCGTGATCGATTTCTTCACCTCGCGGATCATGTTGCCGCTCGGTGGCCTGTGCTTCGTGCTGTTTGCCGGTTGGGTGATGGGGCGTGATGCGGTGCGTGACGAGTTGTCGATTCGTAACCCGGCGCTGTTTGCCCTGGCCCTGTTCTTGATGCGCTACGTGGCGCCCATCGGCATTCTGGTAGTGTTTGCCGCTCAGCTCTGGAAGTAACGCTTACATGACGACACATATTCAACGTTCGGCGTTGCTGCCATACCCGGCGCAATTCCTTTACGACCTGGTCAACGACGTCGCGCGTTACCCGGAATTCCTGCCGTGGTGCTCGTCCGCCGAGGTGCTGGAGAGTTCGCCCGAGCACATGCGTGCCAGCGTTGGCGTGGCCAAGGGGGGGCTCAGTCAGCACTTCGTCACGCGCAATACGCTGGTGCCGGGGCAATCGATCGAGATGAACCTGGAAGAAGGCCCGTTCAACCAACTGCATGGCGTCTGGGTCTTCAAGGCGTTGAACGAGAAGGCCTGCAAGATCAGTCTTGACCTGTCTTTCGACTACGCCGGCCCACTGGTGCGTGCGACCCTCGGGCCGCTGTTCAATCAGGCAGCGAATACGCTTGTGGATGCGTTCTGCCAGCGTGCCAAGCAGATGCATGGTTGAGCCGGTGATCGAGATTGAGGTGGTGTATGCCGCCGTGGATCGTCAGATCTTGCGCACTTTGAGCGTTCCTGAAGGGACGACAGTGCGTGAGACGGTGCTCAAGTCAGGTATTGGCGATGAATTTCCGGAGCTGGACTTGAGCGAGTGCCCGTTGGGTATCTTCGGCAAAGTGATCGCGGATCCGCAGGTTCGCCTGATTCAGGCGGGGGATCGCATCGAGATCTACCGACCATTGCTGGCTGACCCGAAAGAGGTGCGGCGTCTGCGCGCGGCCAAGGCTGCCGAGGCGAAAGCGCGAAATCAGTAGATAGGCCAAATCGCAGGCAATAAAAAACCCGGAAATTCCGGGTTTTTTATTGCCTCGCACATTACTGCGGCGAGGTGTCCAGCGGTTCAGGCGTCGGAACCGGAACGGTTTCAACACCGTCCACGTCCTTCTGGATCGAATCCAGCAAGGAACCTGGTTTGGCTGGTTGTTCCGGCTTCGGCTTCTCGGCGTTTTCAGCAGGGGCGGTCACGCTGGTGCCACTGTCCTTGCCGAGAATGGCTTCGTCACGGCTCACGCCCGGCATGAAGTCACCGGACAGGCTGACAAGCTGGTCGTTGGAGTTGAAGTTAACACTCACGCGTTCCTGTTGGCGTTCACCGCCACCAGGTTGCAGGCTGTACAGATAATCCCAGCGATCGGCATGGAACGTGTCGGTCAGCAGAGGGTTACCCATGATAAACCGTACTTGCCGACGGGTCATTCCCGGGCGTAACTGGTCTATCATGTCCTGCGTGACGACATTGCCCTGCTGGATGTCGATTTTGTAAACCCCGGGGAATGAACAACCGGCGAGTGCGAGCAGTCCCACAAAGGTGAAACTGGTTAGCAAGAGCTTGGTGTTTTGCATCGGTGGGCGACTTCCACTATCTTGGCTGGGACAACGTAAACGCCGATCATACCCGCATTAAGAGAAGCTGCGAAGCAGCATCGCGAGAAAGCTGACCATGGTTGAAAATAGCGAACTACGCAAAGCCGGCCTCAAAGTGACCCTGCCACGGGTCAAGATCCTGCAAATGCTCGATTCTACCGAGCAGCGTCACATGAGTGCCGAAGACGTCTACAAGGCGTTGATGGAAGCGGGCGAGGACGTTGGTCTGGCCACGGTTTACCGTGTTCTGACCCAGTTCGAAGCCGCTGGCCTCGTGGTCCGTCACAACTTCGACGGTGGCCACGCGGTATTCGAACTGGCCGACGGTGGCCACCACGACCACATGGTCAACGTGGAAACCGGTGAAGTCGTCGAATTCGTCAGTCCGGAAATCGAAAAGCTCCAGAAGGCAATTGCCGAGGAGCACGGTGTTGATCTGGTAGATCACAATCTGGTGCTGTACGTACGCAAGAAAAAGTAAGCATGTCGCGCGAATTCAGGTTCGCGAAACGAACGAAGGCGACCCAAGGGTCGCCTTCGTGCTTTCTGCTGTGCTTAAACTTTTGCGGTAACCACCATTTTTTTTGCGTGAGCCAAAGACTCTTTGGTCAGGTCGATGCCGCCCAGCATCCGCGCCACTTCTTCTATACGGTCGTTCTTGCTCAGCTTGGACACGGCGGTGTGAGTCGCTTGTTCGCCCCGTACCTTGTGCACGAACAAATGCTGATGACCCTGCGCCGCCACTTGCGGCAAGTGCGTCACGGTCAGCACCTGACCGCGATCGCCAAGCCGCCGCAGCAACTGGCCGACGATTTCGGCGGTCGGCCCGCCGATACCTACGTCCACTTCGTCGAATACCAGGGTTGGTACCCGTGAGGTCTGCGCGGTGATCACCTGAATCGCCAGACTGATCCGCGACAGCTCGCCGCCGGAGGCCACTTTGGCCAGCGCCTTCAGTGGCTGGCCGGGGTTGGCGCTGACCAGCAGCTCGACTTGCTCCAAGCCGTTGGGTAGCAATTCGTCGCTGCTGTTGGCGCGCAGTTCGATGGTGAAGCGCCCGCCCGGCATGCCCAGGCGCTGGATTTCCTGCTCCACGGCGCTGGCAAGGCTGCCGGCGGCCTGATGACGCAAGTCGCTCAGCTCTCGGGCCTTCTCTTGATAATGGCGCGCGTAGGACGCCAGTTCTTCACCCAGGCGCTCGATGGATTCGTCATTGGCATTGAGGGTTTCGATTTCATCCAGCAACTTCTGCTGCATCTCGGCGACTTCAGTTGGCTGGATCCGGTGCTTGCGGGCCAGGGTGTAAATTGCGTCGAGGCGTTCTTCCAGATACTGCAGGCGCGCCGGATCGGCATCGAAGTTGTCGAGGAAGCGATTGAGTTCGCCCACGGCTTCTTCGACCTGGATCTGCGCGCTGGTCAGCAGGCTGCTGGCTTCGCCCAGTGCGCCCACCGAGTTGTTCACGCTCGACAGGCGATTGAGGCTGGCGGTCAGTGCGTTCAGTACGTTGCCGGAATCGCTTTCGCTGCACTGCTCGACCACCTGTCGGCAAATGCCGAGCAGGGTTTCGGCATTGGTCAGGTTCTTGTGTTCCTGCTCCAGCTGGTCCAGCTCGTTGTCGCCGAGGCCGAGGTTTTCCAGTTCTTCAAGCTGGTAGCTGAGCAGTTGGTGGCGCGCGCGTTGTTCGTCGCCAGAATTGGAGAGGCGCTCCAGCTCCTGGCGGGTTTGACGCCAGCGCTGCGCGGCGAGTTGAACCTGGCGGGCCAGATCGGTAGCGCCGGCGTATTCGTCGAGCAGGCGGCGATGGGTATCGGTTTTCAGCAGCGATTGATGTTCGTGCTGGCTGTGGATATCGATCAGCAGCTCGCCGAGGGCCTTGAGATCGCCGAGCGGGCAGGGCGTGCCATTGATGTAGCCGCGCGAACGGCCTTCGGCAGTGATGACTCGGCGCAGGATGCACGGACCGTCGTTTTCGAGATCGCGCTCGGCCAGCCAGGCATGGGCTTCAGGGATGTCGACCAGATCGAAGGTGGCCAGGATATCGGCCTTGTCGGCGCCCGGGCGAACTACGCCGCTGTCGGCGCGATCGCCGAGGGTCAGGCCCAGGGCGTCGAGCATGATCGACTTGCCGGCGCCGGTTTCCCCTGTGATCACGCTCATCCCGCGATCGAGTTCGAGATCGAGATGTTCAACGATGGCGTAGTTATGTACGGACAGGTGCACCAGCATAAAGGCCGCTCCCAGGCTTTAGGTCTGGTTATTTATACAGTGTTTTGTTTCGGCCTGACAATGCCCTCGCTTAGCTCGATTTGCTTGATCCGATCAAATGCTTAGTCCGAGCGGGAATGACAATGCAGCACTTTTTTGTAGGGTTAATCATTGCAGGCCCTTGAAGCCTGATTTTGCGGCCCCATATATCGGGGCAGAAGCGCGAGTACAGCTCGCGGACGTAATTGAAAGGAGAATTCTATGGCTGACGAACAGACAGTAGATACGCAAAATCCAGAAGCCAATCAGGCGCCCGAAACTTCGGGTGACGACCTGGCGACCCGTGTACAAGTGCTCGAAGAGCAGTTGGCCGCCGCGCAGGATCAGTCGCTGCGCGTAGCTGCCGATCTGCAGAACGTCCGCCGTCGTGCCGAGCAGGATGTCGAGAAGGCGCACAAGTTTGCGCTGGAAAAATTCGCCGGTGACTTGCTGCCAATCGTCGACAGCCTGGAGCGCGGTCTCGAACTGTCGAGCCCGGACGACGAAAGCATCCGTCCGATGCGCGAAGGCATCGAGCTGACCCTGAAAATGTTCCACGACACCCTCAAGCGTTACCAGCTTGAAGCGATCGATCCGCATGGCGAACCGTTCAATGCCGTTCACCATCAGGCGATGGCCATGCAGGAAAGCGCCGACGTCGAACCGAACAGCGTTCTGAAGGTGTTTCAGAAGGGTTACCAGCTTAACGGTCGCCTGTTGCGTCCGGCGATGGTTGTGGTCAGCAAGGCGCCGGCGCCAATTTCGCCTTCGATTGACGAGAAGGCTTGAAATTAGCCGCAAGGCCCCCATTTAGAAGTCAAGCGTTTAAGTATTACCGCAGTTAGCCACCACTGCTGCGGCAACAAAATCCAAAGTTTCGGGAGAGTGAACATGGGCAAAATTATCGGTATCGACCTGGGGACTACCAACTCCTGCGTCTCCGTGCTGGAAAACGGCGTAGCCAAAGTTATCGAAAACGCCGAAGGCGCGCGTACCACGCCGTCGATCATCGCTTACGCCAACGATGGTGAAATCCTCGTTGGTCAGTCGGCCAAGCGTCAGGCAGTGACCAACCCGCACAACACCCTGTACGCGGTGAAGCGTCTGATCGGTCGCAAGTTCGACGAAGAAGTCGTACAGAAAGACATCAAGATGGTCCCGTACAAAATCGCCAAGGCTGACAACGGCGACGCCTGGGTTGAAGTGAACGGCCAGAAAATGGCGCCGCCACAAATCTCGGCTGAAATTCTGAAGAAGATGAAGAAGACCGCCGAAGACTACCTCGGCGAGCCTGTGACCGAAGCGGTGATCACCGTTCCGGCCTACTTCAACGACAGCCAGCGTCAGGCGACCAAAGACGCCGGCCGCATCGCCGGTCTGGACGTTAAACGTATCATCAACGAACCAACCGCAGCTGCTCTGGCTTACGGTATGGACAAGGCCAAGGGCGATCACACCGTGATCGTTTATGACCTGGGTGGTGGTACTTTCGACGTTTCCGTGATCGAGATCGCTGAAGTTGACGGCGAGCACCAGTTCGAAGTGTTGGCCACCAACGGTGACACCTTCCTCGGCGGTGAAGACTTCGACATTCGTCTGATCGACTACCTCGTTGACGAATTCAAGAAAGAAAGCGGTATGAACCTCAAAGGTGACCCGCTGGCCATGCAGCGCCTGAAAGAAGCCGCTGAGAAAGCCAAGATCGAGCTGTCGTCCGCTCAGTCGACCGACGTCAACCTGCCGTACATCACTGCAGACGCTACCGGTCCTAAGCACCTGAACGTGAAGATTTCGCGTGCCAAGCTCGAAGCACTGGTTGAAGACCTGGTTCAGCGCACCATCGAGCCTTGCCGTATCGCTATGAAAGACGCCGGTATCGACGTTGGCGCGATCAACGACGTGATTCTGGTCGGCGGTCAGACCCGTATGCCGCTGGTACAGAAGCTGGTGACCGATTTCTTCGGTAAAGAAGCTCGTAAAGACGTGAACCCGGACGAAGCGGTTGCCATGGGTGCTGCGATTCAGGGCGCCGTTCTGGCCGGTGACGTGAAAGACGTTCTGCTGCTCGACGTCAGCCCGCTGACCCTGGGTATCGAAACCATGGGTGGCGTGATGACCGCGCTGATCGAGAAAAACACCACGATTCCTACCAAGAAATCGCAAGTGTTCTCGACTGCCGACGACAACCAGGGCGCTGTGACCATTCACGTTCTACAAGGTGAGCGTAAGCAAGCCGCACAGAACAAGTCCCTGGGCAAGTTCGACCTGGCCGACATTCCACCAGCTCCACGTGGCGTGCCACAGATCGAAGTGACCTTCGACATCGACGCTAACGGCATCCTGCACGTTGGTGCGAAAGACAAGGCGACCGGTAAAGAGCAGAAGATCACCATCAAGGCCAACTCCGGTCTGTCGGATGAAGAAATTCAGAAGATGGTTCGCGATGCCGAGCTGAACGCCGAGGAAGACCGCAAGTTCGCTGAACTGGCTGAATCCCGTAACAAGGGTGATGCACTGGTTCACTCGACTCGCAAAATGGTTACCGAAGCGGGCGACAAGGTCAGCGCTGAAGAGAAAACCGCGATCGAAGCTGCCGTGGTTGCACTGGAAGCTGCTGTGAAAGGCGACGACAAGGCTGCCATCGAAGCGAAGATCGAAGAGCTGTCGAAAGTCTCGGCTCCGGTTGCTCAGAAGATGTACGCCGAACAGGCTCAGCCTGCTGAAGGCGCGGCACCGCACGACGAGAAAGCTGAAAAGGCTGACGATGTTGTCGATGCCGAGTTCGAAGAAGTCAAAGACCACAAGTAAGTTGTTGGTCGGCCGGTTGACTGCCTTGCGGCGGTGACTGGTAGGATGTCGCCGCGCGGGAGCTTGCTCCCGCGTTGGCGTATCTGGAATACACGAATTTTTACAGCATGCGACAAGGTTCGCCTGCTGCTGGTATGGCCGGGAATGCTCCTGCTTTTCGCGCCGCAAGTACCAAAAGAAACAAAGACCAGGATCGTTGAATTGACGTGAGTTGGGTCCGGGCCTGTATTGGGGCTCAACGAGTTTGGCCATCCTCAGGAGGGGTTTGCCGAACGTCCTCAAGAGTGCAAAAGACTTATGGCAAAGCGTGACTATTACGAAGTATTGGGTGTAGAGCGTGGTTCAAGCGATGCAGACCTGAAGAAGGCCTATCGTCGTCTGGCGATGAAGCATCACCCGGACCGTAATCCCGATGACAAAGCGTCGGAAGAACTGTTCAAAGAGGCCAACGAGGCCTACGAAGTATTGTCCGATTCGAGCAAGCGCGCGGCGTACGACCAGTACGGTCATGCTGGCGTCGACCCAAGCATGGGTGGCGGTGGCGCCGGTTTCGGCGGGCAGAACTTCTCCGACATCTTTGGCGATGTCTTCAGTGACTTCTTCGGTGGCGGTCGTGGCGGTTCCCGTGGCGGCGCCCAGCGTGGCAGCGATCTGCGCTACACCTTGGAGCTGAATCTGGAAGAAGCGGTGCGCGGCACTACCGTGAATATCCGCGTTCCGACGTTGGTCAATTGCAAGCCATGCGATGGTTCCGGCGCGAAGAAAGGCTCGTCGCCATCGACCTGCCCGACCTGCGGCGGCATCGGTCAGGTGCGCATGCAGCAGGGCTTCTTCTCGGTGCAGCAGACCTGCCCGCGCTGCCATGGCCAAGGCAAGATCATTTCCGATCCGTGCGATTCCTGCCACGGCGACGGTCGCGTCGAAGAGTACAAGACCCTGTCGGTGAAGGTGCCGGCTGGCGTTGATACCGGCGACCGCATTCGTCTGTCTGGCGAGGGCGAGGCGGGCACCCAGGGCGGCCCGACCGGCGACCTGTACGTGGTGATCAACGTGCGCGAGCACGACATCTTCCAGCGCGATGGCAAACATCTGTTCTGCGAAGTGCCGATCAGCTTTGTTGATGCGGCGCTCGGCGGCGAACTGGAAATCCCGACCCTCGACGGTCGCGTCAAACTGAAAATCCCTGAAGGCACCCAGACCGGCAAGCAGTTTCGTGTACGCGGCAAAGGCGTGGCGCCAGTGCGTGGCGGTGGTGCGGGCGACTTGATGTGCCGCGTAGCGGTGGAGACCCCGGTCAATCTGAATCGTCGTCAGCGCGAATTGCTCGAAGAATTCCGCAGCTCGCTGGCGGATGACAACAGCCACTCGCCAAAAACCACCGGTTGGTTCGATGGTGTGAAGCGCTTCTTCGGCGATCTGTAAGGAGTCGGCATGCGACGTATAGCTGTGATGGGCGCCGCCGGGCGCATGGGCAAGATTCTGGTCGAGGCCGTGCAACAGCGCGCGCCGCTGACCGGCCTGACCGCGGCGATCGTTCGTCCCGGCAGTACGCTGATCGGGGTGGATGCCGGTGAGCTGGCTTCGCTGGGTCGCATCGGTGTGCCGTTGTCCGGCAATCTCGAATCGGTGGCTGAAGAGTTCGATGTACTGATCGATTTCACCCTGCCGGAAGTGATGCTGAAAAACCTCGCGTTCTGTCGCAAGGCTGGCAAGGCCATGGTCATCGGCACCACCGGGCTCGATGCTGCGCAAAAGCAGCTGCTGGCCGAGGCGGGCAAGGATATTCCGATCGTATTCGCGGCCAACTTCAGCGTCGGGGTCAACCTGTCGTTGAAGCTGCTCGAGATGACCGCCCGGGTGCTGGGCGATGATGCTGACATCGAGATCATCGAGGCGCATCACCGGCACAAGATTGACGCGCCTTCGGGTACTGCCCTGCGCATGGGTGAGGTGATTGCCGATGCGCTGGATCGTGATCTGCAGAAGGTTGCGGTCTATGGCCGTGAAGGCCACACCGGCGCGCGAGAGCGGGAAACCATCGGTTTCGCTACCGTGCGTGGTGGTGATGTGGTCGGCGATCACACCGTGCTGTTCGCCTGTGAGGGCGAGCGCCTGGAGATCACGCACAAGGCTTCCAGTCGCATGACATTCGCCAAGGGTGCTGTGCGTGCGGCGTTGTGGCTGGATGGTCGCGAGCCGGGTCTGTATGACATGCAGGACGTGCTCGAACTGCATTGATTGACTGTATTACCCAGCGTAAACGCCCGGTTTGCGCTGGTTTTTCTGCACCGCGCGACGGCCTGTCGCATTCTCCGGCCTTTTAGGCTCTTTAGCGGTGGACCAAAAAAGCCTTTTTCTGTAAGCTACAGCTTTAGTGTGTCCACTAAAAGCGCGCAGAATAATTCAGTGAAGAAGCGGGGTGACGTGTCCATACGTCACTCCGCTTTTTTACAACCTGCGATTGCCCTTTCATGCGTTATTTACGGGAGGTCTTCTTGACTAAGCCAGCCATACTCGCCCTTGCTGATGGCAGCATTTTTCGCGGCGAAGCCATTGGAGCCGACGGTCAAACCGTTGGTGAGGTGGTGTTCAACACCGCAATGACCGGCTATCAGGAAATCCTTACCGATCCTTCCTACGCCCAGCAGATCGTTACCCTGACTTACCCGCACATCGGCAACACCGGCACCACGCCGGAAGATGCCGAGTCTGACCGCGTATGGTCCGCAGGCCTGGTCATCCGTGACCTTCCGCTGGTAGCGAGCAACTGGCGTAACACGATGTCCCTGTCCGACTACCTGAAAGCCAACAATGTTGTGGCAATCGCTGGTATCGATACTCGTCGCCTGACCCGCATCCTGCGTGAAAAAGGCGCACAGAACGGCTGCATCATGGCCGGCGACAACATCTCCGAAGAAGCTGCAATTGCCGCCGCGCAAGGCTTCCCTGGCCTGAAGGGCATGGATCTGGCGAAAGTCGTCAGCACCAAGGAAAAGTACGAATGGCGCTCGACTGTCTGGGAGCTGAAGACCGACAGCCACGCGACCATCGAAGCGTCCGAGCTGCCGTACCACGTGGTTGCCTACGACTACGGCGTCAAACTGAACATCCTGCGCATGCTGGTCGAGCGCGGCTGCCGCGTGACCGTGGTGCCGGCGCAAACTCCGGCTGCCGATGTGCTGGCACTCAAGCCGGACGGCGTGTTCCTGTCCAACGGCCCTGGTGACCCGGAGCCTTGCGACTACGCGATCAAGGCGATCAAGGAAGTGCTGGAAACCGAAATTCCGGTATTCGGTATCTGCCTCGGTCACCAACTGCTGGCTCTGGCCTCCGGCGCCAAGACCCTGAAAATGGGTCACGGCCACCACGGTGCCAACCACCCGGTACAGGATCTGGACACTGGCGTCGTGATGATCACCAGCCAGAACCACGGTTTCGCGGTTGACGAAGCGACCCTGCCAGCCAACGTGCGTGCGATCCATAAATCGTTGTTCGACGGCACCCTGCAAGGTATCGAACGCACCGACAAGAGCGCGTTCAGCTTCCAGGGCCACCCTGAAGCGAGCCCGGGCCCGAACGATGTGGCACCCCTGTTCGACCGCTTCATCAACGAGATGGCCAAGCGACGCTAAGCGTTCGCCTTGAGACTGTAGCGAGAAGCCCTCGAGGGCGGCCCCGACACCGGTGGCGCCCCTCAGGGCTTCAGAAATCGATCAAGACGGCTTGCCGACTGACCTGCGGATTTGAGTGACAAACCCATGCCAAAACGTACAGACATTAAAAGCATCCTGATTCTCGGCGCTGGCCCGATCGTTATCGGCCAGGCCTGCGAATTCGACTACTCCGGCGCCCAGGCCTGCAAAGCCCTGCGCGAAGAGGGTTACCGCGTCATCCTGGTGAACTCCAACCCGGCCACCATCATGACCGACCCGGACATGGCCGACGCGACCTACATCGAGCCGATCAAATGGCAGACCGTGGCCAAGATCATCGAAAAAGAGCGTCCGGATGCCGTGCTGCCAACCATGGGCGGCCAGACTGCTCTGAACTGCGCCCTGGACCTGGAGCGCGAAGGCGTTCTGGAAAAGTTCGGCGTGGAAATGATCGGCGCCAACGCCGACACCATCGACAAGGCTGAAGACCGTTCGCGTTTCGACAAGGCCATGAAGTCGATCGGCCTGGAATGCCCGCGTTCCGGTATCGCCCACAGCATGGAAGAAGCCAACGCCGTCCTCGAGCGTCTGGGTTTCCCGTGCATCATCCGTCCGTCCTTCACCATGGGCGGCACCGGTGGCGGTATCGCGTACAACCGTGAAGAGTTCGAAGAAATCTGCGCCCGCGGTCTGGACCTGTCGCCGACCAAAGAGCTGCTGATCGACGAGTCGCTGATCGGCTGGAAAGAATATGAAATGGAAGTTGTCCGCGACAAAAAGGACAACTGCATCATCGTCTGCTCGATCGAAAACTTCGACCCGATGGGCGTGCACACCGGTGACTCGATCACTGTGGCTCCGGCACAGACCCTGACCGACAAGGAATACCAGATCCTGCGTAACGCCTCGCTGGCGGTACTGCGCGAGATCGGCGTCGAGACCGGCGGTTCCAACGTGCAGTTCGGCATCTGCCCGGACACCGGCCGCATGGTCGTGATCGAGATGAACCCGCGTGTATCGCGTTCCTCGGCACTGGCTTCGAAAGCCACCGGTTTCCCGATCGCCAAAGTCGCGGCCAAGCTGGCTGTGGGCTACACCCTCGACGAACTGTCGAACGACATCACCGGCGGCAAGACCCCGGCGTCCTTCGAACCGTCGATCGACTACGTCGTCACCAAGCTGCCACGTTTCGCTTTCGAGAAATTCGCCAACGCTGACGCACGCCTGACCACTCAAATGAAGTCGGTCGGCGAAGTCATGGCCATCGGTCGCACCTTCCAGGAATCCCTGCAGAAAGCCCTGCGCGGTCTGGAAGTCGGTGTTTGCGGTCTGGACGAGAAGCTCGACCTGAGCAATCCGGAAAGCATGAGCATCCTCAAGCGCGAGCTGACCGTACCGGGCGCCGAGCGTATCTGGTACGTGGCGGACGCCTTCCGCGCCGGCATGACCGTCGAAGACATCTTCGGCATGAACATGATCGACCCGTGGTTCCTGGTGCAGATCGAAGATCTGATCAAGGACGAAGAGAAGGTCAAGACCCTCGGTCTGTCCGCCATCGACCGCGACCTGATGTTCAAGCTCAAGCGCAAAGGCTTCTCCGATCAGCGTCTGGCCAAGCTGCTGGGTGTGACCGAGAAGAATCTGCGTACTCACCGTCAAAAACTGGAAGTGTTCCCGGTCTACAAGCGCGTTGACACCTGCGCCGCCGAGTTCGCCACCGACACCGCTTACCTCTACTCGACGTACGAGGAAGAGTGCGAAGCCGCGCCTTCCGGTCGCGACAAGATCATGATTCTGGGTGGCGGTCCGAACCGTATCGGCCAGGGCATCGAGTTCGACTACTGCTGCGTACACGCTGCCCTCGCACTGCGCGAAGACGGCTACGAAACCATCATGGTCAACTGCAACCCGGAAACCGTTTCCACCGACTACGACACTTCCGACCGTCTGTACTTCGAGCCGGTAACCCTGGAAGACGTGCTGGAAATCTGCCGCGTCGAGAAGCCGAAAGGCGTAATCGTCCAGTACGGGGGCCAGACGCCGCTGAAACTGGCGCGTGCCCTCGAAGCCGCTGGCGTGCCGATCATTGGTACCAGCCCTGACGCCATCGACCGCGCCGAAGACCGCGAGCGCTTCCAGCAAATGGTTGAACGCCTGAACTTGCGTCAGCCGCCAAACGCCACCGTGCGCAGCGAAGATGAAGCCGTTCGCGCTGCCGCGAAAATCGGTTATCCGCTGGTGGTGCGCCCGTCCTACGTACTGGGCGGCCGCGCGATGGAAATCGTGTACAAGGAAGACGAGCTCAAGCGTTACCTGCGTGACGCGGTGCAAGTGTCCAACGACAGCCCGGTGCTGCTCGACCACTTCCTCAACTGCGCCATCGAGATGGACGTGGATGCGGTCTGCGACGGCAAAGACGTGGTGATCGGCGCGATCATGCAGCACATCGAACAGGCGGGCGTTCACTCCGGTGACTCCGCGTGCTCGCTGCCGCCGTACTCGCTGCCGGCACACATCCAGGACGAGATGCGCGAACAGGTCAAGAAAATGGCCCTGGAACTGGGTGTTGTCGGCCTGATGAACGTGCAACTGGCGCTGCAAGGCGAAGACATCTACGTCATCGAAGTCAACCCGCGCGCTTCGCGGACCGTGCCGTTCGTGTCCAAGTGCATCGGTGTCTCCCTGGCAATGATCGCGGCTCGCGTCATGGCCGGTAAGACTCTGAAGGAAATCGGCTTCACCAAGGAAATCATCCCGAACTTCTACAGCGTGAAAGAGGCGGTGTTCCCGTTCGCCAAATTCCCTGGTGTTGACCCGATCCTCGGCCCAGAGATGAAGTCCACCGGTGAAGTGATGGGCGTCGGCGACACTTTCGGTGAAGCATTCGCCAAGGCCCAGATGGGCGCCAGCGAAGTGCTGCCGACCGGCGGTACCGCGTTCATCAGCGTGCGTGACGATGACAAGCCGCTGGTTGCAGGCGTGGCCCGTGATCTGATCAACTTGGGCTTCGAAGTGGTCGCCACTGCCGGCACTGCCAAGCTGATCGAAGCTGCAGGCCTGAAAGTGCGCCGCGTGAACAAGGTGACCGAGGGGCGTCCGCACGTGGTCGACATGATCAAGAATGACGAAGTCACTCTGATCATCAACACCACCGAAGGCCGTCAGTCGATCGCTGATTCCTACTCCATTCGTCGTAATGCCCTGCAGCACAAGATCTACTGCACCACCACCATTGCTGCGGGCGAAGCTATCTGCGAAGCGCTGAAGTTCGGTCCCGAGAAGACCGTGCGCCGCTTGCAGGATCTACACGCAGGATTGAAGGCATGATCAAATACCCAATGACCGTCCAGGGCGCGAAAGCCCTGGAAGAAGAACACGCTCACCTGACCAAGGTCGTTCGTCCGAAGCTCAGCCAGGACATCGGTACCGCTCGCGAGTTGGGTGACCTGAAGGAAAACGCCGAGTACCATGCCGCCCGCGAACAGCAAGGCATGGTCGAGGCGCGGATCCGTGACATCGAAGGCCGGATTCAGAATCAGGTCATCATCGATGTCACGACTATCCCGCACACCGGCAAAGTGATCTTCGGTACTACCGTCGAAATCGCCAACGTCGAGACTGATGAGAGCGTCACTTACCACATCGTGGGTGAGGATGAGGCTGACTTCAAACTCGGCAAGATTTCGGTCGGCTCACCATTGGCCCGTGCCTTGATCGGCAAGGAAGAGGGTGATGTGGTTGCCGTGAAAACGCCGAGTGGCGTTATCGAGTACGAGATTGTCGAAGTCCGTCACATCTGAAGGCAGGCGCCCGCTACGTGCGGGCGCCATGCTTTGGCAGCTGACCCAGATGTTGTGGGTCGGCGGCTTCTGGTTGATACATCTCGGTTTGCGACCGGTGTTGGGCAAGATTGGCCTGGCACCGTTGCTGATCGATGAAGTTGCCGATGCATTCGAAGTGCCGGTGGCGGGTTTTGCCGCGGCATGCGTGATTTTTCAGGCTTTGGTGCTGGTACAGGCCGATGGCCTTGCCAGTCTATGGCGGGATTTTCGCGGGCAGGTGTTGCTGATGGCGTTGTATGCGTGTGCGATGTTTGTCGCCGTGCGTGTCGGCTGGCCGCAAGCGCAGCGCTGGCAGGAATTCAGTTTTCTGGTGTTGGGCTTCTCCGGTGTGGTGTTGGTGTTGCAACCGCTGCCGGGATGGAGTGGCAGGGTGCGCGAAGCACACCCTTGACCCTTGTCATCACTTGAAGCGATGAACGTTCGACAGCTGCTTGTTGACGCTGAAGTTCTTGCGATAAACCAGTGCCATCTTGCCGATGACCTGAACCAGGTCAGCCTTGCCGACCTTGCACAACTCTGCAATGTGCGCCAGGCGCGACTCGCGATCGAGGATGTTGAGCTTGATCTTGATCAACTCGTGATCCGCCAGTGCGCGTTCGAGTTCGGCTAATACACCTTCAGTCAGACCGTTGTCCGCCACCGTCAAAACCGGCTTCAGGTGGTGGCCAATGGATTTGTACTGTTTCTTCTGCTCTGGAGTGAGCGGCATAATCTGACCCTTTCGTCTGGATTCTGTAAAATGGCGGCCATTTTACCCGAGGGTTCGTGGATCCGCCCAATTAATCACGACCCTAATCATCGAGGTGCCCAATGGCGCGTTCCAAGACAAGCCTTGGTTGGCTGAAACGACATGTCAACGATCCTTATGTGAAGCAGGCGCAGAAGGATGGCTACCGTTCGCGTGCAAGTTACAAGCTTCTGGAGATCCAGGAGAAATACAAGCTGATCCGTTCCGGCATGAGCGTTGTCGACCTGGGCGCTGCGCCCGGCGGCTGGTCGCAGGTCACCAGCCGGCTGATTGGCGGTCAGGGGCGTCTGATCGCTTCGGACATTCTGGAAATGGACAGCATTCCGGACGTGACCTTCATTCAAGGGGACTTCACCGAAGACGAAGTGCTTGCGCGGATTCTTGAGGCTGTGGGTAATTCGCAGGTGGACCTTGTGATTTCCGATATGGCCCCCAATATGAGTGGTACGCCTGAAGTGGATATGCCGAAAGCCATGTTCCTTTGCGAACTGGCGCTTGATCTGGCGGAACGGATACTCAAGCCGGGTGGCAATTTCGTGATCAAGATCTTTCAGGGTGAAGGTTTCGATGTTTACCTGAAGGATGCTCGCAAGAAATTCGACAAGATCCAGATGATCAAGCCGGATTCTTCCCGAGGCAGCTCCCGCGAGCAATATATGCTGGCTTGGGGTTACCGCGGTGGTAACGAGTAAAACGAGGTTTTTTGCCGGGGCGATAGGTTTTTCGTATTTTGCCCCGCGTGCATAAGCGAATATTGTGTAGAAAGTGTTTCACAAAGGGTTACAGACGGCGCCTGCCAGAGTTGTAGGTAATGTAGTAAGTTAGGCCGGTGAATATCATGCGAAGCGCGCGCCAGTAGCGGAGCTTGCTTCAGAGGGTAGTTAATTGAACGATATGGCAAAGAATCTGATCCTGTGGTTGATCATCGCGGCAGTCCTCGTGACGGTGATGAACAACTTCTCCAGCCCTAACGAGCCGCAGACCCTCAACTATTCCGACTTCATCCAGCAGGTCAAGGATGGCAAGGTCGAGCGCGTAGCCGTTGACGGCTATGTGATTACCGGCAAGCGCAACGATGGCGACAGCTTCAAGACCATTCGTCCGGCGATCCAGGACAATGGCCTGATCGGCGACCTGGTCGACAACCACGTTGTGGTTGAGGGCAAGCAGCCTGAACAGCAAAGCATCTGGACTCAACTCCTGGTGGCGAGCTTCCCGATCCTGGTGATCATCGCGGTGTTCATGTTCTTCATGCGCCAGATGCAGGGCGGTGCTGGCGGCAAGGGCGGACCGATGAGCTTCGGCAAGAGCAAGGCACGCCTGCTTTCCGAAGACCAGGTGAAAACCACCTTGGCTGACGTTGCAGGTTGCGACGAAGCCAAGGAAGAGGTCGGCGAACTGGTTGAGTTCCTGCGTGATCCGGGCAAGTTCCAGCGCCTGGGTGGTCGTATTCCTCGCGGCGTATTGATGGTCGGCCCTCCGGGTACCGGTAAAACCTTGCTGGCCAAGGCGATTGCCGGCGAAGCGAAGGTTCCGTTCTTCACTATTTCCGGTTCCGACTTCGTTGAAATGTTCGTGGGTGTTGGTGCAAGCCGCGTTCGCGACATGTTCGAGCAGGCCAAGAAGCATGCGCCGTGCATCATCTTCATCGACGAAATCGACGCCGTCGGTCGCCACCGTGGCGCCGGCATGGGCGGCGGTCACGACGAGCGTGAGCAGACTCTCAACCAGTTGCTGGTAGAGATGGATGGCTTTGAAATGAATGACGGCATCATCGTGATCGCCGCTACCAACCGTCCTGACGTACTCGACCCTGCGCTGCTGCGTCCGGGCCGTTTCGACCGTCAGGTCGTTGTAGGTTTGCCGGATATCCGTGGTCGCGAGCAGATCCTCAAGGTTCACATGCGCAAAGTGCCAATGGGTGACGACGTTGCCCCGGCCGTTATCGCACGTGGTACCCCGGGCTTCTCTGGTGCCGATCTGGCCAACCTGGTCAACGAAGCGTCGCTGTTCGCTGCACGCAGCGGCAAGCGCATCGTCGAAATGAAAGAGTTCGAACTGGCCAAAGACAAGATCATGATGGGCGCCGAGCGCAAATCGATGGTCATGTCCGAGAAAGAGAAGCAGAACACCGCTTATCACGAAGCGGGTCACGCTATTGTCGGTCGCGTCGTACCTGAGCATGATCCGGTCTACAAGGTTTCGATCATTCCACGTGGTCGTGCGCTGGGTGTGACCATGTTCCTGCCGGAAGAAGATCGCTACAGCCTGTCCAAACGTGCGTTGATCAGTCAGATCTGCTCGCTGTACGGTGGCCGTATCGCTGAAGAAATGACCCTTGGTTTCGACGGTGTGACCACCGGCGCTTCCAACGACATCATGCGTGCCAGTCAGATTGCGCGGAACATGGTGACCAAGTGGGGTCTGTCGGAAAAGCTCGGTCCGCTGATGTACGCCGAAGAAGAGGGTGAAGTGTTCCTCGGTCGCGGTGGTGGCGGTCAGAATGCAAGTTTCTCCGGTGAGACTGCCAAGCTGATCGACTCCGAAGTGCGCAGCATCATTGACCAGTGCTACGGCACGGCCAAGCAGATCCTCACGGACAACCGTGACAAGCTGGATGCCATGGCTGATGCGCTGATGAAGTACGAAACCATCGATGCCGAGCAGATCGACGACATCATGGCGGGTCGTACGCCTCGCGAACCGCGTGACTGGACCGGTGGCACGGGTACGCCCCCGCCTCCAGTGATTCAGGATGAGCGCCCGGAAACACCGATCGGCGGTCCGGCTGCTGACGTTTAAGGTTTGAAATGACTTCTGTACAGTCCCTGACCCGGTTGCCTTGCGGCAACCGGGTTCTTGATTTGGCCCAGACGCATGTCATGGGTATTCTCAATGTCACTCCCGATTCCTTTTCCGACGGTGGCCGATACAACCAGCTCGACGTGGCCTTGCGTCACGCTGAGGCCATGGTGGCTGCTGGTGCGACGCTGATCGATGTCGGCGGCGAATCGACCCGGCCTGGCGCTCGAGCGGTTTCGCCGTTGGAAGAGTTGGAGCGCGTAGCTCCGATCGTGGAGTTGATCAATCGCGAGCTGGATGTGGTCATCTCGGTCGATACTTCGACGCCAGCGGTGATGCGTGAAACGGCGCGCCTGGGTGCCGGGTTGATCAATGATGTGCGCTCGCTGCGCCGCGATGGCGCGCTGGATGCCGCAGCCGCGACCGGGTTGCCGGTCTGCCTGATGCATATGCTCGGCGAGCCGGGTGACATGCAGGACAATCCGCACTATCAGGACGTTACCCGGGAAGTGGGTGAGTTTCTGGCAGAGCGCATGACTCAATGTGCGGCGGCGGGCATTCCTGCCGAACGGATCATTCTTGATCCCGGTTTCGGTTTCGCGAAAACCCTGCAGCACAATCTAAGCTTGTTCAAGCATATGGAAGCCCTGCATGCGCTGGGGCGTCCGCTATTGGTCGGTGTCTCACGCAAAAGCATGATCGGCCACGCATTGAACCGCCCCGTGGGTGAGCGTCTTTATGGTGGTCTGGCTCTCGCAGCACTCGCGTCGGTTAAAGGAGCGCGTATATTGCGCGTCCATGATGTGGCGGAAACGGTAGACGTGGTGCGCATGCTCGCGGCCGTGGAATCAGCCGAATAAGAATGATGGAGCACTTATGAGCAAGAAATACTTTGGTACTGACGGTATTCGTGGTCGTGTCGGTGAATATCCGATCACTCCTGACTTCATGCTTAAGCTCGGCTGGGCGGCGGGTATGGCCTTTCGCAAGATGGGCGCCTGCAAGGTGCTTGTCGGCAAGGACACGCGCATCTCTGGCTACATGTTCGAATCGGCACTTGAAGCAGGCCTGACCTCGGCTGGTGCGGACGTGATGCTGCTCGGTCCGATGCCGACGCCTGCCATTGCTTATCTGGCGCGCACGTTCCAGGCTGAAGCCGGGATCGTGATCAGTGCTTCGCACAATCCGCATGACGATAACGGCATCAAGTTTTTCTCCGGCAAGGGCACAAAGCTGCCTGATGAGCTGGAGCTGATGATCGAAGAGCTGCTCGATACCCCAATGACTGTGGTTGAGTCGAGCAAGATCGGCAAGGTGTCGCGCATCAATGACGCCTCCGGCCGCTACATCGAATTCTGCAAAAGCAGTGTGCCGACCGGTACCAGCTTTTCCGGTTTGAAGATCGTGATCGATTGTGCGCACGGTGCGACCTACAAGGTTGCTCCGAGTGTGTTCCGTGAGCTGGGTGCTGAAGTGGTCGTGCTGTCGGCGCAGCCCAACGGTCTGAACATCAATGACAATTGCGGCTCGACCCATATGGGTCAGCTGCAGGCTGCGGTTCTGGCCGAGCACGCTGATCTGGGCATCGCCTTTGATGGTGACGGTGATCGGGTGTTGATGGTTGATCACACTGGCGCCATCGTTGATGGTGATGAGTTGCTGTTCATCATTGCGCGCGATCTGCACGGGCGGGGCAAATTGCAGGGCGGCGTAGTCGGTACGCTGATGAGCAACCTGGGTCTTGAACTCGCGCTGGCAGAGCTTTCGATTCCATTCATTCGTGCCAATGTCGGTGACCGTTATGTGATCGCCGAACTGCTGGAGCGCGACTGGCTGGTAGGCGGTGAAAACTCGGGGCATATCGTCTGCTTCAATCACACCACCACCGGTGATGCGATCATTGCTGCGCTCCAGGTGCTGATGGCACTGAAGGCTCGCAATGAAGGTCTTGCGCAAACGCGTCAGGCCTTGCGCAAGTGTCCTCAGGTGCTGATCAATGTGCGTTTTGGTGGCGGTGAAAGTCCGCTTGAGCATCCGGCGGTCAAGGAAGCCAGTGCGCGTGTCACCCAGGCAATGGCGGGGCGTGGCCGGGTACTTCTGCGCAAGTCCGGTACAGAGCCTTTGGTGCGCGTGATGGTCGAAGGTGAGGATGAAACTCAGGTTCGCAGCTACGCCGAAGAACTGGCAAAACTGGTAAGTGAAGTTTCTGCCTGATTCGGCTTGCCAGCCATGATTGTGTTGGGTAACATCTGCGCCCACTTTGACCGACGAGGTACAGCATGCGTCGCCCTATGGTAGCTGGTAACTGGAAGATGCACGGTACCCGCGCCAGCGTCGCTGAGCTGATCAACGGCCTTCGTCATCTGGCCTTGCCAAGCGGTGTTGATGTCGCGGTATTCCCGCCTTGCTTGCATATCAATCAAGTGATTGATGGCTTGAAAGGCAAATCGATTTCGGTCGGTGCGCAGAATTCTGCGGTGGAATCCATGCAAGGTGCATTGACCGGTGAAATTGCACCGAGTCAGTTAGTGGATGCAGGTTGTTCCCTGGTACTTGTCGGGCACTCCGAACGCCGCCAGATAATGGGCGAGCGAGACGGGATGCTGAATCGCAAGTTCGCAGCGGCACAGGCATGTGGCTTGATTCCGGTGTTGTGTGTAGGGGAAACCCTCGAGCAGCGCGAAGCCGGAAAAACTCTTGAAGTTGTCGGGCGTCAGCTGGGCAGCATCATCGAGGAGCTGGGTGTTGGTGCCTTTGCCAAGGCAGTCATTGCTTACGAGCCTGTCTGGGCCATTGGTACCGGACTGACTGCAACGCCGCAACAGGCTCAGGATGTGCATAAAGCCATTCGCGAGCAGTTGGCGGCAGAGAATTCTGAAGTCGCACGAGGTGTGCGGCTTCTATACGGCGGCAGCGTGAAGGCGGCCAATGCGGTCGAACTGTTCGGCATGCCGGATATCGATGGGGGGCTCATTGGTGGAGCTTCCCTGAATGCAGATGAGTTCGGTGCGATTTGTCGCGCCGCGGGAAACTGAAAAAATGCTGGAAACAGTCGTAGTCGTTTTTCATCTGCTGGGTGCATTGGGCGTAGTTGCTCTGGTTTTGCTGCAGCAGGGTAAGGGTGCGGACGCTGGCGCGTCTTTCGGAGCAGGTGCTTCAAATACTGTGTTCGGAAGCCAAGGTTCCTCTACCTTTCTTAGTAAGTTTACTGCTATACTTGCCGCCGGTTTCTTCATAACCAGCTTGGGGTTAGGTTACTTTGCTAAAGAGAAGGCTCATCAGCTGACTCAAGCAGGTTTGCCAGATCCAGCAGTGTTGGAAGTACCTAAGCAACAACAACCGGCTTCTGATGATGTCCCGGTGCTTCAAGAGCAAAAGTCGGCTACTCCAGCGACTGACGTACCTCCAGCTCAAGAGCAGAAGTAAGAAGGGTTTCAAACGTAGTTTTGCCGAGGTGGTGGAATTGGTAGACACGCAACCTTGAGGTGGTTGTGCCCATAGGGTGTAGGGGTTCGAGTCCCCTTCTCGGTACCAATTAGTCAGGAGAGCCCGCTGTTGCGGGCTTTCTTGCAGGTGGAAGGTTACATTGACCCTATAAGGGATCGGTCGTATACTTCCGCCCCAGCTTTGTCGCGGGGTGGAGCAGTCTGGTAGCTCGTCGGGCTCATAACCCGAAGGTCGTCGGTTCAAATCCGGCCCCCGCAACCAGTTTAAGGAGCCCCTTTTCAGGGGCTTTTTGTTAGCTGGACACTTTCTACGCCGATGTTCGACGGCGTTTCAAGGATGGGCGTTTCGCCCATTTTTTTATTTTGCAGCGCATGCATTTACATGCACGAGGGGGTTCAGGTGTCGAGCAAGCTAGAAGAGTTGCAGGCCTTGTTGGCCCCGGTGGTCGTGGCCCTAGGCTATGAATGCTGGGGTATCGAGTTTTCGGCTCAAGGTCGTCACTCGATGTTGCGCGTTTATATCGATAAAGAGGGTGGCGTGCTGGTGGACGATTGCGCCATTGTCAGCCGTCAGATCAGCGGTGTCCTGGATGTTGAAGATCCGATCTCCGTTGAATACACCCTCGAAGTTTCCTCGCCTGGCATGGAACGCCCACTGTTCACTCTTGAGCAGTTTGCAAAATTTGCCGGTGAACAAGTGAAGATCAAGCTGCGCTCGCCTTTCGAAGGTCGACGCAACTTTCAGGGCCTTCTGCGCGGTGTAGAAGAACAGGATGTCGTGGTGCAGGTAGATGACCATGAATTCCTGTTGCCGATCGATATGATCGACAAGGCCAACATTATTCCCAGTTTTGACTGAGACGCGGATCCCGCGGATCCAATGGCTTGCGAAAGGCGAGGCGTACGATGAGCAAAGAAGTACTGCTGGTTGTTGAGTCGGTATCCAATGAAAAGGGCGTACCGGCAAGCGTGATTTTTGAAGCGCTGGAGCTGGCTCTGGCCACTGCTACCAAAAAGCGTTTTGAAGACGAAGTTGACCTGCGTGTGGAAATTAATCGCCACACCGGTTCCTACGAGACTTTCCGTCGCTGGACAGTCGTCGAAGAGAATGATCTCGACGATCCTGCGATCGAAACCTGGCCAAGCAAGGTTGCCGAAACGCATCCGGGCGCCAAGGTCGGCGACGTCGTCGAAGAAAAGATCGAATCCATCGAGTTCGGCCGCATTGCAGCACAGACCGCCAAACAGGTCATCGTGCAGAAAGTGCGTGAAGCCGAGCGCGCTCAAGTGGTCGACGCCTATCGCGAGCGCCTGGGAGAAATCATCTCCGGCACCGTGAAGAAAGTCACCCGCGACAACGTGATCGTCGATCTGGGCAACAACGCCGAAGCGTTGCTGGCCCGTGAAGACATCATTTCTCGCGAAACCTTCCGTGTCGGTGTGCGTCTGCGTGCACTGCTCAAGGAAATCCGCACCGAGAACCGCGGCCCGCAGCTGATCCTGTCGCGTACCGCGCCGGAAATGCTGATCGAGCTGTTCCGTATCGAAGTGCCGGAAATCGCTGAAGGCCTGATCGAAGTGATGGCGGCGTCCCGTGATCCGGGGTCGCGTGCCAAGATCGCTGTCCGTTCCAAGGACAAACGCATCGACCCGCAGGGCGCGTGCATCGGTATGCGCGGTTCGCGCGTCCAGGCCGTGTCGGGCGAGTTGGGTGGCGAGCGTGTCGATATCGTCCTGTGGGACGATAACCCGGCGCAGTTCGTGATCAATGCCATGTCGCCGGCAGAAGTGGCGGCCATTATCGTTGACGAAGATGCCCATGCAATGGACATCGCCGTTGGCGCAGACAATCTGGCTCAGGCCATCGGTCGAGGTGGTCAGAACGTGCGTCTGGCGAGCCAGTTGACTGGCTGGACCCTGAACGTGATGACCGAATCGGACATCCAGGCTAAGCAGCAAGCAGAAACCGGCGACATCCTGCGCAACTTCATCGACGAGCTGGAAGTCGACGAAGAACTGGCTCAGGTGCTGGTAGATGAAGGCTTCACCAGCCTGGAAGAGATTGCCTACGTACCGTTGGAAGAAATGCTCAACATCGACGGCTTTGACGAAGATATCGTCAACGAGCTTCGCGCTCGTGCCAAGGATCGTTTGTTGACCAAAGCCATCGCTACTGAGGAAAAGCTGGCAGACGCCCATCCGGCCGAAGACCTGCTCTCGCTTGAGGGTATGGACAAGGATTTGGCGATGGAACTGGCGGTGCGCGGCGTAATTACCCGCGAAGACCTGGCCGAGCAGTCTATTGACGACCTGCTCGACATCGACGGCATTGACGATGATCGTGCCGGCAAGTTGATCATGGCCGCCCGAGCCCACTGGTTCGAGTAATTAGGCGCGGCCTGAGGAGAGAAGTGCATGACGCAAGTCACGGTGAAACAACTGGCCGATGAGGTCAAAACACCGGTAGAGCGCCTGTTGCAGCAGATGCGTGAGGCAGGTCTGCCGCACACCGCCGCCGAAGAAAATGTGACTGACAGTGAGAAGCAATCCCTGCTGACTCACTTGAAGAGCAGCCACAAGGCGAAAGTGGAAGAACCACGCAAGATCACGCTGCAGCGTAAAACCACCAGCACCCTGCGTGTGGCTGGTAGCAAGAGCATCAGCGTTGAAGTTCGCAAGAAGAAAGTTTTCGTACAGCGTAGCCCGGAAGAAATCGAAGCCGAGCGCAAGCGTGAACTGGAAGAGCGTCGCGCAGTAGAAAATGCTGCTCGTCAGAAGGCTGAAGAAGAAGCCAAGCAGCGCGCTGAAGAAGAAGCGCGTCGCCAGCCTGCTGCTGCGCCGTCCGCTCCTGCCGAAGCTGTTGCAGCACCTGCGCCAGTCGCTGAACCAGTGCGCGACGCCGCGCCGGTTGCTGCTGCGCCGGCTGCCGACACTCGCAAGCGTGACGAACAGCGCCGTCCGGACAAGCCACGTGCCGACGATAACAATCGTCGCGGCGGTGGTGGCGATGGCGAGCGCAAAAACGCTCCGCATCGCGCATCGGTCAAAGAAAAAGCGCCGGCTCCACGTGTGGCGCCACGCACTACCGACGAAGAAAGCGATGGCTTCCGTCGTGGTGGTCGCGGCAAGGCCAAGCTGAAAAAACGCAACGCTCACGGTTTCCAGAACCCTACCGGTCCTGTCGTGCGTGAAGTGAAGATCGGCGAGACCATCACTGTTGGCGATCTCGCCCAGCAGATGTCGGTCAAGGCTGCTGAAATCATCAAGTTCATGTTCAAACTGGGCACTCCAGCGACCATCAACCAGGTACTCGATCAGGAAACTGCTCAACTGGTAGCTGAAGAGCTGGGCCACAAAGTGACCTTGGTCAGCGACACCGCCCTGGAAGATTCCCTGGCCGAGTCCCTGAAGTTTGAAGGTGAGGCAGTTTCCCGTGCGCCAGTCGTGACCGTAATGGGCCACGTTGACCACGGTAAGACTTCCCTGCTCGACTACATCCGTCGTGCCAAGGTAGCAGCGGGCGAAGCCGGCGGCATTACCCAGCACATCGGTGCGTACCACGTTGAAACCGACCGCGGCATGGTGACGTTCCTCGACACCCCGGGTCACGCTGCGTTTACCGCAATGCGTGCCCGTGGTGCCAAGGCGACCGACATCGTGATCCTGGTGGTTGCGGCGGACGACGGCGTGATGCCGCAAACCATCGAGGCTGTTCAGCACGCTCAGGCGGCTGGCGTTCCTCTGGTGGTTGCGGTGAACAAGATCGACAAGCCGGGTGCCGACCTCGATCGCATCCGCAGCGAACTGTCGGTTCACGGCGTGACCTCCGAAGACTGGGGTGGCGACACTCCATTCGTACCGGTCTCGGCGAAAATGGGTACCGGCGTTGACGAGCTGCTCGAAGCGGTTCTGCTGCAGGCCGAAGTACTCGAACTGACCGCCACGCCATCGGCTCCTGGCCGTGGTGTAGTCGTCGAATCGCGTCTGGACAAGGGCCGTGGCCCGGTAGCCACTGTTCTGGTTCAGGACGGTACGCTGCGTCAAGGCGACATGGTGCTGGTCGGCTCGAACTATGGCCGCGTGCGCGCCATGCTCGACGAGAACGGCAAGCCGATCAAGGAAGCAGGTCCGGCCATTCCGGTCGAGATCCTGGGTCTTGACGGTACGCCGGACGCTGGCGACGAGATGAGCGTGGTTGCCGACGAGAAGAAAGCCCGTGAAGTGGCTCTGTTCCGTCAAGGCAAGTTCCGCGAAGTCAAACTGGCTCGCGCTCACGCCGGCAAGCTGGAAAACATCTTCGAAAACATGGGCCAGGAAGAGAAGAAGACGCTCAACATCGTCCTCAAATCCGACGTCCGTGGTTCGCTGGAAGCTTTGCAGGGCGCTCTGAACGGCCTGGGCAACGACGAAGTGCAAGTGCGCGTGGTCGGTGGCGGTGTCGGTGGTATCACCGAGTCCGACGCCAACCTGGCACTGGCTTCCAACGCTGTACTGTTCGGCTTCAACGTGCGTGCCGATGCTGGCGCACGGAAGATCGTCGAACAGGAAGGTCTGGACATGCGTTACTACAACGTGATCTACGACATCATCGAAGACGTCAAGAAAGCCCTGACCGGCATGCTCGGCAGCGATGTTCGCGAGAACATCCTGGGTGTGGCCGAAGTGCGCGACGTGTTCCGTTCGCCGAAGTTTGGCGCGATCGCCGGTTGCATGGTGATCGAGGGTGTTGTGCACCGTAACCGTCCGATCCGTGTACTGCGTGAAGACATCGTTATCTTCGAAGGCGAGCTGGAATCCCTGCGCCGCTTCAAGGATGACGCTTCCGAAGTACGTGCCGGCATGGAATGCGGTATCGGCGTGAAGAGCTACAACGACGTCAAAGTCGGTGACAAGATCGAAGTCTTCGAGAAGGTTCAGGTTGCTCGCAGCCTCTGACTCGCGCACTTCAAGGGCCACGCCGAGCCGCCGCATGCAGATGCGCGCCAAGGCGTCAGGACTCTAAACGCAACGCCCGGTCTGGCTTTTGTCAGGCCGGGCGTTTGCCGCTTTCAGACCTTGCGGGTTTCACCGTGGGGCAGTAACAGGTAACAAAATCATGGCAAAAGAATACAGCCGTACCCAACGTATCGGCGATCAGATGCAGCGTGAGCTGGCCCAGCTGATCCGTCGTGAAGTCAAAGACCCGCGCGTCGGCCTGGTCACCATTACCGCTGTGGAAGTCAGCCGTGACGTCGGTCACGCGAAGATCTTCATCACCGTGATGGGGCAGGACAACGCCGAAGACATCGCGCAAAGCATCAAGGTGCTAAACGCTGCCGCAGGTTTCCTGCGCATGCAACTGGCCCGTGAAATGAAGCTGCGCAGCGTGCCGCAATTGCACTTCCACTACGACGAAAGCGTCGTGCGTGGCGCGCATCTTTCGGCCCTGATCGAGCGCGCCGTGGCTGAGGACAATCAGCACCTGGCCGCTGCACCTGAAGACACCAAGGAGTAATTCGGTGGCTCAGGTCAAACGTATCCGTCGTAACGTCAGCGGTATCATCCTGCTCGACAAGCCGCTGGGGTTCACCTCCAACGCCGCGTTGCAGAAGGTTCGCTGGTTGCTCAACGCCGAGAAGGCCGGTCACACCGGCAGTCTCGACCCGCTGGCCACCGGTGTATTGCCGCTGTGCTTTGGCGAGGCAACGAAGTTCTCGCAGTACCTGCTCGATTCCGACAAGGGTTACGAAACCCTGGCGCAACTGGGCAAGACCACCACCACGGCGGACGCCGAGGGTGAGGTTTTGCAGGAGCGCCCGGTGACCGTTGGTCGCGCCGATGTCGAAGCGGTTCTGCCGAAATTTCGTGGGCAAATCAGTCAGATACCGCCGATGTACTCGGCACTCAAGCGTGACGGTCAGCCGCTGTACAAGCTTGCCCGTGCAGGCGAAGTAGTGGAGCGCGAACCGCGTTCTGTTACTATTGCGCGCTTGGAATTGCTGGCCTTCGAAGGCGATACTGCGCGTCTTGCGGTGGATTGCAGCAAGGGCACCTATATCCGCACCCTGGTGGAGGATATCGGTGAGCAACTCGGTTGTGGTGCGTACGTCGCGGAACTGCGTCGTACCCAGGCCGGGCCTTTCACCCTGGCGCAGACCGTGACCCTCGAAGAGCTGGAAGCGGTACATGCCGAAGGCGGCAACGAAGCGGTCGACCGCTTCCTGATGCCATCGGACAGCGGCCTGCAGGATTGGCCGCTGCTGCACTTCTCCGAAGCGAGTGCGTTCTACTGGCTCAACGGCCAGCCGGTACGTGCCCCGGATGCTCCGAAGTTCGGCATGGTACGGGTACAGGATCACAATGGTCGCTTCATCGGTATCGGTGAAGTGAGCGAAGACGGGCGCATCGCGCCGCGTCGACTGATTCGGTCAGAATGACCGAACGAGTGTGGCTGTTAACAGGCACGGTCACTACTCATTTATAGATACAGGGATTTGTCCCTGGCCTGTTGAAACTGTTTTTGAAACAGTTTCCTGATAAAAGGATTGCCTCATGGCTCTCGACGTTCAAGAAAAAGCTCAAATCGTTGCCGACTACCAGCAAGCTGTTGGTGATACTGGTTCGCCAGAAGTGCAAGTTGCACTGCTGACCGCCAACATCAACAAACTGCAAGGTCACTTCAAGGCCAACGGTAAAGACCACCACTCCCGTCGTGGTCTGATCCGCATGGTAAACCAGCGTCGCAAGCTGCTGGATTACCTGAAAGGCAAAGATCTGAGCCGTTACAGCGCTCTGATCGGCCGCCTGGGTCTGCGTCGCTAATCAGCGATTGCGCTATGAGGTTGGTTGTCTGTCAGGCATCAGCGGTTTTCCGCTGGTGGCTGGCAGGCTCCCAGCCTCAAGTTTTATCTGCACTACCGTTTTACCCGGACAGTCAGCGGGCCGATTCCCGACATTGCCCAAGAATTTCGCAAGAAACCAGTTCCCCCAAGAGCCACAAAGAAGGTAGGACACCGTGAACCCGGTAATCAAAAAATTCCAGTTCGGTCAGTCGACCGTTACCCTCGAGACTGGCCGTATCGCCCGTCAGGCCTCCGGCGCAGTATTGGTCACCGTTGACGACGACGTCAGCGTATTGGTGACCGTAGTCGGTGCCAAGCAAGCCGATCCAGGCAAGGGCTTCTTCCCTCTGTCCGTTCACTACCAGGAAAAGACTTACGCTGCCGGTAAGATCCCTGGCGGTTTCTTCAAGCGTGAAGGCCGTCCTTCCGAGAAAGAAACCCTGACTTCCCGACTGATCGACCGTCCGATCCGTCCGCTGTTCCCGGAAGGCTTCATGAACGAAGTGCAGGTTGTCTGCACCGTCGTTTCCACCAGCAAGAAGACCGATCCGGACATCGCTGCGATGATCGGTACCTCGGCTGCCCTGGCCATCTCGGGCATTCCGTTCGACGGCCCGATCGGCGCCGCTCGCGTCGCTTTCCACGAAAGCACCGGCTACCTGCTGAACCCGACCTACGAGCAGCAAGCTGCTTCGAGCCTGGACATGGTCGTTGCCGGCACCTCCGACGCCGTACTGATGGTTGAATCGGAAGCCAAAGAGCTGACCGAAGACCAGATGCTGGGCGCGGTACTGTTTGCTCACGACGAGTTCCAGGTGGTGATCAACGCCGTCAAAGAACTGGCCGCTGAAGCTGCCAAGCCAACCTGGACCTGGGCTCCTGCTCCAGAAGCCACCGAACTGCTGGGCGCGATCCGTGCCGAGTTCGGCGAAGCGATCTCCCAGGCTTACACCATCACCGTCAAGGCTGACCGCTACGCACGTCTGGGCGAGCTGAAAGACCAGGTCGTTGCCAAGCTGTCCGGCGAAGAAGGCCAGCCTTCTGCTGCTGACGTCAAAGCCGCTTTCGGCGAAATCGAATACCGCACCGTTCGCGAAAACATCGTTAACGGCAAGCCACGTATCGACGGCCGCGACACCCGCACCGTACGTCCGCTGAACATCGAAGTCGGCGTTCTGCCTAAGACTCACGGTTCGGCGCTGTTCACCCGTGGCGAAACCCAGGCTCTGGTAGTCGCGACGCTGGGTACTGCCCGCGACGCACAGCTGCTGGACACCCTGGAAGGCGAGAAAAAAGACCCGTTCATGCTGCACTACAACTTCCCTCCGTTCTCGGTGGGCGAGTGTGGTCGCATGGGTGGCGCCGGTCGTCGTGAAATCGGTCACGGCCGTCTGGCCCGTCGTTCGGTTTCGGCCATGCTGCCAGCCGCTGACGTGTTCCCGTACACCATCCGTGTGGTTTCGGAAATCACCGAATCCAACGGTTCGAGCTCGATGGCTTCCGTTTGCGGCGCTTCCCTGGCCCTGATGGACGCTGGTGTTCCAATGAAGGCGCCGGTTGCCGGTATCGCCATGGGTCTGGTTAAAGAAGGCGAGAAATTCGCCGTTCTGACCGACATCCTGGGTGACGAAGACCACCTGGGCGACATGGACTTCAAAGTAGCCGGTACCGCCAAAGGCGTTACTGCGCTGCAGATGGACATCAAGATCAAGGGCATCACCGAAGAGATCATGGAAATCGCTCTGGGCCAAGCCCTGGAAGCGCGCCTGAACATCCTCGGCCAGATGAACCAGATCATCGGCCAGTCGCGTACCGAACTGTCGGCCAACGCTCCGACCATGATCGCGATGAAGATCGACACCGACAAGATTCGTGACGTTATCGGTAAAGGTGGCGCGACCATCCGTGCGATCTGCGAAGAAACCAAGGCTTCGATCGACATCGAAGACGACGGCTCGATCAAGATCTTCGGCGAAACCAAGGATGCCGCAGAAGCTGCTCGTCAGCGCGTTCTGAGCATCACTGCAGAAGCCGAGATCGGCAAGATCTACGTCGGCAAGGTTGAACGCATCGTCGACTTCGGCGCATTCGTCAACATCCTGCCGGGCAAGGACGGTCTGGTGCACATCTCGATGCTGAGCGACGCTCGCGTAGAGAAAGTCACCGACATCCTGAAAGAAGGCCAGGAAGTGGAAGTGCTGGTACTGGACGTGGACAACCGCGGTCGTATCAAGCTGTCCATCAAAGACGTGGCAGCGGCCAAGGCTTCGGGCGTTTAATCAGCCCACAGCTTTAGCGCAATGAAAATGCCCCGCCGTGAAAACGGCGGGGCATTTTTTTGTCTGCGAAATACCGGGACAGGCTTTGAAGTTGCCGGACTTCAAGACCGGTGCTAGGTTTAGCCCACCGCCCGTGTAGCTCAGCCGGTAGAGCAGCGCACTCGTAACGCGAAGGTCGCAGGTTCGATTCCTGTCTCGGGCACCATCCCCTCGCGCAATCCCGCGATTTATATCTCCCAGGTCAAAGTTTTTGTGCGAGAGATGTAAAGAGCCGTGTAATTCGTCATGCAAACGTCCTATATTCGGTGCCTGCATGAGCATCGCTTAGCAGTTTTCAGATGATCCCGAATGGTTCCGAAGGCCGGACAATCCGCGTCAGAGAGATCCTTGATGATCCAGATCCATCCTCCATTCTTACGATCAGCGAGAACGCCATGACCGAATTAACTCAAGAGCAACGTCACGCACTAGCGCTGGAAAAATACATTCAGGACGTCCCGGACCTTAAAGAAGAGATCAAGGACCTGAGTCCTGATGATCAGAAAGACCAGATCCAGTGGGCATTCGAGGACGAAGCCGAAGCCCAGGGCTTGCAGCCGTGGGAGCTGACGCTCAAGTACACCAGCACCCCTGAAGAGTTTGAGGCCAAGCGCCTGGAGCTGCACAAGGAGGCGGCCGAGGTGTTGGGCGTCGAGTGGGACGAGTACTGCGAGATGAACAATCTGGTGGTCTGAAACAAAAACGCCAGCCTCAACCGGGCTGGCGTTTTTTATTGCGTGACAGCCTCAGAGGCTCAGACGCATCGACAGGTCCACCGCCTTCACGTCCTTGGTCATCGCCCCGATCGAGATGTAATCCACGCCGGTTTCGGCGATCGGCAGCAGCGTGCTTTCGTTGATGCCGCCGCTGGCTTCCAGTTTGGCCTTGCCGCCATTCAGGCGCACGGCTTCGCGCATGTCATCCAGGCTCAGTTCGTCGAGCATGATGATGTCGGCGCCGGCAGTCAGCGCCTCCTTCAGTTCTTCCAGGCTCTCCACTTCGACTTCCACCGGTTTGCCCGGCGCGATCTTGTGCGCGGCGGCGATGGCCTGCGCGATGCCACCGCTGGCGGCGATGTGGTTTTCCTTGATCAGGAACGCGTCGTAAAGGCCGATGCGGTGGTTGTGGCAACCACCGCAGGTCACCGCGTATTTCTGCGCCAGACGCAGGCCCGGCAGGGTCTTGCGGGTATCCAGCAGCTTGACCTGGGTTTGCGCCACGAAGTCCGCCAGATATTGCGCACGCGTGGCCACGCCGGACAGCAGTTGCAGGAAGTTCAGCGCGCTGCGTTCGCCAGTCAGCAACGAACGGGCCGGGCCCTCCAGATGAAACAACGGCTGGTTGGGTTTGACCCGTTCACCGTCCCGTACCTGCCAGTGCACCGCGACGCGCGGATCGAGCTGGCGAAACACCGTGTCGACCCACGCCGTGCCGCAGATAACCGCCTCGTCGCGAGTGATGATGGTGGCTTTGGCCAGACGTTCGGCCGGGATCAGTTGTGCGGTGATGTCGCCGCTGCCGACATCTTCGAGCAACGCACGGCGCACGTTGGCTTCGATTTCGGCGGTCAGATCGGCGAGACGTAGATTCGGCATAACGGGCTCCACAAACTAAGTGCGCCGATTATAGGGGCATGGCGAGAGCCAACCCAAGGCGAGAACGCGCGTGCCTGACTGCAGCTGGTCGATTTCCTGTGAGCAAAGCGCGGTTTTTCGTGGTCACTGCAAGGTGCGACGGCATAGGGGAAACCCTGACGGCTATAGCGCCGGGGACAAGTTTTGCAAGATAATCCGCCTTGCATTTGACGTCATGGCTTTGACGCCGATGTGGGAGCGGGCTTGCTCGCGAAAGCGGTTTGTCAGTGACAGTTTTGGCGAACGACACACCGCTTTCGCGAGCAAGCCCGCTCCCACAGGGAATTGCGCGGTAACTGACCAGTGAAATCACCGTTTCAGGAGGCTTGGATGCACAACGACGGGAATGTAGTGCCTTTGCACAAGGCCGCTACCGATCAGGCGAATCATTCGCCGCTCGCCCGCCTGCCTGTGATTCTGCTTCAGGTCCGCGACAAGGCCGCCCAGCAACTGCGCCACGGCTTGCAGGAATTGTTCGATAACGCAGACGACACCCTGTTCGAAATGGCTGACCGGGCGCGTAATGACGTCGAACAGAACATCTTTTTCGAAGCCATGCGCGACCTGCGCCTCAAGCGCAAAAACATCGAACGGGGTTTTCTCGAGCAATTCTTCGAAGCCTTTGTCGCGCTGATTCAATACGAAGTCGTGCAACCCACATTGCCCGGCACGCTGATATTCGAGGATTCGGCACCGCGTACCGATGACATGGAGCGCAGCGTGGCGGTCGAGACCATGGTCGGGCGGGTGCTCAAGCGTGATGGTTTTGCCCTCGATCAACTGACCGCGCGGCTCAACGTGTTGCTGGGCAAGGATTTCGATAACCAGCACAACCCGCTCGGCCCGGCGATGCTCTGCGAGTTCTTTCTGCAGGCCGGACGTAACCTGGGCGTGGAGATCAAGGTCAAGCTGATCCTGCTCAAACTGTTCGAACGCTACGTGCTGGCCGATACCGAGCAGTTGTATGCCGAAGCCAATCAATTGCTGGTCGCCACCGGCGTGTTGCCTGAGTTGAAACCGGCCCCCGCACGCCGCGCAATCGAGCGTGCGGCAGCAAGCATCAGCAGCGAAGAGAGTGACGAACCCGCGCCCGCCGACGAAGGCGTGCAGGAAGTCTTCGCCGCGTTGCAGGAACTGCTGCTGCACGTGCGCGGCAGTGTCGCGCCGACCCTGGAGCCGAGTGCGGCGGCGCAACCGATCAGCACCCGTGATCTACTGCGCCTGCTTTCACACTTGCAGCAATACGTCCCGGCACTGGCGGCGCAGGACGATTTCGATCTGCGCAATCAGCTTGAGCAGCTGCTGACGCGGGTCAGCGTCAGGAGCGGCAAATCACGCATTGTCGACGGCGCGGATGAAGACGTGATCAACCTGATCGCCATGGTCTTCGATTGCATCCTCGAAGACCGTAACCTCCCGGATTCGCTCAAGGCGTTGATCACGCGTTTGCAGATTCCGATGCTCAAGGTGGCAGTACTCGACAAGAGTTTCTTCAGCCGCGGCAGCCACCCGGCGCGGCGCCTGCTCAATGAAATCGCCGATGCTGCCATGGGTTGGGGCGATTGCAATGGCGAGGCGCGTGACAGCCTGTATCTGCGCATCGAACAAGTGGTGCAGCGCCTGCTGAGCGACTTCGTCGACGACCCGGCGATTTTCTCCGAGTTGCTCGCCGATTTCCTGGCGTTCACCAGTGATGAGCGGCGGCGCAGCGAGTTGCTGGAGCAGCGGTTGCGCGATGCCGAGGAAGGACGGGCGAAAACCGAACTGGCTCGGCAGCGAGTCGAGCATGTGCTGAACCAGGCGTTGCTGGGTAAAGTCCTGCCGCCGTCGGTGGTGACCTTTGTGCGTGATGCGTGGAGCAAAGTGCTGCTGCTGACCTGCCTCAAACATGGCGACCACTGCGCTGAGTGGCAGGCCGATGTGCAGACCATGGAGCAATTGATCTGGAGCGTGCAGCGTCACGACGAGGCGGACGCCGGTCTGCAGTTGCTGGCGCTGGTGCCAGGGTTGCTCAAATCATTGCGTGATGGCCTGAGCAGTTCGGCGTTTGATCCGTTCGCCACCAGCGAATTTTTCAGCGAGCTGGAAGCCCTGCATGTGCGTGTGCTTGAACCGCTCACCGAGCAGCCGCCGGCCGATGCGCCGGCATTGGTGGAGGTGTCGCAGCACATCACCCTGCGCAGCGCTGATGAGGGCGCGATCGGCGTGAATGCCAGCGGCCTGGCGCATGACGACCCGGGGCTGCGTCAGTTGGAGCAACTGCGCCTGGGCAGTTGGGTGGCGTTCCAGGAAGACGATGAGCACAGCCTGCGCTGCAAGCTCGCAGCGATCATCGAAGCCACCGGCAAATACGTGTTCGTCGACCGCACCGGGATGAAGGTGCTGGAGCGCAGCCGCGTCGATCTGGCCCTCGAGTTCCGCTGTGGCGCGGTGCGGGCGCTGGATGACACCCTGCTGTTCGATCGGGCGCTGGAATCGGTGCTCGGCAATCTGCGGCGACTCAATCGCGGCAAGTGATCGCGCGCCGGGGGCCGATCACGGCATACTGGGCGCCAACACAGTCGGCGTTGAAGGAATCGGTATGCAGTTGGATCCCGCTAGCGGGTGGTGTCACGGGGTACAGGTCTGCCCATCGCCCAACTTCAATGAACGCCCTGCGGGCGAAATCTCCCTGTTGGTGATCCACAACATCAGCCTGCCGCCGGCGCAGTTCGCCACCGGCAAGGTGCAGGAATTTTTCCAGAATCGTCTGGATGTCACCGAGCATCCCTATTTTGCAGGGATTGCCGACCTGCGCGTCTCGGCGCATTTTCTGATCGAACGTGACGGCAGCGTCACCCAGTTTGTCTCCTGTCTTGAGCGGGCGTGGCATGCTGGCGTGTCGATGTTCGAAGGCCGGGAAACCTGTAACGATTTTTCCGTGGGCATCGAGCTCGAAGGCACTGATGATCTGCCCTTTACCGATGCGCAGTATCAGGCGCTGATCACGTTGACGCGTCAGCTGCAAACAGCATTTCCGGCCATCACCGGCGCCCGTATCTGCGGGCACAGCGACATCGCACCCGGGCGCAAGACCGATCCTGGCCCGGCATTCGACTGGGCGCGTTACCGCGCAGCCCTGGCACAAGAGGAAGGACAATGAGTTTTCTGGTGTTACTGCTGGCGGTCTGGATCGAGAAATTCTCGGCCCTGCGCCATCGGGTTCAACGCGATGGCGGATGGATCCGCGAACTGCACAAACTCGAAACCAGCGCGCGCCTGGCCCAGCGACCATGGCTGGTGCTGACGATTCTGGTGTTGCTGCCGGTGGCGCTGCTCGGCCTGTTGCTGTTGGTGCTGGAGCCCGTGGCGTACGGTTTGCTGGCCTTGCCGGTGCATTTGCTGGTGGTGATTTACGCGCTGGGGCGCGGTGATCTGCTCGGCGGTCTCGGGCCGTTTCGTGACGCCTGGCGCCGTGAAGACCTGCAAGCGGCCGCGCATGTGGCCAAGCGTGATCTGGATATCTGCGCCGACAGTGGTGAGCAATTGCTGGATCGGGTCCAAGGGCACCTGTTGTGGCAGGCCTATCAAAGTTTCTTCGCGGTGATCTTCTGGTACTTCGTGCTCGGTCCGGTCGCGGCGCTGGCTTATCGCTTGCTCGCATTGGCGGAAGAACACAGCCAGAACCCGGCGCTCGCCGAACGTGCCGGACAGTTACGTCACGCCTTTGACTGGTTGCCAGTGCGCTTGCTCGCCGCCAGTCTGGCTCTGGTCGGCAATTTCGTCGCGGTCAGCCGGGTGATGTTGCATGAGCTGCTGAACTGGAACATCAGCGCCGCACACCTGATCAACAAGGTCGGGCTGGCAGCGGGTGAGATCCCGCCGCCGGTAGTCGGCCCTGAAGGCATCAACACTCTCGACTGCCTGTGGGAACTGCTGCTGCGCGCGGCGGTGTTGTGGTATGCCGGGTTTGCCTTGTGGACGGTGCTGATTCACTAAGAAATCCAAGTAAACACTTTGTGGCGAGGGAGCTTGCTCCCGCTCGGCTGCGCAGCAGTCGCAAATCATACAAACACGTTGTGAGTGATGAACAGCGAGGGTGGCTTCGCCACCCAGCGGGAGCAAGCTCCCTCGCCACAGTGGTCTTTGTCTCGCCCTGAAGTCGTTAACCTTAAGTTACAAAACCTCCCCTCGATTTGAGCTATACAGAGACAGCGCCCGATAGTGGCTATCTGCTGTCGCCCCGCGCCTGCCAATAAAAACAAGAAAAGCCAAGGGAGACTTCCAGTGAAGAGCTTGCTCTATCCCGCCGTCTCGCTGATGAACCGTCTGAGCTTCGGCATGAAGTTCAGCTTGATCAGCGTGCTGTTCCTGGTGCCGATGCTGGTGACCAATTTTTATCTGGTGCGCGATTCCTATCGTGAATTCCAGGGCACCCGGGTCGAATTGCAGAGCCTCGATCTGTTGGGCAGCAGCCTGAGCCTGCGCCGGGATCTGGAAACGCTGAACAATCTGGTGCAGATCAACGTCACCCTCGGCCAGTCCGGCAAAGCCGACAACCTCGAAGCGCAGATCAGCAGCCTGGAGAAATCCGTGCTGGCGCGCCTGCAAGGTCTGCAGGCGATGACCGACGATCCCGAACAGATCAAACTGTTCGACGGCAAACGCGATGAAATGATCAGCGCGTTCAAGGCCCAACAGGCGGAAAACTCTCTGCAAAGCAAAAGCGCGATGATCGGCAAACTGCTCGGCAATGCGCAGATCTTCAGCCAGATCGTCACCAGTCAGGCCGGTCTGAGCCGCGACAACCAGAGCGACATCCGCCAGCTCAGCGAGCTGCTCACCACTATCACTCCGGCCGTGACCCAGACTCTCGGCGAAGGTCGGGCCATCGGTTCGTATTCGTTGGGGCAGGGCTTTCTCAACAGTTCGTCGAGCAGCCGTTTCGACGAGTTGCTGGCGCAGATCGAAAAGCTCCAGGCCGAATACGCGCTGAAACTGGCAGACGCCCTCGACTCCAGCCAGGCTGCGCGCGTCAGCCTCAGCGCGCCGGCCGACAGCAGCAAGGCTTCGCTCAAGCAGGCCAGCGAACTGTTTGAGGCGAAAGTCGTGGTGGCCGAGACCCTCGATACCCCGTGGCAGGCGTTCTACGATCAGGTCTCCGGGCTGATGGCTCAGACCTACCAGCTCAATGACGCGACCCTGAAATTCCTCGATACCCAACTGCAGCAGCGCCTGGCGCAAAACCGCACGCACATGGTGTTGCAGGCGGTGGCGCTGGCGGTGGTGTTCGTGCTGATTTTCTATCTCTACGGCGGGTTCTACGCCTCAACTCGCACCACGCTCAAGCGCCTGGGCGCGATGATGGACAAGGTCGCGGCCGGTGACATGACGGTCAATTTCAAGGCCAACAGTCGCGATGAACTCGGCGAACTGGGTGAGGTGTTTAACGGCACCGTGAGGAAAATCCACGACCTGATCGAACGAGTCGGGCAGACCGTGGCTGAGGTCGAGCGCCAGGCCGGGCAGGTGGAAACTGTCTCGGCGCAAAGCAATCAGGCGGTGGCCGGGCAGCGCACGCAGATCGAGCAAGTGGCGACCGCGATGAACCAGATGTCGGCGACCTCGCTGGAAGTTGCACGCAGCGCAGCGGCAGCGGTGAGCAGCGCGCACAGCGTCAACGATGAAACCGTCAGCGGTCGTACACTGGTGGAGTCGCAGCAGGGCAGCATTGCTGCGCTGGCCAGTGAGATCGATCAATCGGTGCTGGTGATCAACCAGTTGGCCAGCGACAGCCAGTCGATCAGCCGCGTGCTGGAAGTGATCAAGAGCATTGCCGAGCAGACCAACTTGCTGGCGCTCAACGCCGCCATCGAAGCCGCCCGCGCCGGAGAGCAGGGCCGGGGATTTGCGGTGGTGGCGGACGAAGTGCGTACGTTGGCCAAGCGCACCCAGCAATCGACCGAAGAAATCGAACAGATGATCGCCAAACTGCATGGCGGCGTGGGTGCGGCGGTGAAAGCCATGGGCGTCAGCCATCAGATGGCCAACGGCACGGTCGGGCAGTCGGAAAAGGTCCAGCAGGCGCTGGAAAACATCCTCGGCGCAGTCGGCATGATCGTCGACCAGAACCAGCAGATCGCTGCCGCCGTGGAGCAACAGACTGCGGTGGCCCATGACATCGACCAGAACATCGTCGAGATCAATCGCGCCGGCGAGCGCACGGCCCAGGGGGCGCACCAGACGGAGGACGCCAGCCGAGCGTTGTCAGCGCAGGTGGTGGAACTGAAACAGCTGATCAGCGCGTTCCGCGTCTGATCGAGCGCGAATGCTGTAGGAGTGAGCCTGCTCGCGATAACGGTGTGCCAGTCAACTCAATGGTTGGCTGATACACCGTTATCGCGAGCAGGCTCACTCCTACAAGGGCGGTAATGTCAGAACATTTTGTAATGCATTGATGCTTACGCTTGTAAGCCAATTCCTGTTTTCTTTCGACGGCTGGCTTTTCGTCATTAATGAGCCAGTATCCGAGTTCTGCTGATTGCGTCGAGGAGGCCGCTCATGTCCGTTGCAACCCTGGGAATCCAGGGCCGTTGTGCTCATTGCCAGACCCTACAGGTACTCAAACCCTGGCAACTCAACGCCATCGCAATCAACGAACCGTTCACTTGCGCGCACTGCCAGGAAGCTCTGGAGCTGCGCTGCCCTAAACAGATCAAACGCTTCAAGTCCCTCGACTCGCTGGGATTGCTGCGCTTCAGCGCGTCGGTCACGGTGTGCACCGCGCTGCTGGTGGCGTTGGTCATGGAATGGATCGGGCTGCTCAGCGTGACTGAACAGTTGAATGCGTCGTTGATCGTGATTTTTATCTACTTCGCACTGGCACGCTTTGTCCGTCAACGTCAGCACATGACCTTGATTCTCGAAGCGGCCAAGGCCCACGGCGACTGATTACCAACCGAATACTTCGCAGCTGTTGGCGGTGCTGGCGGCGGCCAGTCGTTCTGCACTGACATTCATCAACTCGGCCAGTGCTGCACAGATCGCCGGCAAGTGCGCAGGGGTATTGCGTACTCCGGGAAACATCGCCGGGGCCATGTCCGGAGAGTCGGTTTCCAGCACGATCGAATCGAGCGGCAGATCCGCCAATACCCGATGCATGCGCAACGCCTGCGGCCAGGTTGGCGCGCCGCCCAGACCCAGTTTGAAACCGAGCTTGATGTATTCGCGTGCTTCTTCGCGGCTGCCGGCGAACGCGTGGATGATGCCCGCGCGCTTGAGCTTAAAGCGCTTGAGCGTGGCGATCACCGCGGCGTGGCTGCGGCGCACGTGGACCAGCGCCGGCAGTTCGAAATCTGCCGCCAGTTGCAGCTGCGCGTCGAACAGCGCCTGCTGGCGTTCGCGGTCGAGGGTTTCGATGAAGTAATCCAGGCCGATCTCGCCCACCGCACACAGTTGCCGATGGCCGCGTAGCCGCGTCAGCCAGTCGCCGAGTGCGCGTAGATCTTCGGGTTGATGCTGATCGAGATACACCGGATGCAGACCGAATGCCGCGTACAGGTCGGCATCGCTCTGCACCAGCTCCCACACCCGTTGCCAATTGCCCTGATAAACCCCCAGCACCACCATCCGCCGCACCCCGAGGGCGCGGCTTTCGGCGAGCAACGCCGAGCGATCGGCGTCGAAGTCGGGGAAGTCGAGGTGGGTGTGGCTGTCGATCAGCTCCACGGTTCAGTCCCGATGAATACGCTGCTTGAAGGTACGGGCGATGGCCTGCACGCCAGGCTTGTATTGCGATTGCTCGACAGCGGCCAGCGCCAGTTCCAGTGCCTTGTCGGCGATCAACTGGTGCTGCTGGGCCATGGCGTTGACCGGCAGCGGCAGGAAGTCGAGCAACTGCGTGTCACCGAAGGTGCCCAGGCGCAGCGGACGGGATTTGAGCGGGAAGTCATGCAGCGCATCGAACACGCCCTGCAGCAGCACGTAGGAAGTCGTTACCAGTGCATCCGGCAAATGCCCCAGACGTTGCAGGAGTTCTTCCATCAGTTGCTTGCCGCATTCGCGACTGAAGGACTCGGCGTGCTCGATCAGCACTTCGCCTTTGAAGTCGACCAGTGCCTGCTTGAAGCCGGCAGCACGTTTCTGACTGATGCTCAGCTCCGGACGTGCGCCGAGCAGCACGATCTGTTTCGGCTGCGGGTTGAGCAGGCTTTGGGTCAGGTGCAGGCTGGCTTCGCGGTCGTCACTGATCACCGAGCAGAAGTGCTCGGGTTCCATGACCCGGTCGATGGCGATGATCGGCAAGCCCTTGGCCTGCAACTGGCGGTAGCTGTCGTCACCGGCCGGCAGGCAACTGGCGACGATCAGCGCATCGCAACGGCGCGCCTTGAACAGTTGCAGCAACTGGCGCTCGCTGTCCGGCGCATCGTCGGAGCTCGCAATCAGCAACTGATAGCCACGCGCCCGCGCGCCTTGCTCCAGCAGTTTGGCGATCCGCGCGTAACTGGGGTTTTCCAGGTCCGGCAGAATAAAACCCAACGTGCGGGTGTGCCGACTGCGCAAACCGGCCGCTTGCGGGTTGGGGGTGAAGCCGTGCTGTTCGACGACCGCACGCACCCGCTCGACCGTGGCGTTGCTGATGCGTTGCTGTTCGGCCTTGCCGTTGATGACGTAGCTGGCGGTGGTCACGGACACTCCGGCCAACCGCGCGATATCACTGAGTTTCAACCCGGGATTTCCTTGTTTTTTCGAGCTTGCCGCCACATTTTCGCCAATCCTACCCGATTCGGGCAGACGACTATTGTCGCAGCGCTTCCGACAAGTTGGACTTCAAGGATGAGACATTATCGAGTAACGTGCCGATCAATCTAGATTAAACGTTTCAGCAAGCGTATTTTCTACGTTTTAGACGCCTTTGGCCGGTTCTGCCGTGAAACCGCCAAAACTGCCGCTGAAAAGCAGGCTGACCAGCGCCTAAGCTGTGACCATTCAAAACAATATCCTGGCGCATCCATGTGCCAAAAAGGAGATCGCATGCTCGAGCTCACTATAGAGCAGATATCCATGGGCCAATCGGCTGTGGATAAACCCGCCGCCCTGCAATTGCTTGCCCATCATCTGGTTGCCGATGGCCTGGTCGCCGATGGCTACCTCGCTGGATTGCAGGCCCGGGAAGCCCAGGGCTCGACCTTTCTCGGCCAGGGTATCGCCATCCCCCACGGCACCCCGGAGACCCGCAATCAGGTATTCGCCACCGGCGTGCGGCTGATGCAGTTTCCCGAGGGCGTGGATTGGGGCGATGGCCAGATCGTTTACCTGGCGATCGGCATCGCCGCCAAATCCGACGAACACCTGCGTCTGCTGCAACTGCTGACCCGCGCCCTGGGCGAGACCGATCTGGGTCAGGCCCTGCGTCGCGCCAGTTCTCCCGAGGCGCTGCTGAAACTGCTGCAAGGCGCGCCACAGGAACTGGCGCTGGATGCGCAGATGATCGGCCTCGGCGTGTCGGCTGACGATTTCGAAGAACTGGTCTGGCGTGGTGCGCGTCTGTTGCGGCAGGCCGATTGTGTGAGCAACGGTTTTGCCGGTGTGTTGCAGCAGGTCGAGGCGCTGCCGCTGGGCGATGGCCTGTGGTGGCTGCACAGCGAGCAAACCGTGAAGCGCCCGGGCCTGGCGTTCGTCACCCCGGACAAGCCGATGCGTTACCTCGGGCAGCCGCTCAGCGGTCTGTTCTGTCTGGCCAGTCTGGGTGAGGCGCATCAGGCGCTGCTCGAACGTCTGTGTGCGCTGCTTATCGAAGGGCGCGGCCATGAATTGGGCCGGGCCACCAGCAGCCGCAAAGTCCTCGAAGTGCTCGGCGGCGAACTGCCCGCCGACTGGCCGAGCGCGCGTATTGCCCTGGCCAACGCCCACGGTTTGCATGCACGTCCGGCGAAGATCCTTGCGCAACTGGCGAAGAGTTTCGACGGTGAAATCCGTGTGCGCATCGTCGACAGCGCGGACAGTGCCGTGTCGGTAAAAAGCCTGAGCAAATTGCTGAGCCTCGGCGCCCGTCGTGGTCAGGTGCTGGAGTTGATCGCTGAACCGAGCATCGCTGCTGACGCCTTGCCTGCATTGCTGGCCGCTATCGAAGAAGGCCTCGGCGAAGAAGTCGAACCGCTGCCGGCCGTGAGTCAGCAACGCGAAGTCATCGCTGATATCGCCGAAGTGCTGATCGCCCCGGCGTCCGGCACGCAGTTACAGGCGATCCCTGCCGCGCCGGGCATTGCTATCGGCCCAGCGCACATTCAGGTGCAGCAGGCTATCGATTACCCGTTGCGCGGCGAGTCCGCGGCCATCGAGCGGGAACGTCTCAAACAAGCGCTGAACGACGTGCGCAGTGACATCCAGGGGCTGATCGAACGCAGCAAGGCCAAGGCGATTCGCGAGATTTTTATCACCCACCAGGAAATGCTCGACGACCCGGAACTGACCGACGAAGTCGACACCCGTCTCAAGCAAGGCGAAAGCGCCGAAGCGGCGTGGATGGCGGTGATTGAAGCAGCGGCCAAACAACAGGAATCGCTGCAGGACGCGTTGCTCGCCGAGCGGGCGGCGGACCTGCGTGACATCGGGCGCCGGGTGCTGGCGCAACTTTGCGGTGTGCAGACGCCGAACGAGCCGGAGCAGCCATACATTCTGGTGATGGACGAAGTCGGCCCATCCGACGTGGCGCGGCTCGATCCGGCCCGAGTTGCAGGGATTCTCACCGCGCGCGGCGGCGCCACCGCGCACAGTGCAATCGTCGCCCGTGCTCTCGGGATTCCTGCGCTGGTCGGAGCTGGCGCTGCGGTGTTGCTGCTGGAACCGGGCACGCCGTTGCTGCTCGACGGCCAGCGCGGTCGCCTGCACGTCGACGCCGATGCCGCGACCCTGCAACGTGCCGCCGAAGAACGCGACACCCGCGAGCAGCGTCTCAAGGCTGCCGCCGAACAACGCCATCAACCGGCGCACACCACTGACGGTCACGCCGTGGAAGTGTTCGCCAACATCGGTGAAAGCGCCGGCGTTACCGCTGCGGTCGAGCAGGGCGCCGAAGGTATTGGCCTGCTGCGCACCGAACTGATTTTCATGGCCCACCCGCAGGCGCCGGACGAAGCCACTCAGGAAGCCGAATACCGCCGCGTTCTCGACGGCCTCGCCGGGCGACCGCTGGTGGTGCGCACCCTTGATGTCGGCGGCGACAAACCGCTGCCATATTGGCCGATCGCCAAGGAGGAAAACCCGTTCCTCGGCGTGCGCGGCATTCGCCTGACCTTGCAGCGTCCGCAGGTCATGGAAGCGCAGCTACGCGCCTTGCTGCGTTCGGCGGACAACCGTCCGCTGCGGATCATGTTCCCGATGGTCGGCAGCGTTGAAGAGTGGCGTCAGGCCCGCGACATGACCGAGCGTCTGCGCCTGGAAATCCCGGTCGCGGACTTGCAACTGGGGATCATGATCGAAGTACCGTCCGCTGCATTGCTGGCGCCGGTATTGGCCAAGGAAGTCGACTTCTTCAGCGTCGGTACCAACGACCTGACGCAATACACCCTGGCCATCGACCGTGGTCACCCGACGCTTTCGGCCCAGGCTGACGGCCTGCACCCGGCGGTGCTGCAACTGATCGACATCACCGTGCGCGCCGCGCATACCCATGGCAAATGGGTCGGCGTGTGCGGCGAGCTGGCGGCAGATCCGCTGGCGGTGCCGGTGCTGGTCGGCCTCGGTGTCGATGAGCTGAGCGTGTCCGGGCGCAGCATCGCCGAGGTCAAGGCGCGCATCCGCGAACTCAGCCTGACCCAGGCGCAAACCCTTGCTCAACAAGCCCTCACCGTGGGCAGCGCGAACGAAGTGCGTGCATTAGTGGAGGCCCTGTAATGGCCAAGATTCTCACCCTGACCCTCAACCCGGCGCTGGACCTCACGGTCGAGCTGCCACGCCTGGAGGCCGGTCAGGTCAACCGCAGCGACGAGATGCACACCCACGCCGCCGGCAAAGGCGTGAACGTCGCCCAGGTACTCGCAGACCTCGGGCATCAACTGACGGTCAGCGGCTTTCTCGGCGAAGACAATCTGCAAGCCTTCGAGACTTTGTTCGCCAAGCGCGGCTTTGTCGATGCGTTCATTCGCGTGCCGGGGGAGACGCGCAGCAACATCAAGGTCGCCGAGCACGACGGGCGCATCACCGACATCAACGGCCCGGGGCCGGTGGTCGACGCGACGGCGCAGCAGACGTTGCTTGAGCGTCTGCTGCAGATCGCTCCGGGGCATGACGCGGTGGTGGTCGCCGGCAGTTTGCCGCGCGGCGTCAGCGCGCAGTGGTTGCGCGAGTTGATCGAACGCCTGAACGGTCTCGGCCTGAAAGTCGCCCTCGACAGCAGTGGTGACGCCTTGCGCGCGGCCATTGAAGGGCGTCCGTGGCTGATCAAGCCGAACACCGAAGAACTCGCCGATGCGCTCGATTGCGATGTGGTTTCGCACGCCGCCGAAGCTCAGGCTGCGGCGTGCCTGCACGCCAAGGGTATCGAGCACGTGGTGATCTCCCATGGCGCCGACGGTGTGAACTGGTTCAGCGTCGGCTCGGCGCTGCATGCCACGCCGCCGAAGGTGACTGTTGCCAGCACGGTAGGGGCCGGTGACTCGTTGCTGGCCGGCATGCTCCACGGTCTGCTCAGTGCCGATACGCCCGAGCAGACCCTGCGCACGGCCACGGCGATTGCCGCGATGGCGGTGACGCAGATCGGTTTCGGCATCAACGATGCGGCGCAACTGGCGCAGCTCGAACAGGGCGTACGCGTGCGTCCCCTGACAGAACAATAAGAGGGTTTGTCATGAAATTAGCCATTGTCACGGCCTGCCCGAACGGCATGGTCACCAGTGTGCTGTGCGCCCGCCTGCTCGATGCGGCGGCCCAGCGTCAGGGCTGGAGCACCAGCGTTGAAGTGGTCGATGCGGCGCACCCGGAACGTGAATTGTCGGCCGCCACCATTGAGGCGGCGGAGTGGGTGTTGCTGGTCGCCACCGGTGATGTCGACATGCGCCGTTTCGTCGGCAAGCGCGTGTTCCGCATTGCCCCGGCGCAAGCGCTGCAGGATGTCGAAGCGGTGCTGCGCCGTGGTGCGCAAGAGGCCGAAGTTTACCTCGCCAGCGAAGCCGTCCCGGTTGCCGCTGCGCAACGTGCCCCGCGCATCGTCGCCATCACTGCGTGCCCGACGGGTGTTGCCCACACCTTCATGGCGGCCGAGGCGTTGCAGCAGACGGCCAAGCGTCTGGGCTATGAACTGCACGTCGAAACCCAAGGCTCGGTCGGCGCGAAAACCCCGCTCAGCGCAACGGCGATTGCCGAGGCTGACGTGGTGTTGCTGGCGGCCGACATCGAAGTCGCCACCGAGCGTTTCGCCGGCAAGAAAATCTACCGTTGCGGCACCGGCATTGCCCTCAAGCAATCCGAAGCGACGCTGAAAAAAGCCCTCGCCGAAGCTCAGGTGGAGAGCGCTGCGAGCGACGGCAAGGCGCCGGCCAAGCAAGAGAAAACCGGCGTTTACAAACACCTGCTGACCGGTGTTTCGTTCATGCTGCCGATGGTGGTGGCCGGGGGGCTGATGATCGCCTTGTCGTTCGTCTTCGGCATCACCGCGTTCAAGGAAGAGGGCACGCTGGCGGCGGCGCTGATGCAGATCGGCGGCGAGACCGCGTTCAAGCTGATGGTGCCGCTGCTCGCCGGGTACATCGCCTACTCGATCGCCGACCGTCCGGGCCTGGCGCCGGGGATGATTGGTGGCTTGCTCGCCAGCACGCTGGGGGCAGGGTTTATCGGCGGGATCGTCGCCGGTTTCATCGCCGGTTATGCGGCCAAGTTGATCAGTCGTTACGTGGCATTGCCGCAGAGCCTCGAAGCGCTGAAACCGATTCTGATCATTCCGTTGTTCGCCAGCCTGTTCACCGGGCTGGTGATGATCTACGTGGTCGGTAAACCGGTTGCCGGGATGCTCGCGGCGCTGACGCATTTTCTCGACAGCATGGGCACCACCAACGCGATTCTGCTCGGCGTGTTGCTCGGCGGCATGATGTGCGTCGACCTCGGCGGGCCGATCAACAAAGCCGCGTATGCCTTCTCGGTGGGGCTGCTGGCTTCGCAGAGTTATGCACCGATGGCCGCGACCATGGCCGCCGGCATGGTCCCGCCAATCGGGCTGGGCATTGCCACGTTCATAGCCCGCCGCAAGTTCGCCCAGACCGAGCGCGAGGCCGGTAAAGCGGCGCTGGTGCTGGGGCTGTGTTTCATCTCCGAAGGGGCGATTCCGTTTGCCGCGAAAGACCCGCTGCGGGTGATTCCGGCGAGCATCGCCGGTGGTGCATTGACCGGTGCCTTGTCGATGTACTTCGGCTGCAAACTGATGGCACCGCACGGTGGCTTGTTTGTGCTGGCGATCCCGAATGCGATCAATCATGCGTTGTTGTATCTGCTGGCGATTGTCGCGGGGAGTCTGTTGACTGCCGTTGTCTATGCGACGGTCAAGCGCCCTGAAGCCGTTGAGTTGGCGCTGGAACCCGCCAAAGCCTGACACTGCAACACCCCTGTGGGAGCGGGCTTGCTCGCGAAGGCGTCGTGTCAGTCGATATCTTTTTAACTGATACACCGCTTTCGCGAGCAAGCCCGCTCCCACAGGGGGGATGTGCTGTCATGCCGGATTCATCATCCCGTGCTTAAGTTTTCCTTTTTTCAGGGAGAACACGCATGAGCGATTTCAATCCGGGGCGTCGGCGGGTCATGCAGGTGGTCGGTGCCGGGCTGCTGATGCCGGGGCTGGCGCCGGCGGTGATCGCGTCGGTCAAGGATCGGCCGCAACTCACCGACGGCGTGCAGTCTGGCGACCTGCAAGGCGACCGCGCGATGATCTGGAGCCGCAGCGACCGTCCGGCGCGGATGGTGGTCGAGTGGGACACCCGTAGCCAGTTTCGCCACCCGCGCCGAGTAGTCTCGGCACTGGCCGATGCGCGCACCGACTTCACCGCCCGCGTCGAACTCACCGGGCTGCCCGCTGATCAGGCGATTTTCTACCGGGTGTATTTCAAGGACGTACAATCCGGCGTCGCCAGCGAGCCGTGGCTCGGCCATTTGCGCAGCGCTCCGAAGGCGCGGCGCAATATCCGTTTCGTCTGGAGTGGCGACACCGTCGGCCAGGGCTTCGGCATCAACCCGGACATCGGCGGCATGCGCATCTACGAATCCATGCGCCTGCGCCTGCCGGACTTCTTTATCCACAGCGGCGACACCATCTACGCCGACGGCCCGGTGCCGGCGCAACTGACCACCGAAGGTGGACGTATCTGGCGCAACCTCACCACCGAGGCCAAGAGCAAAGTCGCGCAGACCCTTGACGATTATCGCGGCAATTATCGCTACAACCTGATGGACGAAAACATCCGCCGTTTCAACGCCGAAGTCCCGCAGATCTGGCAGTGGGACGACCACGAAGTGGTCAACAACTGGTCGCCGGGCAAGCAGCTCGACGAGCGTTATCAGGAAAAAGATATCCACACCCTGGTCGGCCGCGCGCGCAAGGCCTGGCTGGAATATTCGCCGATGCGTTTGCAGGCGGCCGACGGCGGCGGGCGAATTTATCGCAAGCTCAGCTACGGGCCGATGCTCGATGTGTTTGTGCTCGACATGCGCAGTTATCGCGGGGCCAACGACGACAACCTCGGCGCGGCGAAACCGTTTTTGGGGCGCGAGCAACTGGACTGGCTCAAGCGTGGCTTGAAGCACTCCAAGGCGCAGTGGAAGGTGATCGCCGCCGACATGCCGATCGGCCTCGGTGTGCCCGACGGTGAAGTCAGCCCGGGTGTGGCGCGCTGGGAGGCGGTGGCCAACGGTGATCCCGGCCCGGCTCAGGGACGAGAGCTGGAAGTCGCCGAGTTGCTCGGTTTTCTGCGGGCGCAGCAGGTGCGCAATTTCGTGTTCCTGACTGCCGACGTGCATTACTGCGCGGCGCATCACTACCACCCGGAGCGCGCGGCGTTTCAGGATTTTGAACCGTTCTGGGAATTTGTCGCCGGGCCGCTGAATGCCGGGAGTTTCGGTCCTAATCCGCTGGACAAGACCTTCGGCCCGGAAGTGGTGTTCCAGAAGGCCCCACCCACGCAGAACGCTTCGCCGTTTGCCGGCTTTCAGTTCTTTGGCGAGGTGAACATCGAAGGGCAGAGCGGGGAGATGAGTGTGGTGTTGCGGGATTTGAATGGGGTAGCGGTCTTCGAGCAGAAGTTGCAACCCGTCTGATCGTCAGGCCCTGCAGTCGAGCTATTATTGTTCTTAATTAATAGCTCGGACTTGAAGTTTTTGTCTATGCAGAGATGTTGACTTAAGTTGCAGTTTTAGTTTTTATTTGTTCAGTTTTTCTTGTCGCTAAGAATAAAAAGAGGTTGGTGTTTGTAGGGGCTCATAGTTGAGAGTTTTTGGTTGTATGGATGGTTTTTTAAAATGTGCTGATGAGTTTTTTGCGGGCGGAAAGATAGAGAGTGTAAACCCGCAAAAATAATGCATATTTTTTGCGGGGTTATGGTTTACTCTCGAAGCGCTACGGAGACTTTTGAAACTTGACGTGTACTAATATGTTTAATAGTTGCGACGTCTGGGGAGAAAAGGGCTAGGTTCACCCCGTCGCCTACGGAGCTTCTATACATTACACCGTCATAACCACATACTTTGACAAATTCGCATAGAAATTGGCTGGGGATATAGTCAAACGCAGCAGCTCTCGGCAGAACTGGGCGCGTCAGTTCTTTTCCTAGTTGCTCAAGAAATTCAAGGTCACTACGCAGCATAGACACTTCTACTTCATCAGGAAGTAGAAAGGGTGAAATTGTGCTTCTCGGATGTCTGAGATCTACAATTTTTAGATTTTGGGGGATTTCAATCTCGGCGATACAGGCTTCCTCACCTGTATGGGGTCTGATTTCGGATACTGCTGTGATTGATGTAGAAGCTAAGTATAAGTAAGGGATGCCCGCGGGGTTGGCCCTTCCATGTGATGCCAGATGCTTAGGTGGGGACATCATCTCTTTTGGGGGGAACGGGTTCGAATCACTTTGTATTCTTGCTCGAAACCATGGTGATTGAAGGTCAGAGTTTGGAAGTATCAAGAAGCCAAAAAGTCTTTTGAGGCGTTCGAGATTGATTTCGGTTTCTGGGAAATATCGATTTTGATGCATTAGCTCTTGTCGAAGGTCCGCCCAGCGCTGTAGAGCATCGTCTGATACCGCAGCCTCTGAGGGACGATACTTATACCTAACAAATTCTCCATCATCTAATATGTCGCTTAGAAGCTCTTTGGTGTGAGCGTTGTCCATTTGTTCATGGCTGAACATGCCCCAGTCATTTTTTAATAATTCTACTATCCCTCTGCCGTTGGTGTCCTTTACGTAGATTCCAGTAAGCAGTTCAAAATGCTCTCGCAATTCTTTTGGTGGTAGAAGTGGTTGATCTTGGGAGAAGCAATAATTGCATGTTCCTTTTTTATCGGAATGTAGAAGAAATACATTGTTTTGTAGATGCAAATCTCCGATGCATCTGGGGCAGCAATAAGTATCCATAATCACTGTCCTCGAAAATAATTGGCCATAACCTCAAGGTGATGCTGCATTGAAAGCTTTTTAACATATCCCAATCCAGGGAAGTGACCGCGTCGGTGTAAGTCTATAAACTCATCAATAGCTCGAGATCTGAAAATTTTTGTCCCGCGTCGAGACGCTTCATCTGTAAGCTTCTGTAAAGCTTCAGAAAATTTACCTGCTGGATCCGTGGGGGTTTCAAATCGATCTGATTTGAAATGATGAATATACATGCCGTTATCTTGATCGTCATCAATGAAAGTCAAGTGAATGGCCACAGCATAAGCCGGGCCGCCACTATCGGAATATTCATCACCTACGATGAGAAAGTCACCGAATCCATTGCCACCTTCATCCTCGTAAGTAATATGTAAGTCAGAGAAGAACTCTATAGGCGGATGTAAACGATTGGCACGTTTCTCAAATCCATCTCTTATTAATATTTTTTCGGAATCATTGAAGTGGCGTTGATAAAGCTTTCCATTATGTCTTTCAATAAATGCATGTGCGCAGTCTATATTTCTGCTCAGCTCCGCTATACGGCGACCATCGTTAAATCCGGCATGAATAAATAAAATTCTGCGCTCATTGAGCCGTTCGATGAGAGTTTCTATTTCTTCTGGATCTGAATTTTCGGTTAGTAAGATGCCTGCGAAGACACTGGCGTCGTGCTCATATTTTGTATTCAGGAATTCTAAGATGGTGACCGGGCTGTTTGATAGATCTCCATATTCCGGATTGACAATCAGTGCTACTTCACCGTTTGATTCGAGCACTGAATCAATGGACCTTGCAAGGCCGTTCAATGACTCTTTTACAGGTTCGATGATTGGTAAAAAACCTGCCTCTGCCATCAAATTGGCACATTCGCGTATCACAATAAGGTCATACTGTTTTCCACGAAAATACGGGTAGTACATATCCTTTTATCCCCAGTTTAAAGCTTCCGTTATAGGTGTTTTTATTGCGTTCATTAGATTTTTTTGGCCGTGCTCTTTATAAGGAGTTGTTAAGCCAAAAAAACGGAGCGAAGCAGGAATCGTTTTGATGGAGTCGGCTTGTGATGCTAGATTTCTAGTCGACTTCAAAACTTTAAGCATTTCATCGTGAACAGATGTAGACGGAATATTCTTGAACTTCTCGACTAGGGCCGAATAAATCATAGTATTAGGGAGCTTTGGAACCTCGATTTCCATCCGTGTCAAAATTTCTATGGCTTCCTTTTGTGTAATAGAATTCAAAATAGATACGGATTTTGTTCGCTCTGGATCATTAATCCCTTTTCGGATTTTAGATATTTGATATCTTTCTGTAAGTACTGATATTCCTACGAAATCAGGAATGCAAGAGTTGACAGTTTTTAAGTGTTTTTCTGCACAAAGCACTGTAACTTCTGCAAAAACTTCGCCGTATGAAGCTACTTGAATGGGTAGCCTGTCAAGTCGATCGCGTTCGGATTTTATTTCATATGCTATGGATGTACCGTTCAGCATTACTAAGTCAGCTTTGTTGTTTCCAATTCTGAATTCGTGTAGTAATGCTGCAGTTTTCAATGAGTGTGCTCCCAAAAGAACTTTTTGAGTTACTGCAGCTTTGTAAATGTACTCATTTCTGAAGGCGGTTTTCTTTAATAAGGAGAATGCTTTGTCTAAGAATTCTCCAACACTCAGGTTGCAATGCTTAGTATCTAAGTTTAGTTCTTTTATTAAACGAGCCATCATTGGGGAGTGGCCAGTTTTTACTAGTTGATGAAAAACAGCTGCCGAAAAAATCCGTGCGATAGCCGCCTGCTCATGGCTCTCAATTTGCTTCACAGATTTCCACATAAGCCCTTCTTCAAAGTCATTAACCCCAAACACCTTTGCTCTCATTCGCATCCGATCAGGTCGGAGCGTTACCTGGGGCGCAGTATAAAGCTTCTTTTTGATCCAAGCTCACATACCGATTTCTACGATGACGGATTCGTCAACTTCCCAAGAAATCTACGGTTTCAATGCTGTCGCGGCCACTAAATCTGCTGATTTGCTGCAGAAAATGCAGATTGGAAAAAACGCCACGGGAATGCGCGGCGATTTTTTTAGAGCTAGACGCGACCCTAATCAGTTCTGACTCTACGCATTTCTGGCAGAAGAGTAGTAAGAGGACGCTTGAGACGTCAATAAACATCCCGGCGATAGCGGCCCTGTTCGATCAGACGTTCGACTTCGGCGGTACCGAGGATGTCGTTGAGTACCTGATCGACGCCAGAAGCCATGCCCTGCAGGCTGCCGCAGATGTAGATCACCGCACCGTCAGCCAGCCATTTCTTCAGTTCGTCAGCGGATTCGCGCAGACGATCCTGCACGTAAATCTTTTGCGCCTGATCCCGCGAAAACGCCAGGTCCAGCCGCGCCAGATCACCATTGATCAACCACTCTTCCAGCTCCGCCCGGCAGAGGAAATCGTACTGACGATTGCGCTCGCCGAACAGCAGCCAGTGACGCTGCTGACCGTCGGCGATGCGTGCTTTGAGCAGGCTGCGCAATCCGGCGAGGCCGGTGCCGTTGCCCAGCAGAATCATCGGCACCGGTTCGTTTGGCAAGTGGAAGCCACTGTTGCGCCGCACGCGCAGGCTGATGCTGCCGCCCACGGGCGCATGTTCGGTCAGCCAGCCGGAGCCGATGCCGAGGCTGCCGTCGCTGTGTTGTTCCTGACGCACGATCAGTTCCAGCACGCCGTCGGCGGCAATCGAGGCAATCGAGTATTCGCGCATGGCCAGCGGCACCATCGCATCCACCAGCGCTTGTGCATGCAGGCCGACCAGATGCGCGCGATGCTCGGGCAACTGGCGGCTGGCGAGGGCGACTTCCAGTGGCTCTTCGAGGCCGTTGATCTTCACCGTGGTTTCGCCACGAATGCCGAGGCCGTCGAGGAAGTGTTCGATGGCCCACGGGCAGTTGCGCGGCAGCACTTCCACCAGGTCGCCGGCCAGCCAGCTGCTGGTGCTCGGCGCCTTCAGGCCCAGCAGGTACACCGGCGCGCCGCTGCTGTCGGGGTTCATCAGTTCGCGGCTGACCAGCGTCCAGTTGTCGTAGCTCGGCGCTTGCCAGGTGTCGACCGGCGCTTGCCCGGTCAGCTGTCCGAGCTGGGTTTGCCAATGACGCAGGGCGTAGGGGTCGCCGCTGTCGACTTCGACCGGGGCAAACAGGGTCTTGCCGCCGTGCTCGCCCAACCACTGATGCAGGCGTCGGGCGAAGCCGCAGAAATTCTGGTACTGGCGGTCGCCGAGGCCCAACACCGCATAGTTCAGGCCGTCGAAGCTTGCAGCGTTGCTCAGCACTTTGCGCTCGAAACCGCGGGCGCTGTCCGGTGCTTCGCCGTCGCCGAAGGTGCTGACCACGAACAGCGCGTTATTCGACTCACGCAGATCCTGTGCGCTGACATTCGCCAGCGGCTGGACCTTCACCGGCAACCCGGCGGCCTGCAATTGCCCGGCAGTCTGCCACGCCAGTTGCTCGGCAAAACCGCTCTGGCTGGCGAAACCCACCAGCCATGCCGGTGCATCAGCGGCCGGTGCCTGAAGACCTTTGCGCGTGTCCTGAATCTGCTTTTTCTTGCGTCGGCGATCCAGATACAGCAGCCACCCGGTGATGAAAAACAGCGGCATGCACACGGCGGCGAGGGTGACGATGATCCGTCCGACGAGGCCGAAATAGCTGCCGACGTGCAGCGCGTAAATGCTGGTCAACAGCTGCGCCTTGAAGCTCTTGTCAGCGTAGCGGTCGACACGTTTGACCACGCCGGTGGCCGGGTCGAGGGTGATCTGGTTCAGCGCGCGATCATGCGGCGAGCTGTCGAGCAGGTAGAACACGGTCGCCGGTTGCCCGGCCACTGGCGGCATGCGGATGTTGTAGGCCGACAGGCCCGGGCCGGCCGCGCTGTAGATGCTGCTCCACATCGCCGCATAGTCGGCGGTCGGTGCCGGACCTTCTGGCGCGGGGCCGCGACCGCCGCGCACACGCTCGTTTTGCGGCGCGTCGGAAAGCAGTTTGGTCAGGCCTTTGTTGTACCACTCGTACGACCAGGACAACCCGGTCAACGCCAGCAGCAGATACACCAGCAGGCACCAGGTGCCGGCCACCGAGTGCAGATCCCAGTTGAAGCTGCGGCCCTTTTTCTTCCAGTCGAGGGTCAGCCACACGCGCCAGCTGTTCCACTGGCGTGGCCAGCGCAGATACAGCCCGGAGAGGCAGAAGAACAGCAGGATCAGGGTGCAGGCGCCGGTGATGTTGCGCCCGGTATCGCCCATGGCGAGAAAGCGGTGCAGTTGCAGCATCAGGCCGAAGAAGTCCTGGCCCACGGCATCGCCCATGAACTCGCCGGTGTACGGGTCGAAGTAGCGCATCTCGCCACGGCGTTCGCCTTTGGGCGGGGTGAAGTAGACGCGCGCGGCGTTGCCACTGTCGGTTTCGACCCAGAGCATCCCGACTGTCTTGCCGGAGTTCGCTTCGATGTGTTCCACCAGTTCGACTGGAGGCAGGACGCCAGCGACCTGTTTTTCCACCTGCAACACCGACGGGTTCAGCGCCCGCAGGATTTCGTCCTGGAACGAATAGGCGGCACCGGTAATGCCCATCAGGGCTAGCACCAGCCCGGCAGTGATGCCGAAAAACCAGTGCAACTGGAACAGGGTTTTCTTCAACACGTCGCTCGCCTTGTCCGTTCGAAAATTGTCATCACGGCGCGCATTATGCCGTGGGTTGTCGAGAGCTTCTTTGATTACGCACAAAGGCCCCGTTCAATCTAATGAACGGGGCCGGATCTGCTGATTGCATTAACTGTAGGAGGGGGCTTGCTCCCGAATGCGTCGTGTCAGTCGATATCTATTTCACTGACACATCGCCTTCGCGAGCAAGCCCGCTCCCACATTTACCGCATCAATCAGAAGTGGAAGTTGGTGCTCAACAGCGCCGTACGGCCCGCGGCCTGGTTGGCGAAGTGGGTCGAGAAGGCTTTGTCGTAGTAGGTTTCATTGGTCAGGTTTTGCACGTTGAGTTGCAGGTCGACGTTTTTGCTCAGCTTGTAGGCGGCCATCGCGTCGTAACGTACATAGGAATCGACCATCGTGGTGTTGGCCACGCTGCCGTAGACGTCGTCGACGTAGAACGCGCCGCCACCGAGGGTCAGCTTCGGCGTGACCTGATAAGTGGTCCACAGGCTGGCGCTGTTTTTCGGCGTGTTGGGCAACTCGTTACCGTTGTTGATTTTGTTGGCTGGCAGGTCACCGCCGTCCACCTGTTCGCTGTCCATGTAGGCGTAGCCGGCGAACACTTGCCACTTGTCAGTGATCTTGCCGCTGGCCGACAACTCGATACCTTGCACGCGGGTCTTGCCGGCGTTCTCGTAGGAGGTGGTGTCGACTTGTACGCGAGCGTTTTCTTTCTCGGTGCGGAAGATGTCAGCGGTCAGCGACAGGCGATCGTTCAGCAGATCCCACTTGGTGCCGATTTCGTAGTTCTTGGTGGTTTCCGGCTCCATGTCGCTCTTGAGCAGGTTGCCGTTGCGATCCGGGGTGCCACCCAGCGGGTTGCCTTCCTGGCCTTCGCCGAGGGTGTTGCCCGGTGGCGTCGCGGAGGTCGCGTAGGAGGCGTAGATGCTGCCGTTCGGTGCCGGTTTGTAGACCACGCCGAACTGACCGGTGACGAATTCGCTGGTGTCATCACCTTTGGAGGTGGTGGTGCCGGCGTTGTTGTAGGTCTTGTAGTCGGTGTCGAAGTGGTCGTAACGCAGGCCCATGTTCACCAGCCACTGCTCGGACAACTCCAGGGTGTCGAACGCATACAGCGCGTAAGTGTTGGCCTTGGTGTCGGTGCCGGCGTAGTTGCGCGAGATCGCGCCGTTCCACGGATCGTTCGGGTTCGGGTTCGACAGCGAGGTGCAGTTGTAGCCGCTCGATGCACCAATCATCGACGGGGTGCAATTGGTGGTCGCAGCGCTGGTGCGCGGCGTGGTGTCGGTGTTGACGTTGTACGAGGACTTCTGGCCTTCCTCGCGGGTGTATTCGACACCGGTGGAGAAGCTGTTCTTGAAACCGGCGACGTAGAAATTGCCGAACAGATCAGTCTGGTTGGTGGTGGTCTCGGTGTTGCTGACCCGCGTGTTGGCACGGCGCCAGACGCTACCATTGTTGACGTTGCCCTTGCTGTCGTCCGGCTGGGTCAGGATGTAATCCTGCATGCTGGTGCCGTGGCGCAGGGTGTTCTTGATGGTCAGCGAGTCGCTCAGGTCATGCTCGATGGCGAAGGTCGCGGTGTCGGTGCGGCCCTTGCGGAAGTCGCGATCCAGACCGTAGAAGTTGCTGTGATCACCACCGGCGTACGGCTTGTCCGGGTTGGACTTGGTGCGAGCTGCCGAACCGCCGGCCGGGATGGTGTAGGGAATGCCCGAGTCCGGGGTGTCGTTGCTTTCCAGATGGTAGTAGTCGAGGTTGACGCGGGTGTCGGTACCCAGGCCAAACGCCAGGGACGGCGCGATACCCCAGCGATCGTAGTCGACCTTGTCGCGACCGGCGACATTGCTCTCGTGGCTCATCAGGTTCAGGCGGCCGGCAGCGGTGTCGCTGAACTGGTAGTTGCCGTCCAGGGTGTAACGCTGGGTCTGGTCGGAACCCCAGGTGAAGCCGCCGTCGAACGAGTTGCCCAGGTGCGCTTTCTTGCTCACCAGGTTGATGCTGCCGCCGGCTGCGCCACGACCGCCGATGGCGGAGTTCGGGCCCTTGCTGACTTCGATGTTTTCTACGGCGAAGATTTCGCGACTCTGCGAACCGGTGTCGCGCACGCCGTCGAGGTAGGTGTCGCCCTGGGCGTCGAAACCACGAATGAACGGACGATCGCCCTGCGGGTTGCCGCCTTCACCGGCACCGAAGGTGATGCCCGGCACGGTGCGCAGCGCGTCCTGCATGTTCAGGGCGCCGGTGTCTTTGAGGACTTGTTGCGGAATGACGGTGACCGAGCGCGGCGTGTCGACCAGCGGCGCGGTGTACTTGGGCGAGGAGGCTTTTTCGACCTGGTAGGACGTCGAGTCCTGCGCTTCGCCGGTGATGGCGGTAGCGTCCAGAGCGATGGCATTGCCGGACGCTTTGCTGTCGGTCTTTTCCGCGGCGAAGACCATGTGGCCAGCAGAGCCGGCGGTGATGGCGACACCAATGGCCGAAGCAAGCAAACGTGGTGAACTGACCGGCAATTGAACCTGTTGACGTGACATTTTTATTCCCCTCCCCAAGGATTTGAGGTCGCGGAATATAGGGTAAACAGGTATTCGTATCAATTGCGAAACATTGTTATTCGCGACGAATTTACATTCTTTACAATTTAACCTTACGGTTTTTGCCGATTCATCCGTCGTGCGGGTTTTACACAGCCAATAAGAATCAATACCATTGGCACCCCTTTACCATCAGGTACGATCGCCATGCTGCTGCACATCCCCGGCCTGTTCGCCAAAGCAGAAGTGCAGCGCATTCGCGAGGCGCTGGAGCAGGCGGATTGGGCCGATGGCAAGATCACCGCCGGCTATCAGTCGGCCAAGGCCAAGCACAATCTGCAACTGCCGGAAGGCCACCCACTGGCCAAAGAAATCGGCGCAGCGATGCTCGAACGCTTGTGGAAAAACCCGCTGTTCATGTCCGCCGCGCTGCCGCACAAAGTATTCCCGCCGTTACTCAACTGCTACACGGCGGGCGGCAGTTTCGACTTTCACATCGACAACGCCGTGCGCCAGCCCAAAGGCAGCATCGAGCGGGTGCGCACCGATCTGTCGGCCACACTGTTTTTCAGCGAACCCGAGGATTACGACGGCGGCGAGCTGGAGATCCAGGACACTTTCGGCACGCAACGGGTGAAACTGCCCGCCGGCGACATGGTGCTGTACCCCGGCACCAGCCTGCACAAGGTCAATGCCGTCAGCCGCGGCGCGCGTTATGCGTCGTTCTTCTGGACACAAAGTCTGGTGCGCGAAGACAGCCAGCGCGCCTTGCTGTTCGAGATGGATGGGGCGATCCAGCAGCTCACTCAAGACATGCCCGATCATCCGTCGCTGGTCCGCCTCACCGGCACCTATCACAATCTGTTGCGGCGCTGGGTCGAGGTATGAGTTTTCAACTGCGACGCGAAGAAGTACTCGACGGCGCCCAGCTCAACGCCATGCTTGAAGAAAGCCCGGCGCGTGCGGCGCAGGCGATTCTGCTCGCGGCCGGCCAGGGCATTGTTGAAGCGCAGGCGCTGCTCGGGCAGATCCTGCTCGATGGCCGTGGCATCGCCCAGGATCAACCCTTGGCACTGCGCTGGTTTGGTATCGCTGCCGGGCAAGGGCACTTGATGGCGCGCAACATGCTGGGGCGTTGTCATGAACATGGCTGGGGGTGTGTGGCGAATGCCGCGATTGCCGCGCAGCATTATCGAATCGCCGCTGACGCGGGGCTGGATTGGGCGATGTACAACCTGGCCAACCTGCTGGGTACCGGGCGCGGAGTGACGTTGGATCATGCTCAGGCCCTGGGGCTGTATCAGCGCGCCGCTGAAGCCGGCCACGCCAAGTCGATGAACCTGCTGGGGCGTTATCTGGAAGAAGGGCTGGTCTGTCGGGCCGACCCGGTCGCCGCGCGCGACTGGTACCGACGCTCGGCCGAGGGCGGAGATTTTCGTGGGCAGTTCAGTTATGCCGCAATGCTGGCTGAGGCTGGATTGATCGAGGACGCACTGGGCTGGTTGCGCAAGGCACTGGCTACAGGGAACGTGAATTTTCTGCGGGTGAGCATGGGTTCATTATCGAGCGCTCGTCATCCGTCGATTCGCCAGATGGCCGATGATTATCGGCAGCGGCTTGGGGAATTGCTCGTCGCTTGAGTCATTAAAAAGTCTTTCAGTTGGCCATTGGTTAGTTGGCTTTTCTGGTTCTTGTATTTAATTTTAATAGTTAATAACTTGGCGAATTAGTTGTATCTGCCTACTGTCGGGTTCGATGTTGTTCAAGTGATTGGAAGTTTCTTGTCGGCATCGAAAATAAATTAGCCGTTATTAATATCCACGGAAGACAAGGAGTCTTTGATGGAACTCAAGTTAAATGACAAGGTGGTCGAGGCCGCCGCGAAAGCGCCTCTGGCATTTGTAAATGCCTCGCTGGGCGTGGGTGAGGAATATAACCGGGGTACCGGTATACAACTGACCAAAGAGCAAATTATCAGTCTCAGGAAGTATGAAGTTCTCGGCCTCTCGCTGCCCGTCCGGTTGCAAGATGTTATTGCCTATCTGAACTATGGTGCGGGTGATGAAGGCGGCGTGGGCCTGAAAGCGGGAGATTTCCTGCGCACCTTCAGCATGACCTATGATCACGCCAAACGCTGGTCACCATTGCGCGAAAAGATCATGTTGACCGGTACCGATCTGAAAATCTTTGCCGGCAGTATTATCCGCACGGGTAACGCCATTGTTGAAGTGTATGAGGATCTCAAGGCCTCGAGGTATCTCGAAGAGCACAACATCAATACGCCTGAGGAATACCTGAATCTGCAACGGCAGATTCCGGGTCTGCCTGATCTCGACCTGTCTTCGGAAGATATCCTGGATATCAAGGCGTATCTCAATGACCTGTTGGCTAAAGTTGCGCATTGTCATCAGGAAGCCGAGCGCGTTCGGGCCCTGCTGGACAGTTTTGGCGCCGATATGCGTGAAAAGGTGCTGCCGGAAATTGCCTTGCGACTGCAGTTCGTCTCCAGGAACACTTATCAGAACGATATCAAGGCGCTGCAGGAGGTCATTGATCAGCGCGCAAAAGAAATTGATGAACTGAACAAACAATACGATCAACTGGTGCAGGAAGCGATCAAGTCGGCGGCCACCCTGAATATTGGCGGATTGATTCTTGGCATTTACCAAGGCGTCAAGGCCGAGAAAATCCGCTCTGAACGTAATCGCTTGAAGCAACTGCAGCAAGTTGATAACCAGAGTATGGCAAGCAAGAACCAGACGCTGAGTTCGTTGAACAAGGTTCGAGATGATTTGCAGAATTTGAGTTACGTGGCGATTGAAGCCGAGGTCGCGACTCAGAACCTGATGCTGGTATGGAATGCCCTCAGTGATTACGTCGAGGCGTCGTTCAAGGAAGTTGACGGTATTTTCGAAGCGACTTCGCTACGCCGTTTCAAGATTCAATTACTGAGTATCATCGATCCCTGGGAGCAGATAAAAGTCAGCTCTGATCAGTTGCTGAAAGTATTTGAAGAGGCTGACAGGGAATATGAAAGAAGTGGGCTGGTTGTTCGGAGTGGGTCAATGATGTCTTTGCTATCGGTTAGTTCGGCTGTACCTGCATTTAACATGGCGCGCCTGCGTGAGCATAATGCTGGCGTGCAGGCGCTTAATACCACGGCTCAGATGCTCTTCGAGCAATTCGATTACATGCCTGGAACTGTCGGAGCCATGAACAATCTGGCGCTCGCCATCAACAAAGCCACCTACGATCTGCGGAGTCAGGCACAGGCCACCGGCATTTATCTGGAACGCGCCGAGAAAAAACTGCGCAGCTATCAGGCTGAGCTGGAGTATCCAGACGACGCGGACGAAGTTCGCGAGGATATGGAGGTCGAGCTGAAGAATATCTTCAACAAGGTGGCGGTACAGACCGAAGATCTGAAAGCCGTGCACAAGAGCATCAGCGCTTATTACGATCGCAGCGCCTCGGCCGAGTGGATCGTGACGCTCAAGGCCGAACGTGTCACCACGATCGAGCTCAAGGGCAGATCCGACAAAAAGCTCGCAGACCTGACGACCGAAATGAAGTCTGTTTCCGACGGTATTGATCTGATCGCCAAGGCTGGCATCGAGAAAATTGGCGAACAAGCGCAGTTGTCTCTGGAAAATCTCAAGGCATTGGGACTGGCGCCACCTCAGGTGCAAGTTGCCCTGCTGGCTATCGAGACGCTGAAGAAACTGATTTCCGGCATTGGCGAGGCCGTTTCTTTTCTCAATATGCTGGCAGCGTACAACCGGCTGAATGAACAGGCAGGTGATCTGCGCACACAGATCAACAAATACAGCAAAGACCTCGCGCGCATTGAAGGCCGGATTGAGCTGGTCGAAACCCTGGATCAACTGGACGACGGCCGTGCGGCTTACGCTGGAGAGTTCAGCGTTCTGATCGATGACTTTACCCGCTTCGCCAATGATTTCAGACAGAACACTGCGCTTCCCGTTGAAACCCGGGCGCAAGCAGCGATTGATCGAGTCGCTGAAGTCGTCAGGCATCTACAGAGCATTCATCAATAACAAGGAGCTGGAAAGGTGGGCGACTAGCCTGCCTTTCCTGAAACGGCATGAATGCTTTGGCTTATGAATTTTCAGCGATGCAACGGCGTGTACTGGATCGCTACGGGCGATTTCTCGGCACCTTGCCGACGACATTCAATGCGATACCGCTGGTCTTCGAGCGCCGGAGAAAGGCAGGGCATCAATTGGCCGTCCTGGCCAAAGACTCGCGTCTGGAGAACGCCCGGTTCAATCAGCGCTATCTGCAGGATTTCTGGGCGCGTACCGAAGCGTCGAGGCGTCTTGGCGCAGGGTATCTAGGGGATCTGCAAGTGTTTACCCGCGAAGCACTGGATATCACAGGCAACACCTCCAGACACGAGCCTGTCAGCCAGGTGGACTTTCGGTTGTTCAGCCTTTCGCGGTCGACCAGCTGGCAGTTGTTCCCAGCAGAGGATGTGCCAGACCTGATCCACGAACTGGCACTGCGTTTCTATGCGCTGCAGGTCGAGATACGGCAGCTGAAATACACGGTCGTGGAAGTGTACGACGAGTCATTTGGCTTGAAGTCAGTGTTTCTCGGCGCTATGGATCACCGCTCCTGCCTGTGTCATGCGACGCCAACCGTTGCCGAAGGGTTGTTTGGCGATTCATTGACGACGCCTGTCTGGGATCTGGCTTATGCATCGACCGATCCGGCCATCAGGGCGGCTGAATACCAGGCTGATATCGCGGCGTTATTCAATGGATTCGTGTCGGTGAATACGCAGATGGGGCTATTCATCGAAGCGCTTTATCAGCGCCTCGACAACGTGTGCAATCAACTCTTGCAGGCGAAGTCTGCGGTGAAACTGAGTGAGCTGAATTTCAAACTCGCCGCGATGACCGAGAGCGCCAATGAGTGCATGGCAATGCTCGATCATCTTGAGGCGTGGCTGCGCCCATAAAAAAAGGCCCATGATTGCTCATGGGCCTTTTTCTCAATCGCTACGTATTACACGTAGAACGATTTCAGCGGCGGGAAGCCATTGAATTCGACGGCGCTGTAGCTGGTGGTGTAAGCACCGGTCGACAGCCAGTACAGACGATCACCGATGGCCAGGTTCAGCGGCAGACCGTACTTGTAGTTCTCGTACATGATGTCGGCGCTGTCGCAGGTCGGGCCGGCGATGACCACTTCTTCCATCTCGCCTTTCTTCTCGGTCCAGATCGGGAACTTGATCGCCTCGTCCATGGTTTCGATCAGGCCGGAGAATTTGCCCACATCGGTATACACCCAACGCTCGACGGCGGTGCGGGATTTACGCGCGACCAGCACGACTTCGCTGACCAGAATGCCGGCGTTGGCGATCAACGAACGGCCCGGCTCCAGAATGATTTCCGGCAGGTCATCGCCGAAGTCTTCTTTCAGGAAGCGGATGATCTCTTCGGCGTAGGTTTCCAGGCTGTTGGTACGGGTGATGTAGTTGGCCGGGAAGCCGCCACCCATGTTGATCAGCTTCAAGTGGATGCCGTCTTCTTCTTTCAGGCGCTCGAAGATCACTTTGACCTTGGCGATCGCCGCGTCCCAGACACTGATGTCGCGCTGTTGCGAACCGACGTGGAACGAGATGCCGTACGGCACCAGGCCCAGGTCGCGGGCGAGGATCAGCAGGTCCATGGCCATGTCGGTCTGGCAGCCGAACTTGCGCGACAGTGGCCAGTCAGCGGTGGTCGAGCCTTCGGTCAGAATGCGCACATAGACTTTCGAACCCGGCGCGGCTTTGGCGATGTTGCGCAGGTCGGCTTCGGAGTCGGTGGCGAACAGGCGCACACCCTTCTCGTAGAAGTAGCGGATGTCCTTGGACTTCTTGATGGTGTTGCCGTAGCTGATCTGGTCCGGGCTGACGCCACGGCCCATGACTTTGTCCAGCTCATAGATGGAGGCGATGTCGAAGCTCGAACCTTTCTCTTTGAGCAGATCGATGATCTCGACAGCCGGGTTGGCCTTGACCGCGTAGTAGACCTTGGCGAATTCGAAACCGGCGCGCAGGTCATCGTAGGCCTGGCTGATCATCGCGGTGTCGATCACCACGAACGGGGTTTCCTGTTTGTCGGCGAACGCCTTCATTTTCTGAAAGGTTTCGCGCGCGAAATAGTCTTCGACCTGGATCGACATGCTGGAGTGCTCCTATGGGCAAACGGGTAAAAACATGGGTGTAAATGAACGTCCTCCGTATCCCCACTTTGGTTCGCCTACTTCCCAAGGCATGTCGCCGAAAGCAAAAAGGCCACGGGCGTATCTGCCCTTGGCCTTGCTGTCTCGTCGTCAGTACTTGAGCCGGATGGATCGTTTCCAGCATGGACGTTCGGCGCGAACTTTAGGGCGTGAGGGGCTTGAGATCAACTAAAAATGTCGCGTTTTTGCACGCTTCTGACGTACGTCGCGGATATCACTCTTTGTAGCCGACCGAGATGACGGACAGATGTTCCCCGGGAATTTTCATGTGTTAAAAATACCTGCACGTTCGCGGCTTTTGTCGGCTAATTAGCGGGGAAGTGTGATCGGCGCAACATCGGCGACGTTGGCGGCGAGAGGTGGATGTGAGGGGGATTTTGGCTGTTTGGGAGCGGGAGTTTGCAGAGGTTCTGTGAACGCAGCTGTTGAGATTCTTTTCCGCCCTGCGAATCATCAGGATTGCACGAATCCTGTGGGAGCGGGCTTGCTCGCGAAGACATTTTCACAGCCAACATCATTGTTGCCTGTTATTGCGCATTCGCGAGCAGGCTCGCTCCCACAGGTCAGGTGTTTTTACACGACCACAGCCTCAGCCGGCGAGACGATATTGGTCTTCATCCCGCGCGAACGCCCCGAGCTCAGATAGGCTGCGATCGACTCCTGCGTCACCTCACCGAGGAACACCCGCTCGGCATCCATCACCGGCAACCACGAACGATTGAACTCGTACATGCGCGACAGCAGGATGCGCAGGTGTTCGTCGTACGCCGCGGTGGCGTTGAACTCACGCAGATACTGCGCGCAGGTGCCGGTCTGGCGGTGCAGGTCGCGACGACGCACATAGCCCAGCGCCTTGTTCTCGGCACAGGTGACCACCACATAGCGTCGGTCATGCTCGTCCATCAACTCCAGCGCATCGGCCACCGGGGTTTCCGGGCTGACCGACGGTGCATTGTCGGCGGCGTCTTCGGCCTTCACCAGCAGCAGGCGTTTGAGGGTGCTGTCCTGGCCGACAAAGTTGCTGACAAAGTCGTCTGCCGGATGCGCGAGCAGGGTGTCCGGGTGATCGATCTGCAGCAGTTTGCCGGCGCGGAAGATCGCTATCTTGTCACCAAGCTTGATCGCTTCGTCGATGTCGTGGCTGACCATGATCACGGTCTTGTTCAGCGCCCGCTGCATCTCGAAGAACTCGTTCTGGATCATCTCGCGGTTGATCGGATCGACCGCACCAAACGGCTCGTCCATCAGCAACAACGGCGCATCCGCCGCCAGTGCGCGGATCACGCCGATCCGCTGTTGCTGGCCGCCGGACAGTTCGCGCGGATAGCGATGCAGATACTGCTTGGGTTCCAGTTTGATCATGCTCATCAGTTCGCGAGCGCGGTCGTGGCATTTCTGTTTGTCCCAGCCGAGCAGTTTCGGCACCACGACGATGTTCTCTTCGATGGTCATGTTGGGGAACAGGCCGATCTGCTGGATCACGTAGCCGATGTTGCGGCGCAGGGTCACTTCGTCGAGGTCGGTGGTGTCTTCGCCGTTGATCAGGATCTTGCCCGAGGTCGGCTTGATCAGGCGGTTGATCATTTTCAGCGTGGTGCTTTTGCCGCAACCCGATGGCCCGAGGAACACACAGATTTCGCCTTCATTGACGGTCAGGCTCACCGAGTCCACGGCTTTGACATCTTTGCCGTTGCTCTGGAAGGTCTTGCTGAGGTTTTGAAGTTCGATCATTTGAGGAGTCCTTTTGGAGTCAGCGTACGTTGGAGCCACTGCAGGAGAAGGTCGGCGAAGATCGCCAGAAGACTGACCAGCAGCGCGCCGACGATCAGCATCGACATGTCGCTGCGGCTGATGGAGGCGAGGATCAGCACGCCAAGGCCACCGGCGCCGATGGTCGCGGCGATGGTCATCACGCCGATGTTCATCACCACCGCGGTGCGCACCCCGGCGAGGATCACTGGCACTGCAATTGGCAACTCAACCATGCGCAGGCGCTGGCCGAAGGTCATGCCGATGCCGCGTGCGGCTTCACGAATGCCCGGTTCGACGCCCGTCAGGGCGAGGTAGGTGTTGCGCATGATCGGTAGCAGTGAGTAAAGGAACACTGCGGTAATCGCCGGCATCGGCCCCAGGCCCTGGCCGAACTTGGAGTAGAACGGCAGCAGCAGGCCGAACAGAGCAATCGACGGCACGGTCAGCAGCACCGTGGCGCTGGCCTGCAAGGGACCGGCGAGGCTCGGGAAGCGCGTCATCAGAATGCCCAGCGGCACACCGATGAGAATCGCCAGCGTTACCGCGATGCCGACCAGGGTGATGTGCTGCCAGGTCAGGTGCATCACCTGCTGCCAGTCGAGGTGGGAAAAGGCGTTGAGAAATTCCATGACTTTTCCTCCTTAGTTGAGTGGGTGCTGGCGCAGGAAATCCGCGGCCACTTTCGATGGGCTTTCGTGATCGACATCGACCCGCGCGTTGAGCTGGCGCATGGTTTCGTCGTCGAACAGTTGCGCCAGCGGCTTGAGTTGCTCGGCCAGTTGCGGGTGCGCATCGAGGTAGGCCTGACGCACCACCGGCGCGGCGGTGTAGTCGGGGAAGTAGTGCTTGTCGTCTTCCAGCAGCTTCAAGCCGAAGGCGTTGAGGCGACCGTCGGTGGTGTAGACCAGACCGGCAAACACCTGGCCGTTGCGCAGCGCGGTGTAGACCAGCCCGGCGTCCATCTGCCGGATGTTCTTGCGGGTCAGGTTCATGTCGTAGAGCTTGACCATGCCGTCCAGACCGTCGGAGCGGTTGGCGAACTCGGTGTCCAGCGCCACCAGGTGATTGGTCTTGGCTTCATCGCGCAGCACCTTGTTCAGGTCGCTGATGGTGTTGATCTGCGGGTACTCCTCGGCGACTTTTTTCGGCAGGGCGAGGGCGTAGGTGTTGCTGAATTTCGACGGGGTCAGCCAGACCAGGCCTTTTTTCGCGTCGAGTTCTTTGACCCGGGCGTAGGACTGTTCGCTGTCGAGTTTTTCGGTGACATGGTTGTAGGCCACCAGCGACACGCCGGTGTATTCCCAGAGCATGTCCAGTTGTCCGCTTTCGTGGGCGCTGCGGGCGAGGTTGCTGCCCAGACCGCCGGTGATCTGCGCGTCGTAGCCTTTGCTGCGCAGGTATTGCGCGGTGATTTCCGCGAGCAGGGTCTGCTCGGTGAACACCCGGGCGCCGAGGCGAATGAGCGGTTTTTCCGCCGCCTGGGCAAATCCTGCGAACAGCATGATGCAGCCTAAGATCAAGCTAAATCTTTTCATAAGTATTCCTTCGCAAAAGCCTTAAGACGGGCGCAAACCGCGTTCCAGCCAGAGACGGCTGGCGAGGGTGACCACGCCATCGAGCAGCAGGGCCAGCAGCGCGGTGCACGCGGCACCGAGCAGCAGTTGCGGCTGATTGTTCAGGGCGATGCCAGGGAAGATCAGGCTGCCGAGGCTGTTGGCGCCGATCAGGAATGCCAGCGGCGCGGTGCCGACGTTGATCGCCAGTGCCACGCGCACGCCACCGATGATGATCGGCACCGCATTGGGCAATTCGACTTTCCACAACACCTGGCGCGGGGTCATGCCGATGCCGACGGCGGCTTCTTTCAGCGAACCCTGGACGTTTTTCAGACCTTCGTAGGTGTTGCGCACAATTGGCAACAGAGAAGCGAGGAACAAAGCGAAGATCGCCGGACCACTGCCGATGCCGAGAATCCCCAGGGCAATCGCCAGTACAGCCAGCGGTGGCACGGTGTTGCCGATATTGAAGATCTGCATGAAGCGTTCAGCGCGGCCGACCATGGTCGGGCGACTGAGGAAGATACCGGCGGGGATGCCCACGACCAGGGCGGCCAGCATTGAAGCGAGGACGAGAATCAGATGAGCTTGCAGGTAAAACAACAAATCGTCGCGGTAGTGTTCGATCGTGTTGATGCCGATCCAGTGGATCAGCAGGGCCAGGAGCGCGATAACCACCGCACCTCCCATCAGCCCTTTGCCATAGCGGATAGCCACAGGCGGACTCCTTTTTTATAGTCGGCGAACGCTCTCCCGTGTGGCATGCCAAGCCTTGGCTGCCGGGAATAAACGTTCGCGAGAAGCAGCTCCTTCAGCACCGGCAACAAGCGGTCTGAAAGCGAGCCATGAGCGCAGCCTCGTCAGGCTAACTTGCTGATTTTTCAGCCCCTGACGAAATGTCGTAACAGGGGATGGACGTCTCCATGCTTTAAAAGGTTCCCATCTGGGGCAGCATTTGGCCACCCTTAATGTGCTCAACGGTTCGGTTATTGCATCGAGTTGGGCTATAATCGCGGCCCTTTTTTGAATCACCGCCAGGCGATTTCCCATGACCAACCAGGCCGCCGAAGTCGCGAAACGCCGCACTTTCGCCATTATTTCCCACCCCGATGCCGGTAAAACCACGATCACCGAGAAGCTCCTGTTGATGGGCAAGGCGATTGCAGTGGCCGGTACGGTGAAATCCCGTAAATCCGACCGCCATGCGACATCCGACTGGATGGAGATGGAGAAGCAGCGGGGTATTTCCATTACCACGTCGGTCATGCAGTTCCCGTATCGCGAACACATGATCAACCTGCTCGACACCCCGGGCCACGAAGACTTCTCCGAAGACACCTACCGCACCCTGACGGCGGTCGACTCGGCGCTGATGGTGCTCGACGGCGGTAAAGGCGTTGAGCCACGGACCATCGCCCTGATGGACGTCTGCCGTCTGCGTGACACGCCGATCGTCAGCTTCATCAACAAACTCGACCGCGACATCCGCGACCCGATCGAACTGCTCGACGAAATCGAAGCCGTTCTGAAGATCAAGGCAGCGCCGATCACCTGGCCGATCGGTTGCTACCGCGACTTCAAGGGCGTGTACCACCTGGCCGACGACTACATCATTGTCTACACCGCCGGTCACGGTCACGAACGCACCGAAACCAAGATCATCGAGAAGCTCGACTCCGACGAGGCGCGCGCGCACTTGGGCGACGAGTACGATCGCTTCCTCGAACAGCTGGAACTGGTGCAGGGCGCCTGCCACGAGTTCAACCAGCAGGAGTTCCTCGACGGTCAACTGACTCCGGTGTTCTTCGGTACTGCATTGGGCAACTTCGGTGTCGATCACGTGCTCGACGCCGTAGTTGACTGGGCCCCGCGTCCGCTGGCCCGTGTCGCCAACGAGCGTACCGTGGAGCCGGTGGAAGAGAAGTTCTCGGGCTTCATCTTCAAGATCCAGGCGAACATGGACCCGAAACACCGCGACCGCATCGCTTTCATGCGTATTTGCTCCGGCAAGTACGAGAAAGGCATGAAGATGCACCACGTGCGTACCGGCAAGGACGTGCGCATCGGCGACGCCCTGACGTTCTTCTCCTCCGAGCGTGAACAGCTGGAAGAGGCGTACGCCGGCGACATCATCGGTCTGCATAACCACGGCACGATCCAGATCGGCGACACCTTCAGCGAAGGTGAAGTCCTCGGTTTCACCGGTATCCCGCACTTCGCCCCGGAGCTGTTCCGTCGTGTGCGTCTGCGTGATCCGCTGAAGTCCAAGCAGTTGCGTCAGGGTCTGCAGCAGTTGGCCGAAGAAGGCGCGACCCAGGTGTTCTTCCCGGAGCGCAGCAACGACATCATTCTTGGCGCCGTGGGTGTGCTGCAGTTTGATGTGGTCGCTAGCCGTCTGAAGGAGGAATACAAGGTTGAGTGCTCTTACGAGCCGATCACTGTGTATTCCGCGCGCTGGATTGAATGCAGCGACAAGAAGAAGCTTGAGGAGTTTTCCAACAAGGCTGTGGAGAACCTGGCACTGGATGGCGGTGGGCACCTGACCTATCTCGCGCCGACGCGGGTTAACCTGGCGTTGATGGAAGAGCGGTGGCCGGATGTGAAATTCCGTGCGACGCGTGAGCATCACTAAGCGCTGAGCTGGTTTGTTCGAAAGCCCCTGAGGTGTAGGCCTTGGGGGCTTTTTTTTGGGGCTTTGGTCTTGGCGGCCTTTGGGCCGACCAGGTTCTTGGTTTTTTTGTGTACATATCCGTTTTTTTGGTAACGGCTACTTAGGGTTTCGCCCTTACGGCGAGTCACCTTTTCCAAACGCCGAAAAGGTAACCCAAAAGGCTTGCTCCTGCGTTCGGCCCGCTCGCTGGGGCTCGGGGTCCCTTCGCTGCGGGATTGATCCGGGCGCAGCGCCTACGGTTTGCTTCGCTGCACCTCCTCTCGCTGTGTTTGGCTGCGCCAAACGGTCGCTGCGCTCCCACCCCCGGATCAATCCCTCCACTCAGCCTTCCGACGTCGCCCGAGGATCAAGATCAAAAGCTTTCGGCGAGCTGACACTCGGCCATTTGAGTGGTGAAAAGCATGCGCCTGGCTTTAGCTTTTTCTGTGGGAGCTGGCTTGCCAGCGATGGCGGCCTGATAGCCCACCAATTTCTACCTGAATACACCGGGTTCAACCTGTGGGAGCGGGCTTGCTCGCGAAGGCGGCCTGACAGCCGACCAATCTCTACCTGAATACACCGGGTTCAACCTGTGGGAGCGGGCTTGCTCGCGAAGGCGGCCTGACAGCCGACCAATTTCTACCTGAATACACCGGGTTCAACCTGTGGGAGCGGGCTTGCTCGCGAAGGCGGCCTGACAGCCGACCAGTCTCTACCTGAATACACCGGGTTCAACCTGTGGGAGCCAGCCTGCTGGCGATGGCGGCCTGACAGCCGACCAATTTCTACCTGAATACACCGGGTTCAACCTGTGGGAGCGGGCTTGCTCGCGAAGGCGGCCTGACAGCCGACCATTTTTTCTAATCCAATTGAGCGACTGAAGGAAGCTCCTGCAGGGACTGTAGGGCGAATCCGTATTTTGAGATATCGATGTTCTTGATCGCGACAACCGGCGCGCTGGACGTTAGTGTTCAAGGTCATGCCGGTCGCTTTGAGAGGTCAATGGAATGACGCGCAACCTCATCCATCTGCTGCGCCCCAATGGCTATTTCAGTCTGATGGCCTGGGTGCTTGCGGCGTTGCTGTTCATCAATCGTCTGAGCAGCATGGTCAAGTTGTTCATGGCGCTGTATCTGCGCCAGGAGCTGGGGCTGGCGATTGAAACCGTCGGCTGGTTGCTGTCGGCCTATGGTGCCGGGTTGTTGGTCGGTTCGATGCTCGGTGGGCTGCTCAGTGACCATGTGCGCACGGCGCGGCTGACGGCGACGCTGTTCTTTGTTTCGGTGTGGGTGTTGATCCTGCTGGGGCTGGTCTCGCAAGTGCCGTTGCTGGCGGCATTGCTGTTGCTCAGCGGGACGATCGATGGGGCCATTCGCACCCTGCACCAACGCCTGATCATGGAGTACTGCGAAGTCGCTCAACGCTCGCGCGCGCAGGCCTTGAGCCGGGTGGCGCGCAACCTTGGCATGGCCGCCGCAGGTGTGGCGGGCGGGGTGTTGGCGCAGACGGATTTTCGCTGGGTGTTTTTCGGCAGCGCGGCGATGACGCTGTTGGCCTTGCTGTGGTTTGTTCGCACTACGTGGCGTCGGCCGGTACTGATCAATGACGCCCCCTCTACAAACGGCGCCGGTGGATCCGTTGCGCCGTTTTACGATAACGCGTTCCTGTGGTTGCTCGCGGCGACCGCCGTGCTTGGCATTGCATTCGACACGGTCTACAGCACGCTGGGCAATTATCTGCGTGATTACTACCACTTGAGCACCGAGGCGATCGGCTGGCAGTTCGGGCTCAATGCGTTGCTGGTGATCGCCTTGCAGATTCCCTTGTCACACTGCGGCGAGCGTTGGGGCACGCGGCGGCAAATGCTCGCAGGGAGTTTGTTGCTGGCCGGCGGATTGGGCATGTTGCCATTCGGATCCGGGCTGGCGTTCGTCTGCCTGTCGACGGTGATCTGGACCTTGGGCGAGGCGTTGTTCATGCCGCCGCTGAATGTGCTGGCGATGCAATTTGCCCAGCGCGGCAAAAGCGGCCAGTACTTTGGTCTGTTCTTTATGAGCTGGAGCGCCAGTGCGCTGTTGTCGCCGGTGCTCAGCGGTCAGTTGTACGGCAATTTCGGTGGCCATAGCGTCTGGCTGGGTAGCGCCGTACTGGTGTTGATGTCGATTCCCTTGACGTGGCAAGCGACCCGTCCGCTTAGCTGATTCCGCGATAGGTGTTATTCGAAACCTGTCTGTCTGTGGAGGGCATTTCTGTCTGCTCGTTAGCGTCCTATCTGGTGAACCCGACGGATCGGAACTAGATTTCACACAGCGCCAGTCAGGCACCCATGTCTCACCTGAAAGTGGATGGAGTCAGCTATGAAAAGCAGGTTGCTACGGTTTTTATTGCTATTGAAAGTGATGGTCATGCTGTCCCTCGGCACCGCGACGGCCTGGGCGGAGTGCGAGGATCACGATTCCCAGGCCTTTAACGGCCAGGTCGGACACAGCGGCCTGATGCTCGCCAAGTCCGAATCAGAGCCAGGTGATCAGGGGCAGGGTGGCAGCGCCGATGACGACGACTCGACTACTAATGAACCGGACTCTGATGATCCGGACGACGAAGGCGACAGCCAGACGTAAATCGCAAATAAAAGAAAACCCCTTCTTCCCCGACTGATGCGCAATCGGGGGAGAAGGGGTTTGGTTAACGCTTTAGCGACAACTCAAGTTCCCTGTGGGAGGGGGCTTGCTCCCGAAAGCGGTGAGTCAGTCACCATTATCAGTGACTGTCACACCGCATTCGCGAGCAAGCCCGCTCCCACAATTTCGTCCGCCGTTAATCAGGCGGCGCCGTCGAGGAATTGCTCGGCGTAGTGGCAGGCCACCTGGCGATTATCCAATTCACGCAACAACGGCTCTTCAGTGCTGCAACGCTCGGTCGCGTACGGGCAGCGCTTGTGGAACGCGCAGCCCGGTGGCGGGTTCAGCGGGTTGGGCAATTCGCCGACGATCTTGATTTTCGGCTTGTTCGGGTCCGGGTGAATGGTCGGGGTCGCCGACAGCAACGCCTGGGTGTACGGGTGCAGCGGACGTTCGTAAATAGCGTCTTTCGGGCCCATTTCCACCGGGCGACCGAGGTACATCACCATCACGTCATCGGCCACATGTTGCACCACCGCCAGGTTGTGCGAGATGAACACGTACGCGGTGTTGAACTCTTGCTGCAGATCCATGAACAGGTTCAGCACCTGTGCCTGAATCGACACGTCCAGTGCCGAGGTAGGCTCATCCGCGACCAGCACTTTCGGTTGCAGCATCATCGCCCGGGCGAGAGCGATCCGCTGGCGCTGACCGCCGGAGAACATGTGCGGATAGCGCTGGTAGTGCTCGGGACGCAAGCCGACCTGCTTCATCATCGCCTGGACTTTTTCGCGGCGTTCAGCGGCGGACAGGTTGGTGTTGATCAGCAGCGGCTCGCCGAGTTGGTCACCGACTTTCTGCCGTGGGTTCAACGACGCGTACGGGCTCTGGAACACCATCTGCACGTCTTTGCGCAGTTGTTTGCGCTGGGCCTTGTCGGCGCCAGCCACTTCCTGGCCGGCGATTTTCAGCGAGCCGGATGACGGCTCTTCAATCAGGGTCAGGGCGCGGGCGAGGGTGGATTTGCCGCAGCCCGATTCGCCGACCACGGCGAGGGTCTTGCCGGCTTCCAGTTCGAACGACACACCGTTGAGGGCGCGCACGGTCGCGTGGCCCTTGAACAGGCCACGGGACACTTCGTAGTGACGGGTCAGGTCGCGGGCGGTAAGTACGACGGCCATTACGCCACCTCCTGGTTCAGCGGGAAGAAGCAGCGGGCGAGGCTGTTGCTTTTCGGATCAAGGGCCGGACGCTGCGCGCGGCAGGTGTCCTGCACGTACGGGCAGCGCGGCGACAGCAGGCAACCCTGCGGACGGTCATAACGGCCCGGGACGATGCCCGGCAGTGTCGCCAGACGCTCGGCGCCCTGGCTGTGTTCCGGAATCGCCTTGAGCAGCGCTTCGCTGTAAGGGTGCGCCGGGATGTCGAACAGTTGCGGCACCTGACCGACTTCAACAGCCTGGCCGGCGTACATCACACAGACGCGCTGGGCGGTTTCGGCCACGACCGCGAGGTCGTGAGTGATCAGCACCAGGCCCATGTTCTGTTCTTTCTGCAACGCAAGCAGCAGATCCATGATCTGTGCCTGAATGGTTACGTCGAGTGCCGTGGTCGGTTCGTCGGCGATCAGCAGTTTCGGTTCGCCGGCAATCGCCATGGCAATCGCGACACGCTGGCTCATACCGCCAGACAGTTGGTGCGGGTAGGCGTCCATACGGCTGGCGGCGCCCGGGATCTCCACTTTTTCCAGCAGTTCGATGGCGCGTTTGCGCGCTTGCTTGCCGGACATTTTCAGGTGCAGACGCAGCACTTCTTCGATCTGGAAACCGACGGTGTAGCTCGGATTCAGCGCGGTCATCGGGTCCTGGAACACCATCGACAGGTCTTTGCCGACGATTTGCCGACGCTGACGATTGCTCAGCTTGAGCATGTCTTTGCCGTCAAAACTGAGCGAGTCGGCGGTGACGATGCCGGGATGCTCGATCAGGCCCATCAGCGCCATCATGGTCACGGATTTACCCGAACCCGATTCGCCAACGATTGCCAGGACTTCGCCTTTGTCGACTTTCAGGTCGAGGCCATCGACAACGGGTGTCGCGGTTTTGTCGCCGAAGCGAACGTTGAGATTCTTGATTTCTAACAGTGACATGGGAATCTCCTCAGGCGGCGTTCTTGAGTTTCGGGTCCAGCGCATCGCGCAGACCGTCGCCCATCAAGTTGATTGCCAGCACGCTGAGCAAAATGGTCAAACCAGGCAGACTCACGACCCACCAGGCGCGTTCGATGTAGTCGCGGGCCGAGGCCAGCATGGTGCCCCACTCAGGGGTTGGCGGTTGTACGCCAAGGCCGAGGAAGCCCAGGGCGGCGGCATCGAGAATCGCCGAGGAGAAACTCAGGGTCGCCTGCACGATCAGCGGCGCCATGCAGTTCGGCAGCACGGTGATGAACATCAGACGTGGCAGACCGGCACCGGCCAGGCGCGCGGCGGTCACGTAGTCGCGGTTCAGTTCGCCCATCACCGCAGCACGGGTCAGACGCACGTAGGACGGCAGCGATACCACAGCAATGGCGATCACGGTGTTGATCAGGCCAGGGCCGAGGATGGCGACGATCGCCACAGCCAGCAGCAGGGACGGCAGGGCCAGCATGATGTCCATCAGACGCATGATGGTCGGGCCGATCATTTTCGGGAAGAAACCGGCGAACAGACCCAGCAGGATCCCCGGGATCAGCGACATCACCACCGACGACAGACCGATCAGCAGCGACAGGCGCGAACCCTGAATCAGCCGTGACAGCAGGTCACGCCCCAGTTCATCGGTGCCGAGCAGGAATTGCATCTGCCCGCCTTCGAGCCACGCCGGTGGCGTCAGCAGGAAGTCACGGTATTGCTCGCTCGGGTTATGCGGTGCGACCCACGGCGCGAAAATCGCGCAGAAGATGATCAGCAGCATGAACAGCAGGCCGGCAACTGCGCCCTTGTTCTTGGAGAAGGCTTGCCAGAATTCTTTGTACGGTGACGGGTACAGCAGGCTTTGATCCGCGCTTGGGGCGGAAGTGGCTACTGAGGATGTTGGAGTGCTCATGGTATGGACCTCAGCGCTGATGACGGATGCGTGGGTTGGCAAAGCCGTAGAGGATGTCCACTACGAAGTTGACCAGAATCACCAGGCAGGCGATTAACAGGATGCCGTTTTGCACAACCGGGTAGTCCCGGGCGCCGATGGCTTCGATCAGCCATTTACCGATGCCGGGCCAGGAGAAGATGGTTTCGGTCAGGACTGCACCGGCCAGCAGGGTGCCGACTTGCAGGCCGACCACGGTCAGCACCGGAATCAGCGCGTTGCGCAGGCCGTGCACGAACACCACGCGCGAGGGCGACAGGCCTTTGGCCTTGGCGGTGCGGATGTAGTCTTCACGCAGCACTTCGAGCATCGACGAACGGGTCATCCGCGCGATCACCGCCAGCGGAATGGTGCCGAGCACGATGGCCGGCAGGATCAGGTGATGCAGCGCATCGAGGAACGCGCCCATGTCATCGGCCAGCAGCGTGTCGATCAGCATGAAACCGGTGCGCGGCTCGATGTCGTAAAGCAGGTCAATCCGCCCGGAAACCGGGGTCCAGCCCAGGCTCACCGAGAAGAACATGATCAGGATCAGGCCCCACCAGAAGATCGGCATCGAATACCCCGCCAGGGAGATGCCCATCACCCCATGGTCGAACAGGGATCCTCGCTTGAGCGCCGCAATCACCCCGGCCAGAAGACCGAGGATGCCGGCAAACAGCAGGGCGGCCATGGACAGTTCCAGGGTCGCCGGGAAGAGGGAGGTGAACTCGGTCCATACGCTCTCACGCGTACGCAGGGATTCGCCGAGATCGCCGTGGGCCAGTTTGCCGATGTAGTCCAGGTACTGGGCATACAGCGGTTTGTTCAGACCTAGGCGTTCCATTGCCTGAGCGTGCATTTCGGGGTCGACCCGACGTTCGCCCATCATCACTTCCACGGGGTCGCCCGGAATCATGCGAATCAACGCGAAAGTCAGCAAGGTGATGCCGAAAAACGTGGGGATCAACAACCCCAGTCGGCGGGCAATAAAACTAAACATCTTGTGTGGTACCTCATCAGCCGGTTAGGCGTGCCCGGCGACCCTGGGGTCAGGGAGGCCGGGAGTTTCTTATCTACTTCACCTGGGTAGTGGCGAAGTTATTGGTTGTGAGAGGGCTGATGTGATAACCCTCTACGTTGTTGCGCATTGCGGTAAACATCCGGGTGTGGGCCATGCTGATCCACGGTTGGTCCTGATTAAACAGCACCTGGGCCTGTTCGTAGAGTTTGGCGCGTTCGGCCGGATCTACTTTAGCCCGTGCTTCGTCGAGCAGGGTCTGGAATTTCTCGTTGCACCAGCGCGCGTAGTTTTCGCCGTTCTTGGCTGCTTCGCAACTGAGCATAGGCGTCAGGAAGTTATCCGGGTCGCCGTTGTCGCCCGCCCATCCGGCCGAAACCATGTCGTGCTCGCCGGCCTTGGCGCGTTTGAGCATTTCGCCCCATTCCATGACGCGGATGTCGATCTTGATTCCGACTTTCGCCAGGTCAGCCTGCATCATCTGCGCGCCGAGCATCGGATTCGGGTTGGTCGGGCCGCCGCCGTTACGGGTAAACAGGGTAAACACGGTGCCTTCCGGAACCCCGGCTTCCTTGAGCAGGGCGCGGGCCTTGTCCAGATCGCGTGGCGGGTTCTTCAGGTCGTGGTTGTAGCCCAGAAGGGTCGGCGGGTACGGGTTGACCGCTACGCTGGCGTTGCCTTTGCCGAACAGCGCGTTGACGTAGGCTTCCTTGTCGAAGGCGATGTCGATGGCCTTACGCACGCGCACGTCGCTGATGTACTTGTGCTGGGTGTTCATGGCGATGTACGAGACGGTCATCGCGTCCATCTCGTCGACTTTCAGGTTGCTGTCTTTCTTGATGCTCGGGATGTCATCCGGTTTCGGATACAGCGCGATCTGGCACTCGTTGGCCTTGAGCTTCTGCAGACGCACGTTGTTGTCGGTGGCAATCGCCAGGATCAGCGCGTCAGCCGGGGCCTTGCCACGGAAGTAGTCCGGGTTGGCCTTGAAGCGCACCTGCGCATCCTTGGCATAACGCTGGAAGATGAACGGGCCGGTGCCGACTGGTTTGTTGTTGAGGTCGCCGGTCTTGCCGGACTTGAGCAACTGGTCGGCGTATTCGGCCGGGTAGATCGAGGAGAAGGCCATGGCGATGTCGGCCAGGAACGGCGCTTCGCGGCGGGTCAGGGTGAACTTGACCGTGTTGTCGTCGACTTTCTCTACGCTTTTGAGCAGTTCCTTGAAGCCCATGCTTTCAAAGTACGGGAAGCCCACGCTCGACAGTTTGTGCCACGGGTGATTCGGGTCCAGCTGACGCTGGAAGCTCCAGACCACATCGTCGGCGTTCATGTCGCGGGTCGGCTTGAAGTATTCGGTGGTGTGAAACTTGACGCCTTTGCGCAGGTGGAACGTATAGGTCAGGCCGTCTTCACTGATGTCCCAGGATTCGGCCAGTGCCGGAATCACTTCGGTGGTGCCGGGCTTGAAGTCGGCCAGGCGGTTGAAGATCGTTTCGGCCACCGCATCGGCAGTGACTGCAGTTGTGTACTGGACCATATCGAAGCCTTCCGGACTGGCTTCGGTGCAGACCACCAAGGGTTTGGCCGAGACGCCGATGGCGGCGCTCAACAACGCGGCAGCGACGGCCGCACGTAGGGGAAGCATTTTCATCGATAACCCTCTGCAATCGGTTGAAGACAAAAAACCGAACGGCCGACTCGTCATGAGTCAGCCGTCGGTCGGCGGTTTTTACAGGATGTTGAATGGAATCGTGGTCACGAGACGGAACTCGTTGATGCTGCCATCGGACTGGTTTTCGCTGGCGCGGTGAGCGGTGTAGGTGCCACGGATGGTGGTCGCCTTGAGTGGGCCGCTCTGTACCGCGTAGGTTGCACCAATGCCGTATTCGTAGTGGTGCTCGCCGTCCATGTTGCGTACGTCATACGCAGTGCCAGTGTAATGAGTGCCGTCGATGCCCCAGCCGCGAGCCTGATAGATGTTGAACTTCAGACCTGGCACGCCGTATTCGGCCATGTTCAGACCGTAGGCAACCTGGAAGGATTTCTCGTTCGGGCCGTTGAAGTCCGACAGCAGGGAGTTGGCCAGGTAGATGCCGTTGGTTTCGTGCAGGTAGTCGAAGTACTCGTCACCGTTGATGGCCTGGTACGAGAAGGTCAGGCTGTGGGCCTGGTGAGTCAGGCCGAACGACAGCGAGTAAGTGTCGTTGTCGATTTCACCCATCTCTTTTTTGCCGGTATCGACGGTTTTGTAGTAGTTCAGGCCGGTAGTCAGGCTCACGACATTGCTGTCACCCAGTTCGTGGGTGGCGCCGAAGTAGTACTGGTTCCAGAAGTCTTCCACCTTGGAGGCGTACAGGCTGGTCTTCAGGCTTTTCAGCGGCTGATAGTTCAGGCCGACAATGCTGACGCGATCGGTTTCAGCGTTGTTGTTGGTGTACTCGGAGCGGAATTTCGACAGGCTTTCTTCGGTACGTGGCGATACGCGGTCGAAGCTGCCGGCGTCAAACGACAGGTTGTTCAGTTCTTCGCTGTGCAGGCTCACACCTTCAAAGCTCGAAGGCAGCGCACGGTTGCCGATGGTGTCGACGATCGGGGTGCTGAAGTTCTGGCGACCGGCGGTCAGGGTTGTGTTCGACACGCGGAACTTGACGTTGGCCAGGCCCAGTTTGCTCCACTGGCCTTCAGCGTCGCCGCCTTCTTTGGTCAGCGTACGGTTGTTGCCCGCGCCTGGACGAGAACCCGGTGCACCACCGTTGTTGGAGGCCAGATCCTTGCGATTACGCTCCAGTGCTACAGCGTTGTAAGCGGCAATTTCAGTGCTGACACCGACGGTGCCCTCAGTGAAGCCGGAGCTGAAGTTGACGATGGTGCCCTGTACCCAGTTGATACGACGATCGGTCGGGGTGGCGACGCCATCTTTGCGGTAGGTGAACTTGCCGCCGCGCTTGAGTTGCTCGTTGGCGTACCAGTTGCGGGTCGTGCCGCTGATTGTCGAACCTTCGAGGAAACCTTTGGCGTCAGCCTGGGCGCTCTTCTCGTTGACGGTCACCGGGGTGAACGCCTGGCTCTGCTCTTCCGCATACGCGGTGGCGGTGACGCTGCTTATGGCCAGGGCCAGGATTGCGGTGCTGCTCAGTTTCATGGGTGAAGCTCCTTTACTTTCTTTTTATGCCGGCTTTTTTGGGTGGGCCGGTTATTGGTTTAGAACTCATTTCACACATCGCAAACGTTTGCAAAATGCCGGATCGGCGAATTTCGGCAAAGCGCTTGCGTGAGGGGGTAGACAGTCCCCTCAGCGTTGCGGCTAATCGGTTGGGTTAATCGATACTGACGCCTGAAAACACATTGCGACCGAAGGGGCTGACCTTGAAGCCTTCAACCCGGGCGCTTAACGGCTGGTTGACCGTCGAGTGGGCGACAGGCGTGATCGGCACTTGCTGCTTGAGCAACTGCTGCGCCTGTTTGTAGAGCGTGGTGCGCTGGTCGCGGTCGGTGACGACCTTGGCCTCTTTGATCAGCTTGTCGTAAGCCGGATCGCACCACATGGAGTAATTGTTGCCGCCGATGGCATCACAGCTGTACAGGGTACCCAGCCAGTTGTCCGGGTCCCCGTTGTCGCCGGTCCAGCCGATCAGGCTGATATCGTGCTCGCCATTCTTGGTGCGCTTGATGTACTCGCCCCATTCGTAGCTGACGATCTTCACTTTCAGACCGATTTTCGCCCAGTCTGCCTGGAGCATTTCGGCCATCAGTTTGGCGTTCGGGTTGTATGGACGCTGTACCGGCATCGCCCACAGGGTGATCTCGGTGCCTTCTTTCACACCGGCAGCCTTGAGCAGCTCGCGGGCTTTTTCCGGGTTGTAGGCGGCGTCTTTGATGCTGTCGTCGTAGGACCACTGGGTCGGTGGCATGGCGTTGACCGCCAGTTGCCCGGCGCCTTGATAAACAGCGTTGAGAATCCCCTGTTTATTCACCGCCATGTCCAGCGCCTGACGTACTTCGAGCTGGTCGAAGGGCTTGTGACGCACGTTGTAGGCGATGTAGCCGAGGTTGAAGCCCGGCTTGGAAATCAGCTGCAGTTTCGGGTCGACCTTCAGTGCTTCGACATCGGCAGGGCGTGGATGCAGGGTGATCTGGCATTCGCCGGCCTTGAGCTTCTGCACGCGTACCGAAGCGTCGGTGTTGATCGCGAAGATCAGGTTCTTCAGCTTGACCCGGCTCGGGTCCCAGTAGTGCTCGTTACCGGTGTAACGGATATTCGAGTCTTTCTGATAGCTCTTGAACACGAACGGCCCGGTGCCGACCGGCTTCTGGTTGATGTCGCTCGGCTTGCCTTCGGCCAGCAGCTTGTCGGCGTATTCGGCGGACAGGATCGCAGCGAAGCTCATGGCGATGTTCTGGATGAACGCGGCGTCGACGCTGTTGAGCGTGAACTCCACGGTCAGCGGCCCGGTCTTTTCGACCTTGGCAATGTTCTTGTTCAGGCTCATCCCGTTGAAATACGGGAATTCGGTCGGATAAGCCTTACGGAATGGCTGTTGCGGATCGAGCATGCGGTTAAACGTGAACAGCACGTCGTCGGCGTTGAAATCGCGCGTCGGTTTGAAGTACGGCGTTGTATGAAATTTCACACCTTCACGCAGGTGAAAGGTGTACTTGAGACCATCCTCGGAAATATCCCACTTGGTTGCCAGTCCCGGTACGACGTTGGTCGCGCCTTTTTCAAACTCGACCAGGCGGTTGTACAGCGGCTCGGCGGCATCGTTATCGGTGGCCGTCGTGTATTGCGCGGTATCAAAACCCGCCGGGCTGCCTTCGGAGCAGAACACCAGGCTGTTGCTGGCGGCGTAACTGGCGGACGTGGCGGCCAACAGGCCGGCGCCCAGCAGTGCGGAAAAAACCAAGGTATGGCGCATGACGCTCCCTCTTTTTTGTAGTGTTGTTCAATGCACCGCGGTCCCGTCCAGGGACGTTGAGGTGGCATCGAGCTCAATCCAGCACGTACGGCAAGCCGGTGGCACACGCAGAAACTGGTCAGAACCCGACGGTAGGGGCCGTGGGTCTGGCAGTAAATGCGTAATTGCCTGAAAACTCGTAGGAAAAGTCGACACGTCCTATGCCACTGCAGTCATCCGCAGCGGAATTGGCTGTAGGCAAATTCCTGACTTCCCGGCAGCTAAAGCAAGGGCGACGTCATGAACGTCGCCCTTGCAATGGCTTAATTGCTGACGCTGACGCCGTAGAAGGAATTCAAGCCGAATGGGCTGATCTTGAAGTCCTGCACGTTGGCGCGCATGGGTTGATACACCGTCGAGTGAGCGATAGGTGTCATTGGGACTGCATCTTTGAGGACGTGTTGCGCCTGTTTGTACAGTTCGGTGCGCTTGCCCTGGTCGGTCGTGCGCTTGGCTTCCTTGACGAGGCCGTCGAACTTCTTGTCGCACCACTTGGAGAAGTTGTTGCCGCTGAGCGAGTCGCAGCCGAACAGCACGTTCAGCCAGTTGTCCGGATCACCATTGTCACCGCTCCAGCCAATGATCATGGCCTGGTTCTCGCCACCTTTGGAACGCTTGATGTACTCGCCCCACTCGTAGCTGGTGATCTTCACGTTCAGGCCGATCTTCTTCCAGTCGGACTGGAGCATTTCAGCCATCAGCTTGGCGTTCGGGTTGTACGGACGCTGCACCGGCATCGCCCACAGAACGATCTCGGTACCTTCCTTGACGCCAGCTTCCTTGAGCAGCTGTTTGGCTTTCTCAGGATCGTACTTGGCGTCCTTGATGGTGGTGTCGTAGGACCACTGGGTCGGTGGCATGGCGTTGACGGCCAGCTGGCCGGCGCCCTGGTAAACCGAATCGATGATCTGCGGCTTGTTCACCGCCATGTCCAGCGCCTGACGTACGCGCAGGTCAGCCAGCGGGTTAGCCTCGTTGCTGCCCTTGACCTTGTCCATCACGTTGTAGGCGATATAGCCCAAGTTGAAACCGGCCTGGTCAGGCATCTTCAGGGTCTTGTCGGCCTTGAGCGCCGCGAGATCCGCCGGACGCGGGAACAGGGTGACCTGGCACTCGTTCTTTTTCAGTTTCTGGATACGTACCGACGGGTCGGTGGTGATGGCGAAGATCAGGTTGTCGATCTTCACGTCCTCAGGTTTCCAGTAATCCTTGTTGCCGGTGTAGCGGATGTTCGAGTCTTTCTGGTAGCTCTTGAACACGAACGGACCAGTGCCGATCGGCTTCTGGTTGATGTCGGCAGCCTTGCCTTCCTTGAGCAGCTGGGCAGCGTACTCGGCGGACTGGATCGAGGCGAAGCTCATGGCCATGTTCTGGATGAACGCGGCGTCGACTTCTTTCAGCGTGAACTTAACGGTGTGGTCGTCGACTTTATCGATCTTGGTGATGTTGGTGTCCATCCCCATGTCGGTGAAGTACGGGAATTCGGTCGGGTACGCCTTACGGAACGGGCCATCCTTGTTAATCATGCGATTAAAGGTGAACAGCACGTCGTCGGCGTTGAACTCACGAGTCGGCTTGAAATACGGGGTGGTGTGGAACTTGACGCCTTCACGCAAGTGGAAGGTGTAAGTCAGGCCATCCGGGGAAATGTCCCAGCTGGTGGCCAGACCCGGGATAACGGCGGTGCCGCCACGCTCGAACTGACTCAGGCGGTTGAACATGGTTTCGGCTGAGGCGTCGAAGTCGGTTCCGGTGGTGTACTGGCCTGGATCAAAACCGGCCGGGCTCCCTTCGGAGCAGAACACCAGGTTAGTCGCAGCGGATGCGAAAGGTGCGGAGGCTAACAAGCCTGCGCCGACTAAAAACGGAATGACCGCGTGTTTAAGCATGTTGGCCTCATGATTTGTTGTCATTTTTTAATATTGAGGTACGACCTCGTGAGTCGTGCCTGCGGATACTTATGCAGGGGCCATACCCAATGCAAGATCCAGAGTGTGAGCGAGCGTTAAACGGTGGCACGTACGTACCTTAATGTCGCATCTGTATAACTTTTGACGCATTTGACCGTTTGCGGGTGCATTTTACGGTGCAAACGAAGCCCCAAAACGGTGCGCCGGTCACGTTGTGCGCGCCGCATTGGGGCTCGGTGTTACTTATTTATACCCACGCCGTAGAAGGGCGTAAGGCCAAACGGACTGATCTTGAAGTCGGTCACTTCCTTGCGCAGCGGCTGGAACACCGTGGAGTTGGCGATCGGGGTGATCGGCACCTGCTGTTTAAGGATCAGTTGCGCCTGTTGATACAGTTTTACCCGTTGCGCCTTGTCGGTGGTCACCTTGGCCTGCTGCACCAGTTTGTCGTAGGCCGGGTCGCACCACTTGGCGTAGTTGCTGCCCTTGACCGCGGCGCAGCTGTAGAGCACGCCGAGCCAGTTGTCCGGGTCGCCGTTGTCACCTGTCCAACCATAGATCATCGCGTCGTGTTCGCCATTTTTCGCACGCTTGATGTACTCGCCCCATTCGTAGCTGACGATGTTGGCCTTGATGCCGATTTTCTCCCAATCCTGCTGGATCATCTGCGCCGACATGCGTGCATTCGGGTTTGAGGCGCGCTGCACCGTCATCGCCCACAGGTTGATGGTGGTACCCGGCGCAACCCCGGCTTCCTTGAGTAGCGCCTTGGCTTTCGCCGGGTCGTATGGCGCGTCCTTGATGTTCGGGTCATACGACCATTGCGCCGGCGGCAAGGCGTTCTGCGCCAGTTGGCCGGCACTCTGGTAAACGGCTTTGATGATTGCCGGTTTGTCGATGGCCATGTCCAGTGCCTGACGGACCTTGAGCTGGTCCAATGGCGGGTGAGTGGTGTTGTAGGCGAGGAAGCCGAGGTTGAAACCGGGCTGCTTGAGCACGCGCAGATTCGGGTCTTGTTGCATCACTTCGATGTCGGCCGGGCGCGGGTAGCCGCTGACCTGGCATTCGCCGGCCTTGAGTTTCTGCAGGCGTACGGCGGCGTCGGGGGTGATCGAGAAGATCAGGTTGTCGATCTTCACGTCTTCCGGTTTCCAGTAGGTCGGGTTGGCGGCGTAGCGGATCTGCGAATCTTTCTGGTAGCGCTTGAATACGAACGGGCCGGTGCCCACCGGTTTTTGGTTGAGGTCGGCGGCTTTGCCTTCCTTTAGCAGTTGCGCGGCGTATTCGGCCGATTGCACCGAGGCGAAGCTCATGGCGAGGTTTTGCACGAACGCGGCGTCGACGTTGTTGAGGTTGAAGCGCACGGTCTGATCGTCGATTTTTTCTACCGATTTGATCGTGGTGTTCAGGCCCATGTCGGTGAAGTACGGGGACTCGGCGGGGTAGGCCTTGCGGAAGGCGTTGTCGGGGTCGAGCAGGCGCTGGAAGGTGAACAGTACGTCGTCGGCGTTGAAGTCGCGGGTCGGGGTGAAATATTCCGTTGTGTGGAATTTTACGCCTTGCCGTAGGTGGAAGGTGTACTGGAGGCCGTCCGGGCTTACGTCCCAGTTGGTTGCCAGGCCGGGTTCGACTTCGGTGCCACCGCGTTTGAATTGGGTGAGGCGGTTGAAGACGGTTTCGGCGGAGGCGTCGAAGTCGGTGCCGCTGGTGTATTGGCTGGGATCGAAGCCTGCCGGGCTGGCTTCGGAGCAGTAGACCAGGGTGGTGGCTGCGTTTGCGATCGGGGCTATGGCGGTTAGTGCGAGGGTGATTAGTAGTGGTTTTAGGGTGAATCTTTCCATGGAGTCCCCGGGATTTGGAGGTGGTTGTTTTTTCAGGTTAGCGGGGATTTGGGTGTGTTCGGAAATATCGTTTTTCCTGTTGAGATGTCTATCTCGGTATATCTGGGGCTTTTGGGTGCATATCCGTTGCTGCGGTAACGGCGGCTTGGGGTTCCGCCCTTACGGCGGGTCACTTTTTCCAGACGCCGAAAAAGTAACCAAAAAGGCTTGCTCCTGCGTTCGGCCCGCTCGCTGGGGCTCGGGGTGCCTTCGCTGCGGGATCGATCCGGGCGCAGCGCCTACGGTTTGCTTCGCTGCACCTCCTCTCGCTGTGTTTGGCTGCGCCAAACGGTCGCTGCGCTCCCACCCCCGGATCAATCCCTCCACTCAGCCTTCCGACGTCGCCCGTGGATCAAGATCAAAAGCGGTACTCGAGCTAACGCTCATCGTGTTGAGTGGTGAAAAGCGGGTGCGGCGACTGGCTAAGTGATGGCGGCCTGACAGCCGACCAATCTCTAACGGCCTGCACGCCATCCACTGTGGGAGCGGGGTTGCTCGCGAAGAGGCCCGTCCAGTCACCTGATAAAATTGGCTTGTTTAAAGTCGTTTCAAATAACCAGAACCTTCCCACAAGGTTTTCAGGTTGTCCCTCGGACGTCAGCTCTCTAGCCTTGAACTGTCGCTGAAAACTCAGCGACCGGGTGTGAGAACCCGCAGGAACTGTTAATCCACAATCAGTACCACCATAATTGCCGCCAGCATTTCTGCTGCTGCAATGTTCTATGGCGGCTGTGTGCGGGCGGGCTTCGGTCCGGCCGGGCTTGTTCCTACCGGTTTCTCACCCCGCACATTGCTGCCACCACTCCGCCGCGTGAGAAACGGCGAGTGAATGGCTATTGATTAGGAACGCTATCAATGTCCAAACCCGTCCCAGATCCACCGCTCGAACCCACAACCCCACTCACCGAAGCCCTCCACGCCGAAGACCTCGCAAAAAACCGCGAAGCGATCAAGCGCGCCCTCGACTTCTACCTCAGCCCCGAAGCCACAAAACCGCGTCCGCCCAGTTCGATGTTCCTCGTCCATCCGGGCATCGACACGGAAAGTCTGCTGGCCCACGCCTGTGAATCCCTGGCCTCGGCCAACACCATGGCCAGTGATTTCGCCGATCAGCTCAGTCGCCCGCAGCGCAACACGGCGCTGGCTATTCAGCAGATCATCATGCTCGCTGAGCTGGCGGTGAATCGGGCGCTGGATCGGGTTGATCCGTAGACCTGAGACCGCGTTATCGTTCATCGCGAGCAGGCTCACTCCTACAGGGGAACGCATTCCAAATTGTAGGAGTGAGCCTGCTCGCGATGGCGGCGGAACATTCACCACAAAATCCAGGCACAAAAAAACCGGCGATCATTCACTGATCGCCGGTTTGTCATTCAGCCCACATCAATTCACCGCATCAGCACTTCAATCGAGCCATCGGCGGTCAGGCTGACCTGGCTGGTGCCGGCTTCTACTTCCGGCGTGACCGGTGCCGAATCCGCCATGCCGGCGGCTTTCATCATCATCGGGGCGCGCATGTACGGTTGTGGATAACCGTTGCTGTTGAGGTTCAGGTTGACGATTTTGTACCCCTTGCCGCCCAGTGCGTCAGTGGCCAATTGCGCGCGGGCCTTGAAGGCGCTGACGGCTTCTTTCAGCAACTTGTCCTCGCTGGCCTTGCGGGTCGGCTCGGCGATGGCGAAGTCCATGCCGCCCATTTTCAGGTCGGTCAGCAGTTCGCCGGTGAGTTTGGACAGGGCGGCGAAGTCGGCGCTTTCCAGGCGCAGTTCGGCGCGTTCACGCCAGCCGGTGATCTTCTGGCCTTTGGTGTCGTAGATCGGGTAGCTGTTGCGGCTGCCCTGGCGCAGGGTGATGTCTTTGACTTGCTTGGCCTGTGCGAGTGCCTTGTTCATGGTGGTGCTGACGTCCGCGGCGAGTTTGGCCGGGTCGGTGTTTTGCGCTTCGGTGTAGAGCGTCACGATCATCAGGTCGCGGGCCACTTCCTGGCTGACTTCGGCGCGCAGGGAAATCTGGTTGTAGTGCAGCTCATCGGCGGCCAGCGCCGGAAGGCTGGCGATGCTGCCGACGGTCAGGGCGAGAAGGGCGGCGCTGCGGCGAAAGGTGTGCATGAAGGCTCCTTGAATAATGCGCAGGTGTTGGTTCGTCCCTGCGTGAAACCATCAGACTCTAGCTTCTGCGATCCGGTTCGCCCAGTTACAACTTCTATACAGATGCAGCGGGCCGCTGCGCGGCCATTCGCGAGCAGGCTCGCTCCCACTTTTGAAATGCATTCCTCTGTGGGAGCGAGCCTGCTCGCGAAGGCGCCCTTATAGCCGCCGAAAATGTTTTCGCCATGTGGTCATTTGCCGCACTTTCGCCTCTCAAAGGCGCGGCTTGGTTATACTCCGTGCGATCCGCCTGGAGCGCTCATCAGGAGAGCTCATGCTCGCCCCCGTACAACTGACTTCCGCCACTCGCCAGAACCTCTGGCGGCTGACCTTCATTCGCACCCTGGTGCTCGCCGCGCAGGCCGGTTCCGTCGGCCTGGCTTACTGGCTGCAACTGCTGCCGTTGCCGTGGGTGCAACTGGCGATGACCCTCGGCTGCTCGATTCTGCTGTGCGTGTTCACCGCCGTGCGCCTGCGCACTTCATGGCCGGTGACTGAACTCGAATATGCCCTGCAACTGGCCTGCGATCTGGTGATCCACAGTGCGTTGCTGTATTTCTCCGGCGGTTCGACCAACCCGTTCGTTTCCTATTACCTGGTGCCGCTGACCATCGCGGCGGTGACGTTGCCGTGGCGTTATTCGGTGATTCTGTCGGGTATCGCGCTGGCGCTGTACACCGTGATGCTCACGCGTTTCTATCCGCTGGAAACCCTGCCGGTGGCCCGCGAGAACCTGCAGATCTACGGCATGTGGCTGAGCTTCGCGCTGGCCGCTGCGGTCATCACGTTTTTCGCTGCGCGCATGGCTGAAGAGCTGCGCCGTCAGGAAGAATTGCGCGCGATTCGCCGCGAAGAAGGCTTGCGCGATCAGCAATTGCTCGCCGTCGCCACTCAGGCGGCCGGCGCCGCGCATGAACTCGGCACGCCGCTGGCGACCATGAGTGTGTTGCTCAAGGAAATGCAGCAGGATCATCCCGACGCGATGCTGCAGGATGATCTGAAGGTGCTGCAGGATCAGGTCAAACTCTGCAAAGAAACCCTGCAGCAACTGGTGCGCGCCGCCGAAGCCAACCGTCGTATGGCCGTGGAGATGCAGGACGTCACCCAATGGCTCGACGAAGCGCTGAACCGCTGGCACCTGATGCGTCCGGAAGCCAGTTACCGTTTCCAGCGTCTCGGCCAAGGCACCGTGCCGCGCATGGCGCCGCCGCCGGACCTGACCCAGGCGCTGCTCAATCTGCTGAACAACGCCGCCGACGCCTGCCCGGAAAACCTTCAGGTGACGCTGGACTGGGACGCGGAAACCGTGACCATCAGCATTCGTGACCACGGCGCCGGTGTGCCGCTGGCCATTGCCGAGCAGATCGGCAAACCGTTTTTTACCACCAAGGGCAAAGGTTTCGGCCTGGGCCTGTTTTTGAGCAAGGCCAGCGTGACACGCGCCGGCGGCTCAGTGAAACTCTATAGTCATGAGGAAGGCGGCACGCTCACCGAGCTGCGCCTGCCCCACGGCGCCCGAGGAGACCAACATGAGTGACGAAATCCAAGTCGAAGGCGAAGAACTGCCGCATTTGCTGCTGGTCGACGACGACGCAACGTTCACCCGAGTAATGGCCCGTGCCATGGCTCGTCGTGGCTTTCGCGTCAGCACCGCAGGTTCCGCCGAAGAAGGCCTGACCATCGCCCAGGCCGACCTACCGGACTACGCCGCGCTGGACCTGAAAATGGACGGCGACTCTGGCCTGGTGCTGCTGCCCAAGCTGCTGGAGCTGGATCCGGAAATGCGCGTGGTGATCCTCACCGGTTATTCGAGCATTGCCACCGCGGTCGAAGCGATCAAGCGCGGCGCCTGCAACTACCTGTGCAAACCGGCCGACGCCGATGACGTACTGGCCGCGCTGCTCTCCGAGCACGCCGACCTCGACAGCCTGGTGCCGGAAAACCCGATGTCGGTTGACCGTCTGCAATGGGAGCACATCCAGCGTGTGCTGACCGAGCATGAAGGCAACATTTCCGCCACTGCCCGCGCCCTGGGCATGCACCGCCGCACCCTGCAGCGCAAACTGCAGAAGCGCCCGGTTCGTCGTTGAAAGGTTTTCTGGCCAAATGAGCTGGATTGAATGAAACAGGCGCTACCCTGCATTCGGGTAGCGCCTGGGTTCAAGCTACGACCGTGAAGAACATTTTTGGCGATGAGTATTTTTTTCCACCCAGAGTCGCTTCGCATTGCGCGTAGAGATCCAGCCCCAACCAGCTTTTCACGGTAGCTTTTGATACCGGGAGAATGAGCTCGTTGTTTTTACCGCCTTTCTGTTCGGATTTCTTTTCGGAGGCATATCCGATCCAGGCAAGATGGATATCAACCTTGGGGTTATCGGAACTGAATTTGACTGTAATCCCCGAATCACTCACCTCACTGATAGACAGTTTGCCATTCTTGATCGAATCGCTGGTTGGAGCATTAAGCGGGTTTTCTACTTTGTTCATGACCAATTCCTTTCGTTGTCAGAGGGGTAACCTGCTCTCCTGATTCACAGCGAATTCCTTGCAGGAGGCCAGCCCAGTTGATCAGCCTGAATAGCCCCCCTCTACTGTCAACTCTGACAGTCCCGATGAACGGTACGTGCGCTCGCTGCGATACTGAAACCCCTGCAAATCTGAACAATCCCTGAATGAGCCAGTCCCACTCTGGCGATGAAACGAACCGATCAACTATGATCGGTGCGTGTCTGTTCTTTTCTTTATCGAGCCTTTTCCATGAATCAGAACGCTGAATATTCCGCGGTCAACGATGCTGTGCGCGGGCAGTTTTTTCGCAAGGTGTGGGCGATCATCACGCCCTACTGGCGCAGTGAAGAGAAGGGCAAGGCCTGGACGCTGCTGATCGCGGTGATCGCACTCTCGCTGCTGAGCGTGGGCATCTCGGTGTGGTTCAACACCTGGTACAAGGATTTCTACAACGCGCTGCAAAAGAAAGATGAGGCGGCGTTCTGGCGCTTGATTCTGTATTTCTGCGGGATTGCAGCGGTGGCGATTGTCGGTGCCGTGTACCGGCTGTATCTGACCCAGATGCTGACGATTCGCTGGCGGGCGTGGCTCACCGAAAAGCATTTTTCCCGTTGGCTTGCCGACAAGAATTACTACCAGCTGGAGCAGGGCGGTTACACCGATAACCCGGACCAGCGGATTTCCGAAGACCTCAATAACTTCACCTCCAACACCCTTGAACTGGGGATCGGCCTGCTGCGCAATATCGTCAGCCTGGTGTCGTTCTCGATCATTTTGTGGGGCGTGTCGGGCAGCATCGAAGTCTATGGCATCACCATTCCCGGCTACATGTTCTGGTGCGTGCTGGTCTACGCCGTGGTGGGCAGCTGGCTGACTCATTTGATCGGTCGTCGCCTGATCGGCCTGAATAACCAACAACAACGCTTCGAAGCCGACCTGCGTTTTTCCATGGTGCGGATTCGCGAGAATGCCGAAAGCATCGCGTTGTATAACGGCGAACCGAATGAGAACCGTCGCTTGAGCAACCGTTTCGGCATGGTCTGGCATAACTTCTGGGACATCATGAAAGTGTCCAAGCGCCTGACATTTTTCACTGCCGGTTACAGCCAGGCTGCGATCATTTTCCCGTTTATCGTTGCGTCGCCGCGTTACCTCGCCGGCAAGATCGAACTGGGTGAGCTGATGCAGATCAGCTCGGCATTCGGCAACGTCCAGGAGAGTTTCAGCTGGTTTATCAGTGCGTATCAGAGCCTCGCGTCCTGGCGTGCCACCTGTGATCGTCTGCTGAGTTTCCGTCAGGCCATGACCGATAACGAACAGCGTACGCCGGCCATCGACGTGCAGAATCAGGGCAGTGAATTGCAAGTGCACAACCTCGGTCTGGACTTGGCTGATGGTCGTCACCTGCTGACCAATGCCGACATGACGGTGGAGCCGGGCGAGCGGGTGATGCTCAGCGGCCGATCCGGCAGCGGCAAGTCGACATTGCTGCGAGCGATGGGACACCTGTGGCCGGCGGGGCACGGCAACATCCGGCTGCCAGCGGCGCGCTACCTGTTCCTGCCGCAGAAACCGTATCTGCCGATCGGCACCTTGCGCGAGGCCTTGAGTTATCCACAACCGGGCGATACCTACGCGACGGAACGTTACGCGCAGGTGCTGGAGACTTGCCGTCTGCCGCATCTGGTTGCGCGTCTGGACGAAGCCAATCACTGGCAGCGCATGCTGTCGCCGGGTGAGCAGCAACGCCTGGCCTTCGCCCGCGCCATGCTTTACGCGCCGCAATGGCTGTACATGGACGAAGCGACCTCGGCGATGGATGAAGAGGACGAGGCGACGCTGTATCAGGCGCTGATCGATCAGTTGCCGGGCCTGAGCATTGTCAGCGTCGGCCATCGCAGTAGCCTCAAGCGTTTCCACCCTAGACATGTGCGGATCGACAGCGGGCATCTGGTGGAGCAGGCCGTGACCGCTTGATCACCACAACCCCCTGTGGGAGTGGGCTTGCTCGCGAAGGCGTCTCTTCAGTCGACAAATCGGTTGCCTGACACACCGCCTTCGCGAGCAAGCCCGCTCCCACATGGGGTAATGTGAGGCGGGATGTGATCGTACAACTCGCCTGAGCTATGATGCTCACCAAGCCGAATTTTCGAGACCAGACGTTGACCATGGAAAACCCGATCGACACCCCACGCCTCCCACGCAAGCGCCGCAGCCTGGCTCAGGAGCTGGTGACGGTGCTGACCGAGCAGATCCGCGACGGTCTGCTCAAGCGCGGCGACAAATTGCCCACCGAGTCGGCGATCATGCAGGAGCACGGCGTCAGCCGCACCGTGGTGCGCGAGGCGATCTCCCGTTTGCAGGCCGCCGGCCAGGTGGAAACCCGCCACGGCATCGGCACCTTCGTGCTCGACACGCCGAGCCCCAGCGGTTTTCGCATCGACCCGGCCACGGTGGTCACCCTGCGTGACGTGCTGGCGATTCTCGAATTGCGCATCAGCCTGGAAGTGGAGTCCGCCGGCCTCGCCGCGCAACGCCGCAGTCCCGAACAACTGGCGACCATGCGCGCCGCCCTCGATGCGCTGAACGACAGCGTCGCCCACGCCAGCGATGCGGTGGCCTCGGACTTCGCCTTCCACCTGGAAATCGCCCTGTCCACCGGCAACCGCTACTTCACCGACATCATGACCCACCTGGGTACCAGCATCATCCCGCGTACGCGGCTGAATTCGGCGCGTCTGGCCCATGATGATCAGCAGCACTACATGAATCGTCTGAGCCGTGAGCACGAAGAGATTTATGACGCAATTGCCCGCCAGGATTCCGATGCGGCGCGGGCGGCGATGCGCCTGCATTTGACCAACAGCCGCGAAAGACTGCGCCAGGCTCATGAAGAGGCGCAGGCGCAGCGGGGATGAGTTTGCAGGTTTGATTCATGTGTTGATTGATCTCCCGCTTTCGCGAGCAAGCCCGCTCCCACCCTGGATTTTCGGTAAGCCCGGACTTTGAGTGCAGCCGAGATCCATTGTGGGAGCGGGCTTGCTCGCGAATGGGCCGCTGACTTCAGCGCGGCAATATCGAGCGATCCACCCTCACCGCCAGTTTCGCTTTACCCGGCTTGGCAGCAAACGCCACCTCGCCTGATTGATCCACAATACCCCGCGCAATCGGCTTGCCATCTGCCAGCAACTCCAATGGTGCACCTTGCAGCGACTGCCCCGACGCCAATTCCAGTTTCAATGTGATCGTCATGCTCATTCTCCTTGATTGACGTTGCCCGTCGGGTGGTAGTCCTTGAGCAGCAGGTAGGTGCTCCAGCCCCACCAGTCATCGATGGTGGCGGTGTCGTTGAGGTTGTTCACGTCTTTGCGCCGCAGCACCTTGCCGCCCTCGACGCGGAACAGCGGCGCGAAGTTATTCGAAAGATTCAGCACCGCCGTCAGATCCGGCAGGCGTTGCAGCGCGGCAAATGCCGAAGGGGCGGGCACGTTGCCGCTGAGGTAGGCAGCAAAGATTTCGTCCGCTGAAGCTTGCACCGCCAGATTGACCTGGGTGCGGTTGTCCGCATCGCTGGCCTCGAAGTAGCGTTTGTCGCCGTAGGCGCGCCATTGATCGCCATGGGCGTTGCGCACTTTGAGGCCGAATTTGCTGTCCTCGTCGTGCATGAAACGGGTCACCAGCGAGCCGAGATCGCTCGGCGTGACCACCGTCGCCATCTCTTTGCGCGGCACCCGCAGGTGGCCGGCAGAGAACAGGTCAGTGAGGAAGTGGTCGGCAAACGCGTTCATCGCATAGGCCCGTTTCAGTTGCTGCTCATCGTGAGTGGCGCGGGCCGCGACTGCGGTTTGCAGGGCGGCGGTGTGGCCAGCGATGTAGGCCAGTCTGGCCCATTCGCCGAAGTGGTCGGCGTTGTTCGCCGCCAGTTTCAGATAACGTCCGAGCGGGAACAGCGCGGAGACAAAACTGCCGCCACCGGTGATCTTGTTCCACTCTTCGGACAACGTATCTCCGAGCGCGTCGTAGGCTTCGTGCGGTGCTTTGCCGTCCTTGATCGCCTGCTTAACCGCGTCGATCTCTTTTTGCATGACCGCGAGAATCTGCGTGGCCTCGGCGCGGGAGGCCGGCAGCACGGCGAGAGAGTCGAAGGCAGCATTGAACCGGTTCAGGCGATCAGCCGGGGTCGCGCCTTCGTTGATCGGTCGATCGACAGCGCCGTAGAAATCTCCAGCCAGCGCCACCACCTGGCCGTAGGTCAGCGCTAGACCGTTGGGCAAGTGCAAGGGCAGGTTTTGCGCGCGAATCGGTTCGGCGTTTTCGCTGAAGCGCAGCAGGGTGTTATCGCCGATGGACGTGTGTTCAGCGCCTTCGAAGCGCAATGGCGGCCGAATATTCAACGTTTTGCCGGGGAGGGCGGTGGCCGGTTCGACATCGCTGTGGGCGTCGGCGATGTGCAGCAGCAGATGCGGATTGTCAGCGTTGAAGTGGATGCCATTGATAGTGAAAAGGTCATCGAAACGGGCGATGACCGGTTTGGGTCTTTCCTGTGGTTTTGCATGCAGTCCGGACATTTCTGGCTCCTTGATATGTCGTCGGTGGATTTATTTTTAGCTGTATGGATATACAGTCAAATCGAGCCTAGCCCAGATTTTTCCTACGTCAAGAACGAATCTTGTCCGACAAAAAGTGTGAGGCGACGATGAAATGCAGTTGACGGTTATCTTTTAAGTTGTACGATGACCTACAACTTCAGCGCTGGCTGAACCATAAAACTCACAAAAAATGTTGCTACCCAGGGTGTTCGAAAAATGAATCCACAAGAACTGAAGTCCATCCTCTCCGCCGGTCTGCTGTCGTTCCCGGTCACCGATTTCAATGCCCAGGGCGATTTCAACCGCGCTGGCTACATCAAACGTCTGGAATGGCTGGCCCCGTACGGCGCGTCGGCACTGTTCGCCGCCGGCGGCACCGGTGAGTTCTTCTCCCTGGCAGCCAGCGAATACTCGGAAATCATCAAGACCGCGGTCGATACCTGCGCCACCAGCGTGCCGATTCTGGCCGGTGTCGGCGGCTCGACCCGCCAAGCCATCGAGTACGCCCAGGAAGCCGAGCGTCTGGGCGCCAAAGGCCTGTTGCTGCTGCCGCACTACCTGACCGAAGCCAGCCAAGACGGCGTCGCCGCCCACGTTGAAGCGGTGTGCAAATCGGTGAACATCGGCGTGGTGGTCTACAACCGCAACGTCTGCCGCCTGACCGCGCCACTGCTGGAACGTCTGGCCGAGCGCTGCCCGAACCTGATCGGCTACAAGGACGGTCTGGGCGATATCGAGCTGATGGTGTCGATCCGTCGCCGCCTCGGTGATCGCTTCAGCTATCTGGGTGGTCTGCCGACCGCCGAAGTCTACGCCGCTGCCTATAAGGCTTTGGGCGTGCCGGTTTACTCGTCGGCGGTGTTCAACTTCATCCCGAAAACCGCGATGGATTTCTACCACGCGATTGCTCGCGAAGATCACGCCACCGTCGGCAAGATCATCGACGACTTCTTCCTGCCGTACCTCGACATCCGCAACCGCAAAGCCGGTTATGCCGTGAGCATCGTCAAGGCAGGCGCCAAGATCGCCGGCTATGACGCAGGCCCGGTGCGGGCGCCGCTGACCGACCTGACCGGCGAAGAGTACGAAATGCTCGCTGCGCTGATCGACAAGCAAGGCGCGCAATAAACACCGACCCACAAGGCCGCTGAGCAATCAGCGGCTTTTGCGTAGAGAGGAGAATTTTCTGTGGCTGATTCCAAGCGTTACGACAACTACATCAACGGTGAATGGGTCGCCGGTGCCGACTACTCGGCGAACATCAATCCGTCCGAGTTGAGCGACACCATCGGCGATTACGCCAAGGCTGACCTGACTCAGGTTCACGCCGCCATCGATGCGGCCCGCGCCGCGTTCCCGGCGTGGTCGACGTCGGGTATTCAGGCCCGTCACGATGCTCTGGATAAAGTCGGCACGGAAATCCTCGCCCGTCGCGAAGAACTCGGCACCCTGCTGGCCCGGGAAGAGGGCAAGACCCTGCCCGAAGCTATCGGCGAAGTGACCCGCGCCGGCAACATTTTCAAGTTCTTCGCCGGTGAATGCCTGCGTCTGTCCGGCGATTACGTGCCGTCGGTGCGCCCGGGCGTCAACGTTGAAGTGACCCGCGAAGCCCTCGGCGTGGTCGGTCTGATCACCCCGTGGAACTTCCCGATTGCGATCCCGGCATGGAAGATTGCTCCGGCATTGGCCTACGGCAACTGCGTGGTGCTGAAACCTGCGGATCTGGTACCGGGTTGTGCCTGGGCGCTGGCGGAAATCATCTCCCGTGCAGGCTTCCCGGCCGGCGTGTTCAACCTGGTAATGGGCAGCGGTCGAGTGGTCGGCGAAGCGCTGGTCAACAGCCCGAAAGTCGATGGCATCAGCTTTACCGGTTCGGTGGGCGTGGGTCGGCAGATCGCTGTTAATTGCGTGTCGCGCCAGGCCAAGGTGCAGCTGGAAATGGGCGGCAAGAACCCGCAGATCATTCTCGACGACGCCGACCTCAAACAAGCGGTCGAGCTCTCGGTGCAGAGCGCGTTCTACTCCACCGGCCAGCGTTGCACGGCGTCGAGCCGCCTGATCGTCACCGCCGGGATTCACGACAAATTCGTCGAAGCGATGGCCGAGCGCATGCAGTCGATCAAGGTCGGCCACGCGCTGAAATCCGGCACCGATATCGGTCCGGTGGTCTCCCAGGCGCAGCTGGAACAGGACATGAAGTACATCGACATCGGCCAGTCCGAAGGTGCACGTCTGGTCAGCGGCGGTGGTCTGGTGACTTGCGACACCGAAGGCTACTTCCTCGCGCCAACGCTGTTTGCCGACAGCGAGGCGTCGATGCGCATCAGCCGTGAAGAGATCTTCGGCCCGGTGGCCAACGTCGTTCGCGTGGCCGATTACGAGGCGGCGCTGGCGATGGCCAACGACACCGAGTTCGGTCTGTCGGCTGGTATCGCCACCACGTCGCTGAAGTACGCCAACCACTTCAAGCGTCATTCGCAGGCCGGGATGGTGATGGTCAACCTGCCGACCGCCGGTGTCGATTATCACGTTCCGTTCGGTGGCCGTAAGGGTTCATCCTATGGCTCACGTGAGCAAGGGCGCTATGCGCAAGAGTTCTACACCGTGGTGAAAACCGCCTACATCGCTTCCTGATACACGCAATACCTGTGGGAGCTGGCTTGCCAGCGATGCGGACGACGCGATATGCCCTCGTACCGCGGTGATGCCATCGCTGGCAAGCCAGCTCCCACAAAAGCAACACCAAAGAAGATTCACCCGCGCATAAAAATAATCAGTGGGAGTACATCTACATGCAATCGTCCAAGCCGACTCACGTCCGCTATTTGATCCTGCTCATGCTGTTTCTGGTGACCACGATCAACTATGCCGACCGCGCGACCATCGCCATCGCCGGTTCCAGCCTGCAAAAAGACCTCGGCATCGACGCGGTCACCCTCGGCTACATCTTCTCTGCTTTCGGCTGGGCCTACGTTGCCGGGCAGATTCCCGGTGGCTGGCTGCTCGATCGCTTCGGCTCGAAAAAAGTCTATGCCCTGAGCATTTTCACCTGGTCGCTGTTCACCGTGCTGCAAGGCTTTGTCGGTGAATTCGGCATGTCCACGGCGATCGTTGCGCTGTTCATGCTGCGCTTTCTGGTGGGCCTGGCCGAGGCGCCATCGTTCCCCGGTAACGCGCGGATTGTCGCGGCCTGGTTCCCGACTGCAGAACGCGGTACCGCCTCGGCGATCTTCAACTCGGCGCAATATTTCGCCACCGTGCTGTTTGCACCGCTGATGGGCTGGATCGTGTATCGCTTCGGCTGGGAGCACGTGTTCATCGTCATGGGCATCCTCGGTATCATCTTCTCGCTGGTCTGGCTCAAGGTTATCCACAGCCCGCGTCAACATCCGCTGGCCAACGAAGCCGAAGTGCAGTTCATCGCCGACAACGGCGGCATGGTCGACATGGACGTCAAGCAAGGCAAAAAATCCGACGGTCCGAAGTGGGATTACATCCGTCAGTTGCTGACCAACCGCATGATGCTCGGTGTATATCTGGGTCAGTACTGCATCAACGGCATCACCTATTTCTTCCTGACCTGGTTCCCGGTGTACCTGGTGCAGGAGCGCGGCATGACCATCCTCAAGGCCGGTTTCATTGCCTCGCTGCCGGCAATCTGCGGTTTCATCGGTGGTGTGCTTGGCGGGGTGATTTCCGATTACTTGCTGCGCAAAGGGCATTCGCTGACCTTCGCCCGCAAGGCACCGATCATCGCCGGTCTGCTGGTGTCCAGCAGCATCGTCGCTTGCAACTATGTTGATGTGGAGTGGATGGTGGTTGGCTTCATGGCTTTGGCATTCTTCGGCAAAGGCGTGGGCGCGCTGGGTTGGGCGGTGGTGTCCGACACCTCGCCGAAACAGATCGCCGGTCTGAGCGGTGGCCTGTTCAACACTTTCGGCAACATCGCTTCGATCACCACTCCGATCGTGATTGGCTACATCATCAGCTCCACCGGTTCGTTCAAATGGGCGCTGGTGTTCGTCGGTGCCAACGCACTGGTTGCGGTGTTCAGCTACCTGGTGATCGTCGGCCCGATCAAACGTGTGGTGCTCAAAGAGCCGCCAACCAACGGTGGTTCTGAAATCACCGGCAAATTGTCTCAAGCGCATTCCTGAGGAGCGGCGTCATGCAGTTGATTGAACATTCCGACTCGCCGCGCTACATCCGCCTGCACGAGCGGGACAACGTAGTGATTGTGGTCAACGATCAGGGCGTACCGGCCGGCACCGAGTTCCCGGACGGTCTGGTGACCGTGGACTTTGTGCCGCAGAGCCACAAGGTGACTCTTGAGGACATTCCCGAGGGCGGCCAGGTGATTCGCTACGGCCAGACCATCGGCTACGCGTTGCAGCCGATCCCGCGCGGCAGCTGGGTCAAGGAAGATCAACTGCGCATGCCGACCGCGCCGCCGCTGGACAGCCTGCCGCTGTCCACCGAAGTGCCGGCCGCGCAGGCCCCGCTGGAAGGCTTCACGTTCGAGGGTTATCGCAACGCCGACGGCACCGTCGGCACGCGCAATATTCTCGGGATCACCACCACGGTGCAGTGCGTGACCGGCGTGCTCGATCACGCGGTGAAACGCATCAAGGACGAGTTGCTGCCAAAATACCCGCATGTCGATGATGTGGTGGCGCTGACCCACAGTTACGGCTGCGGCGTGGCGATCACCGCCACTGACGCCTACATCCCGATCCGCACCGTGCGCAATCTGGCGCGCAACCCGAACCTCGGTGGCGAAGCGCTGGTGATCAGTCTGGGCTGCGAGAAATTGCAGGCCGGGCAGGTGATGCACGAGGACGATGCCTCGGTCGATCTCAGCGAGCCATGGCTGTATCGCCTGCAGGATTCCAGTCACGGTTTCACCGAGATGATCGAGCAGATCATGGCGCTGGCCGAAGTCCGTTTGAAGAAGCTCGACCAGCGCCGCCGCGAAACCGTGCCGGCCTCCGAGCTGATCCTCGGCATGCAGTGCGGCGGCAGCGATGCGTTCTCCGGCATCACCGCCAACCCGGCGCTGGGTTATGCCTCGGACTTGCTGCTGCGCGCAGGGGCGACGGTGATGTTTTCCGAAGTCACCGAAGTGCGCGATGCGATTTATCTGCTGACTTCCCGTGCCGAAACCAAAACCGTGGCGCAGGAACTGGTGCGTGAGATGGACTGGTACGACCGCTATCTGGCCAAGGGCGAAGCGGATCGCAGTGCCAACACTACGCCGGGCAACAAGAAGGGTGGGTTGTCGAACATTGTCGAGAAGTCGCTGGGTTCGATCGTCAAATCCGGTAGCAGCGCGATCAATGGCGTGCTCGGCCCGGGCGAGCGTTTCAAGCAGAAGGGTTTGATTTTCTGCGCCACGCCGGCGAGTGATTTTGTCTGCGGCACCTTGCAGTTGGCCGCGGGGATGAACCTGCATGTGTTCACCACCGGGCGGGGTACGCCGTATGGTTTGGCGATGGCGCCGGTGGTCAAGGTTTCGACCCGCACCGAGCTGGCGCAGCGCTGGCCGGACCTGATCGACATCGATGCCGGACGTATCGCCACCGGGCGCGCGACCATCGAGGAATTGGGCTGGGAGTTGTTCCACTACTACCTGGATGTGGCGAGCGGCAAGCAGCAGACGTGGGCGGAGAAGCACAAGCTGCATAACGACATCACCCTGTTCAATCCGGCGCCGATTACCTGATACCGCGTCATCGTTCTTCGCGAGCAGGCTCGCTCCCACATTTGAAATGCATTCCCCTGTGGGAGCGAGCCTGCTCGCGAAAGCGATCCAACAGACGCCAAAGGATCGGGTGGCTTATCATTAAGCCCTGACGACGCTCACCCAAAGGCTCCCCCGGCATGCTGGCAATCTTCCTCGAAACCCTGAACATCACCGCGCCGGTGTTCGCCATGCTGTTCCTCGGGGTGTTGCTCAAGCGCATCGACTGGATCAACGACAACTTCATCCACACCGCCTCGGCGCTGGTGTTCAACGTCAGCATGCCGGCGCTGCTGTTTCTCGGGATTCTGCATGCGGATCTGCACGCCGCACTGCAACCGGCGCTGCTGATCTATTTTGCGATCGCGACGCTGGTGAGTTTTGCCCTGGCCTGGGGCTGGGCGATCATCAAGTGCCCGCGTGAGGATCGCGGCATCTACACCCAGGGTGCGTTTCGCGGCAACAACGGGGTGATCGGTCTGGCGCTGGCGGCGAGCATGTACGGCGACTACGGGATTTCCCTCGGGGCGATTCTCGCGGCGCTGGTGATCCTGTTTTACAACACCCTGTCGACCATCGTGCTCGCGGTGTACAGCCCGGTGATCAAGTCCGATCCGTGGAGCATCTGCAAAAGCGTGTTCAGCAACCCGCTGATCATCAGCGTGATTGCCGCCGCGCCGTTCGCGTATTTTCAGATCAGCCTGCCCGGCTGGCTGGAAACCTCCGGCCAGTATCTGGCGCAAACCACCTTGCCGCTGGCGCTGATCTGCATTGGCGGCACGCTGTCACTGGCGGCGCTGCGCAAGAGCGGCAGCATGGCGCTGAGTTCGAGTCTGGTGAAGATGATCGGCCTGCCGGTGCTGGCAACGCTGGGGGCGTGGTTGTGGGGCTTTCGCGGGGCGGAGCTGGGGATTCTGTTTCTGTACTTCGGCAGCCCGACGGCGGCGGCCAGTTTCGTCATGGCCCGGGCGGCGCAGGGCAATCATGAGCTGGCGGCAGCGATCATTGTGCTGACCACGCTGATGGCGGCGGTGACCACCAATATCGGGATCTTTCTGTTGCAGTGGGGTGGGTGGATCTAGCCTGAGACTCGGGTTGCTCCTGCGGGCCTCTTCGCGAGCAAGCCCGCTCCCACAGGTTTTTGTGTTGTTAATCAGATTTCAACAACACCAAAGAACCCTGTGGGAGCGGGCTTGCTCGCGAAGGCGTCAGTCCTTTCACTCAGGTTTCTGGTAACTGTCGATCACTTCCTGCGCCGCACGAAACGCATCAATCGCCGCAGGCACCCCGGCATACACCGCGCAATGCAGCAGCGCCTCGCGAATCTCCTCGACCGTGCAGCCATTGTTCAGCGCACCCCGCACGTGGCCTTTCAATTCCTGTGGGCACTTCAACGCGGTCAGCGCAGCAAGGGTGATCAGGCTGCGGGTCTTCAGCGGCAGACCTTCGCGATTCCACACCCCGCCCCAGGCATGTTCATTGACGAAATCCTGCAACGGCTGAGTGAATTCGGTGGCGTTGCCCAGCGCGCGATCAACGAACGCATCACCCATTACCTGACGGCGGATTTCAACCCCGGTTTTCTGCGAATCGGTCATGGCACATCCCTCTTGTGGTGTTGGCGGCGCCAGGCGCGTACGGACGTGAACAACAGAAACGCCAGCAGCGTCGGCAGCACGTAGAACAGCATCAGTTTTTCCAGTTTGCCGGCCAGCGGCATGCCGGTGGTGAACGACACCACGTGCAGCCCGTAAGCCGCGTACAAACCGAGCAGCAACAAACCTTCGGCGCGGGTCACACGATAGCCGGAATAGAACACCGGCAGGCACAGCGCGGCGACGCCGAGCATCACCGGCAAGTCGAAATCCAGCGCATTGGGCGAGACCGACAACGGTGTCGGCGCAATCAACGCAGTGACCCCGAGCACCCCGAGCAGGTTGAACAGGTTGGCGCCAATCACGTTGCCCACGGCGATATCGCGTTGCCCGCGCAATGCCGCGATCAGCGAGGTGGCGAGTTCCGGCAGCGAGGTGCCGACCGCAACCACCGTCAGACCGATCACCCGTTCGGAGAAGCCCAGATCGGTCGCCACCGCCACCGCTGCGCCGAGCAGTAAATGTCCGGCGAACACCAACAGCGCGAGGCCGACGATGATCATCAGCAGACTGCTGAACCACGGCACCTGCGGAGGTTGTGGCGATTCCGAATGCGGGCGCGCCGAGTGTCGCGACTGGCGCAGCAACAGGCCCAGATACAACGCCAATGCCGCGAGCAACAGCACGCCGTCGAAGCGGCCGATCTGTTCATTCCAAGCAAGGACGAACACCAGCAGGCTGGCGCCGATCATCAGCGGAATATCCAGGCGCACCAGTTGCCGCGAGACTCGCAGCGGAATGATCAGCGCCGACAGGCCGAGGGTCACGAGGATGTTGAAGATGCTGCTGCCGATCACACTGCCGACGGCGATGTCGGGGTTGTGCGTCAGGGTTGCTTGCAGGCTGACCGCCATCTGTGGGGCGCTGCTGCCGAGGGCGACGATGGTCAGGCCGATGATCAGCGGTCGCACATGCAGGCGCGCGGCGAGACGCACGGCGGCGCGCACCATCAGTTCGGCGCCGAGGATCAGCAGGATCAGGCCGCTGAGCAACTCGATCACGTTGATCAGCGGTAAGTCGGCTAGAGCAAAAATGGTCAGCGCTCCATCAGTCGTCGAGGGCCTGAATGCGCACCCGCGCCGTGCCGCTACCGAGCATGCCGAGGCGTTCGGCGGCTTCACGCGAGACATCGATCAAGCGGCCGCGGGTGTGCGGGCCGCGATCGTTGATGCGCACAACGCAGGATTTGTCGTTTTTCAGGTTGGTGACCTTCACCCGGGTGCCGAATGGCAATTGGCGGTGGGCGGCGGTCAGGGAATGCTGGTTGAACGGCTCGCCACTGGCGGTGCGTTTACCGTGGTGCTTGGCACCGTAATAGGAGGCGACGCCGGTCTGGTCGTACCCGTGCGGGTCGATGATGTCGTTGCTGGCGCAACCGGCGAGCAAGGAGAGCAGGGCGCAGGCGCCGAGCAGACGTTTCATTCGAAAGCTCCCAAAATAATTGTGGCGAGGGAGCTTGCTCCCGCTCGGCCGCGAAGCGGTCGCAAAACCGGCAACCGTATTCTTTCTGGAAGAGTGCGGTTGCCGACTTGGGTCTGCTGCGCAGACCAGCGGGAGCAAGCTCCCTCGCCACAGGGGATCAGAGCCAGTAATAAATGCTGGCTCCATTGTGGTCAGCCTTCGAGCTTGCTTTTCAGCAGTTCGTTCACTTGCTGCGGGTTGGCTTTGCCTTTCGAAGCCTTCATGGCCTGACCGACAAAGAAGCCGAACATCTTGCCGCGTTTGGCTTCGTCTGCCGCACGGTATTGTTCGACCTGCTCGGCGTTGGCCGCGAGCATTTCGTCCAGCACCGCGGAGATCGCGCCGCTGTCGGTCACTTGCTTCAGACCGCGCTTGTCGATGATCTCGTCCGCCGTGCCTTCGCCGTTGGCCATCGCTTCGAACACCACTTTGGCGATCTTGCCGGAGATGGTGTTGTCCTTGATGCGCTGCAGCATGCCGCCCAACAGTTCAGCGGAAACCGGCGACTCGTCGATGTCCAGGCCTTGCTTGTTGAGCAGGCTGCCCAACTCGACCATCACCCAGTTCGCCGCCAGTTTGGCGTCGCCGCCGATGGCTGCGACCTTCTCGAAGTAGTCCGCTTGCTCACGGCTGGTGGCCAGCACGTTGGCGTCGTAGGCCGACAGACCGAACTGGCTCTGGAAGCGCTCGCGTTTTTGCGGTGGCAGTTCCGGCAGGGTGGCGCGCACCTCGCCGAGGAACGACTCTTCGATGACCACTGGCAGCAGGTCCGGATCGGGGAAGTAACGGTAGTCGTTGGCTTCCTCTTTGGAACGCATCGGACGGGTCTCGTCCTTGTTCGGATCGTACAGACGGGTCTGCTGGATCACTTTGCCGCCGTCTTCGATCAGCTCGATCTGCCGCTGGATCTCGGAGTTGATGGCCTTCTCGATGAAACGGAACGAGTTGACGTTCTTGATCTCGCAGCGGGTACCGAACTCGACCTGGCCTTTCGGGCGTACCGAGACGTTGCAGTCGCAACGCAGCGAGCCTTCGGCCATGTTGCCGTCACAGATGCCCAGATAACGTACCAACGCGTGGATCGCCTTGACGTAAGCCACGGCTTCCTTGGCGCTGCGCATGTCCGGCTCGGAAACGATTTCCAGCAGCGGCGTGCCGGCACGGTTCAGGTCAATGCCGGTGGCACCGTTGAATTCTTCGTGCAGGCTCTTGCCGGCGTCTTCTTCCAGGTGCGCGCGGGTGATGCCGACACGTTTGACGGTGCCGTCTTCCAGCGCGATGTCCAGGTGACCCTTGCCGACGATCGGCAATTCCATCTGGCTGATCTGGTAGCCCTTCGGCAGGTCCGGGTAGAAGTAGTTTTTGCGGGCGAACACGTTGTGCTGACCGATCTCGGCGTCAATCGCCAGACCGAACATCACCGCCATGCGCACCGCTTCCTGGTTCAGCACCGGCAATACGCCGGGCATGCCCAGGTCGATCAGGCTGGCCTGGGTGTTCGGCTCGGAGCCGAACTGGGTGGAACTACCGGAAAAGATTTTCGACCGGGTAGTGAGCTGAGTGTGAATCTCCAGCCCGATCACGACTTCCCATTGCATGTGTGTCTCCTCAGAAGCCGGTTGGGGTGCGGGTGTGCCAGTCAGTGTTCAACTGATACTGGTGCGCAACGTTGAGCAAACGGCCTTCCTGGAAATACGGCGCAAGCAACTGCACGCCCACCGGCAGACCGTCGACAAAACCGGCCGGCATCGACAGGCCCGGCAGGCCCGCGAGGTTGGCGGTGATGGTGTAGACGTCTTCCAGATAGGCAGCGACCGGGTCGCTGTTCTTCGCGCCGAGCTTCCAGGCCGGGTTCGGCGTGGTTGGGCCGAGGATGATGTCGACTTCATTAAAGGCCGCCATGAAGTCGTTCTTCACCAGACGACGGATCTTCTGCGCTTTCAGGTAGTAGGCGTCGTAGTAACCGGCAGACAGCGCGTAGGCGCCGACCATGATCCGGCGCTGCACTTCCGGCCCGAAGCCTTCGCCGCGGGAGCGCTTGTACAGGTCGATCAGGTTTTCCGGGTTCTCGCAGCGATGGCCGAAGCGCACGCCGTCGAAACGCGACAGGTTCGAGGACGCTTCGGCCGGGGCGATCACGTAGTACGCAGGAATCGCGTGCTGCATGTTCGGCAGGCTGATTTCCTTGATCACGGCACCGAGCTTCTGCAGCTCTTTGATGCTGTTCTGGATCAGCTCGGCGATGCGCGGGTCGAGACCGGCGCTGAAGTATTCCTTCGGCACGCCGATGCGCAGGCCCTGCAGCGAAGTGTTGAGGCTGGCGGAGTAATCCGGAACCGGCTCATCGATGCTGGTGGAGTCGTTCTGGTCGAACCCGGCCATACCTTGCAACAAAATCGCGCAGTCTTCGGCCGTACGCGCCAACGGGCCGCCCTGATCGAGGCTGGAGGCGTAAGCGATCATGCCCCAGCGCGAAACACGACCGTACGTCGGTTTCAGGCCTGTGAGGTTGGTGAATGCAGCGGGCTGACGGATCGAACCACCGGTATCGGTGGCCGTGGCCGCCGGCAACAGACGAGCGGCAACCGCCGCCGCCGAACCACCGGACGAACCGCCCGGCACGTGTTCCAGGTTCCACGGGTTTTTCACCGCGCCGTACCAGCTCGACTCGTTGGCCGAACCCATGGCGAATTCGTCCATGTTGGTCTTGCCCAGGGTCACGGCGCCGGCAGCGGCCAGTTTCGCGACCACGGTGGCGTCGTACGGGGCCTTGAAGTTGTCGAGCATCTTCGAACCGCAGCTGGTGCGGATGCCTTGAGTGCAGAACAGGTCCTTGTGGGCGATCGGCGCACCGAGCAGGGCGCCGCTCTCACCGTTGGCCCGGCGTGCATCGGCGGCTTTCGCCTGCTCGAGTGCCAGCTCTTCGGTGAGGCTGATGAAACTGTTGAGCTGCGGATCGAGCTGGGTAATACGCGCCAGCAGGACTTTGGTCAGCTCTTCGGAGGAAAACTTTTTATCGGCGAGACCGCGGGCGATCTCGGCCAGAGTCATTTGATGCATTGCAGGCTCTTTCCCTTTAGTCGATGACTTTCGGAACCAGATACAGGCCGTTTTCGACCGCTGGTGCGATGGACTGATAGGCCTCGCGGTGATTGGTCTCGGTCACGACGTCGGCGCGCAGGCGCTGACTGGCTTCCAGCGGGTGGGCCAAAGGCTCGATACCGTCGGTATCGACGGCCTGCATTTCGTCGACCAGCCCGAGAATGCTGTTGAGGGCGGAAGTAATGTGCGGAAGATCGGCATCATTCAGGCCAAGGCAGGCCAGATGTGCGATTTTTTCCACGTCGGAGCGTTCTAGCGCCATCGGGATTCTCCAGTGGAAAACAGAACGGACGGCGTCCGTGTGTTAGATTGTCGGAACACTACCGCACTTCTACGGTCATAAGGCCGCGATTGTGGGGCTTGGTGCACAGAAAAGCGGCCAATTTAACATATTGGCGCCTTGCCCAAAATCCCTGTCGTTGTTAGAGTTTGCCGCACTTTTTTACCCACGCGTTGCCTAGGGTCCCTTTCCCATGTTCAAGAAACTGCGTGGCATGTTTTCCAGCGATCTTTCCATTGACCTGGGCACTGCCAACACCCTTATTTACGTGCGCGAGCGCGGTATCGTCCTGAATGAGCCATCGGTTGTGGCCATTCGGACACACGGTAACCAGAAAAGTGTCGTTGCTGTCGGCACCGAAGCCAAGCGCATGCTCGGCCGTACGCCGGGCAACATTGCTGCCATTCGTCCGATGAAGGACGGCGTGATCGCCGACTTCAGCGTCTGCGAAAAGATGCTGCAATACTTTATCAACAAGGTTCACGAAAACAGCTTTCTGCAGCCCAGCCCTCGTGTGCTGATCTGCGTTCCATGCAAATCCACCCAGGTTGAGCGTCGTGCCATCCGTGAATCGGCCCTCGGTGCCGGTGCCCGTGAAGTGTTCCTGATCGAAGAGCCGATGGCTGCTGCGATCGGTGCCGGCCTGCCGGTTGAAGAAGCACGCGGTTCGATGGTCGTCGATATCGGTGGTGGTACCACTGAAATCGCGCTGATCTCCCTGAACGGTGTGGTCTACGCCGAATCCGTCCGCGTGGGCGGCGACCGCTTCGACGAAGCGATCATCACCTACGTGCGCCGCAACTACGGCAGCCTGATCGGTGAATCGACTGCCGAGCGCATCAAGCAGGAAATCGGCACGGCCTACCCGGGCGGCGAAGTTCGCGAAGTCGACGTTCGCGGTCGCAACCTGGCCGAAGGCGTTCCACGTGCATTCACCCTGAACTCCAACGAAGTGCTGGAAGCTCTGCAAGAGTCCCTGGCCACTATCGTTCAGGCGGTGAAAAGCGCGCTGGAGCAATCGCCGCCGGAACTGGCTTCCGACATCGCCGAGCGCGGCCTGGTGCTGACCGGTGGTGGCGCGCTGCTGCGTGACCTCGACAAGTTGCTGGCCCAGGAAACCGGTCTGCCGGTGATTGTTGCCGAAGATCCGCTGACCTGTGTTGCTCGCGGCGGTGGCCGTGCATTGGAAATGATGGACAAGCACACCATGGACCTGCTCTCCAGCGAATAAGCGCCGGTTTGCAATACGTGGGTGAGCGCACAGGCAGCACTTTGCAGTGCTGCCTGTTGGCGTTTATCTTCTGTCAGTCTTCATCCAGGCCGGTTTGATGCCGTATGAATAAACAGAACATTTGCCTGGGAGGAGCGGCTTATTAAACCGCTTTTCGCCAAAGGCCCTTCGTTGGGTGTGCGCCTGTTGGTGCTGGCCGTGCTGTCGGTCGCGCTGATGGTGGTCGATGCCCGCTTCGACCTGCTCAAACCCGCGCGCAAACAAGCGTCGCTGGTGTTGATGGACGCCTACTGGATCACCGACCTGCCCGGACGGCTGTGGGAAGGGATCGCCAGTCAGTTCGGCAGCCGCACCGAGCTGGTCGCCGAAAACGAAAAACTCAAGACCGAGAACCTGCTGTTGCAGGGGCGCATGCAGAAGCTTGCCGCCCTTACCGAGCAGAACGTGCGGCTGCGCGAGTTGCTCAATTCCTCCGCACTGGTCAACGAAAAGGTCGAGGTGGCCGAGTTGATCGGCATGGACCCCAATCCCTTCACCCATCGCATCATCATCAATAAAGGTGAGCGCGATGGCGTGGTGCTCGGTCAGCCGGTGCTCGATGCACGCGGCCTGATGGGCCAGGTGGTCGAGTTGATGCCGTACACCTCCCGGGTGCTGCTGCTGACCGACACCACTCACAGCATTCCTGTGCAGGTGAACCGTAACGGTCTGCGGGCGATTGCCAGCGGCACCGGTAACCCGGAACGCCTGGAACTGCGCCATGTCGCCGATACCGCCGACATCAAGGAAGGCGATCTGCTGGTCAGCTCCGGCCTCGGTCAGCGTTTCCCGGCCGGTTATCCGGTGGCGACGGTCAAGGAAGTCATTCACGATTCCGGCCAGCCGTTCGCGATTGTCCGCGCGGTGCCAACCGCTGCGTTGAACCGCAGCCGTTATCTGCTGCTGGTGTTCAGTGACAACCGCACCGCCGAAGAGCGCGCCAACGATGCGGCGCAGGCCCAGGAAAATCTCGATGCGCAGGGCGGTGGCCCGATGCTTCCGGCCACAGTGCCGAAAGTCGTCAACACACCGGCAGCGGCGGCAACGCCAGCTGCGCCGACCGCTCCAGCGCCCGCTGCTGCGGCCAGCACCACGCCGGCCAAACCTGCGGCCAAGCCAGCGGCGGCAAGCAAGCCGCCAGCTTCCCAGCCTGCTGCGCGTCCGGCGGCGAAACCGCCCGTAACTGCGCCGGGCAACACAGGGAGACAAGAATAATGGTCGGCGCTACCGCTTCGCGTAACGGCTGGATTGTCTGGCTGACGTTTGTCTTCGGCATCCTGCTCAGCGTTTCACCGCTGCCGATGTTCATGGAAATCCTGCGTCCCCTCTGGCTGGCCTTGCTGCTGACTTTCTGGGCGTTGTACATGCCGCATACGGTCGGCATGGTCACCGCGTTCTGCCTGGGGCTGGCCGAAGACGTGCTGCAGGGCGATCTGCTTGGCCAGAATGCCTTGATCCTGACGCTGATCACTTTCCTCGTGCTGTCGTTGCAGCAGCGTCTGCGGATGTTCCCGATGTGGCAGCAATGCCTGGTGATCCTGGTGATCTTCGGCCTCGCTCAACTGGTTCAACTGTGGCTCAGCGCCTTGACCGGCAATCGTCAGCCCACCCTGGCGCTGGTACTGCCGGCACTGGTCAGTGCCTTGCTCTGGCCTTGGGTCAGCTTCGCTTTGCGTGGATTGCGCCGGCGCTACAAAATCAACTGATTCGGTCAGGCATGTGCCCGCACCTCGACAAGGGAGATGTCTTGATGAAGCCGCTTTACCTCGCCTCTGGTTCGCCGCGTCGGCGTGAGTTGCTCACGCAGATCGGCGTGCCGTTCTCCGCCATCAGTGCGGACATCGATGAAACCCCGATCCCCGAAGAATCGCCCTCGGCCTATGTCGAACGCCTGGCGCGTGGCAAGGCCGAGGCCGGCCGACGCACGCTGGTGGCCGACGCGGCGTTTTGCGTTCTGGGCGCGGACACCGCCGTGGTGCTCGAAGGCAAAATTCTTGGCAAACCGGTGGACGAAGCCGATGCATGCGCCATGCTGATGATGTTGTCCGGCAAGGAGCATGAAGTGCTGACCGCCATCGCCGTGCTCGAAGGCGAGCGCTGTGAGTCGCGCGTGGTGCGCAGTCTGGTGCGGTTCCGCCCGATCAGCCGCGAAGAAGCTGCGGCCTACTGGGCCAGTGGTGAACCCCGGGACAAGGCCGGCGGTTATGGCATTCAGGGCCTCGGCGCGGTGTTTGTCGCCGGGCTCAATGGCAGCTATTCGGCGGTGGTCGGGCTGCCGGTTTGCGAAACCGCAGAACTGTTGGGCCATTTCGGCATACCCTGTTGGCAAAACCTGAACGCGCAATGAGCGTCGTACGAATCAAGATGCGGCCATTATCGTGAACATGCCTGAACGAGACCCTGCCATGAGTGAAGAGATTCTGATCAACATCACGCCGATGGAATCGCGCGTGGCGGTGGTCGAAAACGGTGTGCTGCAAGAAGTCCACGTTGAGCGCACGCAAAAACGCGGGATCGTCGGCAACATCTATAAGGGCAAGATTGTCCGGGTGCTGCCGGGCATGCAGGCGGCATTCGTCGACATCGGTCTGGATCGTGCGGCATTCATCCACGCCTCGGAAATCTCCCTTCGCGAAGGCCCGGCGGTGGAAAGCATCAGCGCGCTGGTACACGAAGGTCAGAGTCTGGTGGTACAGGTGACCAAGGACCCGATCGGTTCCAAGGGCGCGCGCCTGACCACGCAGCTGTCGATTCCGTCGCGTTATCTGGTGTACATGCCGCGCACCGCCCACGTCGGCATTTCCCTGAAAATCGAAGACGAAGCCGAGCGCGAGCGCCTCAAGCAGGTGGTCAGCGATTGTGTGGCCAAGGAAGGAATCAAGGAGGCCGGTGGCTTCATCCTGCGTACCGCCGCCGAAGGTGCCGGGGCCGATGAGATCCTCATGGACATCCGCTACCTGCGCCGCCTGTGGGATCAGATCAATGCGCAGATCCAGACCATCGGCGCGCCAAGTGTGATCTACGAAGACCTCGGTCTGGCCCTGCGCACGTTGCGCGATCTGGTCAGCCCGAAGATCGAGAAAATCCGCATCGACTCCAGGGAAACCTTCCAGAAAACCACGCAGTTTGTGGCCGAACTGATGCCGGAAATCGCCGATCGTCTCGAACACTATCCGGGCGAGCGGCCGATTTTCGACCTGTATGGCGTCGAAGACGAAATCCAGAAAGCCCTCGAGCGCAAGGTGCCGCTCAAGTCCGGCGGCTATCTGGTGGTCGATCCGGCGGAAGCCATGACCACCATCGACGTCAACACCGGCGCGTTTGTAGGCCATCGCAACCTTGAAGAAACCATCTTCAAGACCAACCTCGAAGCCGCCACCGCGATTGCCCGGCAGATGCGCCTGCGCAATCTGGGCGGGATCATCATCATCGACTTCATCGACATGGAAGATGAAGAGCATCAGCGCCAGGTGCTGCGCACCCTGGAAAAACAGCTCGAACGTGATCACGCCAAGACCAACATCATCGGCATCACCGAGTTGGGCCTGGTGCAGATGACCCGCAAGCGCACCCGCGAAAGTCTTGAACAAGTGCTGTGCGAGCCGTGCAGCAGTTGCCAGGGCCGGGGCAAGTTGAAGACCCCGGAAACCATCTGTTACGAGATTTTCCGCGAGATTCTGCGCGAAGCCCGCGCCTATCAGGCCGAAGGTTACCGGGTGCTGGCGAACCAGAAAGTGGTGGACCGTTTGCTCGATGAAGAATCCGGTAACGTCGCCGAGCTTGAAGGGTTTATCGGCCGCACCATACGCTTTCAGGTCGAAACCATGTATTCCCAGGAACAATATGACGTGGTGCTGCTCTGAACCCCTGCAGCACAACTAATCCACAACGGCTGGCCTCAGCTTTCAGTAGTTTTTTTGCCATGGGAGCCAACTGACATGGAGCGTCTGACACGCATTTTGGCCGCACTGACCCGCTGGGGGCTGGGCCTGTGCGCGTTGGTTCTGGTGTTGATGGCGTTGTACGTCAGCCTCGGTCGGGAACTGACGCCACTGGTGGCGGAATACCGCACCGATATCGAAGACAAGGCCACGGCTGCGCTCGGCATGCCGTTGCAGATCGGCGAACTGGAAGGCAACTGGAGCGGCTTCGCGCCGATTCTGCTGGCCCATGATGTGATGGTCGGTGACGGCGCCAATGCCTTGCGTCTGGATCGGGTGCGCGTGGTGCCTGACCTCTGGGCCAGTCTGCTGTCGCGCGAAGTGCGTATCGCCCATCTGGAATTGAACGGCCTGAAGATCAGTGTCAAAGAAGCACAGGACGGCACCTGGGCGCTGGAAGGCCTGCCGGTGCAGAACGACCAGCCGCTGGATCCCGAACAATTGTTCAAGCGCTCGCAGATGGTTCAGCAACTGTCGGTGCTCGACAGTCAGGTGACCGTGCAGCCGCTGGATCAGGCGCCGATGACCTTTACTTATGTCGGTCTAAATCTGAAAACTGGCAGCAGCCGTCAGCGTCTCGATGCTCGTCTGACCTTGCCCGATGGGCAACCAGTGGCGATGAGCCTGCGTACACGGATTCGCCCCTCTCAATTGCCGAACAGTTCGGTGGAAGGTTATGTCAGCCTGCCGCAAAGCGACTGGTCGAAGTGGCTGCCTGAGCGTGTGACTCAACAGTGGAATTTTTCCGAGATCAAAGCGGGCGGCGAGCTGTGGGTGAACTGGAACGACGGCGCTCTGCAAAGCGCCGCCATCCGTTTGAACGCACCACAGGTGACCGGCGCTTATGCCGAGCGCAAGCCGATCAAGATCAGCAATCTGGCGCTCAACGGCTATTACCAGCGCGATGACGAGGGCGCGATTGTCACTCTCGATTCGCTGGCGATGAACTTCGGCGAGACCCGCTGGGAATCCCATGTGCAGCTCAAGCAGACGGTGGCCACCGATAAAACCGATGAGTTGTGGCACTTGCAGGCCGACCGCCTCGACCTGACACCGATCACGCCGTTGCTCAATGCGCTGGGGCCGTTGCCCGAAAACGTCGCTACGGTCGTCGACCACCTGAAGGTGACGGGTGGACTGCGCAACGTGCTGCTGGATTTTCGTCCCAATGCCACCGACGGCTCGAAATTCGGCTTTGCGGCCAACCTCGATAATGTCGGTTTCGATGCCTATCACGGTGCCCCGGCGGCGCGAAACGTCAGTGGCAGCCTCAGCGGCAACCTCGACGGTGGCGAGTTACGCCTGGACAGCAAGGATTTCGTCCTGCACCTCGACCCGATCTTCGCCAAGCCATGGCAATACATCCAGGCCAATGCCCGACTGACCTGGAAGCTCGATAAAGAAGGTTTTACCCTGATCGCGCCGTACCTGAAAGTGCTGGGCGAAGAGGGCAAAATTGCCGGCGACTTCCTGATCCGCCTGCACTTCGACCATAGCCAGGAAGACTACATGGACCTGCGCGTCGGGCTGGTCGATGGCGATGGTCGCTACACCGCCAAATACCTGCCCGAAGTCTTGAGCCCGGCCCTCGACGAGTGGCTGCGTACAGCGATCCTCAAGGGCACCGTGGATCAGGGCTTCTTCCAGTACCAGGGTTCGCTGAGCAAAAACGCCAAGGACGTGGATCGCAGCATCAGCCTGTTCTTCAAGGTGCATGACGCCGAGCTGGCGTTCCAGCCGGGCTGGCCGCACGTGAGCAAGGTCAGCGGCGATGTGTTCATCGAGGACAGCGGCGTGCGCATCGTGGCCGACAAGGGCCAGTTGCTCGACACCCAGGTCAGCGACGTTTTCGTCAACATTCCCCATGTGCCGGCCGGGCAGCCCACCCATCTGTTGCTCGACGGCGGATTTGTCGGCGGGCTGGGCGATGGCTTGAAGATTCTGCAGACCGCGCCGATCGGTACCGGCGAAACCTTTGCCGGCTGGGAAGGCGAGGGTGATCTGCAGGGCAAGGTCAAACTCGACATTCCGCTGGAAAAGGGCGATCTGCCGAAGATCCTCGTCGATTTCAAAACCGCCAATGCGCGCCTGAAACTGGCCGAGCCGAAGCTGGAACTGAGCCAGCTCAAGGGCGATTTCCGTTTTGACAGCGCCAAGGGGCTGAGCGGGCAGAACATCGCCGCCAGGGCCTTCGACAAGCCGGTGACCGCGCAGATTTTCGCTGATGGCAGCCCGAACAAGCTCAAGACTCGGGTCGCGGCTTCCGGGCAGGTCGAGGTCAAGAAGCTCACTGACTGGCTGGGCGTGACTCAGCCGTTGCCAGTGTCCGGGATCCTTCCGTATCAGTTGCAGGTCAACCTCGACGGCACTGACAGTCAGCTCACTGTCAGCTCCAGCATGAAAGGTGTGGCAGTGGATCTGCCGGCACCGTTCGGCATGTCGGCCGAGCAGGGTCGTGACACGGTGTTCCGCATGACGTTGCAAGGTGCGGAGCGGCGTTACTGGGTCAACTACGATCAACTGGCGAGCTTCACCTTCGCCGCGCCGCCGAGCAATATCGCCGATGGTCGCGGTGAGCTGTTCCTCGGTACCGGCGACGCACTCCTGCCGGACGCCAAGGGCCTGCGCATCCGCGGTGTACTGTCAGAGCTGGACGTCGCGCCGTGGCAGGATCTGGTCAGCAAATACGCCGGCAACGATCCGGGCGGCAGTGCCAAACAATTGCTCAACAGTGCCGACTTCAAGGTGGGCAAGCTCACCGCCTTCGGCACCACGCTGGATCAGGCAGCGGTACAGGTCAATCGCAAACCTTGGGCGTGGAATCTGGCGCTCGACAGCCAGCAGGCCAAGGGCTCGGCCAGCCTGCCGGACGCCAAAGGCGCGCCGATCGCGGTCAATCTGCAATACGTACGTCTGCCGGCGCCGGATCCGACGGTGCAGGCTGACGAGAATTCGCCTGATCCGCTGGTTTCGGCCGACCCGACGAAGATTCCCGCGCTGGATATCACCATCAATCAGTTGTTTCTGGGCCAGGATCTGGTGGGCGGCTGGTCGCTCAAGGTTCGACCGACGGCCAAAGGCATTGCCCTGAGCAATCTCGATATGGGCCTCAAGGGCATCCTGTTGCAGGGCAATGGCGGCTGGGAAGGGGCGCCGGGTTCGACCAACAGTTGGTTCAAGGGCCGGATCAGCGGCAAGAACCTTGCCGATGTGCTCAAGGGCTGGGGCTTTGCGCCGAGCGTGACCAGTGAAGAGTTCCACATGGATGTCGATGGCCGCTGGCCGGGCTCGCCGGCATGGCTGGCAACCAAGCGCTTCTCCGGCACCCTGGATGCCTCGCTCAATAAAGGTCAGTTCGTTGAAGTTGAGGGCGGCGCGCAGGCGTTGCGGGTGTTCGGTCTGCTCAACTTCAACTCCATCGGCCGTCGTCTGCGTCTGGACTTCTCCGACTTGTTTGGCAAAGGCTTGAGCTACGATCGGGTCAAGGGCCTGTTGGTGGCTAATAACGGCGTGTATGTCACCCGCGAGCCGATTCGCCTGACCGGTCCTTCGAGCAACCTTGAGCTGGACGGTACGCTGGATCTGGTCGGCGATCAGGTCGACGCCAAATTGCTGGTGACCTTGCCGGTGACCAACAACCTGCCGATTGCCGCGTTGATCGTCGGCGCGCCGGCGGTCGGCGGGGCGTTGTTCCTGATCGACAAGCTGATCGGCGACCGCGTGGCACGCTTCGCCAGCGTCAAGTACACCGTCAAAGGCCCGTGGAAAGAGCCGAAAATCACCTTCGACAAGCCTTTTTGAACAGCCACATCCCAGGCCTATGGAGTAGCATGGCCGCATACCTGTCACGGAGTGCGCCATGTCTTTAGCGGTGATTCAAATGGTCAGCCAGAGTGATGTGCTGGCCAATCTGGCGCAGGCTCGACGCCTGCTCGAACAGGCCGCGGCCGGCGGCGCGAAGCTGGCGGTGCTGCCGGAAAACTTCGCTGCCATGGGCCGTCGCGACATCGCCGACATCGGCCGTGCCGAAGCGCTTGGCGAAGGTCCGATCCTGCCATGGTTGAAACAGACCGCCCGCGACCTCAAGTTATGGATAGTGGCCGGCACCTTGCCGTTGCCGCCGCTTGGGCAACCGGACGCCAAGTCGCATGCCTGTTCGCTGCTGGTCAACGATCAGGGTGAAACCGTGGCACGCTATGACAAGTTGCACCTGTTCGATGTTGATGTGGCGGACAATCGCGGGCGGTATCGCGAATCCGATGACTATGCTTATGGCAGTGGCGTGGTGGTCGCAGACACGCCGGTTGGCCGAGTCGGCCTGACCGTGTGTTACGACCTGCGCTTTCCGGAGCTGTACAGCGAATTGCGCGCCGCCGGTGCCGAGTTGATTACCGCCCCGTCGGCCTTCACCGCAGTGACCGGTGCGGCGCACTGGGATGTGCTGATTCGCGCCCGGGCCATCGAGACGCAGTGTTATGTGTTGGCGGCAGCACAGGGCGGGACCCACCCGGGACCGCGTGAGACCTTCGGTCATGCGGCGATCATCGATCCGTGGGGCCGTGTGCTGGCGCATCAGGATCAAGGCGAGGCGGTATTGTTGGCCGCACGCGACAGTGATGAACAAGCGTCTATCAGGGCGCGAATGCCGGTGACGAGTCATCGGCGGTTTTTCTCGCAGGGCGCCCAGCGGCCTGCTTCAGAACATGAATTTAAGGCGTAAACCTATGAGCGAGTTGTTGTCCTCAGTCAGTGATCACCTGTTGGCGCCCGGCGGCGTGACCATCGAGAGCCTGCAAGGTGTGCTCGGCGATCTGGCCGGCCCGGGCATCGATGCTGCCGATCTGTATTTCCAGGGCCAGATCTCCGAGTCGTGGTCGCTGGAGGACGGTATCGTCAAGGAAGGCAGCTTCAACCTCGACCAAGGTGTTGGCGTGCGTGCGCAGTCCGGCGAGAAAACCGGTTTTGCCTACAGCAACGCGATCACCCTCGAAGCCCTGGGCGCTGCGGCCCGTGCCGCCCGCTCGATTTCCCGCGCCGGGCAGAACGGCACGGTGCAGGCGTTCAGCACCCAGGACGTCGCGCAGTTGTATGCGCCGGACAATCCGCTGGAAGTGCTGAGCCGCGCCGAGAAAGTCGAGCTGCTCAAGCGCATCGACGTCGCCACCCGCGCCCTCGATCCACGGATTCAGCAGGTCAGCGTGAGCATGGCCGGGGTCTGGGAACGGATTCTGGTGGCGTCCACCGACGGTGGCCTGGCCGCTGATGTGCGTCCGCTGGTACGTTTCAACGTCAGCGTGATCGTCGAGCAGAATGGCCGTCGCGAGCGCGGCGGACATGGCGGCGGCGGGCGTACCGACTACCGTTATTTCCTCGCCGAAGACCGTGCCATGGGCTATGCCCGTGAAGCACTGCGTCAGGCCCTGGTGAATCTGGAAGCGATTCCGGCACCGGCCGGCACCTTGCCTGTCGTCCTCGGTTCGGGCTGGTCCGGTGTGCTCCTGCACGAAGCGGTCGGTCACGGTCTGGAAGGCGACTTCAACCGCAAGGGCAGTTCGGCCTATAGCGGGCGCATGGGCGAAATGGTTGCCTCCAAGCTCTGCACCATTGTCGATGACGGCACGTTGAGCGGTCGTCGCGGCTCGCTGAGCGTCGACGACGAAGGCACTCCGACCGAGTGCACCACGCTGATCGAAAACGGCGTGCTCAAGGGCTACATGCAGGACAAGCTCAACGCACGCCTGATGGGCGTAGCCCGTACCGGCAACGGTCGTCGCGAGTCCTACGCGCATCTGCCGATGCCGCGCATGACCAACACCTACATGCTCGGAGGCGAGAGCGATCCGGCGGAAATCATCGCTTCGGTGAAGAAGGGCATCTACTGCGCCAACCTTGGCGGCGGTCAGGTCGACATCACCAGCGGCAAGTTCGTGTTCTCCACCAGTGAGGCGTACCTGATCGAGGACGGCAAGATCACCGCGCCGGTCAAGGGCGCGACGTTGATCGGCAACGGCCCCGAGGCGATGAGCCGGGTGTCGATGGTCGGTAACGATCTGGCGCTGGACAGCGGTGTGGGCACGTGCGGCAAGGACGGGCAGTCGGTGCCGGTGGGTGTCGGTCAGCCGACGCTGAAGATCGATGCGATTACCGTGGGTGGCACGGGCGCATAAATAAACCAGCTGTAGGAGCTGCCGCAGGCTGCGATCTTTGCTTTTTCAAGATCAAAAGATCGCAGCCTGCGGCAGCTCCTACAAGAGCGAGATATCAACGCAGGCCGCGTTGGGTATCGTCCAGCTCACGGATGTACTTGAAGATCTTGCGGCTGGAAGCAGGAGGTTTGTTGTGTGCAACCTCGTGCTGAGCCTGACGGATCAGGGAACGCAGTTGCTGGCGATCGGCGTCGGGGTATTCGACGACGAATTTCTCCAGCACGGCATCGTCACCGGCGATCAGGCGGTCACGCCAGCGTTCGAGGTTGTGGAAACGCTCGTTGTACTGACGGGTGGAGGCATCGAGTTGATCGAGCAGGACCAGAATCGCGTCAGTGTCCTGATCGCGCATCAGTTTGCCGATGAACTGCAGGTGCCGTTTACGCGCGATGTTCGCGGTGTGCTTCGGCGCATCAGCCAGGGCCCGGCGCAAGGCGTCGGTCAATGGCAGTTTTGCCTGCAAGTCGGGCTTGAGTGTTGTAAGGCGCTCGCCAAGGTCAACCAGAGCATGCAGCTCGCGTTTGACCTGAGATTTGCTTTTTTCTCCCGTATCGAGGGAGTCGTCGTAAGAATCAACCATGGTGGCAGTCCGCAAAGAAACGCCGCCATGATAACCAGTCGGGGGCCGCTTGTCCGGCCCGGTCGCTCAATGGCCCCAGCCGAAAGCAGAATTTGAGTGGAGATGAGCATGAGTGCAGTTCAAAGCGTCGGCCCGCAAGCATTGCCGGCACTGCAGGAACAGGTCGAGCAGATCATCGCCGAAGCCAAGCGTCAGGGCGCCAGTGCCTGCGAAGTCGCGGTGTCGCTGGAGCAGGGTTTGTCGACGTCGGTGCGCCAGCGTGAGGTCGAGACGGTCGAATTCAATCGCGACCAGGGCTTTGGCATCACCCTGTACGTCGGCCAGCGCAAAGGCTCGGCCAGCACGTCCGCCACCGGGCCGGACGCGATTCGTGAAACCGTTGCCGCTGCACTGGCGATCGCCAAACATACCTCTGAAGACGAAGCCTCGGGCCTCGCCGATGCCGCGCTGATGGCCAGGGATGTGCAGGATTTCGACCTGTTCCACGAATGGGACATCACCCCGGAACAGGCCATCGAGAAGGCGTTGCTCTGTGAAGCCGCCGCGTTCGACGCCGATGCGCGAATCAAGAACGCCGACGGCACCACCCTCAGCACCCATCAAGGCTGTCGCGTGTATGGCAACAGCCACGGTTTCATCGGTGGTTACGCGTCGACCCGGCACAGCCTGAGCTGCGTGATGATCGCCGAAGCCGACGGCCAGATGCAGCGCGATTACTGGTATGACGTCAATCGTCAGGGCAGTTTGCTGGCGGATCCGGTGAGCATCGGCCAGCGTGCCGCGCAACGTGCCGCGAGCCGTCTGGGCGCGCGTCCGGTACCCACCTGCGAAGTGCCGGTGCTGTTTTCCGCCGAGCTGGCGGGCGGCTTGTTCGGCAGCTTCCTGTCGGCGGTGTCTGGCGGCAGTCTGTATCGCAAATCGTCGTTCCTCGAAGGCACGCTGGGGCAGAAGCTGTTCCCCGAATGGCTGACCATCGATGAGCGTCCGCACCTGATGCGCGCCATGGGCAGTGCGTCCTACGACGGTGATGGTCTGGCCACCTACGCCAAACCGTTCGTCGAGAAGGGCGAGTTGGTGTCGTACATCCTCGGCACGTACTCCGGGCGCAAACTCGGCATGCCGAGCACCGCCAACGCGGGTGGCGTGCACAACCTGTTCGTCACTCACGGTGATGAAGACCAGGCGGCGCTGTTGAAGCGCATGGGCCGTGGCCTGTTGGTTACCGAGTTGATGGGCCATGGCTTGAACATGGTCACCGGCGACTATTCGCGTGGGGCGGCGGGGTTCTGGGTCGAGAACGGCGAAATCCAGTTCGCGGTGCAGGAAGTGACCATCGCCGGCAACATGCGCGACATGTTCAAGCAGATCGTTGCAGTCGGTAATGACCTGGAGTTGCGTAGCAATATTCGCACGGGTTCGGTGCTGATCGAGCGGATGACTGTCGCGGGCAGCTAAGCCCCAGCGGTCAGACAAGAAAGGCGCGCCACCTCATCGGGTGGCGCGCCTTTTTTCTTGGCTCCGCACAAAACCTTGTGGGAGCGAGCCTGCTCGCGAAAGCGATAGCAGTCTACTGCAGCGGTGACTGACACGACGCCTTCGCGAGCAGGCTCGCTCCTACAATGGAGTCTGTGTAACCAGGTGCTCTTGTTTTGGTTCTCATTATCATCTAATAATAAATCTCATCTCCGAACGAGTCCCGGATCATGAGTTCTGCCTTGCACGAGCAGCCGTACCTCGAAAGCTGGCGCTGGATGAGTCGCCAGATCCGTTGCGCGATGGATCCTGACGAACCGCGCCTGATCGAACATTACCTGGCCGAAGGCCGTTATCTGGCCTGCTGTACGGCGACTTCCCCGTGGACCATCGCTGAAACCTCCTTCCGTCTGCTGCTCGACACGGCCACCGACATCGCGTTGCCGTGGCACTGGCGCAGCCTGTGTCTCGATCAAGCCTGGCGGCCGTTGCGTGAAATGGAGCGCCTGTCGCTGTGCAACTGCCGGCTCCAACGCTGGCAGCGCTACACCTGGCAACTGGCGACCTGCGAGTTGCTTCCCTCGATCCCTCTCATTGAATTAGTCCAAGGATTTACCGATGACCAAGACACGTATTGAGCGCGACAGCATGGGCGAATTGCAGGTGCCGGTGGACGCTCTCTACGGCGCGCAGACCCAGCGCGCAGTGGATAACTTCCCGATCAGCGGCAAACCGATGCCGACGCAATTCATTCGCGCACTGATCCTCGCCAAAGCCGCTGCCGCCCGGGCCAACGTCGAACTCAATCAGCTTAGCGCCGCGCAAGGCAAAGCCATCAGCGATGCCGCGCAAGGCCTGCTCGAAGGCGATTTCATGCAGCATTTCCCGGTGGATATCTTCCAGACCGGCTCCGGCACCAGCTCCAACATGAACGCCAACGAAGTGATTGCGACCCTCGCCAGCCGCCTGCTCGGCGAGCCGGTCAACCCGAACGATCACGTCAACTGCGGCCAGAGCAGCAACGACATCATTCCGACCACCATCCACGTCAGCGCGGCGTTGGCGTTGCACGAACAACTGCTGCCGGCGCTGTTGCATCTGGTGCAGGTCATCGAAAACAAAGCCGATCAGGTGCACCACCACGTCAAAACCGGCCGTACGCACTTGATGGACGCGATGCCGGTGCGCATGAGCCAGGTGCTCAATGGCTGGGCGCAGCAGCTCAAGGCCAACATCGGTCATCTGCAGGATTTACTGCCGAGCCTGCAATCGCTGGCGCAGGGCGGTACGGCGGTCGGCACCGGGATCAATGCGCATCCGGAATTCGCCGCGCGTTTCAGCCGCCAGCTCAGCCAACTGACGAATGTGCAATTCACTCCGGGCAAGGATCTGTTCGCCCTGATCGGCTCGCAGGACACCGCCGTCGCCGTCTCCGGTCAGCTCAAGGCCACCGCCGTGTCGCTGATGAAAATCGCCAACGACCTGCGCTGGATGAACTCCGGTCCGCTCGCCGGCCTTGGCGAGATCGAACTGGAAGCCCTGCAACCGGGTTCGTCGATCATGCCGGGCAAGGTGAATCCGGTGATCCCGGAAGCCACCGCCATGGTCGCCGCACAAGTGATCGGTAACGATTCGGTGGTCACCATCGCCGGCCAGTCGGGCAATTTCGAACTGAACGTGATGCTGCCGATCATCGCCCAGAACCTGCTGAGCAGCATCGAACTGCTGGCCAATGCCAGTCGTCTGCTCGGCGACAAGGCCATCGCCAGCTTCAAGGTCAACGAGTCGCGGCTCAAGGAAGCGTTGTCGCGCAACCCGATTCTGGTGACCGCGCTCAATCCGATCATCGGTTATCAGAAAGCCGCGGAAATCGCCAAGCAGGCCTACAAGCAAGGGCGTCCGGTGATCGACGTCGCCCTGGAACACACCGACCTGTCGCGCAGCCAACTGGAAGAGTTGCTCAACCCCGAGAAACTCACCGCCGGCGGCGTGTAAACCCCGCAACCGCTTTGGAGGCTCACCATGGAGCACTGGAAACGCACGATCGAACGGGCCAATCGCTGCTTCATGTTGGGCGAGCTGATTGATGCCCGTGAAGCTTATCTGCAAGCCCTGGCCCTGGCGCAAGTACTGTTCGAACGCTGGGCGGACGCCGACGAAGCGGTGGCGGCCTGCGTCATCTCCCACCACAACCTCGCGGATCTGCACCTGCGCCTGAATCAGCCGGAGGAGAGCGCCGAGTACCTCTGCGCGATTCATCAACGGCTGTTGCAGACCATGCAGGACGAGCGCCTGCGCCCGGCCCTGCGTGAGGCGGCGTTGCGCCAGAGCAGCAAGACCTACGTCGAACTGCTGAATTTCATCAGCGAATACGGCGAATACCCGCGCACCCAGCGCCTGCTGCACCCGGACACCGGCAATGCACGCCGCGCGTCAGCCTCACATCACCATGGAGTCCACTGAAATGGCTTTTACCTTGCCTGCCTTGCCGTACGCCTACGATGCCCTGGAACCGCACATCGATGCGCAAACCATGGAGATCCACTACACCAAGCACCACCAGACCTACATCAACAACCTCAATGCCGCCGTCGAAGGCACTGAGTACGCCGAATGGCCGGTGGAAAAACTGGTCGCCAGCGTTCAGCAGTTGCCGGAAAAACTCCGCGCGGCGGTGATCAATCAGGGTGGCGGGCATGCCAACCATTCGCTGTTCTGGGAAGTCATGGTGCCCAACGGCGGTGGTAAGCCGGACGGCGCGCTGGCCAAGGCCATCGAGGCGCAACTGGGCGGCCTCGACAGCTTCAAGGAAGCCTTCACCAAAGCCGCGTTGACCCGTTTCGGCAGCGGCTGGGCCTGGCTCAGCGTGACCCCGGAGAAAAAACTGGTCGTGGAAAGTAGCGGCAATCAGGACAGCCCGTTGATGAACGGCAACACGCCGATTCTCGGTCTGGATGTTTGGGAACACGCCTATTACCTGCTTTATCAGAACCGTCGCCCGGAATACATCAACGCGTTCTACAACGTGATCAACTGGCCGGAAGTTGCTGCGCGCTACCAGGCTGCACTGGTTTAAGTCTTCTATAAAAACAATCCAGGGCTGACTATGGGCACTGAAACACTGGCGATTGGCGGTGGGCGTATGTTTCGTTACGCGGTCGGGTCGCTGTTGCTGCTGGCGGGCATGACCCTGCTGGCCGTGCACGGGCTGGAATGGCTGGATCTGCAGCCGCGATTGTCACGCGCATTGCAGGGCGGCGCGATCTGCGCCCTCGGCACGGCGCTCGGCGCGGTGCCGGTGCTGGTGATCCGGCGTATGCCGCAGAGGCTCAGCGATACGCTACTGGGTTTCGGCGCCGGCGTGATGCTGGCGGCGACCGCGTTTTCGCTGATCGTGCCGGGCATCGCTGCTGCCGAAAGTCTGGGCCTGACACCGTTGGCCGCCAGCGGGCTGATTTGCTTCGGCATCATGCTCGGTGCGTTCGGTTTGTATCTGGTGGATCTGAAACTGTCCGGCGCCTCACCGGAAATGCTCGTCGGTACCCCCGAGCACCCGGTGATTCCGCCGGGCATCTGGCTGTTCGTCTTCGCCATCATTGCTCACAACATCCCGGAAGGCATGGCGGTGGGGGTGTCCGCTGGCGGCGGCATGCCGGATGCCGACAGTCTGGCGATGGGCATCGCCTTGCAGGATGTGCCAGAGGGATTGGTGATTGCGCTGGTACTGGCGGGGGCAGGAATGTCGCGGGTCAAGGCATTCTTGATCGGCGCGGCGTCAGGACTGATCGAACCGGTGTTTGCACTGCTCTGTGCCTGGCTGGTCAGTCTGGCGGAGCTGTTATTGCCGTTGGGGCTGGCGCTGGCAGCGGGGGCGATGTTGCTGGTGGTGACGCACGAAGTCATTCCGGAATCGCGCCGCAATGGTCATGACAAGCTGGCCAGTCTTGGCTTGCTGATCGGGTTTTGTCTGATGATGGTGATGGATACGGCGTTGGGTTGAATATCAAAAGATCGCAGCCTGCGGCAGCTGTTGCCAAGGCTGCGATCTTCGGTGCTGGGCTGTCAGCCCCCTTCATCGAAGTAGTTGTTGATCAGCTCCACCAAAGCAATCATGGCCTCCTCAGCCTGTTCACCTTCGGTGCTCAAATGGATCTTGGTGCCCTTGCCGGCCGCGAGCATCATCATCGCCATGATGCTTTTGCCGTCTACTGCTGTCTCGGGTGTGCGACCGACTCTTATCGTGGTCTCCGGAAACTTGCCGGCCACGCCGACGAATTTGGCCGATGCCCGGGCATGCAGACCCAATTTGTTGATGATTTCGATTTCACGAGCAGGCATCGCGGTGTGAATCCTTTAAGTGAGGTCGCGGTGGCGAACCTGGACGTTCTTCAGGGTTTTCTGCAGGGCCTGACCCAGGCGTTCGGTCAGGTAAACGGAGCGGTGATGCCCGCCGGTGCAGCCAATGGCAATGGTGACGTAGGCGCGGTTGCTCGCGGCAAAACGCGGCAGCCATTTGTACAGGTAGCCGTAGATGTCTTGAAACATCTCCTCAACCTCCGGTTGCGCAGCCAGGTACTCGGCGACCGGTGCGTCGAGACCCGATTGTGCACGCAGTTCCGGTTTCCAGTAAGGATTGGGCAGACAGCGCACATCAAACACCAGATCCGCGTCCACCGGCATGCCGCGCTTGAAGCCGAACGACTCGACCAGAAACGCCGTACCCGGCTCCGGCTGGTTCAGCAGGCGCAGTTTGATGGTGTCACGCAACTGGTACAGATTCAGATTGGTGGTGTTGACCTTGAGGTCGGCCAGGTCGGCGATCGGGCCGAGCAGGGCGGTTTCATCTTCGATCGCTTCGGCCAGCGAGCGGTTGGCAGTGCTCAATGGATGGCGCCGGCGGGTTTCCGAGAAGCGCTTGAGCAGGGTTTCTTCGTCGGCATCCAGATACAGCACATCGCACTGGATGTGCCGGGCACGGACTTCTTCAAGCAGTTCGGGGAAACGCGACAGGTGGCTCGGCAGATTGCGTGCATCGATCGACACGGCCACCAGCGGCTGGGCCAGTTCGGTGTGAATCAGGGCGCGTTCGGCGAGCTCCGGCAGCAGACCGGCCGGCAGGTTGTCGATGCAGTAGTAGCCGTTGTCCTCAAGGACATTCAGGGCGGTACTTTTACCCGAGCCGGAGCGGCCGCTGACGATGATCAAACGCATGATTAATGACCGTTCTGCTCGCTCAGGACGACCTGATACAAGGCTTCGTTGCTCGGTGCGCTGCGCAGTTTTTCGCGCACTTCCTTGCGATCGAGCATGCTGGCGATCTGGCGCAGTAATTCCAGGTGGGCATCGGTGGCCGCTTCCGGGACCAGCAGTACAAACAGCAGGTCGACCGGTGCGCCGTCAATGGCATCGAAATCGATGGGGGCATCAAGGTGCATCAACGCGCTGATAGGCGCTTCGCAGCCTTTGAGGCGGCAGTGGGGAATGGCGATGCCGTTGCCGAAACCGGTGGATCCGAGTTTCTCACGGGCTACCAGGCTCTCGAAAACATCCTGCATGGCCAGATCCGGCACTTCTTTATGGATGAGGTTGGCAATCTGTTCGAGGGCTTTCTTTTTACTGCCGCCCGGCACGTTCACCAGGGAACGGCCGGGGGTCAGGATACTTTCAAGTCGGATCATGGGTTGGGAGTGTTAACGACCTGTCGCGCCCTGAAGGAGGCTCTGGGTCTTTTCCTTATGCTTTTTGAGTTGGCGATCCAGCTTGTCGGTCAGTGAGTCGATCGCAGCGTACATGTCGGTATCTTCTGCGTTGGCGACCACTTCGCTGCCGGGTATATGCAAGGTGGCTTCGATTTTCTGCTTGAGCTTTTCGACGCACATCGTGACTTGCACGTTGGTGATCTTGTCGAAATGGCGCTCCAATCGTTCGAGTTTCTCGTTGATGTAGGTGCGCAGAGGTTCGGTCACTTCCAGTTGGTGTCCACTGATGTTGACTTGCATACAGCTTCTCCTTCGTTGCCAGTGCATAAAGCGGCAGGCCGAAGAGCCTGCCACTGGAACGCTGTAACGTGGCTTACATCAACCGCTTGCGTTCGCTCGAAGGCGCGATCCCGAGGGATTCGCGGTACTTGGCGACGGTGCGGCGAGCCACCTGAATGCCTTGTGCCTCCAGTAAACCAGCGATCTTGCTGTCACTCAACGGCTTTTTCTGATTTTCCGCCGCAACCAGTTTTTTGATGATCGCGCGGATCGCCGTCGACGAGCATTCACCGCCTTCGGAGGTGCTGACGTGGCTGGAGAAAAAGTATTTCAGTTCATAAATACCGCGCGGGGTATGCATGAATTTCTGCGTGGTGACCCGGGAAATCGTCGATTCGTGCATGCCGACCGCCTCGGCGATGTCATGCAGGACCAACGGCTTCATGGCTTCATCGCCATACTCCAGGAAGCCGCGCTGATGCTCGACGATCTGGGTGGCCACCTTCATCAGGGTTTCGTTGCGGCTTTGCAGGCTCTTGATGAACCAGCGTGCCTCTTGCAACTGGTTGCGCATGAAGGTGTTGTCGGCGCTGGTGTCGGCGCGACGGACGAAACCGGCGTACTGCGCATTGACCCGCAGACGGGGCACTGACTCCTGATTCAGCTCGACCAGCCAGCGTTCGTTATCCTTGCGCACAATGACGTCGGGCACCACGTACTCGGCTTCGGTCGATTCGATCTGCGAGCCCGGACGCGGATTGAGGCTTTGCACCAGTTCGATGACCTGACGCAACTCGTCTTCCTTGAGCTTCATACGCCGCATCAACTGGCTGTAGTCGCGACTGCCGAGCAGATCGATGTAATCGCTGACCAGACGTTTGGCTTCGTTGAGCCACGGGGTCTTGGCCGGGAGCTGACGCAGTTGCAGCAGCAGGCATTCGCCGAGGTTGCGCGCGCCGATACCGGCCGGTTCGAACTGCTGAATGCGGTGCAGAACGGCTTCGATCTCGTCCAGCTCGATGTCGAGCTCCGGATCAAAGGCGTCGAGAATTTCTTCGAGGGTTTCGTCCAGGTAGCCCTGATTGTTGATGCAATCGATCAGGGTCACGGCGATCAGGCGGTCGGTGTCGGACATCGGCGCCAGGTTCAATTGCCACAGCAGATGGCTTTGCAGGCTTTCGCCGGCGGACGTGCGGGTGGTGAAGTCCCACTCGTCGTCATCGCTGCTGGGCAGGCTGCTGGCGCTGGTCTGGTAGACGTCTTCCCAGGCGGTATCGACTGGCAGTTCGTTAGGGATGCGCTCGTTCCATTCGCCATCTTCCAGGTTGTCCACCGTCGGGGCGGCTTCCTGATAGGACGGTTCCTGAATGTCGGTGTTGGGTTTTTGTTCGGCGTTGTCGGCCAAAGGATCGGTATTGTCGAAGTCGTCGCCTTCTTCCTGGCGTTCGAGCATCGGATTGGATTCCAGGGCCTCCTGGATTTCCTGTTGCAGGTCCAGGGTCGACAATTGGAGCAGGCGGATGGCCTGTTGCAGCTGCGGTGTCATCGTCAGCTGCTGGCCCATTCTCAAGACTAGCGATGGTTTCATGGCAGGGGCTTAACACCTTATTCGCCGGCGCGCATGCGCCATCCACTACAGGGCGCCGGAGCGCCAAACTTAAGCAAATTATATGCCTGAAACTGTCGTGTTTGCCTAGAGCGCTGTAACAATAAAAGCGTATAAAACTTTGTTGACGCATCGCGTCGGAGCACGGTGAACATCTTTGAGGCGTCGTGTCTGCCTAGAGCGCTGTAACAATAAAAGCGTATAAAAGCCTGCTTCATCGATACAGCACCCGGAGGCTGGCCAAGTGCCTTGGTGCTTACAGGCGGAACTCGTGGCCCAGATACACTTCCTTCACCAGATCGTTGGCAAGGATGGTCGCAGCATCGCCTTCGGCGATCAGTTGACCGTCGTTGACGATGTAGGCGGTTTCGCAGATATCCAGGGTCTCACGCACGTTGTGGTCGGTGATAAGAACACCGATGCCCTTGGCCTTGAGGTGATGGATGATCTGCTTGATGTCGCCGACCGAAATCGGGTCGACACCGGCGAACGGTTCGTCGAGCAGGATGAATTTCGGTGCGGTCGCCAGGGCGCGGGCGATTTCCACCCGGCGGCGTTCACCACCGGACAGGCTCATGCCGAGGTTGTCGCGGATGTGGCTGATGTGGAATTCCTGCAGCAGGCTTTCCAGTTCCTTGCGACGACCGGCCTTGTCGAGTTCCGTGCGGGTTTCGAGGATGGCCATGATGTTATCGGCCACCGACAATTTGCGGAAGATCGACGCTTCTTGCGGCAGATAGCCGATACCGGCCTTGGCACGGCCGTGCATCGGCTGATGGCTGACGTCCAGATCATCGATCAGCACGCGACCCTGATCGGCCTGCACCAGACCGACGATCATGTAGAAGCAGGTGGTCTTGCCGGCGCCGTTCGGGCCGAGCAGGCCAACGATCTGGCCGCTGTCGATCGACAGGCTGACGTCGCGCACAACCTGGCGGCTTTTATAGGCCTTGGCCAGGTGTTGAGCTTTCAGAGTTGCCATTACTGGGTTTTCTCGTCGGTTTTCTTCTTCGGCTGGATCACCATGTCGATACGCGGACGCGCTTCGGTGACTTTGCTGCCGGTAGCGCGACCGGCACTGGCCAGTTTCTTCACCGTGTCATAGACGATTTTCTCGCCCTGAGTGGTGTTGTTGTCCTTGTCGACAACCTTGGCCTTGTCGATCAGCACGACGCGGTTTTGCGCGGCGTGGTACTGAATCGTCACGCCCCAGCCCTGAACAGGCTTGGCGTCACCCTGGGTTTGCAACTGCTCGAAGTAGGCAAGGTTGCCCACCGAGGTCACCACGTCGATATCGCCGGTCGGAGTACGGGTGATGGTCACCGTATTGCCCTTAACGATCATCGAGCCCTGGGTGATGATCACATCACCTTTATAGGTGGCGATGCCGTTCTTGTCGTCCAGCTGGGCGTCGTCGGCCTGAATGCGGATAGGTTGCTGCTGATCGTTCGGCAGAGCCCAGGCGCTCACGCTTCCCAGTGCTGCGCCCAGACTGAGCAAAATAGGGAGGGTTTTAACGAGCCTCATACTGTCCTCTTACGTTCGATTGCAGGTGTATCCTGCTTTCCTTCAAATACGCCTTCATTCCCACGCCAGTCGATACACCGCCAGCGCCGTCGATTCTAACGGGTTGCTCGGTCTGCGCATATTGCTGCTGAGGGAACACCGTCATGCGTGTGCTGGTGATCAGGGTGTCGCGTTTCTTTTCATCGGTGCGCTTGATGCGTACCGAGTCGATCAATTCTACCTGCGTTCCGTCCGGATTCACTTCACCGCGCTCGCTGGTCACGTGCCACGGAAACTCGGTGCCGCGATACATGTTGAGGTCGGGTTTGGTAACCAGAGTCACATCCGTCGCTTTCAGGTGTTCGGCCTTGTCCGACGTCATTTCGTACTGCACTTTGCCGTCCGGCAGATATTGCAGGGTATGCGTATTGGTGGCGTACCAGTCGATGGCAGTGTCTTCGACCTTGGCCACAGGCTTGTCGAGGAAACGTTCCGGACTGATGTTCCAGTAGCCGACCGCCGCAAACATCGCAGCGATGCAGCCGAACAGCAGGAAGTTGCGAAATTTTTTGCTAAACATGATTTGGCTCACAGGTACGCGGCGTTGGCCGCATCGAGGCGGCCCTGGGCGCGCAGGATCAATTCGCAGAATTCACGAGCGGCACCTTCGCCACCGCGGGCCCGAGTGACGCCATGGGCGTGTTCGCGCACGAAGTCGGCAGCATTGGCAACGGCCATGCCCAGGCCTACGCGGCGGATCACCGGCAAGTCAGGCAGGTCGTCACCCAAGTAGGCGACCTGTTCATAGCTTAGGCCCAGTTGCGCCAGCAGGCCGTCCAGAACCACCAATTTGTCTTCGCGACCCTGAAACAGGTGCGGGATACCGAGGTTCTTCGCCCGGCGTTCAACCACCGGGGTCTTGCGGCCACTGATGATGGCAGTCTCGACACCGGCATTCATCAGCATCTTGATACCCTGGCCGTCGAGGGTGTTGAAGGTCTTGAATTCGCTGCCGTCTTCGAGGAAGTACAGGCGCCCGTCGGTGAGGACGCCGTCGACGTCGAACACCGCCAGTTTGATCGCTTTGCCGCGTTGCAGCAGATCGGTGGTCATTACATCACTCCTGCACGCAGCAGATCGGAGAGGTTGAAGGCGCCGATCGGGCGATCTTCTTCGTCCACGACAACCAGTGCGTTGATTCGGTGGTCTTCCATGATTTTCAGGGCTTCGGCGGCGAGCATCTCGGGCCGTGCGGTCTTGCCGTGTGCGGTCATGACCTGGTCGATGGTGGCGCTGCGGATGTCGATGCTGCGGTCCAGCGTGCGGCGCAAATCGCCGTCGGTGAAGATTCCGGCCAGTTTGCCATCGGCTTCAACGATCGCGGTCATGCCCAGACCCTTGCGGGTCATTTCCACGAGCGCGTCCTTGAGCAGGGTGCCGCGCTGCACTTGCGGCAGCTCTTGCCCGGCATGCATGACGTTTTCCACTTTCAGCAGCAGGCGTCGACCCAGAGCGCCGCCCGGGTGTGAAAAGGCAAAATCTTCGGCGGTGAAACCACGCGCTTCCAGCAGCGCCACGGCCAGGGCATCGCCCATGACCAGCGCGGCGGTGGTCGAGGAAGTCGGTGCCAGGTTCAGCGGGCAGGCTTCGTGTTCGACATGAACGTTGAGATTGACTTCGGCAGCTTTGGCCAGCGGCGACTGCGGATTGCCGGTGAGGCTGATCAACTGGATGCCGAGGCGCTTGATCAATGGCAGCAGGGTGACGATTTCGTTGGTCGAGCCGGAGTTGGAGAGGGCGAGGATCACGTCGTCGCGGGTGATCATGCCCATGTCGCCATGGCTGGCTTCGGCCGGGTGGACGAAAAATGCCGGGGTGCCGGTGCTGGCCAGGGTCGCGGCAATCTTGTTGCCGACGTGCCCGGATTTGCCCATGCCGACCACGACCACACGGCCTTTGCTGGCCAGAATCATCTCGCAAGCGCGTACGAAATCGGCGTCGATATGGGGCAACAAGCCTTGTACGGCTTCCACTTCGAGGCGGATGGTGCGTTGTGCCGATTGAATCAGGTCGCTGGATTGGCTCATGTCAGAAATCGTATAGCCCGATGAAAAGGCGGCGATTATAGCGGTTATGTTGAAAAGCCTCACGCAAGTTCGTCGTGCTTTGTCATTCCGCGTCAGCAAAACCCCGAAAAAGTGCCATCAGGCCTGTCATATCGTTGAACGCGGAGGGGCGGGGCCTTGGGCGCTTGGCGTTTGCAGTGATATAGTTCGCCGCCAGTTCGGCCTGCCCGGGAGGTATGTGCTTTCTGCGGAAAGCCAGGCGTCCGAGTGAGAGGCTGCATCGCAAGGAGTTTAGATGAGTGCCGATAACGCCTACGCGGTCGAGCTGAAGGGAGTCTCCTTCAAGCGCGGTGCGCGCAGCATTTTCAATAACGTCGATATTCGCATCCCGCGTGGCAAGGTTACCGGCATCATGGGACCTTCCGGGTGCGGCAAGACCACTTTGTTGCGCCTGATGGGTGCGCAGTTGCGTCCATCCAGCGGCGAAGTCTGGGTCAACGGCCAGAACCTGCCGACGCTGTCGCGCAGTGATCTGTTCGATGCGCGCAAGCACATGGGTGTGCTGTTTCAGAGCGGCGCGCTGTTCACCGATCTCGATGTCTTCGAGAACGTCGCTTTCCCCCTGCGCGTTCATACCCAATTGCCGGATGAAATGATCCGCGACATCGTCCTGCTCAAATTGCAGGCGGTCGGTTTGCGCGGTGCCATCGAGCTGATGCCTGACGAGCTGTCCGGCGGCATGAAGCGTCGGGTCGCCCTGGCCCGGGCGATTGCGCTCGATCCGCAGATTCTCATGTATGACGAGCCTTTCGTCGGCCAGGATCCGATCGCCATGGGCGTGCTGGTACGCCTGATCCGTCTGCTCAACGATGCGCTGGGGATCACCAGTATCGTGGTCTCCCACGATCTGGCCGAAACCGCGAGCATCGCCGACTACATCTATGTAGTGGGTGATGGTCAGGTGCTGGGTCAGGGCACGCCGGACGAATTGATGAACTCGGATGAACCGCGTATTCGCCAGTTCATGACCGGCAACCCCGATGGCCCGGTGCCGTATCATTTTCCAGCGACGGATTACCGCGCAGATCTTCTGGGGAAGCGCTGATGCGCAGAATTTCATTGATAGAACGCGTACGCCGGTTCGGCGAGGCGGCGATCGACGCCGTCGCGGTGTTTGGCCGCGCGACCCTGTTCCTGTTTCACGCCCTGCTCGGTCGTGGCGGTATCAGCGGCGGTTTCGGCCTGCTGGTCAAGCAGTTGCATTCGGTCGGCGTGATGTCGCTGGTGATCATCGTCGTGTCGGGGATTTTCATCGGCATGGTGCTGGCGCTGCAGGGCTTCAGTATTCTGTCGAGCTACGGTTCGGAGCAGGCGGTGGGGCAGATGGTGGCCCTGACGTTGCTGCGTGAACTGGGGCCAGTCGTGACGGCGCTGTTGTTTGCCGGGCGTGCCGGTTCGGCGCTGACCGCAGAAATTGGCAACATGAAGTCCACCGAACAGCTTTCCAGCCTGGAAATGATCGGTGTCGATCCGCTCAAATACATTATTGCCCCGCGTCTGTGGGCCGGTTTCATTTCCCTGCCGGTGCTGGCGATGATTTTCAGCGTGGTGGGAATCTGGGGCGGTTCGTGGGTGGCTGTCGACTGGCTTGGCGTGTATGAAGGCTCCTACTGGGCGAACATGCAGAACAGCGTGAACTTCACCAGCGATGTGCTCAACGGCGTCATCAAAAGTATCGTTTTCGCCTTCGTCGTGACCTGGATCGCCGTATTCCAAGGCTATGACTGTGAGCCCACTTCCGAGGGCATCAGTCGCGCCACCACCAAGACCGTGGTATTCGCCTCGCTGGCGGTACTGGGCCTGGACTTTATTCTGACCGCTTTGATGTTTGGAGATTTCTGATGCAAAACCGCACCCTGGAAATCGGTGTCGGCCTGTTCCTGCTGGCAGGGATCCTGGCTTTGTTGCTACTGGCTCTGCGGGTCAGTGGCCTGTCTCCGACCTCGACCACCGACACCTATAAACTGTATGCCTACTTCGACAATATCGCCGGTTTGACGGTCAGAGCCAAAGTGACCATGGCTGGCGTAACCATCGGCAAGGTCACGGCTATCGATCTGGATCGCGACAGCTTCACCGGTCGGGTAACCCTGCAAGTGGATAAAAAGGTCGACAACCTGCCGACCGACTCCACAGCGTCTATCCTGACCGCTGGCCTGTTGGGCGAGAAGTACATCGGTATCAGCGTGGGCGGCGAAGACACCCGTCTGAAGGATGGTGGAACCATCCACGACACCCAGTCGTCTCTGGTACTGGAAGACCTGATCGGTAAATTCCTGCTCAATACCGTTAGCAAAGACGCCAAATGAGGAGCTTTTGAATGATCTCTACCTTGCGACGTGGCCTGTTGGTGTTGCTTGCGGCACTGCCGATGCTGGCTAGCGCTGCGCCCGGACAGTCGGCGCACGACCTGATTCAGGACACCACGAACCGGATGCTGGCCGACCTGTCGGCCAATAAAGAGAAGTACAAGAAGGATCCGCAGGACTTCTACACGGCGCTGAACACCATCGTCGGACCTGTGGTGGATGCCGAAGGCATTTCCAAGAGCATCATGACGGTCAAGTATTCGCGCAAGGCCACGCCGGCGCAGATGCAGACCTTCCAGGAAAACTTCAAGCGCGGCCTGTTCCAGTTCTATGGCAATGCCTTGCTCGAATACAACAACCAGGGCATCACCGTTGATCCGGCCAAGGATGAGTCCGGCGATCGCACCAGCGTCGGCATGACCGTCAAGGGCAACAACGGCGCGATCTACCCTGTGCAGTACACGCTGGAGAAGATCAATGGCGAGTGGAAACTGCGCAATGTGATCATCAACGGCATCAACATCGGCAAGCTGTTCCGTGATCAGTTCGCCGACGCGATGCAGCGCAATGGCAACGATCTGGACAAGACCATCAACAATTGGGCTGGCGAAGTGGCCAAGGCCAAGGAAACCACCGAGAAAGCTGCCGAGAAGCCAGCGCAATGAATGAGGCGGCAGTTCGTATAAGTGATGTCGACGAGCTATTGCTCAGCGGAGTGCTGGACTATCGCACAGGTCCCGACCTGCGCAAGGAAGGCCAGGCGCTGATCAAGTCCAGCAAGGCGGCATCGCTGGTCATCGATTGCTCGGCAGTGAAGAAGTCCAGCAGCGTCGGCTTGTCCTTGCTGCTGTGCTTCATGCGCGATGCCCAGGCGGCCGGCAAAGCCGTCAGCATCCGTGCGATGCCGGAAGACATGCGCGAAATCGCTCAGGTCAGTGAACTGACCGAGTTGCTGGCGCACCCCTGAACCCGCATCGATAAACAAGCCCCCCGTCAGAGTCCTGCCAATGCGGGGTTCGCAGGCGCGGGGCTTTTTTGTATGATGTCCGACCCGTGCGCACAGGGCGCCGATTGAGGTTGAGCATGCAGGCCGTAGAAGTGAAGAGCTTCCTTGAAGGAAAGCTGCCAGGAACGCAGGTGGAAGTTGAAGGCGAAGGCTGCAACTTCCAGCTGAACGTGATTAGTGATGAACTGGCGGCGTTGAGCCCGGTCAAGCGTCAGCAAAGCATCTATGCCCATTTGAACCCTTGGATCGCCGATGGCAGCATCCACGCGGTCACTATGAAATTTTTCAGCAGCGCGGCCTGGGCCGAGCGCACCTGAGCCCTAGGGCGTCGAGATTCTTATGGATAAATTGATTATTACCGGTGGCGTTCGTCTTGATGGCGAAATCCGTATCTCCGGGGCGAAGAACTCCGCCCTGCCGATTCTGGCTGCCACCCTGCTGTGCGATGGCCCGGTGACCGTTGGCAACCTGCCGCACCTGCACGACATTACCACCATGATCGAGCTGTTCGGTCGCATGGGCATCGAGCCGGTGATCGACGAGAAGCTCAGCGTCGAAATCGACCCACGCACCATCAAGACCCTGATCGCGCCGTACGAACTGGTGAAAACCATGCGTGCCTCGATCCTGGTACTGGGCCCGATGGTTGCGCGTTTCGGTGAAGCCGAAGTCGCCCTGCCTGGCGGTTGCGCCATCGGTTCGCGTCCGGTCGACCTGCACATTCGTGGCCTCGAAGCCATGGGCGCGGTGATCGACGTCGAAGGCGGCTACATCAAGGCCAAGGCGCCTGAAGGCGGTCTGCGCGGTGCGCACTTCTTCTTCGATACCGTCAGCGTGACCGGTACCGAAAACATCATGATGGCAGCCGCCCTGGCCAAGGGTCGCAGCGTGCTGCAGAACGCTGCGCGCGAGCCTGAAGTGGTTGACCTGGCGAACTTCCTCAACGCCATGGGCGCCAAGGTATCCGGCGCCGGTACCGACACCATCACCATCGATGGCGTCGAGCGTCTGGGTTCGTGCTTCTACAAAGTCATGCCCGACCGTATCGAAACCGGCACCTACCTGGTGGCCGCTGCGGTCACCGGTGGCCGCGTGAAGGTCAAGGACACTGATCCGACCATTCTTGAAGCGGTCCTGGAAAAGCTCCGTGAGTCCGGTGCGGAAATCACCTGCGGTGAAGACTGGATCGAGCTGAACATGCACGGCAAGCGCCCGAAAGCGGTCAACGTGCGTACCGCGCCGTACCCGGCGTTCCCGACCGACATGCAGGCGCAGTTCATCTCGCTCAACGCCATTGCCGAAGGCACCGGTGCAGTGATCGAGACGATCTTCGAAAACCGTTTCATGCACGTGTACGAACTGCACCGCATGGGCGCCAGGATCCAGGTCGAAGGCAACACCGCGATCGTCACCGGTACTGAAGTCCTGAAGGGCGCGCCAGTGATGGCCACCGACCTGCGTGCTTCGGCCAGCCTGGTGATCTCGGCACTGGTGGCCGAAGGCGACACCCTGATCGACCGCATCTACCACATAGACCGTGGTTACGAGTGCATCGAAGAAAAACTGCAGATGCTGGGCGCCAAGATCCGTCGCGTTCCGGGCTGATTGCTGCATGCGGACACAGGGACGTGTCCACTGAATTTGTTTCGAGTCGAGCCGGTATCCGGCTCGATGTGTGTCCGGCGCCGATTGCGACCGGACATGAGTACCTTGATAAGGACTGACGTTTCCCATGTTGACCATCGCACTGTCCAAGGGCCGCATCCTTGACGACACTTTGCCGCTTCTCGCTGAAGCCGGCATCGTGCCGACCGAGAATCCGGACAAGAGCCGCAAGCTGATCATCCCCACCACTCAGGATGACGTACGTCTGTTGATCGTGCGTGCCACCGACGTGCCGACCTATGTCGAGCATGGCGCGGCCGACCTTGGCGTCGCCGGTAAAGACGTGTTGATGGAATACACCGGCCAGGGCCTGTACGAGCCGCTGGATCTGCAGATTGCCCAGTGCAAGCTGATGACCGCCGGCAAGATCGGCGCGGCCGAGCCCAAGGGCCGCCTGCGCGTGGCGACCAAGTTCGTCAACGTCGCCAAGCGTTACTACGCCGAGCAGGGCCGTCAGGTCGACATCATCAAGCTCTACGGCTCGATGGAACTGGCGCCGCTGATCGGTCTGGCCGACAAGATCATCGACGTGGTCGACACCGGCAACACCCTGCGCGCCAATGGCCTGGAACCTCAGGAACTGATCGCCACGATCAGCTCGCGCCTGGTGGTCAACAAGGCTTCGATGAAGATGCAACACGCCCGAATCCAGGCGTTGATCGATACCCTGCGCAACGCAGTGGAATCGCGACACCGCGGCTGATGTACCTGCCCGACCCCTGGTCGCGCCGTCTATCCGCCTCATAGCCAGAATTCTCAGGTGCCCAAGCGGATCGAATGATAGTTTCGGGCGCCTGAGTTTTTTGCCATTCCTATGAGGCTCTCGCTATGACCGCACCGACTGCAATTCGCCGACTCAACGCTGCTGACCCGGATTTCGCGCATCATCTGGATCATCTGCTGAGCTGGGAAAGTGTGTCTGACGACTCGGTCAATCAGCGCGTGCTGGACATCATCAAGGCGGTGCGCGAGCGCGGCGACGCGGCGCTGGTCGAGTTCACCCAGAAGTTCGACGGCCTCGAAGTCGCCTCGATGGCTGACCTGATCCTGCCGCGCGAGCGTCTGGAACTGGCCCTGACCCGCATCACCGTGGCACAGCGCGAAGCGCTGGAAAAAGCCGCGGCGCGGGTGCGCAGCTATCACGAAAAACAGAAACAGGACTCCTGGAGCTACACCGAGGCCGACGGCACGGTACTCGGGCAGAAAGTCACGCCGCTGGATCGCGCCGGCCTGTACGTACCGGGCGGCAAGGCGTCGTACCCGTCGTCGGTGTTGATGAACGCGATTCCGGCCAAGGTCGCTGGCGTGACCGAAGTGGTCATGGTCGTGCCGACCCCGCGCGGTGAGCTCAATGAACTGGTGCTGGCGGCGGCGTGCATTGCCGGCGTTGATCGGGTGTTCACCATCGGCGGTGCGCAAGCGGTTGCCGCGCTGGCTTACGGCACCGAAAGCGTGCCGCAGGTGGACAAGGTCGTCGGCCCGGGCAACATCTATGTGGCCACCGCCAAGCGTCACGTGTTCGGTCAGGTCGGCATCGACATGATCGCCGGCCCGTCGGAAATCCTTGTGGTGTGCGACGGCCAGACCGATCCGGACTGGATCGCCATGGATCTGTTCTCCCAGGCCGAGCACGACGAAGACGCGCAGGCGATTCTAGTCAGCCCGGACGCCGAATTCCTCGACAAGGTCGCTGCGAGCATCGACAAACTGCTGCCGACCATGGACCGCGCAACCATTATCGAAACCTCGATCAATGGTCGCGGTGCACTGATTCATGTGCGCGACATGGCGCAAGCCATCGAAGTCGCCAACCGTATCGCCCCGGAACACTTGGAGCTGTCGGTCGCTGATCCACAAGCGTGGTTGCCGCAGATCCGTCACGCCGGTGCGATCTTCATGGGCCGTCACACCTCCGAGGCGCTGGGCGACTACTGCGCTGGCCCGAACCACGTGTTGCCGACCTCCGGCACCGCGCGGTTCTCCTCGCCGCTGGGTGTGTACGACTTCCAGAAACGTTCGTCGATCATCTTCTGCTCCGAGGCCGGTGCTTCCGAGCTGGGCAAGACCGCTTCGGTGCTGGCCCGTGGCGAATCCCTGAGTGCGCACGCACGCAGCGCCGAATACCGCATCAAAGCTGAGCAGAAGGGGAACTGATCATGAGTAAATTCTGGAGCCCGTTCGTCAAGGATCTGGTGCCGTATGTGCCGGGCGAGCAGCCAAAGCTGACCAAACTGGTCAAGCTCAACACCAACGAAAACCCCTACGGCCCGTCGCCAAAAGCCCTGGCGGCGATGCAGACCGAACTCAACGACAACCTGCGTCTGTACCCGGACCCGAACAGCGATCTGCTGAAAAACGCCGTCGCCAACCACTACGGCGTGCAGAGCAATCAAGTGTTCCTCGGCAATGGTTCGGACGAAGTGCTCGCGCACATCTTTCACGGTCTGCTGCAACACGAGCAGCCGCTGCTGTTCCCGGACATCAGCTACAGCTTCTATCCGGTGTATTGCGGTCTGTACGGGATCCAGTTCGATGCCGTGCCGCTGGACGCGCAGTTCCAGATCAACCCGGCGGACTACGCCAAACCGAACGGCGGGATCATTTTCCCCAATCCGAACGCACCGACCGGTTGCCTGCTGGCGCTGGAGGCGGTCGAGCAGATCCTCAAGGCCAGCCCTGATTCGGTGGTCGTGGTGGATGAGGCCTACATCGACTTCGGCGGCGAAACCGCGATCAGTCTGGTGGACCGTTATCCGAACCTGCTGGTGACCCAGACCCTGTCCAAGTCGCGCTCGCTGGCCGGCTTGCGCGTCGGTCTGGCGGTGGGGCACCCGGATCTGATCGAGGCGCTGGAGCGAATCAAGAACAGCTTCAACTCCTATCCGCTGGATCGTCTGGCGATTGTCGGCGCGGCGGCGGCGTTCGAGGATCGCGAGTACTTCGACAGGACCTGCCGTCTGGTGATCGAGAGCCGTGAATGGGTGATCGCGCAATTGCAGGCCAAGGGCTTTGAAGTGCTGCCTTCGGCGGCGAACTTCATCTTCGCCCGTCACCCGCAACACGATGCCGCGGGTCTGGCGGCCAAGCTGCGCGAGCAGGGTGTGATCGTGCGTCACTTCAAGCAGGAGCGGATTGCCCAGTTCCTGCGGATTTCGATCGGTACGCCGGAGCAGAATCAGGCGCTGATCGACGGCCTCGGCAACCTCTGACCCGCCGCTGAACCTGTGGGAGCGAGCCTGCTCGCGAAAGCGGTTTTTCATTCAACATCCTTGCTGAATGTTTTGCCCCCTTCGCGAGCAGGCTCGCTCCCACATTGGTTTTGTGTTGGTTATTCGTGATGCGGTTCGCCAAGGAACGTCAGCGAACTGAACAGCCCGCGACTGTTCACATCCGCGCTGTCCTTCACCGGCACTTCCACCTGCGCCGCAATCACATTCAACCCTTCATTACGCACCAGCACTTGCGCACGACCGTCCTTGTCCGTTTCAGTGTTCAGGGTGTTCGGTGCATTGCGATAGTCGCCAATCAGCTTCACGCCCGCTGCCGGTTTGCCATCGAGCAGCACCCGTACCGGCAGTGATTTGCCCGGGCCGACGGTCAGCGGGTCGACCTCCGGCAAAATCAGCAACTTGATCTGCTCAAGCCTGGGCAACTTTGCTCCCGGTTGATAAATCGCCAGGCTGTACTTGAGCGTCTCGGTGGCTTCGACAGCACCCGGCACTTTGCTGCGGCCTTCGTTGATCCATTTTCTGTCGGCGGTTTGCGACCACATGCCGTTGTTCAGTGCGACGGCCATGACCGCCGGTGTTTTTAGCGGCTTCAGGAGCGCGTGATCGGGCAGGCGTTCGACACTCACCGGGATCATTTTGCCGCTTGTGTCATAGGCCCAGGTGCCGCTGATTTTCTGCGCCTTGAAGGCATTGTCCTCGGCGCCGTGGCCGTAGATCACTTCGATGTTGCCGCGCCGTTGTTCGGTCCACAGGCCGTGGGCCGAGGCCTGAGTGGCGAACAGGGCGGCGATGATCAGTAGGGTTTTGCCGTATTGCATGGTGACGTCCTTTTACAGGTTGAGTGTCAGGCTGACGGTGAAATTGCGCGGCTCGCCGGGGTTGACCCAGTAGTTGCTGTAGGAGCGCTCGTAGTATTTTTCGTCGAAGAGGTTGTTCAGGTTCAGGCCAACCGTGACGTTGTCGCTGGCCTTGTAATGGGCCAGCAGATCGACGGTGTGATAGGCCGGCATTTCAAAATCACCGCCGGCTTCACCGGAGCGATCGCCGACATAGGTGAACGCCGCGCCGACGTCCGAGCCGCGCAAATGGCCGTCCTGAAATTCGTACACACCGAGCAGGCTGCCACTGCGCTTGGCCACGCCGAGGATGCGGCTGCCGGTCGGGATTGCCGCGTCGCCCTTGGTCACTTCAGCGTCGATGTAAGCGAAGGCACCCATCACCCGCACGGCATCGGTCACTTGCCCGGTCACTTGCCAGTCGAAACCGCGACTGCGCGCCTTGCCCATTGCACGGCTGGTATCGGTGTTCGGATCGAGGGCGAGGACGTTTTCCTTGTCGATGTGGAAGAAGGCGAGGGTGCTGCTCAGGCGCTCGTCGAACAGTTCGTTCTTGATCCCGATTTCGTAGCCGACACCTTCTTCGGGATCGAAGGATTTGCCGGAGGCGTCGAGGCCGTTATTCGGTTTGAACGAGGTCGAGGTGTTGGCGAACAGGCCGGTGTTCGGCGTCAACTGATAGAGCAGGCCGGCGCGTTGGGTGAGGGCGTCGTGAGTCTGCTGGCTTTTGGCATCGCGGGTGTGATCGTCGATGCGTTGATCAAAGTGTTCGAAGCGTGCGCCGATCATCCCGCGCAGTTTGTCGGTGAAGATGATTTGATCCTGCAGGTTCAGTGCGTGGCTTTCGACGTGTTCGAAGAAGTCAGTACCCGAGCGTGGGCCGTTGGGTTTCGGTTGGCCGTAGATCGGCTTGTAGATGTCGATGGCGTAGGGACCGCCGGCGATGGTAGTGACGCGTTCGTTCTTGCGGTAGTTCTCGTACTCGGTGCCGATCAGCAGTTCGTGCTGCCATGGGCCGAGGTCGAACAGACCGCGCAGCTCCAATTGGGTGATGCTGTCGTGCCAGTTAGTGTCCCGTTCGCGGTAACGTCGGTTGACCGTGTGACCATCGGCGTTCAGCGCACGACTTTCAGACGCGTCGCCCCACAGTTTGCCTTCCTTGTAGTGGCTGGCCAGACGCAGTTTCCAGCTGTCGTTGAGGTGATGTTCGAGGGTGGCCTGGAGCAGGTTGTTGTGGTTGTCGATGTTGCCGTCGTTCGGTTCACCGAGGAAGGTCGAGCGCGAAACGCCGCTCCATTTGTTGTTCGGTGCGACGATTCCTCGGTCGAACGTGGAGTTGTGCCGGACGATTTCGCTTTCCACCAACAACGAAGTGTCCGGGCTCAGTTGCCAACTGATCGAAGGTGCGACGAAGACCCGCTGGCTGTCGACGTGATCACGGAAGCTGTGGTTGTCTTCGACCGCAAGGTTGATTCGCGAGAGCACGTCCCCCTGCTCGTCGAGCTGCGTGTTGACGTCCAGAGCCGTGCGATAACGATCCCAACTGCCAGCGCTGGTCTGCAGGGTGGTGAACGCTTCGGGCTGCGGCTTTTTGGTGACGATGTTCACCGTGCCGCCAGGATCGCCACGGCCATACAGGCTCGCGGCCGGTCCTTTGAGGACTTCGATGCGCTCCACATTGGCCGCGTCCGGCGTGCTCGGGTAGCCGCGATTGGCGCTGAAACCGTCCTTGTAGAACTCCGAGGTGATGAAGCCGCGTACGCTGTATTCGTACAGCGTCAGGCCGCCAAAATTGTTCTGCTTCGACACGCCGCCGGCAAATTCCAGTGCGCGTTCGACATTGTGGCTGCCCAGATCCTTGAGCACGCTGGCCGGCACCACGCTGATCGCTTGGGGAATGTCGCGGATGGCGGTGTCGGTTTTGGTTGCACTGGCGGAGCGCGTCGCGCGGTAGCCGCTGACCGGCCCGCTGGGGGATTCATAATCGGAAGTGACGCTGATGGCGTCGAGTTCGAGGGGTTGCGGATCTTCGGCGAAGACCGGATCGCCCAGCAGGCCCAGGGTCAGGCCAAGCAGCGAAGCCTTTTTTCGAGACGACATGTTATGTTGTTCCAATCGTTAAATTGAAACAATATAACATGCCTGTTGAGAGTGTCTTTCATTCGCGCACTCGGCGCGAATAAAGTTTTACTCTTCTTCTTTCACCGGTGCAGGCGGCGGACGCAGGCCGATTTCAGCGGTGAGCTTCAGTTCTTTGCCGTTGCGCATGACCTGAATGGTCACTTTGTCAGTCGGCTTGATCCGCGCCACCTGGTTCATGGACTTGCGGCCATCACCGGCCGGTTCGCCGTCGATACTTAGAATCACGTCACCCAGTTGCAGGCCGGCCTTCTGTGCCGGGCCATCGCGGAAGATCCCCGCCACGACAATCCCCGGACGCCCGGACAGGCCAAACGACTCGGCCAGTTCCTGGGTCAGCGGTTGCACTTCAATACCGAGCCAGCCACGAATCACCTGACCGTGCTCGATGATCGATTTCATTACTTCCATCGCCAGTTTCACCGGGATCGCAAAACCGATGCCCTGCGAGCCGCCGGACTTGGAGAAGATCGCCGTATTGATGCCGGTGAGGTTGCCGTTGGCATCGACCAGCGCGCCGCCGGAGTTGCCCGGGTTGATCGCCGCGTCGGTCTGGATGAAGTCTTCGTAGTTGTTCAGGCCCAACTGGTTACGCCCGGTGGCACTGATGATGCCCATGGTCACGGTCTGGCCGACGCCGAACGGGTTGCCGATGGCCAGCGCGACATCGCCGATGCGGATGCTGTCGGAGCGGCCGACGGTGATCGCCGGCAGGTTTTTCAGGTCGATCTTCAGCACCGCGAGGTCGGTTTCCGGATCGCTGCCGATCACCCGGGCGAGGGTTTCGCGACCGTCCTTGAGTGCCACCACGATCTGGTCGGCGCCGGTGGTCACGTGGTTGTTGGTCAGAATGTAGCCTTCCGGGCTCATGATCACCCCGGAACCGAGGCTCGATTCCATGCGTTTCTGCTTCGGCGAGTTGTCACCGAAAAAACGCCGGAACTGCGGGTCTTCAAACAGCGGGTGCGCCGGTTTGTTGATGACCTTGGTGGTGTAAAGGTTGACTACCGAGGGTGCGGCGATGGTCACTGCGTCGGCATAGGACACCGGCCCCTGCTGCACGCTGGTGGTCTGCGGAGCCTGTTGCAGGTTGACATCGAGGCTCGGCAGCCCGACCCACTGCGGGTAACGCTGAATAATCAACAGAGCGATAAGCACACCGGCCAACAGCGGCCAGCCGAAAAAACGCAGCGCCTTGAGCATTAAGCACGTCCTGGAAAAGTTGCAGGCGGGGTCAGACCGCCCATAATGTCGCGCATTATACGAGGCCGCGCGCGCCTCTGAACGGGATTTTCAGGAGTCTTTCATGGCCGTCGCCCTCAGCACCCTCGTCGAAGAAGCCGATCGTTACCTCGGCAGTGCGAAAATCGCCGATTATTGCCCCAACGGCCTGCAGGTCGAAGGCCGTCCACAGGTGATGCGCATCGTCAGTGGCGTCACCGCCAGTCAGGCCTTGCTTGACGCGGCGGTGGAGGCCGAGGCGGATCTGGTGCTGGTGCATCACGGTTATTTCTGGAAAGGCGAGAACCCGTGCATCACCGGCATGAAGCAGCGGCGCTTGAAGACTTTGCTCAAGCACGACATCAGTCTGCTCGCCTATCACTTGCCGCTGGATCTGCATCCGGAGGTCGGCAACAACGTGCAACTGGCGCGTCAGCTGGACATTACCGTTGAAGGGCCACTGGATCCGGACAACCTCAAAATTGTCGGACTGGTCGGGTCGTTGAGCGAGCCAATGACCCCAAGGGATTTCGCCCGCAAGGTTAAAGACGTCATGGGCCGCGAGCCGCTGCTGGTCGAGGGCAGTGGGATGATTCGTCGGGTCGGCTGGTGCACCGGTGGCGGGCAGGGCTATATCGATCAGGGCGTGGCGGCGGGTGTCGATCTGTTCCTCAGTGGTGAAGCCTCCGAGCAGACCTTCCACAGCGCGCGGGAAAACGACATCAGCTTCATCGCCGCCGGCCACCATGCTACCGAGCGCTATGGCGTGCAGGCGTTGGGTGACTATCTGGCGAAGCGCTTCGCCCTCGAACACATCTTCATCGATTGTCCGAACCCGATCTAAGGCTAAACCTTATTTCAGTGTGGGAGCGGGCTTGCTCGCGAATGCGGTGGTTCAATCAGCGGCGATGTTGGATGACACACCGCTTTCGCGAGCAAGCCCGCTCCCACAGGAACAGCATTGCCCGGCCGAACCGGCAGGCATATTCATATGCCCTTTCGATCTAGTAGGCGTCCTGATTAGAAGAGGTCGCTGTGCTAGGATTCCCCGCTCGAACACGGCCCGCTGGCCGTTCATAAGAAAGCTTTCGTGAGTAGCCATGGTCGACAAACTGACGCATCTGAAACAGCTGGAGGCGGAAAGCATCCACATCATCCGCGAGGTGGCCGCCGAGTTCGACAACCCGGTGATGCTGTACTCCATCGGTAAAGACTCCGCCGTGATGCTGCATCTGGCGCGCAAGGCGTTCTTCCCGGGCAAACTGCCGTTTCCGGTGATGCACGTCGACACTCGCTGGAAATTCCAGGAGATGTACAAGTTCCGCGACAAGATGGTCGAAGAGCTGGGCCTGGACCTGATCACCCACATCAACCCCGATGGCGTGGCGCAGAACATCAACCCGTTCACCCACGGCAGCGCCAAACACACCGACATCATGAAGACCGAGGGCCTGAAACAGGCGCTCGACAAGCATGGTTTCGACGCCGCGTTCGGCGGCGCCCGTCGCGATGAAGAGAAATCCCGTGCCAAAGAGCGCGTGTACTCGTTCCGCGACAGCAAGCACCGCTGGGACCCGAAAAACCAGCGCCCTGAGCTGTGGAACGTCTACAACGGCAAGGTCAACAAGGGCGAATCCATTCGGGTGTTCCCGTTGTCGAACTGGACCGAACTGGACATCTGGCAGTACATCTACCTCGAAGGCATCCCGATCGTGCCGCTGTACTTCGCCGCCGAGCGCGAAGTGATCGAGAAGAACGGCACGCTGATCATGATCGACGACGACCGTATCCTCGAACACCTGTCTGACGAGGACAAGGCACGCATCGTCAAAAAGAAAGTGCGTTTCCGTACCCTTGGCTGCTACCCGTTGACGGGCGCGGTGGAGTCCGAGGCTGAAACCCTCACGGACATCATTCAGGAAATGCTCCTGACGCGAACTTCCGAGCGCCAGGGCCGGGTCATCGACCACGATGGCGCAGGCTCGATGGAAGACAAGAAACGTCAGGGTTATTTCTAAGGGGTTGTCATGTCGCACGCATCTGATTTGATCAGCGAGGACATCCTCGCCTACCTGGGCCAGCACGAACGTAAAGAGCTGCTGCGCTTTTTGACCTGCGGTAACGTCGATGACGGCAAGAGCACCCTGATCGGGCGCCTGCTGCACGACTCCAAGATGATCTACGAAGATCACCTGGAAGCGATCACTCGCGATTCGAAGAAAGTCGGCACCACCGGTGACGACATCGACCTGGCGTTGCTGGTCGATGGCCTGCAGGCTGAGCGTGAGCAGGGCATTACCATCGATGTCGCCTACCGCTATTTCTCCACCGCCAAACGCAAATTCATCATTGCCGACACCCCTGGCCATGAGCAGTACACCCGCAACATGGCCACCGGTGCCTCCACCTGTGACCTGGCGATCATCCTGGTCGACGCCCGTTACGGCGTGCAGACCCAGACCCGCCGCCACAGCTTCATCGCCTCGTTGCTGGGCATCAAGCACATCGTCGTCGCCATCAACAAGATGGACCTGAAAGACTTCGATGAAGGCGTGTTCGAGTCGATCAAGGCCGACTACCTGAAGTTCGCCGAAGGCTTGAAGATGAAGCCGACCAGCATGCACTTCGTGCCGATGTCTGCCCTCAAGGGCGACAACGTGGTGAACAAGTCCGAGCGCTCGCCTTGGTACAAAGGCCAGTCGCTGATGGAAATCCTCGAGACCGTGGAAGTGGCGGGCGACCGCAACTTCACCGATTTGCGTTTCCCGGTGCAGTACGTCAACCGTCCGAACCTGAACTTCCGCGGTTTCGCTGGCACCCTCGCCAGCGGCATCGTGCACAAGGGCGACGAAGTGGTGGTTCTGCCGTCGGGCAAGAGCAGCCGCGTCAAATCCATCGTCACCTTCGAAGGTGAGCTGGAGCAGGCCGGCCCGGGTCAAGCGGTGACGCTGACCATGGAAGACGAAATCGACATCTCCCGTGGCGACCTGCTGGTGCATGCCGACAACGTGCCGCCGGTCACCGACAGCTTCGAAGCGATGCTGGTGTGGATGGCTGAAGAGCCGATGCTGCCGGGCAAGAAATACGACATCAAGCGCGCCACCAGTTACGTGCCGGGCTCGATTGCCAGCATCGTCAACAAGGTCGACGTGAACACCCTCGAAGAAGGCCCGGCGAGCGCGTTGCAGCTCAACGAAATCGGCAAGGTGAAGATCGCGCTCGACGCGCCGATCGCCCTCGACGGTTACGACAGCAACCGCACCACCGGCGCGTTCATCGTCATCGACCGTTTGACCAACGGCACCGTCGGCGCCGGCATGATCGTCGCTCAGCCAGTGGCTCATGGGACTGCCTCGCACCACGGCAAACTGGCTCACGTTGCCACTGAGGAACGTTCCCAGCGTTTCGGTCAGCAGCCAGCGACCGTGCTGTTCAGCGGCCTGTCGGGCGCGGGCAAGAGCACGCTGGCCTACGCGGTCGAGCGCAAGCTGTTCGACATGGGCCGTGCGGTGTTTGTGCTCGATGGTCAGAATCTGCGTCACGACCTGAACAAAGGGCTGCCGCAGGATCGTGCCGGTCGTACCGAGAACTGGCGGCGTGCTGCGCATGTGGCGCGTCAGTTCAACGAGGCGGGTCTGTTGACTCTGGCGGCGTTTGTGGCGCCGAGCGCCGAAGGTCGCGAGCAGGCCAAGGATCTGATCGGCAAGGAGCGTCTGCTCACGGTTTATGTGCAGGCTTCGCCGGCGGTATGTGCCGAGCGTGATCCGCAGGGCTTGTATGCTGCGGGTGGCGATAATATTCCGGGTGAGTCGTTCCCGTATGACGTGCCGCTGAATGCTGATCTGGTGATCGACACGCAGTCGCTGTCGTTGGAAGAGAGCGTCAAGCAGGTGCTGGATCTGCTGCGCAAGCGTGGCGCGATTTAAGCTTTAGCCGGAAATGAAAGGCCCGCGGATGAGTGATCATCGGCGGGCTTTTTTATTGGAGGCGATTTGGTTTTCGGCGATGGCGGCCTTTGGGCCGACCATGCTTTGGGTGGGTTGTGTGAATATCCGTTTCTTCGGGTGTTGCTGATTGCGGTTCCGCCCTTACGGCGGGTCACTTTTTACAAACGCCTAAAAAGTAACCAAAAAGGCTTGCTCCTGCGTTCGGCCCGCTCGCTGGGGCTCGGGGTCCCTTCGCTGCGGGATTGATCCGGGCGCAGCGCCTACGGTTTGCTTCGCTGCACCTCCTCTCGCTGTGTTTGGCTTCGCCAAACGGTCGCTGCGCTCCCACCCCCGGATCAATCCCTACGCTCAGCCTTCCGACGTCGCCCGTGGATCAAGATCAAAAGCTTTCGGCGAGCTGACACTCGGCCATTTGAGTGTTGAAAAGCGTGCGCCTGGCTTTAGCTTTTCCTGTGGGAGTTGGCTTGCCAGCGATGGCGGCCTGACAGCCGACCAATCTCTACCTGAATACACCGGTTTCAAACTGTGGGAGCGGGCTTGCTCGCGAAGGCGGCCTGACAGCCGACCAATTTCTACCTGAATACACCAGGTTCAAACTGTGGGAGCCTGGCTTGCCAGCGAAGGTGGTCTGACAGCCGACTAATCTCTACCTGAATACACCGTGTGCAAACTGTGGGAGCGGGCTTGCTCGCGAAGGCGGCCTCACAGCCGACCAAGCTCTAACTGAATGCACTCCATCCAACTGTGGGAGTGAGCCTGCTCGCGATAGCGGTATGTCGTTCAACATTGGGAGTGGCTGTTCCACCGCTATCGCGAGCAGGCTCGCTCCTACAGGGGATTAGCGTTTGTCTGGGAATTCGCGGTGCATCTGCTCCAGCAGCGCATCCTTGTCCTGCCACAGCTGGTTGATCCAGCCCTGGAATTGCAGGCGATATTCGCCGTCCTGGTCGTAGTTCTTGCCGATGAAGGCCGGCGGGATTTTCAGTTCTTCAAAGTGCACCACCACGTCGCGTACGTTGCCGCACAGCAGATCCCAGAAACCCGGACGCCCTCCTGGATAGTGAATGGTCACGTTGACGATCGACTCCAACTGCTCACCCATCGCATCGAGCACAAAGGCGATGCCACCCGCCTTGGGTTTGAGCAGGTATTTGAACGGCGATTGCTGCTGCACATGTTTGCCTTCGGTGAAGCGTGTGCCTTCGACGAAGTTGAAAATCCCCACCGGGTTGTTGCGGAATTTCGCGCAGGTCTTGCGCGTGGTTTCCAGGTCTTTGCCTTTCTTCTCCGGGTGCTTTTCCAGATAGGCCTTGGAGTAGCGCTTCATGAACGGGAAGCCCAGCGCCCACCAGGCCAGACCGATCACCGGAACCCAGATCAGCTCCTGCTTGAGGAAGAATTTCAGCGGCTGGATGCGGCGGTTGAGCACGTATTGCAGCACCAGGATGTCGACCCAACTCTGGTGGTTGCTGGTGATCAGGTATGAGTGTTGGTAGTCCAGACCTTGCAGGCCGCTGATGTGCCAGCGGGTGCGGCGCACCAGGTTCATCCAGCCTTTGTTGTTGCTGATCCAGGCTTCGTGGGTGTGGCTCATCAGCCACAGTGAGGCGCGGCGGGCGAGGTCGAAGGGCAGCACTTTGATCAGCGCCACGCAGAACAGGAACGAGCACAGCAGAATCGTATTGAGCGCCAACAGCAGCGCGGCGATCACGCCGCGAATCGGGGCGGGCAGGAAGTCCAGCATTTACACATCCATAGGTCGGTTGGCGGCTTGAATCGCGGTCAGGGCGATGGTGTAGACGATATCGTCGACCTGCGCGCCGCGCGGCAGATCGTTCACCGGTTTGCGCAGGCCTTGCAGCATCGGGCCGAGGCTGACGCAGTCGGCGCTGCGCTGCACGGCTTTGTGGGTGGTGTTGCCGGTGTTCAGGTCGGGGAACACGAATACCGTGGCGCGCCCGGCCACCTGGCTGTTCGGCGCCAGTTGCCGGGCGACGTCTGCGTTGGCAGCGGCGTCGTATTGCAGCGGGCCGTCGATCAGCAGCGAGTGCTGTTGCTCGTGGGCGAGCAGGGTGGCTTCGCGGACTTTCTCGACTTCTTCACCGCTGGCGGATTCGCCGCTGGAGTAACTGATCATCGCCACGCGCGGGGTGATGCCGAATGCTGCTGCGGAATCAGCGCTTTGCAGGGCGATCTCCGCCAGTTCGGCGGCGCTCGGGTGCGGGTTCATCACGCAGTCGCCGTAGACCAGCACTTCTTCGGGGAACAGCATGAAAAACACCGACGACACCAGCGTACAGCCCGGTGCGGTCTTGATCAGTTGCAGGGCCGGGCGGATGGTGTTGGCGGTGGTGTTGATCACGCCCGAGACCAGGCCGTCGACCTCATCCAGCGCGAGCATCATGGTGCCGATCACCACGGTGTCTTCCAGTTGCTGTTCGGCCATCGGCGCGTTGAGGCTTTTGCTTTTGCGCAGGGCGACCATCGGCTCGATGTAGCGCTCGCGGATCAAGTCCGGATCGAGGATCTCCAGCCCCGGCGGCAACTCGATACCTTGCGCACGGGCCACGGCTTCGACGTCTTCGGGTTTGGCCAGCAGCACGCAACGGGCGATGCCGCGCTCCTGGCAGATCGCCGCCGCTTGCACGGTGAGCGGCTCGCTGCCTTCGGGCAGCACGATGCGTTTGTTCGCCGACTGCGCCCGTTGAATCAGTTGGTAGCGGAATACCGCTGGCGACAGACGCATTTCCCGTGGTGTGCCGCAGCGTTGATGCAGCCATTTGGCGTCGAGATGGCTGGCGACGAAGTCAGTGATGATCTCCGCACGTTCGCGGTCATCGATGGGGATTTCCTTGTTCAGGCCATTGAGCAGGTTGGCGGTGTCGTAGGAGCCGGTGCTCACCGACAACACCGGCAGGCCAGCCTGCAACGCGCCTCGGCACAAATCCATGATGCGTGGATCGGGCAGGGTGTCGCTGGTCAGCAACAGCCCGGCCAGCGGTACGCCATTGAGTGCCGCGAGGCTGACCGCGAGGATGATGTCGTCGCGATCACCCGGGGTCACCACCAGTACGCCGGGCTTGAGCAGCTCCACAGTGTTGCGCATGGTCCGTGCGCAGATGATGATTTTGGTCATGCGCCGGGTTTCGTAATCGCCGGCGTTCAGCACCTGCGCGCCCATCAGGTCGGCGACGTCGCGGGTACGCGGTGCATTGAGTTCGGGTTGAAACGGAATGCAGCCGAGCAGGCGGAAATCACCGCTGCGCAACAACGGCGAATGCTCCTTCAATCGTGTGGCGAAGGCATCCATGCTCTCCTCGGTCTTGACCTTGTTGAGGATTACGCCGAGGACTTTTGGATCTTTCGGGCCGCCGAACAATTGCGCCTGCAATTCCACGCGACCGGAAAGTTCGGCGAGCACTTCGTTTTCCGGGGCCGAGACCAGAATCACCTCGGCATCCAGGCTTTTCGCCAGGTGCAAATTGACCCGCGCGGCGTAGCTGGCGCTACGGGTCGGCACCATGCCTTCGACCACCAGCACGTCTTTGCCGATGGCAGCTTGCTGATACAAGGCGATGATTTCTTCGAGCAACTCGTCAAGCTGACCGTCGCCGAGCATCCGCTCGACATGGGCCAGGCCCAGTGGCTGCGGCGGTTTCAGGCCGTGGGTGCGCGCCACCAGTTCGGTGGAGCGCTCCGGGCCAGTGTCGCCCGGATGCGGCTGGGCAATCGGTTTGAAGAAGCCGACTTTCAATCCGGCCCGCTCCAGGGTACGCACCAGCCCGAGGCTGATGGAGGTCAGACCCACGCCAAAATCGGTGGGCGCGATAAAAAAAGTTTGCATGCGGATTCTCTAAAGGTGCATGGCAATGGTGGCGATCTATACGTGACCGCCTACCGCAATTCAGTCGCCAAGGTTATCGCTAACCGAGCCTTGTGCGCACCAACCGCAGGCAAAGGGTTGGCCTATTTTTTCAATACGTTGCGCCGGGTCCAGGACCCATGGCCGCGATTGCCACGGCGGCTGGTGACGCAGGTGCTGGGTGTGGCCACAGGAAAGCTCGGCCACCCAGTGACCGTCTTCATCCTGATGGAAGCCGGCGATTGTCGAATCCCGTTTGTCCGGGTTGTGTTCGCTTTCGCGCGATTGCTTCGCTAAACTTGGCCTTTCTATATTCTTATGCAAAAGGTCTCGCCCCATGCTGATCGCCGCCAATAAGGCTGTCTCCATCGACTATACCCTGACCAACGACGCTGGTGAGGTCATCGACAGCTCCGCCGGCGGCGCTCCGCTGGTCTACCTGCAAGGCGCAGGCAACATCATCCCGGGCCTGGAAAAAGCTCTGGAAGGCAAAGCTGTTGGTGATGAGCTGGAAGTGTCCGTTGAGCCGGAAGACGCTTACGGCGAATATGCTGCCGAACTGGTCAGCACCCTGAGCCGCAGCATGTTCGAAGGCGTTGACGAGCTGGAAGTCGGCATGCAGTTCCACGCTTCGGCGCCGGACGGCCAGATGCAGATCGTGACCATCCGTGACCTGGACGGCGACGACGTCACCGTCGACGGCAACCACCCACTGGCCGGTCAGCGCCTGAACTTCAAAGTGAAGGTCGTTGCTATCCGTGACGCCAGCCAGGAAGAAGTCGCTCATGGCCACGTCCATGGCGAAGGTGGCCATCACCACTGATTTTCTGCGCTAAGCTTCGAGTACTGGAGAGGCGCCTGCGGGCGCCTTTTTAGTCCGCGGCTGTCCTTGGTGCTCTCGCCAAGTGGCTGTTTCGAGTAGAACACGGGAATCTGGAGTCCGTCATGAGTGCTTTTCACGACCTTAAGTTGACAGCCCTGGATGGTCAGGAGCTACCGCTGGCGCCTTTCAAAGGCCAAGTCGTGCTGGTGGTCAACGTCGCCTCCAAATGCGGCTTGACCCCACAGTACGCGGCGCTGGAAAACCTCTACCAGCAATTCAAGGGCAAGGGCTTCAGTGTGCTGGGCCTGCCGTGCAACCAGTTTGCCGGTCAGGAGCCAGGTACCGAACAGCAAATCCAGGAGTTCTGCAGCCTGAACTATGGCGTGACGTTCCCGTTGTCGAGCAAGCTTGAAGTCAACGGCCATGATCGTCATCAGCTGTACCGCTTGCTGGCGGGCGAGGGGGCGGAGTTTCCGGGGGATATCACCTGGAACTTCGAGAAATTCCTGCTCGGCAAGGATGGCCGGGTATTGGCGCGATTCTCGCCGCGCACGCCGCCGGATGATCCGACCATTGTCCACGCGATTGAAAAAGCGCTGGGCTGAAACACAAAAATCGCAGCCATCGAGCTGCGATTTTTTTTGCCTGACTTTTGACCCTTAATCATTCAGATCAATAGTGCTGTTCAGAGGCGCTGACGGTTCATATTATCGCCGTCATAAAGTCATTCCCTGTGGAGCCTTCCAATGCCGGTGCAAGCCCTGTTCAAACCGTTCCACCTCGGTGCCCTCGAACTGCCGACCCGCGTGGTGATGGCGCCGATGACCCGCTCGTTTTCCCCGGGTGGCGTACCCAATTCCAAAGTGATCGAGTACTACCGTCGCCGCGCTGCGGCCGGTGTTGGCCTGATCATCACCGAAGGCACCACCGTCGGTCACAAGGCTTCCAACGGTTACCCGAATGTGCCGCAGTTCTTCGGCGAAGCGCCACTGGCCGGCTGGAAAAAAGTCGTCGACGCGGTGCATGCCGAGGGCGGCAAGATTGTTCCGCAACTGTGGCATGTCGGCAGCGTGCGCCGCATCGGCACCGAGCCGGACGCCAGCGTCCCGGCTTACGGCCCGACGGAAAAACTCAAGGATGGTCAGGTCGTGGTGCACGGCATGACCAAACAGGACATTCAGGACGTGATCGCCGCGTTCGCCCAGGCCGCCAAAGATGCGCAAGGCATCGGCATGGACGGCGTGGAAATTCACGGCGCCCACGGTTACCTGATCGACCAGTTCTTTTGGGAAGGCAGCAACCAGCGTACCGACGAATACGGCGGTAGCCTGGCCAACCGTTCGCGCTTCGCCATCGAGCTGATTCAAGCGGTGCGTGCGGCAGTCGGTGAAGGCTTCCCGATCATCTTCCGTTTTTCGCAGTGGAAGCAGCAGGATTACACCGCGCGTCTGGTGCAGACCCCGGAGGCGCTGGGCGAATTCCTCAAGCCTTTGTCGGATGCCGGCGTGGATATTTTCCACTGCTCGACGCGGCGTTTCTGGGAGCCTGAGTTCGACGGTTCCGAGCTGAACCTCGCCGGCTGGACGCGCAAGCTGACCGGCAAACCGACCATCACCGTAGGCAGCGTCGGTCTGGACGGCGAGTTCCTGCAGTTCATGGTCAACACCGACAAGGTCGCGCAACCGGCAAGTCTGGAGAAACTGCTGGAGCGTCTGAATAACGACGAGTTCGATCTGGTGGCAGTGGGCCGTGCGCTGCTGGTGGATCCGGACTGGGCGCTGAAAGTCCGTGAAGGGCGTGAGCAGGACATTCTGCCGTTCAGCCGTGAGGCGTTGATGACCCTGGTTTAGGCGTCGCCATTACCGACCCCTTCGCGAGCAGGCTCGCTCCCACAGGTTTCTCTGGGTTCACAGAATCTGTGTTCACTGAAGATCCCTTGTGGGAGCGAGCCTGCTCGCGAAGGCAGGTTCAAAATCAGCAAAGATCTAAGGTAATGTCTGCGCATTCGGCAACACCTGCTCCCGCAGACACGCGCCACGCAAATGCTTTTCAAACTGCTCGATGATCGCCGCCCACCCTTGGCGACTGGCATGCTGGCGCGCATTCAGGCGCACGCAACGCAAGGTCTCATCCTCCTCCAGCAACCACGCCGCCGCATCGCAGAACGCATCCTCATCTCCGGGCATCGCCAACACGCCGTTGTAACCGTGGCGAATGTGCTGCGCTGCCGCAGCCTGATCGTACGCCACCACCCCCAGCCCTGACGCCAGAGCTTCCAGCACCACATTGCCGAAGGTTTCGGTCATGCTTGGGAACAGGAAGATATCGCCGGACGCATAGTGCGCCGCCAGCGCTTCGCCGCGTTGTGAACCACAGAAGATCGCCTCGGGCAGCTCCTTTTCCAGCGCAGGCCGTTGCGGCCCGTCGCCGACCACGATCAGCTTCAGCTTGCGCTGTGGATAAGTGCGGCACAGGGTGTCGAAGCAGCGCTTGAGCAGGCCGAGGTTCTTTTCCGGGGCCAGCCGGCCGACGTGAATCACCGCGATGTCCTGCTCGCTCAGGCCCCATTGCTCACGCAAGCCGTTCAGGCGCTTGGCCGGGTGAAACAATTGGCTGTCCACGCCGCGAGAGAGCAGGGCGAGGCGGTCGAAATGCCGACGCTCCAGTTCCAGGCGCTGACTGACGCTCGGCACCAGGGTCATTGCCGAGCGATTGTGAAACCAGCGCAGATAATGGGTGAGCAAGCGCGTCAGCAAACTCAGTCCGTACTGGTTGGTGTACTGCTGAAAATTGGTGTGAAAGCCGCTGACCACCGAGATCCCCAGGCGTCGCGCCGCACGCAACGCCGACAAACCGAGCGGGCCTTCGGTGGCGATGTACAAAACGTCCGGGCGATGACGCTTCCAGCGCCGCAGCAGCTTGTGCATCGACGACTGTCCCCATTGCAGACCGGGATAACCCGGCAACGGCCAGCCTCGACACAACAGCAAGGCATCGTCCTCGACGCGCTGCGGATCTCCCGCCTGGCGCGGTCGCACCAGTTCCACCTGATGCCCACGCGCGCGCAAGCCATCGCACAAGCGACCAAGGGTATTGGCCACCCCGTTGATTTCCGGTGGGAAGGTTTCGCTGATCAGGGTGATATGGAGAGCTGTCGTCATGACCTCAGTGTCGGCTGAGGCCATGTCGTGCTTGTGACGTTCGGATGATGGATTTGTGACCGGCTCAGCTCTGCGCGACAAGATTCTCCGCACCGCGTTCACGCACCCAGAACAACGTCGCCCCGGCCACTGCAGCCGGCATCATCAGAATGTTCACCACCGGAATCAGCAGCGCCAGATAGACGATCCCGCCAAAACTCATGCTCTGCCAGCGTTTCTGCCGCAGCCAGGCGAGCATCTCGTTCCAGCCCAGTTTGTGGTTGTCTGCCGGGTAGTCAATGTACTGGATCGCCATCATCCACACGCCGAACAGCAGCCACAGCGGGGCGGCGACGATGTTCACTACCGGGATGAACGAGAGAATGAACAGGCCGATCGCCCGCGGCAGGAAGTAGCCGAGTTTGCGCATTTCCCGGGCGAGGGTGCGCGGGATCATCGCAATCAGTTCGCCCCAGCTGAAGGCCGGGAAATCATCGGTGCCGCGTACCACCACTTCGACTTTTTCCGCGAGGAAACCGTTGAACGGCGCAGCGATCACGTTGGCGAGCATGGTGAAGGTGAAGAACACCATCAACGCCACCAGCACCACGAACAGCGGCCAGAGGATGTAGCTGAGGAAACTCAGCCAGTCGGGCAGCGACGGCATCAGGCTGTCGACCCACAGGCTGAACTGATGGCCGGCCAGATAGATCAATCCGACGAACAGCACCAGGTTGATCGCCAGTGGCAGCAACACGAACAGGCGCAGGCCCGGGCTGAGAACCAGTTTGAGGCCTTCGCGCAGGTATTGCGGGCCGGACAGAACAGGGGCGGGCATAAGGTGCTCCGAGCAAGGGTAAACGCGCCGACCTTACCGACTTTGCAACAGGTGCTAAAGCGCGGCAGAGCGATCGACATTCACTGTAACAAAGACGTCGATCTGGTCGGAGTCTGCGTATAGAGACCACCTATGAGCTGGATTGTTAATCCGTATTTCCTTAATCTTGCCCCCCTCGATACGCTGCACCCAACTTTTTACAGGACTGTAGAGCTCATGCCTTCCCCAAGGTTATCCACAGTCCTTTTTTATTCCCGCCGGCAGTCCGGCGTTCCGCGCCAGTGTTTCGGCCCGGTCAACAGGAGCAGGTCATGTCTGAAGTCCGTCATTCGCGAGTGATTATTCTCGGTTCCGGCCCTGCCGGTTACAGCGCTGCGGTCTACGCCGCCCGTGCCAACCTCAAGCCACTGCTGATCACCGGCATGCAGGCCGGCGGTCAGCTGACCACCACCACCGAAGTCGACAACTGGCCAGGCGACGTGCACGGCCTGACCGGTCCGGCCCTGATGGAGCGGATGCGTGAGCACGCCGAGCGTTTTGAAACCGAGATCGTTTTCGATCACATCAACGCCGTGGACTTCGCTGCCAAGCCGTACACCCTGACCGGCGACAGCGCGACTTACACCTGCGACGCCCTGATCATCGCTACCGGTGCCAGCGCTCGTTATTTGGGCCTGCCGTCGGAAGAGGCGTTCATGGGCAAAGGCGTTTCGGCCTGCGCGACCTGCGACGGTTTCTTCTACCGCAACAAGCCAGTGGCTGTGGTCGGCGGCGGCAACACCGCTGTAGAAGAGGCGCTGTACCTGGCCAACATCGCCAGCACCGTGACCCTGATCCACCGTCGCGAAACCTTCCGCGCCGAGAAGATCCTGATCGACAAGCTGAACGCCCGCGTGGCCGAAGGCAAGATCATCCTCAAGTTGAACGCCAACCTCGACGAAGTGCTGGGCGACAACATGGGCGTGACCGGTGCGCGCCTCAAGAACAACGACGGCAGCTTCGACGAGATCAAAGTCGACGGCGTGTTCATCGCGATCGGCCACACTCCGAACACTTCGCTGTTCGAAGGCCAGTTGACCCTGAAAGACGGTTATCTGGTGGTGCAGGGCGGTCGTGACGGCAACGCCACTGCCACCAGCGTCGAAGGTATCTTTGCTGCCGGTGACGTGGCTGACCACGTTTACCGTCAGGCCATCACCTCGGCCGGCGCCGGCTGCATGGCAGCACTGGACACCGAGCGTTACCTGGACGGTCTGCAGAACGCTTCGTTCTAAATCGCAGGCACAAAAAAACCGGCTTCGGCCGGTTTTTTTATGCCCGTATTTCCGCTACATCGCATAACCCTGTGGGAGCGGGCTTGCTCGCGAAAGCGGTGTGTCAGACAAAGAAAAGTCGCCTGGCACGGCGCCTTCGCGAGCAAGCCCGCTCCCACAGGGGATGGCGTTGGCTATGGAAATCAGCGACGGGTCAGGGGCTGCGTTTCGAACTTCACACCCGCCAGACCGTGCTTGATCAGCGCGCGAATATTGCCGTGGTCGCTGCCTTCAGGCGTCGCCACCACCGAGCGGTAATGCTCGCCGAATGCCAGCAGCGCTTCTTCATCGCTCAAGCCTTCCAGTAGCGCCAGACCCAGGGTCTTGCACGAACCTTCGTTCTGCCCGGCGGCGTTTTCCACGCCACCGTTGTTGAACGCCTGAGGCTGATAGTCGTAACCGGCGGCGATGAAAGCCAGGGTGTCGGCGAAAAGGTGTTCGCCGCTCTTGAGGCTGGCGCGCAGGGTGTTCAGATCACTCATTGGGTTTTCCTTTGGCGAACGCCGCCTGTTGTTCGGCGCTGGCTTCTTGCTGGTATTGGGCTTTCCATTCGGCATAAGGCATGCCGTAAACCACTTCACGGGCGTCGTCGAGGCTGACCTCGATCTGACGGTCATCGGCGGCAGCCTTGTACCATTTGGACAGGCAGTTGCGGCAGAATCCGGCGAGGTTCATCAGGTCGATGTTCTGCACGTCCTTGCGGCTGTCCAGATGGGCGACCAGCCGGCGGAAAGCGGCGGCTTCGAGTTCGAGGCGTTGTTGCTCGGTCATGGGAGTCTCTGCGAGACAGCTTCAAGCGACGAGCTTCAAGCTGCAAGATGGGTGGCGTTGATATGAAGTTTACAGCTTGCCGCTTGAAGCTTGAAGCTAGCGGCTCGCTGCAAGCGTTATTGACACCGACTCGGCAAAACGCAGCGCATGCGGCTTGTCGACTTCGACTTCGGCGTACAGCACTGCAGCATGAGTCATCACCAGATCCAGCAGTTCCTGGGTCAGGCGTTCGAGCAGCGCAAAACGATTGCCCTCGACGTGGGCGATGATCGCCTTGGTGATGGTGCGGTAATTCAGCGCGTGATCGATGTCGTTGTCGCGCACCGCTTCCTGCGCTGCGTACAGGATGGTCAGGTTGATCAGCACATCCTGCTTGTTGAGGATCTCGTCCTCGTTGATCCCGATAAAGGTGCGCAAGCGCAGATCCTTGACCCGGATGCGCGCCATTCCCGGTTGAAGTTGTGACATTTACTTGCTCCGTCCAATCAATTGCAGGAACTCCTGGCGGGTGTTGCTCGAGTCGCGAAAGGCGCCGAGCATGACCGAGGTGTTCATGGTCGAATTCTGTTTCTCGACACCGCGCATCATCATGCACATGTGCCGGGCCTCGATGACCACCGCGACGCCGGCGGCATCGGTGACCTGTTGCACCGCATCGGCAATCTGCCGGGTGAGGTTTTCCTGAATCTGCAGGCGCCGGGCGAACATGTCCACCAGCCGCGCGATCTTCGACAGCCCCAGCACCTTGCCTGTCGGAATATAAGCCACGTGGGCCTTGCCGATGAAGGGCAGCAGGTGATGTTCGCACAACGAGTAGAGCTCGATGTCGGCGACGATGATCATCTCGTCACTGTTGGAGGCAAACAGCGCGCCGTTGACGATCTGATCCACACTCTGCTCGTAGCCGTGACACAGGTATTGCATGGCCTTGGCCGCGCGCACCGGGGTATCGAGCAGACCTTCGCGGTCGGGGTCTTCGCCGAGGCCGATGAGGATCTCGCGGTAATTCTCGGGCAGGGAACGGCTCATGGGTGATCCTCGCGCAGCAGCTTATTTGACGTGCCGTCCGCCGTTGACGGTCAGGGTTGTGCCGGTGACATAGGGGTTGTCGAGCAGATAGCGCAGGCTCTGGTAGATCACTTCGCTGCCGGGTTCGATGCCCAGCGCGGATTTGGCCAGCGCCCTGGCGCGGTACGCCGCGTCGTCGTCGGGATTGAACAATAGCAGGGCCGGCGCGATGCCGTTGACTTTGATTGCCGGCGCATAGCGCGCGGCGAAGGACAGGGTCAAGCTGTCGAGCCCGGCCTTGCTGGCGCAATAACCGATGTGCTTGCTGCTGCCCTTGCGCGTGACGTCGTCGCTGATGTGGATGATGTCGGCCGGGATCGAGCGCTTGAGCAGGTCGGCGCAGTGCAGGTTGATCAGATACGGCGCGAGCATGTGTACGTTGAGCATACGCGAGAAGGCCTCGGCTTCACTGCCCGGGGTTTCCGCCAGCCATTCGGAGGCGTTGTGGACGATGGCGCGCAGGCAGTCGGTGTGGCTTTTCAGTTCATCGATGAAGGCGAGGATGGTGGCTTCGCTGGAGAAGTCCGCGAACACCGCGACAGCGCCCAGATCTCGCAGGGCTTGTACGCCCGGACGTTCGCTGCGGTAGGTGAAGATGACCCGATGGCCGTCTTCAAGCAAACGCTGTGCGCAGTGCAGACCGACACGCTGGCCGGCACCGGTGATGAGGATCGGGGCGGAGGATATGGACATGAACGGCTCGCGTCGCGGTTGGAGCAAAAACTATAACAGCGACATGAGCCATGCACCTATCGTCGGCCTTACCAATACCTGTGGGAGCGAGCCTGCTCGCGAATGCGGTGTCTCAGTCGACATCAATGTTGAATGGCAGTCCGTATTCGCGAGCAGGCTCGCTCCCACACAGAGATCATCGATTCTGCGTAGAGGGTGTTGCAGGCAAAGGTCGCGCAGGCACAGCGTTCAACCAGTTCGCCAGCAACCGCGTCGACAACGGAATAAAGAAATACACCATCAATGGCGTCAGGCACGCCGTGCTGATCAATACCCGTGGCAGCAGGCTCATCTCGCCGAGCAGCGGTCCGAGGACAAAGTTGAACAGCAGCGACACCGGGAAGAACGCCAGCCAGATCGCCACAGCCTGTTTCCAGCGTGGTGGCCGTTGACCGGCAGCGCCGAACCAGCCTTCGATGCCGCTGACCCGATGCTCCTTGGGATGCTCGAACAGATCGCTGCCCCGCGCCAGCCACGCGGTACGCGAGACCGAGTGCTCCCAAGCGTGCAGGGTCTGCTCGTCGACGAAGCGGAAAATGATCTGGAATTCGTTGTCACCGGGTGGCGGAGCGAGCACGCCGGAACCCAGATAACCGGGAAAGTCCGTGGCCAGTTGTTCGCCTTCGCGCAGCCAGGCAATCAGGTCCTGATAGCGGCCGTCGGCGACGCGACGCGCAACCATCAGCGTGACGGGGGAAGTAGACATTGTGTATCTCCATATTTCGAGTGCGGCGCTCCGGGTAGGAGGTTTCGCAATGCGCAAGCCGGGGTGGGGCCTGCGCTTTTCAACAAGCAAGGATTATTCCCGATTTTGATGACAGTTTCAGAGACTTTCGTCTCTGTTTATTGGGTTGAACCGACAGAGGGCATCGGATGTAGAATGGGATCCAAATTTACCGAGCGGACACACCAGCACCATGGCTGTTATCACGGACGCTAACCCTGCCTCGCAGGCTTCTGTCGCACTTGAGCGCGAAGAGTTGTTCCCTATTCGGGAGGTGTCGCGGCTGACCGGCGTCAACCCGGTAACGCTGCGTGCATGGGAGCGCCGCTACGGTTTGATTCAGCCGACGCGCACCGAAAGCGGGCACCGGTTGTATTCGATGACCGAAATCGAGCGCGTGCGCAGCATCGTCGACTGGATCGATCGCGGCGTGGCCGTGAGCAAGGTCGGCAAGATCCTGGCGAGGACCGAGCCGCTGAAAGCCTTGGCCCATATCATCCCCGATGATCTGGTCCAGGCCGATTACGCGCAATGGCAGCAGCAGGTGCAATTGGCCGTCAGTTCGTTCGACGACCGCGCGCTGGATCAGGTTTACAACCAGATCTTCTCGTCCTACTCGCTGCCGGTAGTGTTTCAGAACATTCTCATGCCTTTGTGGCTGCAGATGTTGCAGCGCCAGGATGCCTTCGGGCAGACCAGCGAGTGGCTGTTTTTCGACGGGTTCCTGCGGGCGCGGGTGTTGCAGCGGATCGTCGCGCTGCGCGGCACCCAGCCGCGCAAAGTGATTGTCAGCGCGCTGGCCGGCCAATGCCGCGAGCTTGAGTTACTGGTTGCCGCGTTGTTTCTCAGCGGCAATGATGCGGGCGTGCGGGTGCTGACCACCGGCCAGCCATTCGATGAGTTGGCGCTGGTGTGCGAGCGGATCAAGCCGCAGGCGCTGGTGCTGTTTTCCAACCATGCCCCCACCGCGGATTTGCCGCGCCGTCTGAATCGACTGGCCTTGAGTCTCGACTGTCAGGTAATGCTCGCCGGCGACGCTGCCGATCTGGCACAGGACAGTCTGGCCGGATCGTCGATCGGTTGTCTGGGCAATGAAGGAGCGACGATGCGTCAGCGCATGACGCAATTTCTCGCAGGTACGCTGGATACCTGAATATCAGGTGTGCAGGGCGGGGTGGGTCAGACGGTGTTGTTGCAGGATGAACTGGCGCAGCCGTTCGGTTTCATCGGCGTCGGTCTGGCTCAGCTCGTAGGCGTAGAAGCCGTGCTCGGTTTCGCGCTCGAAGTTGCCGCGCAGGGAAATCCGCTCGTAACCTGAAGGGCTGAACCACAGCGCGAAATGCTTGGGCGGTTTGGTCTTGTTGCGCATTTCCAGCAGCACGCCTTTGTGCGACACCTCGTGCACCCACATCATGCCCGGTTGGCCTTTGGCATTTTCCAGCGCGACCGGCTCTTCGAGAGTCAGGCGCCATGGGCGAATCATCGGCCCGTCTTCGTAAATGCTCGGCACGCCCAGGCGCAGGTGCAACGCGTGGAATTCGTCTTCCACCAGGTGCAGCGGAAAGGTCATTTGCTGATTTTCGAAATTGGCCTGAATGGTCACTTGCTCGTGAGCCGCCAGGCGTGTGAGCAGGTCACGGATCTGCGAACCTCCATTGACCAACAGGCTCGACGTCGCATCCCGCACATTGAGCTGCGGGTTGTGCTGCATGGTCTGGATGAAATCCAGCTCATCCTGGGTCAGGAGTGCGTCGCGTTGCATGGCCTGGCTCGAAAGAAATAGTTACAAAGTCATTGGTGATTGTAGTTACTGACACTTAGTTCGCAGTTTTGTTTGCGCCGTTCGTCGCTTTCAGGGCGGCGAGTTCGGCTTGCAAGGCGGCAACTTGTGCTTCCAGTTGTGCAACGCGTTGCTGCGCCTTGACCTGAACCGTGACATCTTTCTGCACACCGACGAAATAAGTCTGGCCGTCATCAGCGTTTTTCACCGTCGAAAGCGACAGTTCGTTCCAGAACGGGGTGCCATCCTTGCGATAGTTGCGCAGGATTTCCCGGCACGCCCCGCCGTTGTGCAAGGTGTCGCGAATCAGCGACAGACCGGCTTGATCGCGGTCTCCTGACTGCAGAAAGCGGCAGTCCTGATAAAGTATCTCTTCACTGCTGTAACCGGTCAGGCGTTCGAAGGCCGGGTTCACGTAAATCAGGATGTTGTCCTGCTCGCCTTCCTTTTCGGCCACCACGATTCCATCGTTCGACGCGTTGATCACCATTTGCAGCAGACTGGCGTTGATCATCAATGAATCCTTTCAGTGTCGATAATGGCTGGCATTCTAGAAGTTCCAACGCCGCTGTCTACTGGCTATCACGGCGAATCGGGGCTGGATCGCGGCTTTTGCGTCGGACTGCTACTATCGCCGCTCTTTTTTTCAGCTTCAGGATCAGATTGATGAAAGTCGCCATCCTCTCCGGCTCGGTTTACGGCACGGCCGAAGAAGTCGCCCGTCACGCGCAGAACCTGCTGAAAGACGCCGGTTTTGAAACCTTCTACAACTCGCGCGCCAGCCTGGCGGATATTCAGGCGTTCGCACCTGAAGTGTTTCTCGCGGTGACGTCTACCACTGGCATGGGCGAGTTGCCGGATAACCTGCAGCCGTTGTATTCGGCGATTCGCGACCAGTTGCCAGCCGCGTGGCGCGGTTTGCCGGGCGCGGTGATCGGTTTGGGCGATGCCAGTTACGGCGATACCTTCTGCGGTGGCGGCGAACTGATGCGTGAATTGTTCGCCGAGCTGGGTGTGCGCGAGGTGCAAGAGATGCTGCGTCTGGACGCCAGCGAAAGTGTGACCCCGGAAACCGACGCCGAGCCATGGCTGGCGCAACTGATCGCCACGCTCAAGGGCTGATCGCGCGCTCACGCAGCAGAGCCAGCCAGGCCTGCGCGGCTTTCGACAGATAGGCGCCCCGGCGCCAGATGAAGGCGATGTCCCAGCGCAGATACTCTGGCGCGCGCAAGGTCAGGCGCACCACGCCCGGACGCTCCAGTGCCCGGGCGACCACGCTGGGCAGCAGCACCACGCCTTGCCCGGCGGCCACCAGTGCCACGAGAAAATCCGCCTGCCCGCTGCGCCCGCCTTCTTTCGGGGTAAAGCCCAATTGCTGGCAGGCCTGCAGTAAACGGTCATTGAGCACGAAGCTGCGCTGATACAACAGGAACGGCGTGTCGGCCAATTCCTCAAGGCCAATCTCGCCGCGCCCCGCCAACGGATGATCCACCGGCAATAACGCATCGAGTTTCTCATCGCAGAACGGCTGGAAATCGAACTGCGGATCTTTCGGCAGCAGGCTCCCGCCTAACTCCAGTTCGCCGCTGAGCACCGCTTGCTCGACATTGCGGCTGCCGCCTTCAAGCAATTGAATGCTGATGTTCGGATAGCGCCGCCGATACTCGGCGAACAACCCGGCGAACAGTGCATCACTGCCCAACAGCGGCAGACCGAGGCGCAATTCGCCGCGTGCCAGTTGGCTCAGATCATCCAGTTCACTGAGCAATTCATTGCGCAGGCGCAACATGCCCTCGGCGCGTTGCAGCACCACGCTGCCCGCAGCGGTCAGGCGCAGTTGCGAGCCGAGTCGTTCGAGCAACGGCGTGCCGAGGCTCTGTTCCAGTTGCGCGACTTGCTTGCTCACCGCCGACTGGCTGATGTGCAGGGTTTTCGCCGCCTGGGTGAAACCGCCCTGATGCATGACTTCGACAAAACTGCGCAGCTGTTTGAATTCCATCATCCGATTCCATTGTGGAATAGGGCTGAGTCTAACAATTCGCTTCTGGGATGACAGGCCGCTTCGTAAAATAAGCCCCTGTAAGGAGCCCATCATGAACGCCGCATCCCTCAAATACCTGTCCCGTCTATTCGCAGAACTGGCCGTGTTGCTCGGTCTCTACCTGCTCGGCTGCCAGATCGCCGCGTGGCTGGCCTGGCCGATTCCCGGCGGCGTGATCGGCATGGCCCTATTGCTGCTGGCATTCGCGTTTGGCTGGGTCAAACCGGCGGCGCTGCAACTGGGTGCTGGATTGCTGATGGCCGAGATGCTGCTGTTCTTTATTCCGGCGCTGATGAGTCTGCTCGACTACGGCGCGCTGTTGCGCGATGACGGCTGGCGGATTTTGCTGGTGATCGGCGCCAGCACCCTGATGGTGATGCTGGTGACAGCCTTCACCGTGGAGCTGGCCGTGCGCCTGAGGCGGTCCCATGAAGCTTGAATGGATGCCGATGTTCTGGCTCGCCTTTACCCTGTTGGCGTACCTGTTCAGTCGCTGGATTTACCGGCGCACCGGGCGTTACTTGCTGTCGCCGCTGATTCTGGTGCCGGCACTGCTGCTGGCGCTCGCCGTGCCGCTGCACACCGCCTATGCCGAATACGCCAGCAACACCCATTGGTTGATGCTGGTGCTCGGGCCGGTGACGGTCGCCTTCGCCGTGCCGATCTGGCAGCAGCGGCGTCTGCTGGTGCGGCACTGGTCAGCGCTGCTGTTGGGTATGCTCGCCGGCAGCGCGGCGTCGATCGCTACGTCGTTCGGCCTGGCCAAGGCGTTGGCGCTGGATAGCTCGGTGACGATGTCGCTGGTACCGCGCTCGATCACCACGCCGTTCGCCATGCCGCTGGCGCAGGATCTCGGTGGCGTGCCGGAACTGACTGCCGTGTTCGTGATGTTTACCGGTGTGTTCGGCGCGATGCTCGGCGGCGTATTGCTCAAGTGGCTGCCGTTGCGCAGTGCGTTGGCGCGCGGCGCGTTGTTCGGGGTTGGCGCGCACGGCGCAGGCGTCAGTCGGGCGCATGAAGTGGGTGGTGAGGAAGGCTCGGTTGCGGGGCTGGTGATGGTGCTGACCGGGCTGCTCAATCTGTTCGCCGCACCTTTGTTGGCGTCGTTGCTTTGACATGGATCCAAGGAGTTTGCCTGGCTGACCCGCTCAGTCATCAAGCTGGCTGGCAATGCAACTACGCGATCCTCTGCGCCTGACTAGACTGCTCGTACGTGCAGAACAATAAGAACGCAGAGGTGCATACAGTGAGCGTAGCCCCCGTCCAATTGTCCCTTGATGTCAAAGACCAGGTCAGTGCCGCGGAATGGCAGACCCGGGTCGATCTCGCCGCCTGTTATCGGCTGGTTGCGCTACATGGCTGGGATGACCTGATCTTCACCCACATCTCGGCCAAGGTCCCGGGCACCGAAGACTTCCTGATCAACCCGTTCGGGTTGATGTTCCATGAGATCACCGCATCCAGCCTGGTCAAAGTCGATCAGGCCGGCAACAAGCTCATGGACAGTCCCTACGAAATCAATCCCGCCGGTTACACCATCCACAGCGCCGTGCACGAAGTGCGGCACGATGTGGTTTGCGTGCTGCACACCCACACCGCCTCCGGTGTAGCCGTTTCCGCGCAAAGACAGGGTGTGTTGCCGATCAGCCAGCAGTCGCTGTTCGTGCTGTCGAGCCTGGCCTATCACGCCTATGAAGGTGTGGCGCTGAATCACGAAGAGAAGGCGCGCTTGCAGGCGGACCTTGGCGAGAACAATTTCCTGATGCTGCACAACCACGGGTTGCTGACCTGCGGCGGTACCATCGCCGACACCTTTCTGATGATGTTCACCTTCCAGCGCGCCTGCGATATTCAGGTCATGGCGCAAACCGGTGGTGCTGAACTGATCGGCATCGAACCGCAGATCCTGGCGGGCGCCAAAGCGATGATCGCCGGCGTCACCAAAAGTGCTCAAGGCATGGGCGGCGCGCTGGCCTGGCCGGCGTTGCTGCGCAAACTCGATAAACAAGACCCCGGATATAAACTCTGATGCCTCTTGCCGAGATCCCTCTGTGTGTCTGGCGCAAACGCAGCCGGACGTTTGTCTTTCGCGGCCTGTCGATCCGTTACTGGACGGCGGGGCAGGGTGAGCCGCTGCTGCTGATCCACGGTTTCCCGACGGCCAGTTGGGACTGGCACTACCTGTGGCAGCCGCTGGCCCAGCGCTATCGGGTGATCGCCTGTGACATGCTCGGTTTCGGGGATTCGGCCAAACCATTGCATCACCGCTACAGCCTGCTGGAACAGGCCGACCTGCAACAGGCGCTGCTGGCGCATCTTCAGGTCGAGCAAGCTGTGCATGTGCTGGCCCACGATTACGGCGACAGCGTTGCCCAGGAGTTGCTCGCCCGGCATTACGAAAACCGGATCGAGGTGGCCAGTTGTGTCTTTCTCAATGGCGGGCTGTTCCCCGAAACCCATCGTCCTGTGCTGATGCAAAAGCTGCTGCTCAGCCCGCTGGGCTGGATGATCGGCCGGGCGTTCAGCCGTGATGCACTGGTGAAAAGTTTCCGCCAGATCTTCGGCCCGCAGACCGGCCCCAGCGAAAGTGAACTGGATGATTTCTGGAGCCTGATCGAAACCCATCGTGGCCCACGCATCCTGCACAAACTGATCGGCTACATCCCTGAGCGGCGGGTGCAACGTGATCGCTGGGTGACGGCGATGCAACGCGGCGAGGTGTCGCTGCGAGTTATTGACGGTGAGGTCGACCCGATCTCCGGTGCGCACATGGTCGAGCGCTACCGCGAGCTGATTGCCGACGCCGATACGGTGCTGTTGCCGGGCATCGGCCACTATCCGCAGATCGAAGCGCCGGTGCAGGTGCTCAAGCATTANCGTGCCGGGCGAACAGCAAAGCGTGCGCTCGCCCCAGGCCACCACCGGCGCCGGTGACGATCACGACTTTATCTTCGAAACGTACGGACTCATTCATCGCAGGAACTCCAGCAGGCCAGTATTGAGTCCGAGTGTCAGGCACAGGGCTTTGGGTCACAACGAATACGGCTGAGGCTGAATGGTGCGCGATAAGGGTGAGGGATGATGAGGGCGTCGACAGATCAAAAGATCGCAGCCTGCGGCAGCTCCTATACCGATCTTCTGTAGGAGCTGCCGCAGGCTGCGATCTTTTGATCTTTTGACGCCCTCATCATCCCTCACCCTTATCGCGCACCATTCAGCCTCAGCCGTATTCGTTGTGACCCAAAGCCCTGTGCCTGACACTCGGACTCAATACTGGCCTGCTGGAGTTCCTGCGATGAATGAGTCCGTACGTTTCGAAGATAAAGTCGTGATCGTCACCGGCGCCGGTGGTGGCCTGGGGCGAGCGCACGCTTTGCTGTTCGCCCGGCACGGTGCCAAAGTGCTGGTCAACGACCTCGGCGGCTCGACCCAGGGCGAAGGGGCCAACGCCTCCGCCGCCGACCGTGTGGTGGCGGAGATTCGCGAAGCCGGCGGCGTCGCCGAGGCCAACCACGACTCGGTCACCGACGGCGACAAACTGGTGCAGAACGCTCTCGATGCGTTTGGCCGTGTCGATGTGGTGGTGAACAACGCCGGGATTCTGCGCGACAAGACCTTTCACAAGATGGACGACGCCGACTGGGATCTGGTTTACCGCGTCCACGTCGAAGGCGCCTACAAAGTGACCCGCGCCGCGTGGCCGCACTTGCGCGAGCAAAACTACGGAAGGGTGATCTTCACCGCCTCGACCTCGGGCATCTACGGCAACTTCGGCCAGTCCAACTACGGCATGGCCAAACTCGGCCTCTACGGCCTGACCCGTACCCTGGCCATCGAAGGTCGCAAGAACAATATTCTGGTCAATGCCATCGCGCCTACCGGCGGCACGCGCATGACCGAAGGCCTGATCCCGCCGCAAGTGTTCGAACAGCTCAAACCGGAACTGGTCAGCCCGCTGGTGGTGTACCTGGCCAGTGAACAGTGCCAGGAAACGTCCGGCCTGTTTGAAGTCGGTGGCGGCTGGATGGGCAAGGTGCGCTGGGAACGCAGCCTCGGTGCTGGCTTCGATCCCCGCAGCGGCTTCTCCCCGGAAGATGTCGCGGCGCACTGGCAGCAGATCTGCGATTTCGAAGGCGCGGCGCATCCGAAGGACAACATTGAAGCGCTGAAGGAAATGATGGCGAATTTGCAGAAGTATTCGCTGTAACGTTTGCCACGCCCCGCAAATACCGATCCCGTCGGTAATGCCTTCGCCCATAAAAAAGGCCGCTGCAAACGCAGCGGCCAAGGTAAGACGTTGGATCAAGGAGCTACAAATCAACGTCAGTGAACACCGGGGCGATCAATCGAAGCATCGACTCATCTGAAATCGGTCAGCGCTGGCGCGAGTTGCTCAGCAGCCAAGGCTTGGTGCTTTGCGGCGTGTGCCTGAAAGCCCGCTCAGAATAAGCACTTGAACCCGAAGGAAAAATAGCGATTCCGGACATGCACTGTTACCGGGCGTGCAACAGTCTTGATCGCGCCACAGGATCCTGCACGGACTGCGCAAAGTGTTCGCGCCCGGAAATATATCGCTTCGCTGTCTATTCTGGATGGTTGAGTTAGTTACTTTGTATGAGGCTTTTGTGCGGATTATTTGTTTGTGAATTTGTCATTTTTTACAGGTGGTTTTTTTGTTTCGGTTAATACCTTGTAATCTATATTTGTTGAAATGAACTGGCGCTTCTTGTTTGTTAAAAATAAAACTATCTTTCGCTATCGCAGTGATGCGGGGTTGCGTTCACTGAACTTGAAAGATAGGACTTGAATATGGATAAGTTATACAAAAGCTTGATGCGAGGTTCTGAAGGTGCAGAAGTAACCTGGAGGGCTGAGTGGGTAAAGGCCGCTGCCGCGCAGAATGATTTGTTCGCTATTGTTGAGGCGATCCCTACAGTTCGGCAGATTGCTCGGCAGGCATTGCAGCAAGAATTGCAGCAGCGGCAGAAGAATATCGATATCGATAATGTTTTTATAAATATTACCGATCAGTCCAATGAGATTGAACGTCGTCCTTCGGGGAAACTGTCTGAGGTATTGCTTCATTGTCTTGATAACAATGTGCTGCCGAGCTATCTGGCTGGCGGCGGGGACGGCGTCTTTCACCTGCCCGATACCGTTGGCGAAGAGATGAGAGTCAAAGGCTTCAGTATTATCGAGGCTGAGGAGGCTATTACTTATGCGCTGCGAAATCTGGAAAGCAGCCTGCGTTCGGAGATGGCCAAGTATTGGGCGGCACCCGTAAAAGTCGCAACAACTGAAAAGACCGGGCTGACAAATAAACAGGCCTTGCAGCAGGCTTATAACGTTGTGCTGACAGCGGAGCTTTCTTTAAAAGCCATGGCGGGATTTCTGGATCACGGCATGGCGACGCGTTATTGCTACTTGTTGAACCTGGAAAACGGAGCCGCCGCTTATAACGTTGTGGTGAGTCCTGAATCCGACTATCGCACTTCGCTTGTCCCGGGGGTTGTCCTCGATAATGCGATGCGGGCGGATCCGCAAATGAAACTGATCGATGAATCCACCGGCTATGTCATTCACACGCCAGGCAACGGCTTTGAATACTTCGCCAGGAATATCGACGCGCACGCAACGCTGCTGGCGCGTGTATCGGCGTCCGGTAGCAAAATCGCTTTCCCTAAAGCCACGCAAAGTGTGTCTGCTTATTGTGTCGACGCTTACTTGAAGGGACAACTTGAGACGCTTGCAAGTCTGATGCGTGATCGCAATGGCCAGACTCGAGCGTTCAGCCGGGTATTGCAGGACAATCAGATGTTGTCGGTGATGCGTGCTGACATCGGTCGTCGATTCGATCAAGTGCAGGCAGAACTCAAGCGGACCGAATGGCCACTCTGGCTGAAGAACGGTGGTGACGCTCTTCAGCAGCGTTACGTCGAGCTTGAGCACTCGATGGAGAAATATCACTCTGACTACCGGGTGGTTTTCGACAGGTGTTTCTCTTTTAAAGATTATGTCTTGCGTTGTTTTTCCGAGTGGGCGATGAGCGCGTTGGGTGAGCAACTGGAAGCCGAGACGATAAAGGTGCGCAGCGTCCACAAGATGCAACTGGGCGGCCGCACCCTCGAGCAGGTCGACAGTCGGACCCTGACGGAATTCATCATCTTCGGTCTGCATGACGAGGGGTATAAAGCCGAAATCAGCCTCACCGGGCTGCCGTCCGGCAGCAGGCTGTCCGTTGCTGCACTTGAGCAATGGTTGAACAACATCAACGTGCGCTCGCAGTTCGTATCCAGTCTTCCAACTGATCCATCGCCGGAGTTTGCGCAGGCGTATCGCGACCACTTGCACAGCAACATCGAGTTCGCGCTTTTCGTTGCGCGCCATTCGGGCGTCTTCAGTGAAACCGAAGCGAAGGTAATCGAAAGGGCGCTGGCAGGTGACTCGTCGGTGTCTATCCGGGGATTGAAACTGAGCCTGCAGATTCCAGGGCCCGCCTTGAAAGGTGTGATGATTTTTCAGGCACCGGAGACTCGGAACTATCTTGTTTATCTGATAACACCTGCAGGCAAGTCTGTTTTCATGACGTTTGCGGATGTATTCGCTCTGAACAAATGGTTTGAATCGGCCATGACCGCTGATCGTCAATACGCGGCGTCATTGATTCATCCGGACTATTTGCACGATGCCGGATCCTTGCGCGGTATCAGCCGTCACTCCACCCATTATCTGTACAAGCTGGATACCCAATACCCGGACCTTTTCCCCAATGGCACAGCGCCGTTGCTCAATGACGTCAATCTCGCTTTTCAGTCTGAACTGGCGTTACACAGGACCATTGCGCCTGCGCCTTACCGCTACCTCGGGATTGAGCCGCGCAAACGTTACGCTCGATTGAATACCGAACTGAAAGCGCTCTCCACCGTAGAGGCAAGGGACAATGCGTTCCCTTCTTTCGAACGCTTTACCCACGATGCGGTAAAGCAGAATCTTGAAAGTCTGTTGCGTTCGCGAGGACGAAATGTCGAGATCAATCCCGATCAGATTATTGTCCAGACTGACGATTTTCAGAAAAGCGTAACGGATCTGCTCATCGAAGGGCTGTCGTTTGAAGCTGCCAATCCGGCTTATCCGAGCAAGTATGACCCGAGGTATTTTTTGACGGACGGCCATCCGGCCATTGATCAACTGGATATTCGCGATCTGTCCTCGTTATCGAAAACATTCCGTCCTGGCGACAGGTATACGGAAATGCTCAAGACCGACTATCTGGACGGGAAGCATCCTGACTACGCCTTCAAGCGCGCCGTTCACGCAAAAAAAGTTCGCTGTCAGATGCATTACGATCTGCTCTCCAACTACATTGATGGCAGGTTTGGCTCTGAAATCTTTATAGCGCTACAACGGGTTGTCGGCAGTTTGAAAGAGGATGTCTATCACTACCCGATCAATGATTCGTCCGCAGAAGGTGATGAAGGTCTTTACGAATTCAATATCGGGAAAACCGGCTTGACCAAGGCGGGGGATCGTACGGTTGCGGGTGTCTATATCCTGCGGATGAACATTCTCGGCCAGTTCCACGACTGGTTATATACGCCCGATGCGCCGGATGGCGTTGCTTATCGACCCATCAACGATTTCATTCCATCGATTCGTTTCCAATACGGACCGATGCGCGATTACTACTTTGACCGGGTTGCGATCGTCGATCAAAAAGTAATCAATGATTATTTTGACGATCTTGCCGCAAGCGGGAAACCCCTGCCTCCGGTCAAGACGCAAGAACGCGCCAAGTTGAACAACCTCTTCACGTTCCATGATCGGAGAGTGCGTCGCGCATTGAGCGATATCGATGAGCGAACCACCAGTTTGAAGGAGGTTATCGCGGGACTGGTTTACGATGTCCTGATCAAAGTGGTGAATGTCATCAGTCTCGCCGTGCCGCCTATTGGCTCCGTGGCCGTTGCGGTGCAGATGATGAAAAGTGTTTACGACGGAGCCCAGGCGCAACGGCGAGGTGACTACTCGGCGGCTCTGGGATTCGGCGCGGACGCGTTGATCGGACTATTTACGCTCGGCCAGGCGGCCACAGCCGGTGCGAGCGCAGAGGTGATCAAGCAGGTGACCAACGTTCAACGATCGTTTCTCGGTCTGGTCGATGATGCACGGTCGGCGGCGCAATTCGTCGCCGAGGCGGCGGGTCATAAAGCGGCAGATCAACAGTTGATCGATTTCTTCACTGAATTGATGAAGGATCGGGCAACCAGCATCAGCCAGACCATCGTGCGCTGATCCGGGCTGGCGCTTGGAGATCGCCTGACTCAACCGGCTTGCTCATACCCCATTCGCCAGCTCACGGCCCGCGACGCCGCCAGTAACCGCTGCGCCGCCGGGCCGTCTTCATCAGCGTGGAACAGTGAAGTCGGGCCGACGATGGTCAGCACCGCCGCGATCTGCCCGACTGCGTTGAACACCGGGGCTGACAACGCGTCCACCCCAGGCATCAACAAGCCGTGCACATGATGCAGACCGCGTTCGCGGATCTGCTCGCACAAACCGCTGTAGGCATTTTGATCGGCCAGTGGATGGCCGGCGACGGCGATTTCCTGCTCGCGCAACTCATCGGTTTCCCGATGCGGCAGAAAGGCACTGAACACCAGCCCGGTGGACGAGCTGAGTAACGGCAACACCGAACCCAGTTGCGTCACCACCGTCACCGCGCGCACCGCCGGTTCGATGTGCACCACGGTCGCGCCCTGATTGCCCCACACCGCCAGAAAACAGGTTTCGTTCAGTTCATCGCGCAACTCGGACAGGGGCAGGGCGGCGACTTTCAACACGTCCATACTGTTCAGGGCCGCCAGGCCCACGCGCAACGCTTCACGGCCGAGTCCGTAATGGTTGGTGGCAGCGTTCTGCTCGGCGAAACCACTGGCGATCAGTGCCTGGAGATAGCGGTGCACCTTGCTCGCCGGCATCTGCACATGTTCGGCCAATCGCGATAGTGAGGTAGAGGGCGACAACTCGGCCAACGCCTTGAGGATGTCGGTGCCGACCTCGGCGGAGCGGACTTTCTGTTTGCCGTTGCTGTCGCTGGTTTTTTCCATGGTGCGGCCGGGATCCGAAAACGAATGGGCGTCTTTATAGCTTGACGCTGGATAGCGAGCAAATTACGTTATGCGTAATCGAATTACGATAATAACAACCCCGGCGTGCGCAAAGCTCTGAGCCAGAGCGATGGGCCACTGCCGACTCCCTGTTCAGGAGGCTCCATGAACCTCGATTCAAACGCGTCGGAGCTGGCGTACCAGTCCGGTTTCGGCAACGAATTCAGCAGTGAAGCGTTGCCCGGCGCCTTGCCCATCGGCCAGAACTCCCCGCAAAAAGCCCCGTACGGCCTCTATACCGAATTGCTCTCCGGCACTGCGTTTACCATGACCCGCAGTGAAGCCCGGCGTACCTGGATGTACCGGATTCAGCCGTCGGCCAATCACCCGGCGTTCGTCAAACTGGAGCGGCAACTGGCCGGCGGCCCGTTGGGTGAAGTGACGCCCAATCGCCTGCGCTGGAATCCTCTGGATATCCCGGCCGAGCCGACTGATTTCATCGACGGTCTGGTCGGCATGGTGGCCAACTCGGCAGCGGAAAAACCGGCCGGCATCAGCATCTATAACTATTGCGCGAATCGCTCGATGGAGCGGGTGTTCTACAACGCCGACGGCGAACTGCTGTTGGTGCCGCAACTGGGGCGGCTGCGAATTGCCACTGAACTCGGCGTGCTCGAAGTCGCGCCGCTGGAAATTGCTGTGCTGCCGCGTGGCCTGAAATTCCGCGTCGAGCTGCTTGATCCGCAGGCGCGCGGTTACGTTGCCGAGAACCACGGCGCGCCGCTGCGCCTGCCGGACCTGGGGCCAATCGGCAGCAACGGCCTGGCCAATCCACGGGATTTCCTCGCGCCGGTCGCGTCTTATGAAAACCTGCAGCAGCCGACGACGCTGGTGCAGAAATTCCTCGGCCAGTTGTGGGGCACCGAGCTCGATCATTCGCCGCTGAACGTGGTCGCCTGGCACGGCAACAACGTGCCGTACAAATATGATCTGCGCCGTTTCAACACCATCGGCACCGTGAGCTTCGATCACCCGGATCCGTCGATCTTCACCGTGCTGACCTCGCCGACCAGCGTGCACGGTCTGGCCAACCTCGACTTCGTGATCTTCCCGCCACGCTGGATGGTCGCCGAGAACACCTTCCGTCCGCCGTGGTTCCATCGCAACCTGATGAACGAATTCATGGGCCTGATTCAGGGCGAGTACGACGCCAAGGCTGAAGGTTTCGTGCCCGGCGGTGCGTCGCTGCACAGCTGCATGAGCGCCCACGGCCCGGATGGCGAAACCTGCACCAAAGCGATCAACGCGGAACTCAAACCGGCGAAGATCGACAACACCATGGCCTTCATGTTCGAGACCAGTCAGGTACTGCGCCCAAGCCGCTTCGCCCTCGACTGCCCGCAACTGCAATCCACATACGACGCCTGCTGGGCCACGCTGCCCGCCACGTTCGACCCGACCCGGAGATAACCCATGACTCAGACTTCCATTACCCGCAGCTGGGTTGCTTCGGCCAATGGCCACGCGGATTTCCCGCTGCAGAACCTGCCGCTGGGCGTGTTCAGCACTGGCGGCTCGGCGCCGCGCGCGGGCGTGGCGATCGGTGAACATATTTTCGATCTGCAGGTGGCGCTTGAAGCCGGCCTGTTCGACGGCCCGGCACGCAGCGCGGTCGAAGCCATGCACGGCGGTCTGCTGAACGCCTTCTTCGACCTCGGTCGTGAAGCCCGCGTAGCCTTGCGCAGCCGCTTGCTGGAATTGTTCGGCGAGGGCAGCACTCATCGCGGCGCCATCGAAGCCCAAGGCGCAAAACTGCTGCCACTGGCTGCCGATTGCCAGATGCACCTGCCGGCGCGCATCAACGATTACACCGACTTCTACGTCGGCATCGAGCACGCGCAGAACGTCGGCAAACTGTTCCGTCCGGACAACCCACTGCTGCCCAACTACAAGCACGTGCCGATCGGTTATCACGGTCGTGCCTCCACCGTGCGCGCTTCTGGTACCGACGTGCGCCGCCCGAAAGGCCAGACCCTGCCGGCCGGTGCGAGCGAGCCGACCTTCGGCCCGTGCGCACGACTGGACTACGAGCTGGAACTGGGCATCTGGATCGGTCAGGGCAACGACATGGGCGAGCCGATTGCCATTGGTGACGCCGCCGAACACATCGCCGGTTTCTGCCTGCTCAACGACTGGTCGGCCCGCGATATCCAGGCCTGGGAATACCAGCCACTCGGCCCGTTCCTCTCCAAGAGTTTTATCACCAGTGTTTCGCCATGGGTGGTGACCGCCGAAGCGCTGGAGCCATTCCGCATGGCGCAACCTGCGCGCCCGGAAGGTGATCCGCAGCCGCTGCCATACCTGTTCGACAAACGTGATCAAGATGGCGGCGCCTTCGACATCGAACTGGAAGTGCTGCTGCTCACCGAAGCCATGCGCGAACAGAATCTGCCAGCCCATCGGCTGACCCTGAGTAACACTCGCTACATGTACTGGACCGTCGCACAAATGGTCGCGCACCACAGCGTCAACGGCTGCCAGTTGCAGGCGGGTGACCTGTTCGGTTCGGGGACTTTGTCCGGCCCGCAAAACGGTCAGTTCGGCAGCCTGCTGGAAATCACCGAGGGCGGTAAAAAGCCGATCGAACTGGCCTCCGGCGAAGTGCGCAAATTCCTCGAAGACGGCGACGAAATCATTCTGCGTGCGCGCTGCGCCCGTGACGGTTTTGCCTCGATCGGCTTCGGCGAATGCCGCGGCAAAGTGCTGGCGGCGCGCTGACAGGAGCGGATCATGGATCTCTACACCTATTACCGCTCGACCTCGTCTTATCGGGTGCGTATCGCGTTGGCGCTGAAAGGGCTCGACTACACCGCGTTGCCGGTCAACCTGATTGCGCCGTCGGGAGGCGAGCATCGCCAGCCGGCGTATCTGGCGATCAATCCGCAGGGCCGGGTGCCGGCCCTGCGCACCGATGACGGCGAGCTGCTGATTCAGTCGCCGGCGATCATCGAGTACCTGGAAGAGCGTTATCCACAGCTGCCATTGCTGCCCGAAGACCTCGCTGCCCGTGCTCATGTGCGCGGTGTGGCGGCGGTGATCGGCTGCGACGTGCATCCGTTGCACAACGTCAGCGTGCTCAATCGCCTGCGTCAGTTGGGCCACGAAGAGCCGCAGGTGGTGGAGTGGATCGCGCACTGGATCAGTCAGGGGCTGGCGGCCGTCGAGCAATTGATCGGTGACAGCGGTTTCTGTTTCGGTGAGTGGCCGTGTGTGGCGGATGTTTATCTGATTCCGCAGTTGTATGCGGCCGAGCGCTTCGGTGTTTCGCTGGAGGCTTACCCACGGATTCGGCGGGTGGCGGCGTTGGCGGCTGAGCATCCGGCGTTCATCAAGGCGCATCCGGCCAATCAGCCCGATACCCCTTAAAGCTCTACCTCGCCCCATGTAGGAGTGAGCCTGCTCGCGATAGCGGAGTGTCAGATACGGGGATGTTGACTGACACACCGCTATCGCGAGCAGGCTCACTCCTACAAGGGATCAGGGCCGCACACAAAAAACATAAAAACAAAACAGGTACCTTGCGATGCACAACCAGATTGCCAGCTTTCGCGCGGCACTCGACGCCCGTCCTGTGTCCCGCTATCAGTGGTTATTGCTGATCCTGCTCGCCTTGCTGCTGGTCACCGACGGCTATGACGCCCAGGTGCTCGGTTACGTGGTGCCGGCCCTGGCTCAGGACTGGGGGCTGGAGAAAGCCGCGTTCGGGCCGGTTTTCAGCGCCAACCTGTTGGGCCTCACGCTCGGCTCGCTCGCGGTGACGCCGCTGGCCGATCGCTTCGGCGTGCGGCGAATCCTGCTCGCCTGCGTGCTGATCTACGCCAGCCTGACGGTGTTGATGGTGTTCGCCGATTCTCTGAACACCTTGATGATCGCGCGCTTCATCTGCGGTATCGGCATGGGCGGTGCGATGCCCAGTGCCATGGCCTTGATGTCGGAATATTCACCGCCTCGTCTGCGCACCTTGATGGTGACGCTGGCCGCTTGTGGGTTTTCGTTTGGCGGTGCTGCGGGTGGTTTTGTTGCTGCGGGCTTCATCGACCGCTTTGGCTGGCAAGCGGTGTTCCTTGCCGGTGGTGTCACGCCGTTGCTGCTGTTCCCGTTCCTGTGGTGGATGCTGCCGGAGTCGCTGCCACGTCTGCTGCGCGATGCACCGCCCTATGCGCGCCTGCGCAAAGTCACCGCGCGAATGCTGCCGGACTGGCAACCGCCGGCCGCGTCCGTCGAACAGAACAAGCGCGAGCAGGGCAGCAAATTGACCGTGGTCGAGCTGTTCCGCAACGGTTATGCGCGCCCGACCCTGCTGATCTGGGCGACGTTTTTTGTCAGCCTGATTCTGTTGTATTTCATGATCAGCTGGCTGCCGACGCTGTTGCTGGAAAGCGGTCTGAAACTCAATGAAGCCAACCTGGTGACCTCGATGTTCCTGTTCGCCGGCACCTTGGGCGCGGTGTGCATGGCGTGGTTCGCCGACCGTTTGAAACGCAAGGTGCGGCTGCTCTGCGCGGTGTTGGCCGGGGCGGCGCTGTGCACGATTCTGCTGGGCTTGAACCACGACAACCCGCGCTATCTGGTGGCCTGCGTGTTTGCCGCCGGGTTCTGCATCATCGGTGGGCAACTGACGCTGAACGCCTTCGCCAGTAATTTCTACCCGGCGCATGTGCGGGCCACGGGCACGGGCTGGGCGTTGGGGGTAGGGCGCTTCGGTTCGATCCTCGGGCCGTTGTTCGGCAGCATGCTGCTGGCGATGCACATTCCGGTGACGCAGATTTTCTTCTTCTGCGCGATTCCGGCGGTGATTGCGGCGCTGCTGATCATCCAGGTGCGCTCGCCTTCAGATATCCCGCAATCCAATGTGGGAGCGAGCTTGCTCGCGAAGAACGATAACGCAGTCTGACAGGAACAACGGTGGCGCCTGCTTCGCGGGCAAGCCACGCTCCCACAAGGGATCGTTGTGATGCAGAAGAATGGGGCCACGCTGAACCCTGTGGGAGCGGGCTTGCTCGCGAAGGCGATTCAGGTTTCGATGCATTCATCGCTGACACGACGCTTCGCGAGCAGGCTCACTCCTACAAAAAGCGTTTAGTGCACAACGGAATTGGGTGGCAGGTGGCCGAGGCGTTCAGTCAGGCGCAGGCGCTGGATCGGATCGTCGCTGAGCAGCAGCGCATGTTCCAGGTCGAAGCGCTCGGCGTTCGGGCAATCAAGCCGTTGATACAGGCTGGCGCGGGCCAGATAATCGGCGGCGCTGGCACCGCCCAGTTCCAGCACGCGTTCAGCATCGATCAGCGCGGCGATGTAATCCTCATGGGCCAGATGCAACTGCCGCAGGTTGCGTGACAGGCGCTGGAGCATCTGCTCTGGGCTGGCGGTGGCCAGATGGTCAGCGTTGAGTTTGAGGTGCGCGCCGTACTGACGTTGCAACAACTCGCGACAGTCATTGGGGTACAGCCGCCGACCGCCGCAGGGATCCAGCAGGTGATCAGCACCGGGTACCCGCAGCAGGAAATGCCCGGGGAAGTTCACCCCGACCAGCGGAATCTCCAGACCACGGGCCAGTTCCAGAGCAATCAGGGACAGGGTCAGCGGCTGGCCGCGACGGGTCTGCAACACTTTGTGCAACAGCGCGACCTGCGGGCGCAGCGGCAGAAAGTCATCCTGAGAGAAGCCCAGATCATTCATCCGCCGCAGCAACGGTTGCGCCAGTTCGCTGACTGGCAGCATCGGCAAGCCGTAACTGACGCGCTGTAGCAGCTCCTTGAAGTCCTGTTGCAGCGCTTCGACATCCAGGCCTTTTTCGTGCTCGGCAGCCATCCACAGCGCCGCTTCGAACAGCGCGGGCGGTGAACGGTGCAGACACTCGAAAAAACGTTGGCGCGGACTCATCGAAATCTCCGGGGAATGCCTCGTTTTAGCCCCGTCCGCGCCATTCGTCCAGTACCGGCCAGGTTATGCCGCAAAGTCGCCGTCGAAGCGGGCGCTTATTCCGGTGCGCTTCAGCAATTTTTGGGCGCAAGCCTATACTGGCGTCTACCAGAAGTGATTCGGGAGCCTGCCGATGTTCGCTCTCATGCAAAGCACTCGCCTGGAATCGCTGCACCTCAGCGTTGACCCGGTCACCGGGTTGAAGGCGGTCATTGCCATTCATAACAGTCGCCTCGGGCCTGCCCTGGGCGGTTGCCGTTATCTTGCCTATCCCAATGACGAATCTGCAGTCGAGGACGCCATTCGCCTCGCGCAAGGCATGAGCTACAAGGCTGCCCTGGCCGGGCTTGATCAGGGCGGCGGAGTGGCGGTGATCGTGCGGCCGGCGCATGTGGAAAACCGCGCTGCGTTGTTCGAAGCGTTTGGCCGCTGCATCGAGCAGCTCGACGGTCGCTACATCACCGCCATCGACAGCGGCACTTCGGTAGCGGACATGGATTGCATTGCCCAGCAGACCCAGCATGTCACCAGCACCACCTCGGCCGGCGACCCGGCGCCGCATGCGGCGATGGGCGTGTTCACAGGGATTCGCGCCACCGCCATGGCGCGGCTGGGCAGCGACAACCTCGAGGGCCTGCGCGTGGCGATTCAGGGCTTGGGCAATGTCGGTTACGCACTCGCCGAGCAATTACACGCGGCAGGGGCTGAATTGCTGGTCAGCGACATCGACCACGGCAAGGTGCAACTGGCGATGGAACAGCTTAACGCGCATCCGATCGCCAACGACGCCTTGCTCAGTACACCCTGCGACATCCTTGCGCCGTGCGGCCTCGGCGGGGTGCTCAACAGTCACACGGTGACGCAACTGCGCTGCTCGGCGGTGGCCGGTTCAGCGAACAATCAACTGACGCATCTGGACGTGGCCGATCAACTGGAGCGGCGCGGGATTCTGTATGCGCCGGATTATGTGATCAACGCGGGCGGGTTGATTTATGTCTCGCTCAAGCATCGCGGCGAAGAGCTGGGGACGATTACTGCGCACCTGTCGAAGATCAGTTCGCGGCTGACCGAAGTGTTTGCCCATGCGCAGGCCGAGAAGCGCTCGCCGGCGCGGGTAGCGGATGAGTTGGCAGAGAAAGTCCTGTATCGCTGAAAAGCAAAAGATCGCAGCCTGCGCCAGCTCCTACATATGGAATGCGTATTCCCTGTAGGAGCTGCCGCAGGCTGCGATCTTTTCGATTCAAACGTGGTTACTTGGCAGCTTTCGCCGCTTTAACCGGCTTCACTGGAGCTTCTTCCGGCTCAGCCGCTGCGTCTTTTTCGACTACTTCTGCCGGTGCATTGATCAGCTCCGACAGCGCATCAGGCTGGCTCTTGAAGGCCTTGGCGAACACATCGCGGTTCTTCGCCATGTAGATTCCGACTTCTTCAACCTGCTGCTCGTTCAGCGACGGCACGGCTTTTTGCAACACTTCGGACAGCATCTCGGCCAGTTCGAGCATTTTGTCATGACGGTCAGCTTCGGCTTTATCCATGAACAAGCGCTCCAGATCTCGGCTGCTGCGGTATACCACTTCGACGGCCATTCACCACCTCACATGCCTTCACATTAGTTGTCTTAGCGACTACTGTATTTATATACAGCGAAAGGATAAGCGAATCCCTGCGCTTTGGGTAGTGGCTTTTCAATGTAGACCGGATTCGGCATTTTTCCTGATGCACGCGCCTCAAACAAAACGACCCGCACACGGCGGGTCGTTGGTTTTTTTGATTTCAGAACTTGCCGCTGGCGTAACCACCATCGATAGGCATGATCACACCCGTGACGTATGCGGATTGATCGCTGAGCAGCCAGAGCACCGCGTTGGCCACTTCGTCCGCCGTGCCGAAGCGCTTCATCGACGTCACGTTGATTTTACGCTGAGTGTTTTCCGGTGCGGCTTTCAGGCGTGCCTCGCTATTCATGCCGCCGAGGATCGGCCCCGGGGCGACCGCATTGACGCGAATGCAGCCGCCGTCTTCCAGCCGCGCATTCTCGATCGACGCCACCTGGGTCATGCCGTTGATCGCCTGCTTGCTGGCGACATAGGCGACCTGGCCGCCAATCGGTACCACGCCGGCGCAGGACGAGGTATTGACGATGGCCCCGGTGCCGCGGGTGAGCATCAGTTGCAGTTCATGGCGCATGCAGTGGTAGGTGCCGTTGACGTTGATGTTCATCACCTTCATCCAGTCCTCCGGGCACGATTGCGCGAGCGCTCCGTATTTGGCGGTCACGCCGGCATTGTTGAACGCGCAATCGAGGCGGCCGTAGGCCGAACGAATGGTCGCGAACGCCTGCTCGACCTGCTCCGGATCACCGACATCGCAGGCGATAAAGCGGCAGTGTTCACCCAGCCGCTCAGCCAGCGCCGCGCCTTTTTCTTCGTCCCGACCGAACACGATCACATCGGCGCCGGCCTTGATCAGGCGTTCGCTGACGGTTTCGCCAATGCCGCTGGTGCCGCCGGTGACCAGGCAGACTTTTCCCAGAAAATCGTACATGTGTCGCATCTCCTTATGCCAACGCGGGGCGTAAATATTTCGGGTTTACGCAGCAATACACCCGATCCAGTCGCGGATTGCTTTTGTCACTGAAGCACTGGCTGTCCCATCGGCATTTGTGGATGTCGGCGGAGCGGCCCTGCAGGGTTTTATTGATCAGGTCGTTGTCGGCAAACAGCGCCCGCGACATCCCCACCCAATCGCATACGCCGTCGGCGAGCAACTGCTCGGCCTTGTCCAGACCGTCGATGAAACCGGCGTAACCCACCGGTACTGTCGACACCGACTTGATCGCCCGCACTCCGGCTTGCAGGTAATGGTCCATGGTCTCCGAATGCACAATCAACTGGCCGAAGGTCGCGCCCATGCACATCGAACATTCCAGCGCGGCAACGCCGGCCTGACAGAGCGCCTGCACGGTTTCCTTGAGGTCCGGATATTGCAGCCCTTCAGCGCCCAGACGGTCGTCGATGCCCAGACGAATAGTGACGATCAGTTGGCCCTGGGTGCGCTCGCGGATGGCCTTGACCACGTCGAGCAACAGTCGCGCACGGTTCTCTTCGCTGCCGCCATATCGGTCAGTGCGCTTGTTGGTGTGCGGCGAAAGAAAACTGCTCAGCAGGTAGCCGTTGGACGCCTGCAACTGCACCAGACGTGCGCCGTTGGTCCAGGCCAGCCAGGCGGAATGGGCGAATTGCTCGATCACCTGAGCGATGTCGCTTTCGTCCATGATCCGCACGCGGTAATCCGGATCAAGTTTCGACACGCGCGGACAGGGCACGCCACTCGGGGTCAGCACGGCAACGCCGGTGTGGGTGGTGGTGCCCTGACCGCCGTAATGCTGCAATTGCACACCTACCGGCGTGTTGACCTGCTCGGCCATCGCGAACATCGCCTTGAGCGATTCGCCCTGCTGCTGTTCGAACAGGCCGAGCCCGGTGCTCTGCAGACGCGATTGCGGCGAGACCGTGGCGTTGCACAGAAACGCCATGGAGCAGCCGCCCTCCATGATGCCCTGATAGAACTCGATCATGGCGGGCGTCACGCATCCGCTGTGATCGGCCAGGTCCACGCCCATCGACGCGAAGAACAGTCGATTGCGCAACTCCAGCCCGCCGGCCAGCCGCAGCGGCTCCAGCACGTGGGGATAGCGTGGCATCATGCTTCCTTCCTTTGTTCGGGCATCGCCGAAGCCTGGTCGAAGGTCATCCACAACGGTTGGCCGAGGACAGGCGCCGGAACCGGGGCGGTTTCTTCGTGGGAGAAGTAAGCGAACTGTTTGAGCACTTCGCGCCACTTGAAGCGCAACGGTGAATCCAGCTCTGCCAGGTGCAGTTTGAGCGTGCCGGCATTTGTCGCGTCGCTGGCGTGCAGTGATTGCAACGGCAGGCTGATCATCCCTTCGTTTTCCAGGTACAGGTAGACGTGTCCGCGCTCGGAAGCCTCGAGCGGGCTGTCGCATTGCACTTGCAGGCCGGCCATCGACAGCAGCTCAAGGCGGGCGGAGAGGTGACGACCTGAATCCAGGCGCACCAGCACTTCATGGCGTATGCCCTTGAGCGGACGGAACCAGCAGGCGGGGTCGATGTTGATATTCCGCATGCGCTTGAACACCGGCATCTTGATCACTTCACCGTGCAGGCGAATGTCGGCCACCAACTCGCCCCGCTGGAAGAATCGCGCACGCTTGTCGACCTTGCGCGCCCGCGGCTGGGCCATGCCTTCGTAGTCGCCAACCAGCACATCCACCTGAAACGAAGACTCGGTGTAACGGGGAAAACTCGACAGCAGATCAACGATGGAAATCGACACCTCACCGCGGGCATAACCGCTGTGCTCGTAGAACTGCGCGTACATGGCCTGGCGTGCCGCTTCGATCAGCATCAGGCCGGGCACGTGCTCGTGGTGCTTGCGGTAGAAAAAGTAATTGGCGGTGTCGTTGAACAGGGTGAAATAGAGCAGACCCTGCTGCGGGCAGCCGTCCAGGTTTTTCAGGACATCATGTACCAGCCGGCGCTGATCGAGGCTCAGGCCGTTGCCGCAACCGGGCAGTCGAGCCAGTTTGGCCTCGGTGCTTTCCAGCACCCAGATGCCGCTGAGGATCAGGTGGTCGGTGGCCTTTTCGTAATTCGTCAGCAGTTCTGGCAGACAGTCCGACAGGCCTGCCTGTTCGAGCTCTTCCAGGTCAATGATGGTTGGCAGCGAGCGCAGCACCAGACGCTCGCTGTCGAGCCGATAGGCCTGATTGACGATCTCCAGATCCATTGGATCAAGGTTCGCCCGTTGCACGATGGCGGCCGGCAGCCAGGCCGGCAGCAAGTGGTGAGCGTCGTAAATCAGCACGTCGTCATCGTGGCCCTTGTGGACGATGTCTTTGGCAACTTTCCTGTGCATGTCGATCATGATCATCCCTCTGTGTTGAACGTTGGTTGTAAGGCAGTTGCTATCCATGGCGTGAAATCGACCCACACCGAAAGGTGCTGCTCGACGCGTGTCAGCAGCTTCAGTTGATGTGTTTTCTTGTTTTCTTGTTATCGAGTGTCGGGCAGGTTTACTGCACCGTGATGTAGCAGGCGCCCAGGGTTCGGTTGTCCAGAACCTGCAGCGGCGCCAGCCATTTGTAGTCGATGCCGCCACGTCTGAGCAGGCGTCCGATGGCAACCGGGGACACTGACACCAGATGTGAAACGCCGCAGGTTCGGGCGTACTCCAGCGTGGCCATGAACAGGCCAACGGTGTTTTCGTCGGATATCATCTGTTCGTTTTTGCCGCCCTCGGCATCGAGGTCCAGTGAGGTGAAACGCGACAGCTCCCAGATGTCATCGCCGCACGGGGCAGGCTTGTCGCCGAGCAACGAGGTGAACACCTCACTCAGCAGATACGGCTGGGTGGTGGGCAGCAGGCGGGCGCATCCCTTGATGTTGCCGTCGTGTTCTTCGGCGACAATGTAGTGAGTGCCGCTGTGATCAAATTGGTCGAATTCGAAATCGTCCGGCGTGGATAATTGCCAGCCGAGGCGTTCGACGAACACCTGATAGCGATATTGAGCCAAGCGTTGACGCTTTAGTGTCGTCAACTCGTCATAACGTCCTGACAAGTAATCCATCACAGATTCCGTTTAGTGATTGGTTGGGTGGCGATTAAAGTGCACACTGCGCTCGCATACTACCTGTCACCCTTGACAGCTAGCGGAAACATTTGGAAATATGCTAGGCATGTTGGCAAGAGGCCGGCAGCATTAACTGTGGGAAAGGAATCTCTATGTCATATTGGCAGGCTGAACTGTTGGAAAACGCCATGTCTGCAACGGATGTCGAGTTGTTGTTCGACAGTATCAAGACCGTCGCCAGGCAGTTGGAGTTTGATTATGTGGCTTACGGGTCACGCCGGCTTTTCCCCATCACCAAACCCTGTCTTTTTCTCGCCAATAATTATTCGCCCGCCTGGCAAGCTGCCTATTCCGCCAATCGTTACCTGGACATCGATCCTTACGTCCAGCGCGCAATGCGCAGCGTGAAACCGGTGCTGTGGGACGCTGAACTCAAGGCTCAGATGCCCGAATTCTGGCAGGATGCGCAGGCTCACGGGCTCTCGGAGGGCTGGGGGCAGACGCTGCTCAACAGCGAAACGCAAGGGCTGGTGACCTTTGCCCGGGGCAGCGGGACGATCACCGCGCAGGAACTCGAAACCAAACAGGCGCAGCTGTCCTGGCTGGCCCAGATTACTCACCTGGGGCTGACGCGCCTGCAGATGCGCGGCGCCGATTCGGTGCTCCCGGTACCGATAGAACTGTCGCTGAGGGAAAAGGAAATCCTGCAATGGACCGCTGACGGAAAGTCATCGGACGATGTTTCGGTGATCCTCGGTATCAGCAAAAGGACAGTAAACTTCCATATTAATCATTGCCTGAAAAAACTCGGTTGCCAAAACAAGATCGCCGCTGCAGTTAAAGCTTCGCTGATGGGCCTGCTGTGGAAATAATTACCCTGATAATTTATTGGATAACTAACTGGTGAATAACCGGAGTGTGTGTGCGCGAGTTCACAGATTTTCCCGATTAATAACATTTCATTTATAAGCTAATGCCTTTTCAAGCGTAACGAATTCATCAAGAAACTTCAGTTATACCGTCACAAACATTCCTGTCGACGGTGCCTGTTCAACGGTGCGACCAAACGCCACGGCGCAGGTTTCATGCCGGCTCGCCATGATGCGTGGCCTCGTTTCTGCATGGCGCATAGCGCATACGGAAAACCGTCACGTCCAACCGGCATCATCCGCTCGCATCGGGCTAAGGAACATCATCGTGAAAATCAACTGGGCCGAGAAACTGCGGCAAAACGTGCATCAACTGGCCGAGTCCCTGGGCAACCTGTTCGTCGAGACCTTCCACTACCTGGCGCTGTTCGCCATTGGTGCGGTGACCGCATGGGCGGCGGTGATGGAATTTCTCGGCATGCTCGAAGAAGGCCACATCAAGATCGATGACATTCTGTTGCTGTTCATCTATCTGGAACTGGGGGCGATGGTCGGGATTTACTTCAAGACCAACCACATGCCGGTGCGCTTCCTGATCTACGTGGCGATCACTGCGCTGACCCGCCTGCTGATCTCCAACGTTTCGCACCACAACCCGCCGGACATGGGCATCATCTACCTGTGCGGCGGCATTCTGCTGCTGGCGTTCTCGATCCTGGTGGTGCGTTACGCCTCGTCGCAATTTCCGTCGGTGAAGATCGAAAAACCGCAACGCAAGCTCGGCGCCGGCTCCGGTGAACACCCCGAGATCGAGAAGGGCGAGCTTTAAAGCCCCATCGACGGCCGAGGCTGGCCGTTGCTCTGCTGCGGTGGCGGAGGCAGCCCGTCGCCGCTGGTCATCGCTTCAAGGATCGCCATGGCGCTGTGGCCCTGTTCGATGGCGATGCCGAACTGAATGCTTTGCACCAGCCGCTTGAGCCGTACCGGATCGTTGCGCTGTTCGGCGCTGATCATCCGTTTGGCGACGATTCGGCCGCTGTTGGACAGGGTCAGCATGATGCTGCCGTCCAGCCCCTGAATGCTCAGGTTGATCTGATAGTCCGGCGCGAAGGCATCGGTAATGATCTGAAAAGGGTTGTCCATGATGCGTCACCGCCTGATTGAACGTGCAGTTGTTGACCGGCCGTGATCGGGTTGGTTCGCAATACCTGATCATCGGCGATTCCGTGGCCTGTGTTGTTGCTTTATGTGGGAGCTGCCGCAGGCTGCGATCTTTTGCTCTGCAGCGTCTTGATGTGCGTCATGCAGATCAAAAGATCGCAGACTCGTTGCACTCGACAGCTCCTGCACAGGTCATAGCAAGGGCTGTGCCGGGAAAATTGTTGGACAATGGATACGGCATAAAAAAGGCGAGCGCATGGCTCGCCTTTGTCATTTGTGGCCCGTTTCAGGGCAGAACCGAGTAGATGATCGCCGACAGTGCAATCAGGCCGATCAGCACCACGAACACGTTGGACGCCTGTCCCGAGTACTGGCGCAAGGCTGGCACACGGCGGATGGCGTACATCGGCATCAGGAACAACAGGCAGGCAATCACTGGCCCGCCGAGGGTTTCGATCATGCCGAGGATGCTCGGGTTGAACGTCGCCACGGCCCAGCAGCTGAGGATCATGAACAGCGCGGTCGCACGGTTCAGCCAGCTCGCCGACATCACCTTGCCACGGCCGCGCAGGCTCTTGACGATCATGCCCTGAAAGCCTTCGCTGGCGCCGATGTAGTGGCCGAGGAAGGATTTGGTGATCGCCACCAGCGCGATCAGCGGCGCGGCGTAAGCGATGACCGGGGTCTGGAAGTGGTTGGCCAGGTACGACAGGATCGAAATGTTCTGCGCCTTCGCTGCTGCCAGATCGGCCGGCGACAGCGCCAGCACACAGCTGAAGCAGAAGAACATCACCGTCACCACCATCATCCCGTGGGCCATGGCGAGGATGCCGCTGCTCTTGCGTTCGGCCTCGGCGCCGTAGCGCTGCTTCTGGTCAACCGCGAAGGCGGAGATGATCGGCGAGTGGTTGAACGAGAACACCATCACCGGGATCGCCAGCCACAGGGTCTTGAGGAACGTCGACAGCGGCATAGGCTCTTGAGCGCTGGCGAAGAACGCGCCGTTCCAGTTGGGGATCAGGCTCAGGCCGAGCAACAGCAGCGCGGCGACGAACGGATAGACCAGCACGCTCATGGCTTTGACGATCACGTTCTGCCCGCAGCGCACGATCGCCATCAGGCCGAGGATCAGCACCAGCGACAGGATTGCCCGAGGTGGAGGCGCGATGTGCAATTGATGTTCGAGAAAACTGCTCAGGGTGTTGGTCAGTGCAACGCTGTACACCAGCAGGATCGGGAAGATCGCGAAGAAGTACAGCAGGGTGATCAGCTTGCCGGCACCGATGCCGAAGTGTTCTTCCACGACTTCGGTGATGTCGCCCGAACGCCCGGACAAGACGAAGCGGGTCAGGCCCCGGTGGGCGAAAAAGGTCATCGGGAACGCCAGTAACGCCAGAATCAGCAATGGCCAGAAACCGCCGACACCGGCATTGATCGGCAGGAACAACGTGCCTGCACCAATCGCGGTGCCGTACAGACCGAGCATCCAGGTGGTGTCGGATTTGCTCCAGCCCTTGTGGGCAGTTTCGGTGTTGCGTGTGCGATCTACAGCGGGATTTTCGGCAGCAGGTGTACGTACATCGGTCATCGTTTTTGCCTCGTTATTATTTTTGCTCGGGCTCACGGTTGGCGGG
>NZ_JAZAQQ010000001.1:590057-767393 GCF_036861315.1 Pseudomonas sp. S3(2024) | reverse complement strand
GGTGGCCCGCAGTTCCCCCCCCCCCGGGACGGTCAGGCAATGCGCGTCAGCATTCCACCCAGTTCACGGCCAGGCCGCCCCGTGAAGTCTCTTTGTATTTGTCGTGCATGTCGGCGCCGGTATCGCGCATGGTGCGGATTACCCGGTCGAGGGAAATGAAGTGTTTGCCGTCGCCGCGCAGGGCCATTTGCGTGGCGTTGATCGCCTTCACGGCGGCGATGGCATTGCGTTCGATACACGGCACCTGCACCAGGCCGCCGACCGGGTCGCAGGTAAGGCCGAGGTTGTGTTCCAGGCCGATTTCGGCGGCGTTTTCCAGTTGCTCCGGGGTCGCACCGAGCACTTCAGCGAGACCCGCGGCGGCCATGGCGCAGGCCGAACCGACCTCGCCCTGGCAGCCGACTTCAGCGCCGGAGATCGAGGCATTTTTCTTACACAAGATGCCGACCGCGGCGGCGCCCATGAAGAACGCGACCACGTCATCGTCAGACGCGTCCGGATTGAATTTCATGTAGTAGTGCAGCACCGCCGGAATGATCCCGGCCGCGCCATTGGTCGGCGCGGTGACCATGCGTCCGCCGGCGGCGTTCTCCTCGTTGACGGCGAGGGCGAACAGGTTGACCCACTCCATCGCCGACAGCGTCGAACTGATGACATTCGGCTTGCCGATTTCCAGCAGGCTGCGGTGCAATTTCGCCGCGCGGCGCGGCACGTTCAGCCCACCGGGCAGAATGCCTTCGTGGCGCAGGCCCTGTTCGACACATTCGCGCATCACCGACCAGATGTGCAGCAAGCCGTTACGGATTTCAGTGTCACTGCGCCAGGCCCGTTCGTTGGCCATCATCAATTCCGACACGCGCAAGTTGTGCTGCTTGCACAGGCTCAGCAACTCGGCAGCGCTGGAAAAATCGTACGGCAGCACCACGTCGCCGGCCGGCGCCACACCGGACTCGGCTTCCGCCGCTTCGATGATGAAACCGCCGCCGATCGAGTAGTACGTCTGGGTAAAGAGCTCGGCGCTTTCGCCAAAGGCTGTCAGCGACATGGCGTTGGGGTGGTAGGGCAGGCTTTCGTCCAGCAGCAGGAGATCGTGCTGCCAGTTGAAGGAAATTTCTCGCTGGCCGGCCAGCAGCAACAGGCCGCTTTCGCGCAGTTGCTGGATGCGTGGATCGATGGTCGCCGGATCGATGCTGTCCGGCCATTCACCCATCAGGCCCATGACGGTGGCGCGGTCGGTGGCGTGGCCGACACCGGTGGCCGACAGCGAACCGTACAAACGGATTTCCACGCGGCGCACATCGTTGAGCAACCGTTGATCGATCAGCGCCTGGGCGAAGGTCGCGGCGGCGCGCATCGGGCCGACGGTGTGGGAACTGGACGGACCGATGCCGACTTTGAATAGATCGAAAACACTGATAGCCATGCTAAACCCTTACAAGCAATGGAGTAGGAATCGCTGCCATTTTTTGTAGGACAAGCGCAATGTCGGCGATACTGCCTACGTCAGATCTACGTGACCAACGAAACTTCCTAAGAAAGCCTTTAGCAGGACTAAACGATGAGTCGTCAATTGCATGCCCAGACCTACGTCTGGCTGCAGGTGTTTTCCTGTGCCGCGCGGCACCTGTCGTTCACCCGTTGCGCTGAAGAGCTGCACATCACTCCGGGGGCGGTCAGCCAGCAGATTCGCCAACTGGAAGAGCGTCTGGGTTTTCGCCTGTTCCACCGACGAGCGCGGGGCGTGGAGTTGAGTGCGGAAGGCCAGCGGTTAGCGATTACCGTCAACGAGGCCTACGGCAGCATTGATGCTGAATTGCGTCGGCTGGATGCCGGGATGATCAGCGGGATTCTGCGGGTGCGTTCGATTCCGTCGTTCCTCAGCAAATGGCTGACCCCGCGCCTGCCGCGTCTGCAACAGCGTTATCCGGACATCCAGTTACGGCTGGTGGCCGAGGACAGCAGCGTGCCGTTGCACGAGGGCGATTTCGATCTGGCGATTGACCTGAATGACGGCAGCTATCCGGGGCTGTTATCCACAGCCTTGCTCGATGAGCAGATTTTCCCGGTGTGCGCGCCGAGTTTGCTGCGCGGGCGTCCGCCGCTGCATGGGCCGGCGGACCTGGTGCATTTCCCGTTGTTGCACGACATCACCGCCTGGCGGGGCAGTTATGAATATGCGGAATGGGAGTTTTATCTGAACGCGATTGGCTTTGAAGGCGCCGACGTACGGCGTGGGCACACGTTCAATCGCAATCACCTGACCATCGAAGCGGCGATCGCCGGTATGGGCGTGGCGATTGCCCGGCGCACGTTGCTCAACGATGAGCTGGAGCGCGGGACGTTGATTGTGCCGTTCGGCCTGTCGGTGCCCAACCACAAACGCTACGTGCTGCTGTATGCGCCGGGGGCCTTGAGCCATCCGGGCGTGCGCGCGGTGCATGACTGGCTGGTGGAGGAGGCGGGGATTTTCCGCAGCTTGCACCCGTTGAACGACGGGCAATTGTGAGCAGATTTTGCAGGGTTGCGAGGCGACCCAACTCCCGACCTTACCAGTGACTTGCTCGGTTGTCCGGCTTTTTTTGCGAATGAATATTTATCTTTTTTCAGGGGTTGAAATGTTCGTCGGTCGGGCCGATTGTTGTACCCAGGAGGTCAGGAAATCCAACTCAAGGCCTCTGGCGAGCTAGCTGAAATAAGGGATGAACTATGCAAATCCAAGTCAACAGCGATAACCATATTCAAAGCAGTAAGCGACTGGAGGAGTGGGTACGTACAACTATTGAGAGCACGCTCGAACGTTATGAAGAAGACCTGACCCGTGTCGAAGTCCACCTGAGCGACGAGAACGGCGACAAACCAGGTCCCCATGACTTGCGCTGCCAACTGGAAGCGCGGCCAAAAGGCCATCAACCGATTTCCGTCACCCAAAAAGCCGATTCGCTGGAACAGGCGATCGACGGTGCAGCCGAAAAACTGGAACACGCGCTGGAACACCTGTTTGGCAAACTGCGAGGCAAACCCCGCGCCGCCATCGTGCCGTTCAGCAAGGCGAATGACGCACTGCTGGAAGAAGAGTTCCTGGAAAACGAACAGGCAGCGATCAACAGTTGATGCGCTGATTTTTCAAGCCACCCAATGAGAACGGGCCTGCGCAAGCAGGCCCGTTTTTGTTTGGTCAATGTGCGGCGAGGGAGCTTGCTCCCGCCGGGCTGCGAAGCAGCCCCAAAACCTGCAACGCCGTTCAACAGTCAGACCGCATCAGCAAGATTTACGGCCGCTTCGCAGCCGAGCGGGAGCAAGCTCCCTCGCCACAGTTGTCAGAAAGCTACAGACGTCTGTACATACACCGTGCGCGGCTCACCCACGTACTTGCCCTTGTTGTTGTCATCGAACGAGCGGGTGAAATACTGGGTGTTGAAGATGTTCTTCACCCCCACCGCCACATTCAGGTCCGACAGTTGCGGGCCGAAGTCGTAACCGGCGCGGCTGCTGAACAGCATGTAGCCGGGGATCTTGCCGGTGCTGCCGTCGGCGCTTTCCTTGGAGGTGTTGGCATTGTCGGCGAACTGGTCGCTCTGGAAGCTGCTGTCGACGTTGAGCTTCCACGGCCCTTCGGTATAACCGACGCCAATCGTGCCTTTGTGTTTCGACGAGAACGGCACGCGATTGCCCTTGTTCGGCCCGTCTTCGCGGATGGTCGCGTCGACATAGGCATAAGTGGCGTACACATCGAAACCGGCCAGTGCCGGGCTCAAGTCATCCAGCGCGTAATTGACGCTGGTCTCGATGCCTTGATGACGGGTCTCGCCACGGGCAATCACCGAATCGTTGGTCTGGTTGCTTTCGTACTGGTTGTCGAAGTTGATCAGGAACGCACCGATTTCCGCGCGCAGGGCGCCGTTGTCATAACGGGTACCGAGTTCCCAGGTGCGGGCCTTCTCCGGCTTGACTTCGCCGCTGCTCACACGGTTAGGCATCTGACTGTATTGCACGCTGCCGAACGAACCTTCGGTGTTGGCATAAAGATTCCAGCTGTCGCTCAGGTGATAAAGCACATTCAGCGCTGGCAGCGCGGTGTTGTAGTCGCCCTTGTATTTGACGTCGGTCAGGTTGTTGGTCTGCTGCGACTCGATCATCTCGTAACGCACGCCCGGAGTGATGGTCCACTTGCCGATGTCGATGCGATCGTCGACGAACAACGCATTGGCTTCGGTGCCACCGCGGGTGTCGCGGTCGTTGCGGCTGTCGGTAGTCGGGTATTGGTTGCTGCTGATCGGCGTGCGATAGCGCAACTCGTGGCCGGCCTCGTTGATGTAGCGGTAACCGACGCCGACTTCATGGCTGGTCGGGCCGAGGTCGAAGCCTTGGGCGAAACGTGTTTCGAAACCGCGTACCCAATATTCGCGCGGTGACAGCGAGAGGAAACTGCCCTGATCCAGATAGCCGCTGCGCAGGGTCTTGGTGAAGAAAGTGTTGGCGGTGAATTCGCGGCGATCTTCCTGATAGCGATAGCCGAAGTTGAACATTGTGCGGCGACCCCAGAACTGGTCTTTCAGGCGCGTCGACTGGTACGGGTCAGCGTCGTAATCGGCAACGCTGAGGCCGCCGGGCATGTCGGCCTTGCCTTCGTAATACTGGGCCATGGCATTGAAGCTGTTGGTCTCGTCGAGCTGGTATTTGCCCTTGAGGATCAGGTCGTCGATTTCGCTGTCGCTGTGTTCACGCCAGTCACCGCCACGGGTGCCGGAGTAAAGCAGCGCGCCGCCCAGACCATTTTCGTTGGTGCCGCCGGCCAGCAGGTTGGCGCTGGTTTTGAAGCCGTCATGGCTCGACGACGGGCTGGTCTCCGTCTGGAAGCCACCCTTGACCGTCGGCGCGTCGGGAATGGCACGGGTCACGAAGTTGACCACCCCGCCGACGTTCTGCGGGCCGTAACGCACGGCGCCGCCGCCACGCACCACGTCCACGGCATCCATGTTGCCCATGCTGATCGGCGCAAACGACAACTGCGGTTGGCCGTACGGTGCGAACGGCACGGGAATGCCGTCCATCAGTACGGTCGAGCGCGCGGCCAGGCGCGGATTGAGACCGCGAATGCCGAAGTTCAGCGCCATGTCGTGGCTGCCGGTGCCGTTGTTTTCCGGGGCATTGACCCCGGGGATGCGGTTGAGCACGTCGCGCGCCTGAGTCGCGCCTTGACGTTCGAAGTCTTCGCGGCGGATCACATCGCGGGCGCCGGGGTGTTCGAACACGTTGACCTGCGTCGCTTCACCGAGCCAGTCACCGACGACTTTCGAGGTGTCCAGCTCCAGCGCCTTGTCGCCGACCGGTTGCAGGCTGAAGGCATTGTTGCCTTCGGCGCGGGCTTGCAGGCCGGTGCCTTCGAGCAATGCATCGAGACCTTGTGCGGCGCTGTAGCTGCCTTCGAGGCCACGGCTTTGCACGCCGCTGGTGATCTGCGAGCCGAAGGAAATCAGCACGCCGGCTTCACGACCAAACTGGTTGAGGGCGTTTTCCAGCGACGCCGGAGCGATGTGGTAAACCCTGGTTTCGGCGGCCATGGCCGGCAGAGCGCTGAAGCTCAGGCTGGCGCCCAGTATGAGGTTGCGCAGGCGACGGGCCAGTGGCGTGAGGCGGGTGGGGTGCATGAAGGGTGATCCTGAGAAGGTTGAATCAACGGGGCTTTCCTTCTCTGTCACGCCAGATCTGAAAAACGGCTCACGGTTTACGAATATTTTTTGCATGACTGATTTTGTGGCGAGGGAGCTTGCTCCCCGTTGGGGCGCAAAGCGGCCCCTGTATTGAGGGCCTGCTGCGCAGGCCAGCGGGAGCAAGCTCCCTCGCCACAGTTTTGTTTTAAACCCGCGCCTCTACGCTGACCCAATAGCGGGTAAACCGCCGTACTTTCACCGGCAGACTGATTTGCAGCAGATCAAGAATCCGCTCGCTGTCGTCCAGTGGATAGGTCCCGGAGATCAGCAGGTCGGCCACTTTCGCATCGCAATGCAACTGGCCGCGACGGTAACGCCCGAGCTCTTCAAGGAAGTCGCCCAGGCGCATGTGTGCGGCGATCAGCATGCCGTCGGCCCAGGCGCCGCTGTTGGCGTCCAGTGGCTTGGCTTCGCTGACTGAGGTGGCGCTGAAACTCAGCTGACGGGCAACGGGTAGCCACATCGGCTCGCGCCCGGGGCGGGTCAATTCGACCTGGCCTTCGAATAGCGCCACCTGCGTGCGATCGGCAAATTGCCGGACGTTGAGTCGGGCAGCACTGGTTTTCAACAGCCCTTGCGCCGTGCGCACTTCGAACGCTTGGGCGGTGCTTAGGAGGATCTCGCCTTCCAGCAAACGGATCAGCCGTTGCGTGCTGTCCACGTCCGCTGCGCTCGCGGTGTTGAGCTGCAACTGGCTGCCCGCACCCAGCGTAACCTTGCGGCGCTCCCCCAGCGGGCTGCGGTAATCGGCGAGCAGTGTCGGCAGTGGATTGTGCTCGCGCATGCCCCAGGTGACGGCAGAACCGGCACCGAGAAGCAGCAGCAATTTGAGCGCCTGACGGCGACTGGAAGACTTCTGCCCGTTCAACGCGGCATGGGCCAATGGCGAAGCCACGCCGCGCAAGCGCTGGTTGACCCGCTGCATGTGCTCCCACGCGCGACGATGTTCGCTGTGGGCGTCCAGCCATTGCTGCCAGGCTTGTTGCTGACGCGGGGAGAGCGTCCCCTGCTGCATTTCCATCAGCCAGTGCACGGCCTGTTCGGCCACTTGCGCAGAGAAATCCGGGACGCGGTTCATAGGGCGAAATAGCAGCGCAGGGCGGCTTTTTGCAGATGACGTTTGACCGTGGCCACGGAGATGCCCAGTTCGGCGGCGATTTGCGGATAAGTCAGGCCATCGACCTGCGCCAGCAAAAAGGCGCGCTTGACCAGACGTGGCAAGCCATCGAGCAGCTGATCCAGCTCGATCAGGGTTTGCAGGATGATCGCTTTGTCTTCTTCCGATGGCGCAACCATTTCCGGCATCTGCGACAGGGTGTCGAGGTAGGCGCGTTCCAGATCCTGACGACGGTAATGATTGAACAGCACGCGTTTGGCGAGGGTGGTGAGGAAGGCGCGCGGCTCAACAATTACCGATTGTTCACGTGCAGTTAGCACGCGGATGAAGGTGTCTTGCGCCAGATCCGCCGCGCTGTCCGGGCAGCCGAGTCTGCGCCGCAACCAGCCGGTGAGCCAGCTGTGGTGGTCGTGGTAGAGCGATTCGACGGGATGGGCGGACGACAAGGGTATTACTCCGGGCGCACGTTGGATGCGTTAGAGAACAAGAACTGTTCGCATTGTAGGGGCGGGCGAGGGTGTCCGGCAATCAGATGCTTTTGCGTATGAGAATATTTATCATTAATATTGCTCGCCTGTTGGTTCGGCTCGTTGGCCGGACGTTTTTTCGTTTCAGGGTCGAAACATGAAAGGCAAACTCGCCTCACTTCCCATGTCCTATCGTCTGGCCGTCACCTCGCGGGTGCTGGCGGCGGTGTTCGGCGGCTATCTGGTCGCGGCGCTGGCCAGTGTCGCGCTGACGATGTGGCTGCCGTTGAGCCGCGCCGAAGCGGTGGTGACCGGCATGACCATTTCCTTTCTGGTCTATCTGGTCGCGGTGCTGTGGTGTTTCGCTTGTCGCACGGCGTGGTCGGCGTGGGTCGGTTTGCTGGTGCCGAGCGTGATTCTGGCGACGGTGTCCGGCGCCGCACGGGGCTTGGGCTTCGCATGAAAGAGGGCTTTCGCCAGTCGATGGCCTGGCTGCACACGTGGACGGGGCTGGTGTTCGGCTGGCTGCTGTTTGCGATTTTTCTGACCGGAACACTGGCCTATTTCAAGGATGAGATCAGCCACTGGATGCAGCCGGAAATTCCCGCACGGCCCATCAATGCCGAAGCAAGCCTGACCCTGGCGCAAAGTTACCTGCAACAACACGCCGCCGGCGCCTCGCGCTGGCTGATCGACTTGCCCGACGCCCGCGATTCCGGCCTGACGGTGCGCTGGCAGCAGGCGCCGAAGACACCGGGCGAGCGCGGCAAGTTCGAATCCAGAACACTCGACGCGCAGACCGGCAGTGAAGTCCAGGCCCGCGAAAGCCTGGGCGGCGAGTTCTTCTATCGCTTCCATTTCCAGCTGCAAATGCCTTATCCATGGGGCCGCTGGCTGGCGACGATGGCGGCGATGGTGATGTTCGTCGGGCTGATCACCGGCATCATCACCCACAAGAAAATCTTCAAGGACTTCTTCACCTTTCGCCCGCGCAAAGGCCAGCGTTCATGGCTCGACGGGCATAACGCGGTCGGCGTGCTGGTGTTGCCGTTTCACTTGATGATCACCTACAGCAGCCTGGTGATTTTCATGGCGATGGTCATGCCGGCGAGCATTCTGGCGTCCTATAACGGCGACGTGCGCACCTTTTACGACGAAGTTTTTCCGGCATCGAAGACCCCTGAGCGAGCCAACCGGGCGGCGCCGCTGAGCCCGATGGCTCCACTTCTGGCCAAGGCCAGCGAGCAGTGGGCGGGAGGCAGCACCGCACGGCTGACAGTGAACAACCCGGGGGACGCGAATGCCTCGGTGGTGCTGTCGCGCCGTGGCGATCGCGTCGTCCACGATTTCGGTCGCGCGGTGACGTTCAACGGCGTCACCGGCGAGCGCCTCGGCAGCACCCCGGAGCAGCCAGTGGCGATGGCCGTCGGCGGCACGTTCTACGGTTTGCACATGGGCCACTTTGCCGGTTCGACATTGCGCTGGCTGTATTTCATTTGTGGTCTGGCGAGTACCGCGATGATCGGCACCGGGCTGGTGATCTGGCTTGGCAAGCGCCAGCTCAAACACGCCAAGAGCGGCGTGATGCCGTTCGAATTGCGTCTGGTGGAAGTGCTGAACATCGCCAGCATGGCCGGGCTGGTGGTAGCGGTGGCGGTGTTCTTTTTGGCCAATCGCCTGCTGCCGGCAGACCTGGCCGGGCGCGCCGATCAGGAAGTGAATGCGTTTTTTATCGCCTGGGCCTTGAGCGGGGTGCATGCAGTGCTGCGCAAAGGGCGAAAGGCCTGGGTCGAACAGCTCGCGCTGGCTGCCGTGCTGTTTGTCGCGGTGCCGCTGATCAATCTGACCACACCGTGGAATCTCGGCGAAACGCTGGCGCAAGGTGAGTGGACGCTGGCGGGTTTCGATCTGACTTGCCTGGGCGCAGGTCTGTTCCTCGGCTGGGCCGCATGGAAAATGCAGCGCGCTGGGAGCGCCATCAGCGTGAAAAAAACTCCCCGGGAAAAGCCGCGACCGATCGCGCTTGAGCAGGAGGTCAGCTGATGTTGCTGGCGTTGTTGCTGTGCTACGCCGGGTTCAGCGCGTTGTGTCTGTCGATGCCTCGGCACCACGATGAGCTGCTCGGCAACAAACCCTCGGCCCGACGCGCACGGGTTTTGAAAGTCGCCGGTTGGCTGTTGCTCGGGCTGTCGCTTTGGGCGGCAGTCGCTGCACACGGCTGGAGTTTCGGTCTGGTCGACTGGTTCGCGGTGCTCATGCTCAGCGCCTTGGCGTTGGTGCTGTTGCTGCCGTATCGCCCACGTCTGGCCCTCGCACTGGCCGGGTTGAGCCTGCTGGCCAGTCCGGTCGCCGCTTGGGCGCAGGGCTGACATGCTGATCGGTCATCCCCCGGAGTCCCGCGACGACGAACCGCACGGTGCGCGTGCGCATTTTCTTCAGGTGTTCCTGTCGCAGCGCTCGCAGATGGAAGCGCTGGTCAACCGGCGCGTCGGCTGCCGGGCCACGGCGGCGGATCTGGTGCAGGATCTGTTCCTGCGTTTCTGGCGGCGGCCGCTGGTGCAGGTCGAAGAACTCAGCACCTACCTGTTGCGCTGCGCCGGCAACATCGCCATCGATCACTTGCGCAGCGAAGGCACGCGGGTGCGGGTCAATGAGGGCTGGCAACCGGATGCGCCGGACAGTCACGGCAGCGAACCGCAAGCCGCGCTCGAAGCGGGCAATGATCTGCGCCATGTCGAAGCGGCGTTGCGCGCCTTGCCCGAGCGCACTCGGCAGATCTTTTTGCTCAATCGCATCCACGGCCGCAAATACGCAGACATCGCCAAGGCCATGGGCCTGTCCCAAAGCGCCGTGGAAAAACATATGATGCGCGCCCTCGAGGCCTGCAAGGCCAGCCTGCGCGAACCCGCGCCACGCCTGCCAGGGAAAGCACCGTGAAAGTCACCGACCGCGTCACCCCGACGCCTGCTCAGGAGCAGGCCGCGCTCGCCTGGCTGAGCCTGCTGCACGACCGCCCGAGCACCGGCGATCAACTGACCTTCAGCCAATGGCTGCGCGCCGACCCGGCCCACGCCGAGGCCTACGCCCAGGCGCAAGTGCTCTGGGAGTTGAGCGAAAGTCCGGCGCGTACCTTGGCCGATGAAGAGGCGTTGGCGTTGCAGGGCTACCTCAATGCGATGGATCGTCCGCGTCGTTCAACGCTGCTGCGCTGGTCGGGCGCGCTGGCGATGGCCGCGTGTCTGATGCTGATGATCAGCCTTGGCACGGGTTGGCAGCCGCAGCGCTGGATCGATGATCTGGGTGCCGATTACGTTTCGGCACCGGGCGAGATCCGCACCGTGACCCTGGCCGATCAATCGCAAGTCACGCTGGATGCCGACAGCGCCATCGCGGTGGATTTCAGTCATGGCGAGCGGCATGTGCAATTGCGTCGCGGTGCCGGATTTTTCAGTGTCACGCATACGGGGGATCCGTTTGTGGTCGCGGCGGAGAAGGGTGAGGCGCGGGTGCTCGGCACGCAGTTCGAAGTGCGTCTGCAGCCCGGTGGTGCGCAAGTCACGGTGCTGTCCGGGCGTGTTGGCGTGACGGCGAATCGCAACGCGCAACAGCAGATTCTGACCGCCGGCCAGCAAGTGGCTTACGGGCAGGGCATTGCGGAAAAATCGCACGCGGTGGACAGCGAAGCGCAATTGGCCTGGCGCCAAGGCTGGCTGAATTACTACAAGGCGTCGCTGGCCGATGTGGTGGAGGATCTGCGGCGCTATTACCCAGGACGGATTGTTGTGCTCAATGATGAGTTGGCTGCGCGCAAGGTCAGCGGCAGTTTTCCGAGCAAGGATCCGCAGGCGGTGCTGAGTTCGTTGCGAGGGGTGCTGGGGTTTGAGCAGCATCAGGTGCTGGGGCATCTGATTATTTTGCGCTGAGCCTGCCGGCGCCATCGCGAGCAGGCTCACTCCTACATTTGGAATGCGTTCCCCCTGTAGGAGTGAGCCTGCTCGCGATAGCGTTCTTTCAGACACCAAAAAATATTTTCAAATTTGTGGTGAGGTAAACCACAGCCCCATCCGTGTAGTGACTGAAACTGCGAGTCATTCGCATCCGTTGCGGTTCTACACAGGTCATTGAGCAATGAAGTCCAGGGCAAAATCGGGTTCGGTCAAACAGTGGTTGGGTGTTTCGGCATTGAGTTTTTCCGCATTGGCGCTGTTGCCGCTGAGTGTGGCGCTGGCCGCTGAAACCGTCAGCAGCCCGACACAGAAACAGTTCAGTTTCTCCCTGAGCGCCAAACCACTGCCCCAGGCTCTGAGCGACTTCAGCCGCGTCACCGGGCAAAGCGTGGTCTACACCGATGAAGCGCCGTACGGCCTCAACGCCCCGGCCGTCAGTGGCCAGATGAGCGCCGAACAGGCGCTGCAACGCCTGCTCAGTGGTTCCGGCATGACCTTTCGCCGTACCGACAGCCACACCCTGGCGCTGGAACCGCAACCCACCGCAGGCGCACTCAATCTTGGCGCGACCACCATCACGTCGATGCGTGACGAGTCGATGAGCTATCAGCCGCCGCAGACCAGTTCGGTGATGCGCTCCTCGGCTTCGCTGCAGGAAATCCCGCAGACCGTCAACGTGATCCCGGCCCAGGTGATTCGCGATCAGGCCCCGCGCAATCTCGACGATGCGTTGGCCAACGTCAGCGGCATCACCCAGGGCAACACCTTGGGCAGCACCCAGGACTCGGTGATGACCCGTGGCTTCGGCGACAACCGCAATGGCTCGATCATGCGCGATGGCATGCCGATCGTGCAGGGCCGTGGCATGAACGCGACGGTCGATCGGGTCGAAGTGCTCAAGGGCCCGGCCTCGTTGCTCTACGGCATTCAGGATCCGGGCGGCGTGGTCAACCTGGTCAGCAAGAAGCCGGAACTGACTCAATACAACGCCCTGACCCTGCGCGGTTCCACCTACGGCGACGGCAAGAATGGCAGCGGTGGCACCTTCGACAGCACCGGGGCGCTGGGCGAATCCGGGCTGGCCTATCGGCTGGTGCTGGACCATGAAGACGAAGATTACTGGCGCAACTACGGCACTCACCGCGAGACGCTGATCGCGCCGTCGCTGGCCTGGTTCGGCGAGCGTACCAAGCTGTCGTTCGGCTATGAACACCGCGAGTTTCTCACCCCGTTCGACCGGGGTACGGTAATCGATCCGCGCACCAACCATCCGCTGGACATCTCGCGCAACGAGCGTCTGGACGAGCCGTTCAACGACATGGAAGGCCGTTCCGACCTGTACCACTTCGAAGCCGACCACGAACTCAACGACGACTGGAAAGCCCATTTTGGCTACAGCTGGAACCGCGAAACCTACGACGCCAGCCAGGTACGCGTGACCGCCATCGACACCAAAAAAGGCACGCTGACCCGCAGCATGGACGGCACGCAAGGCGCGATCAGCACTGACCGTTTCACCACCGCCAGCCTCGAAGGCAAAGTCAACCTGCTGGGCATGCAACATGATCTGGTGTTCGGCGTTGACGATGAGTACCGCAAGATCTACCGCGCTGACCTGATCCGCCAGAAAAGCCTGAGCACCTTCAGCTATGTCAATCCGGTGTATGGCCGTGAAGTCGAAGGCACCACGGTCAGTCCGGCGGACAGTGCGCAGACCGATCTGCTGCGCAGCGATTCGGTGTTTCTGCAGGACTCGATCCATCTCAATGATCAGTGGATTCTGGTCGCCGGCGGGCGCTTCCAGGAGTACGACCAGTACGCCGGCAAAGGCGTGCCGTTCAAGGCCAACACCGACAGCAACGGGCAGAAATTCGTGCCTCGCGCGGGGCTGGTGTATCGCTACACCGACGAGTTGTCGTTCTACGGCAGCTATACCGAATCGTTCAAACCCAACTCGACCATCGCCCCGCTCAGCGGCAGCAGCACCGTGCTCGACGGCAGCATTGCGCCGGAAGAGGCCAAGTCGTGGGAACTGGGTGCGCGTCTGGATATGCCGGGGCGCATCACCGGCAATATCGCGCTGTTCGACATCAAGAAGCGCAACGTGCTGGTCTCCAATTCTGAAGGCCCGACCACCATTTACAGCGCGGCTGGCGAAGTGCGTTCCCGGGGTCTGGAACTGGACCTGACCGGGCAGTTGACCGATCGCTGGAGCCTGATCGGCGCCTATGCCTACACCGATGCCGAGGTCACCGAAGACCCGGACTACAAAGGCAATCGCTTGCAAAACGTGGCGAAGAACAGCGGTTCATTGTCGGCGGTGTATGACTTCGGCAGCGTGATGGGTGGCGACCAACTGCGGGTCGGTGCCGGGGCGCGGTATGTCGGCGAACGCGCGGGCAATGCGGTGAATGATTTCGACCTGCCGAGCTACACCGTGGCCGATGCGTTTGCCACTTACGACACGAAGCTTGAAGGGCAGAAGGTCAAGTTCCAGCTCAACGTGAAGAACCTGTTCGACCGCACCTACTACACCTCGGCGGCGAGCCGGTTCTTTGTGTCGATGGGCGATTCGCGGCAGATTTCGTTGTCGAGCACTTTGGAGTTCTGATCCAGGACCGCGTCATCGTTCTTCGCGAGCAAGCCCGCTCCCACACTGGATGGTGTTATTCACACAATCTGAGTTCACTCTGAACCCTGTGGGAGCGGGCTTGCTCGCGAAGCGGCCCGATCAGGCAATAAAAACCCCGGATCTAACGCAAAAACGCCTGCCGATATTCCCCAGGCGTCCCACCCAACACCTGCCGAAACCGGTTGGTGAAATGACTGGCACTGGCAAACCCGCACGCCAGTGCAATCTCCCCCAGCGGCAACGCCGTGCCACGCAACAATTCCCGCGTCCGGTTCAAGCGCCGCGCCAGCACGTACTGATGCGGCGGCAGGCCGAAGCTCACGCGAAACATCCGCGCAAAGTGGTATTCCGACAGCGCACACAGCCCGGCCAGTTGCCCGAGGCTGATCGGCTCGGCCAACTGATTGTCGATGAACTCGACCAGTTGCCGCCGCTGATGGGGCGCCAGTCCGCCCTTGAGGCGCACACCCTGCCGGGCGCCGACCTGGCTGAGCAGGGTATGGCTGATCAATTCATGCGCAATGCTGCTGGTCAGCAGGCGTTCGGCCGGTTCGTCCCAATTCAGTGTCAGTAACTGACGAAAGCGTCGGGCCTGCTGCGGATCTTCCAGAAAGGTCTGCTCGCGCAACTGCATCTCTCGCGGCTCGCGATCCAGCAGCGTGACGCAACCCAAGGCAAATTGTTCGGCGCTGAAATACAGATGAGCGAGACGCAGATCGCCGTTGATCACCCAGCCCGATTGGTGATCGGCGGGCAGGATGCACAACTTGTCCGGTCCGCCCTTGCGCCCCGGTTGGCCACGGCGAAAGGTGCCCGTGCCCCCGGCGATGTAGCAGGAAAGCGTGTGGTGGCTCGGCGTTTCGTATTCCTGGGCATCGTGGTGGTTGGTCCACAGGGCCGCAGACAAGCCGTCACCGAGATCGGCGCTGTGCAACAGGCGTGCATTCGGCGAGCGGTTGAGGGCTTGGAAGACTTGCAGGGTATCGATAGCGGCCATATTCGGTTCTCTCCAACGCCTTGCATCCTACTCCGTAGCTTTCGCGCTGCCAGCCTGTCGAGCGACAAAAGCGCAAGAATCTGCAAGCGCCCCGATCGTTGCTGTCGCACCCTGAACCTCCATACAACACAACCCTGTGGCGAGGGCGCTTGCTCCCGCCGGGCTGCGCAGCGGACCCATCAGTGAGTGCTGCGCACTCAAGCGCGAGCAAGCTCGCTTGCCACAGAGTGCCCGGTGTTCTCAGGAGTTTCGTCATGAACCTTTCGCTGTATCTGCTGACCGTGCTGATCTGGGGCACCACCTGGATTGCCCTGAAATGGCAACTGGGCGTGGTGGCGATTCCGGTGTCGATCGTTTATCGCTTCGGTCTCGCCGCGCTGGTGCTGTTCGTGCTGTTGCTGCTCAGTCGGCGGCTGCAACCGATGAATCGGCGCGGACATCTGATCTGTGTGGCGCAGGGGCTGTGCCTGTTCTGCGTCAACTTCATGTGCTTTCTGACCGCCAGCCAGTGGATTCCCAGCGGGTTGGTGGCGGTGGTGTTTTCCACGGCCACTTTGTGGAATGCGCTCAATGCACGCGTATTCTTCGGTCAGCGCATCGCGCGCAACGTGTTGATGGGCGGGGCGCTCGGCCTGTTCGGTCTGGGAATGCTGTTCTGGCCGGAACTGGCCGGCCATCACGCCAGCCCCGAAACGTTGCTTGGTCTTGGCCTGGCGCTGTGTGGCACCTTGTGTTTTTCGGCGGGCAATATGTTGTCGAGTCTGCAGCAGAAGGCAGGCTTGAAACCCTTGACCACCAATGCCTGGGGCATGGCCTACGGGGCGGCGATGTTGTCGGTGTGGTGTCTGGTCAATGGCATTGCGTTCGACATGGAGTGGTCGCCACGTTACGTCGGGGCGTTGCTGTATCTGGTGATCCCCGGTTCGGTGATCGGCTTCACCGCGTACCTGACGCTGGTTGGGCGTATGGGGCCGGAACGTGCGGCGTATTGCACCGTGCTGTTCCCGGTGGTGGCGCTGAACGTGTCAGCGTTTGCTGAAGGTTATCAGTGGACGGCACCGGCGTTGCTCGGGCTGGTGTTGGTGATGCTGGGTAATGTCTTGGTGTTTCGTAAGCCGAAAACGCTGGTGGCGCCGGTGCAGGGGAAGTTGGTATGAAACAAACGATCACTGAACATCAGCGCTCGACTTTCAAGGTGATGTAAATCATCACCGGGAATATGAAATCAATGATATGCCGGGCCCAGTCCTTGGCATTCCATGATTGTGAGGTGTCCATGTCAAACCATTCCACACCCACGGTTTGCAGGCACACGTAATAAATGAAAATTGCCGCCAGTATGCCCATGATCGAGAACTTTTTTGCCTCGTGGAATACCTCTGCAGACGCGTTGATGTGCCGATAGAGTTGATAGGTGCCTATCAGGCACAACGCTGTATACGTCACTTCCAGCGTGATGATGAACCAGTAGATCCGGTGATGAATCATCGGTGAATCGATGGCTCGGTATTTTATGGACTCACTGGCGGTGGTTGTGTCCATGCTCAGGATATGAGCCACGTAGGTGTAGTTCGAGTCATAGTCGGTAAAGTTGTGAATCATCACCAATACACCAAAGAAGCTGATGTAAGCCATTAATATAACTTTGCTGTAGCGAATAACTTTATCGGTTGTCAGGTTGTTCACGGGATTAGCTCTCCATAGCAGTGGTCGAACATTCGATTGCCAGGGCAGAGCTTATAATGCTGTTGTTAAGTTGGCTTTGTTGTTCAATTTCAAGTTGTGTAGGGCGGCAACTAACGGGCAAGTGTGGTTTTGCACTTGCCCGTCATTTTTTATCCGCGCCAGACTTGCGGATTGACCAGGTCCTGCGGGCGTTCGCCGAGCAGCGCGCTGCGCAGATTGGCCAGTGCTCGATCGGCCATGGCTTCGCGCGTTTCATTCGTGGCGGAGCCAATGTGCGGCAATGTCACAGCATTTTTCAACTGGAACAGCGGCGACTCGGCCAGCGGTTCTTTCTCGTAGACGTCCAGTCCGGCGCCACGGATGCGATTGTTTTGCAGGGCTTCGATCAGCGCCGGCTCGTCGACCACCGGGCCACGGGAGATGTTGACCAAAATCGCCCCCGGCTTCATCAACGCCAATTCGCGATGGCTGATCAGGTGGCGGGTCTTGTCGCTGAGCGGCACCACCAGGCAGACGAAGTCGGCTTCGGCCAGCAGTTGGTCAAGGCTGCGGAACTGCGCGCCGAGTTGCTGTTCCAGTTCGGTCTTGCGGCTGTTGCCGCTGTAGGTAATCGGCATGTTGAAGCCGAAATGGCCACGGCGGGCGACGGCGGCGCCGATGTTGCCCATGCCGACGATGCCCAGGGTTTTGCCGTGGACGTCACAGCCGAACAACGGTGCGCCGACGCTGGCCTGCCATTGGCCGGCCTTGGTCCAGGCGTCGAGTTCGGCGACGCGGCGGGCGCTGCTCATGATCAGGGCGAAGGCGAGGTCGGCGGTGCTTTCGGTGAGCACGTCCGGGGTGTTGGTGAGCATGATCCCGCGTTCATTGAAGTAGTCGAGGTCGTAGTTGTCGTAGCCGACGGAGACGCTGGAGACTACTTCGAGTTTTGTGGCGGTTTCGAGTTGGGCTTTGCCGAGTTTGCGGCCGACGCCGATCAGGCCGTGGGCGTGGGGGAGGGCTTCGTTGAATTGGGCGTTGATGTCGCCGTTCTTCGGGTTGGGGACGATGACGTCGAACTCTTGCTGCAGGCGTTCGATCATGGGTGGGGTGATGCGGCTGAAGGCCAGGACTGTTTTTTTCATCGCTATGGGCTCGGCTTCTGGGCTTTATTGCCAAGCAAGCTAACATTTCTGTTTTGGGTTGTCTTGGCGGCCTCTGGGCCGACCATGCTTTGGGTTGATGGGGGACATATCCGTTGCTTCGGGTGCTGCTGCTGGCGGTTTCGCTCTTACAGCGACTCCCTTTGGCAAACGCCCCAAAGGAAGCAAAGGTCTTGGCCCCTGCGTTCGGCCCTCGCTTAGGCTCGGGTTCCTTCGTTGCGGGGTTCATCCGGGGGCATCGCCTCCGGTTTGCTTCGCTGCACCTCCTCTCGATGTATGCGGCTTCGCCGCATGGCGCTGCGCGCCTACCCCCGGATAAACCCCTCCACTCAGCCTGCCGATGGGGCCGGCACGGCAAGATCAAGAGCTTTCGGCGAGCTGACACTCGGCCATTTGAGTGGTGAAAAGCATGCGGTCTGTCAGGACTGCTTTGCTTTTCTGTAGGAGTGAGCCTGCTCGCGAAGGCGGCCTGACAGCCGACCAGTTTCCAACTGACTGACCCAATCCCCCTGTGGGAGCTGGCTTGCCAGCGAAGGCGGCCTGACAGCCGACCAGTCTCTAACTGAATCACCCAATCCCTGTGGGAGCTGGCTTGCCAGCGAAGGCGGCCTGACAGCCGACCAGGCTCTAACTGACTGACCCAATCCCACTGTGGGAGCTGGCTTGCCAGCGAAGGCGGCCTGACAGCCGACCAGTCTCTAACTGAATCACCCAATCCCTGTGGGAGCTGGCTTGCCAGCGATGGCGGCCTGACAGCCGAAGGCTCTAACTGACTGACCCAATCCCACTGTGGGAGCTGGCTTGCCAGCGAAGGCGGCCTGACAGCCGATCACTCTCTAACTGAATCACCCAATCCCCCTGTGGGAGCGGGCTTGCTCGCGAAAGCGGTGTGTCAGTCACCGAAAGTGTTGGATGTGCTGACGCCTTCGCGAGCAAGCCCGCTCCCACAATGGCTCAGCTGTGTGCTGCAGGTTGGCTGATTTCCACGTTGTCCAGCACCCGATTCACCGCCAGCTCGGCCAGCATGATGATTTGCTGGATCGCCAGTATCGTCTGTCGCTGCGGGCTTTCGACATAGGCCGCAATGTCGCTGGTCATGATGCTTGCCGAGGCCAGTGATTCGCAGGCGTGAACCAGCAGGCTTTCGTTGTCCATGTCGGGGGCGACCTGGAACATGCTGCTGGGTTTGTGGAATCTCACAGCGGCGGCGGAAGGTTTCAGGTAATGGTCGAGTGCACGCTCGGCGGCGTCGTGGAGCTTTTTTGAATCGAGGGATTCGTAGGGGGAGGTGCTTTCGGCTTGGGGCGGATTGGGTGTGGGTTTGATCATGGTGGAACTCCATTCGGGATGTGGAGTTCGCCACGTACTGCGACCAAGCAATAGGGTGGCGAACCGTACGCAGGTTGGTCGACCAGGGAATGGAAACCCGGCAGGGCCAAGGCCCTCCCACGCACAGCTCGCCATTAAGCAAGCTTGAAAAGTGCGCCATTCTAAACCCGGACGACCAAGTCCGGTCGTTGATTCGTCAACGACCCCCTGAGCCTATCCACCCCACTTCCGAGTCACAACCGTCAAAACCTGTCGGAAAACTCCCTCCAAATCACCGCTTCTGTAGGAGCTGCCGTAGGCTGCGATCTTTTTATTTTTAAACATCAAGAGCAAAAGATCACAGCCTACGGCAGCTCCTACAGTGAACACCGTGTGTTGAAAATCAGTTGGCGACGCGGGCTCCGGCCAGACTCCCACTCAACTCATAAGCCGCCAGTTCCGCCTGATGCGCCGCCAATATCTCCGGCAGTGACCCGCGCAAATACTCGACCCAGGTCTTGATCTTCGCATCCAGGTACTGCCGCGAAGGGTAGATCGCGTACAGGTTGAGTTCCTGCGAGCGGTAGTTCGGCATCATCCGCACCAGCGTGCCGTTGCGCAGGCCTTCGATGGCGGCGTAGACCGGCAGGACGCCGACGCCCATGCCGCTGATGATCGCGGCTTTCATCGCGTCGGCGGAGTTCACCAGGAACGGCGAGCTGTTGATGGTGACCATTTCCTGGCCGTCCGGGCCGTTGAAGGCCCATTTTTCCAGGGGGATCACCGGGCTGACGAGGCGCAGGCAGGCGTGGTTCAGCAGGTCTGCGGGCTTTTGTGCGCAGCCGTTGGCTTTCACGTAGGCCGGGGAGGCGCAGACGATGCTGTAGGTGATGCCCAGGCGTTGCGAGACGAAGCCCGAGTCCGGCAGTTCGCTGGCGAGCACGATGGACACGTCGTAGCCCTCGTCGAGCAGGTCCGGCACGCGGTTGGCCATGGTCAGGTCGAAGGTCACGTCCGGGTGGGTCTTGCGGTAGCGGGCGATGGCGTCGATCACGAAGTGCTGGCCGATGCCGGTCATGGTGTGCACTTTCAACTGGCCGGCGGGGCGGGCGTGGGCCTGGCTGGCCTCGGCTTCGGCTTCTTCGACATAGGCCAGGATCTGTTCGCAGCGCAGCAGGTAGCGCTTGCCGGCCTCGGTCAGGGCGATGCGCCGGGTCGTGCGATTGAGCAGGCGGGTTTGCAGGTGGGCTTCCAGGTTGGAGACCGCGCGCGAGACGTTGGCCGTGGTGGTGTCGAGTTGCACGGCAGCGGCGGTGAAGCTGCCGGCTTCGGCCACGCAACTGAAGGCGCGCATGTTTTGCAATGTGTCCATGGGGTGCTCTCAAGGGAGATGGCAAATTGTGACACGAAGTTTCAGGGGCTGAGACCCCCGACCAAGGGATTATCTCGTTAACGGTAACAAAGATTCACAGGAATCCCAGCTTATCGCCACCAAGGCGCCCACCTAGAATTGCGCCGTTGTGGGAGCGGGCTTGCTCGCGAAAGCGATTTCATCTTCAACGCGGCGTCTTCTGACAGAACGCTTTCGCGAGCAAGCCCGCTCCCACAGGGCCTCGGTTCTTCCCCTTTTTCAGGAATTCGCAGCTGTGCCGCGTCGCATCATCAGAGCGCTTTTGCCGCTCAGTGTTCTGGCTTTTACCCTGGGTCTCAGCGGCTGCATCTCAACGCAAGGAATTGCCCCGCATAGCACGGCATTGGAAGCCGACGCACTGGCCACTGACGACGCCATCGCCCACGCCGCCCGTGACGCACACTGGCCCACCGCACAATGGTGGCAAGCCTACGGCGACCCGCAACTCAATCACTGGATCGACCTCGCCGTGCAGGGCAGTCCGAGCATGGCCATGGCCGCTGCACGAGTGCGTCAGGCCAGGGCGCTGGCCGGTGTCGCCGAGGCCGCCGAGTCGTTGCAGATCAATGGCGAGTCAACGCTCAAGCGCCACAACTGGCCGACCGACCAGTTCTACGGCCCGGGCGAGCTGGCCAACACCACCACCTGGGACAACAACGCCGCGCTGGGTTTCAGCTACGCCCTCGACCTCTGGGGCCGGGAAAGCAATGCCAGCGAACGCGCGGTGGATCTGGCGCACATGAGCGCCGCCGAAGCGCGGCTGGCGCAGCTGGAATTGCAGAACAATATCGTGCGCGCCTACATCGAGCTGTCGCTGCATTACGCCCAGCGCGACATCGTCGCCGCGACCCTCAAGCAGCAACAGCAGATTTTGGATCTGGCGCAGAAGCGTCTGGACGGCGGCATCGGCACGCACTTTGAAGTCAGCCAGGCCGAAACGCCGTTGCCGGAGACCCATCGGCAACTGGATGCGCTCGACGAAGAAATTGCCCTGAGCCGTAACCAGATCGCCGCGCTGGCGGGCAAAGGCCCGGGCGCAGGTGCACAGTTGAAGCGACCGACATTGGCGCTGGGCGCTGCGTTGAAACTGCCATCGGCATTGCCCGCCGAGTTGCTCGGTCAGCGCCCGGACGTGGTCGCCAGTCGCTGGCAAGTGGCGGCGCAGGCACGCGGCATTGATGTCGCGCATGCCGGGTTTTATCCCAACGTCGATCTGGTCGGCAGCCTCGGCTACATGGCCACCGGCGGCGGGGCGATGGAGTTTTTGACTGGCAAGAAGCTCAACTACAACGTCGGCCCGGCGATCTCGCTGCCGATCTTCGACGGTGGGCGTTTGCGCAGTGAACTGGGTGAAGCCTCCGCCGGGTATGACATCGCCGTGGCGCATTACAACCAGACGCTGGTCAATGCACTGAAGAACATTTCCGACCAGTTGATCCGCCGCGAGTCGATGGACAAACAGCAAGCCTTCGCCGCCGAGTCGGTGGCTACTGCGCAGAAGACCTACGACATCGCGATGATCGCTTATCAGCGTGGCCTCACCGATTACCTCAACGTGCTGAATGCGCAGACCTTGCTGTTCAAGCAGCAGCAAGTGCAGCAGCAGGTGCAGGCGGCGCGCTTGAGTGCGCATGCCGAGCTGGTGACGGCGCTGGGTGGCGGCCTCGGGGCTGGCAATGATGTGCCCACAGCCGAGCAAACGGCAGCCCCGAAAACCCCGGCCCTCCTGCGGTGAACACACAACCCTTGTGGGAGCGGGCTTGCTCGCGAATGCGGTGTGTCAGCCCGCGCATCAGGTGTCTGACACACCGCATTCGCGAGCAAGCCCGCTCCCACAGGTTCTCCGGTTCGACTGAATTCTTGAGCAAAATTTAATGACTCCCTTGCCCGCACCTCTACGCTGGCTCTACTCCCTGGAATGGCGTCGGGGTTTGTTTGACTGGGCGCGCAGCGATGGCGTGACCTGGGTGTATATCTTCAAGGTATTGCTCGCCGCGTTCCTCACGCTGTGGCTGGCGATGCGCCTGGAACTGCCGCAGCCGCGCACGGCGATGATCACCGTGTTCATCGTCATGCAGCCGCAGAGCGGGCAGGTGTTCGCCAAGAGTTTCTATCGCTTCCTTGGCACCCTGGCCGGGTCGGCGATGATGGTCACGCTGATCGCGCTGTTCGCGCAGAACACCGAGTTGTTCCTCGGTTCGCTGGCGATCTGGGTCGGCATCTGCTCGGCTGGAGCGGCGCGTTGCCGTAACTTTCGCGCCTACGGTTTTGTCCTCGCCGGCTACACCGCCGCGATGGTCGGCCTGCCGGCGCTGGCGCATCCGGACGGTGCGTTCATGGCCGCCGTCTGGCGGGTGCTGGAGATCTCGCTGGGGATTCTCTGCTCGACAGTAGTCAGCGCCGCGATCCTGCCGCAAACCGCCAGTGCGGCGATGCGCAACGCGCTGTATCAGCGCTTCGGCGTGTTCGCGTTGTTCGTCACCGATGGCTTGCGCGGGCGTAGCAAAGCCGAATCGTTCGAAGCGAGCAACGTGCGTTTTATCGCCGAAGCCGTGGGCCTGGAAGGGCTGCGCAGCGTCACCGTTTTCGAAGACCCGCACATGCGCCGACGCAACGGTCGCCTCAGCCGTTTGAACAGCGAGTTCATGGGCATCACCACGCGCTTCAACGCCTTGCATCAGTTGCTGGAACGCTTGCGCGAGAATGACGAAGAACACGTGGTGGCCGCGATCAGGCCGGGCCTGCAGGATCTGGCGGAAGTACTCGACGGCTTCAGTGGCCGCGCCTTGACCAGCCCGGACGCGGCACGTTTGGCGACGGCATTGGCCACGTACAAGGAAGGCCTGCCGACGCGCGTGCGAACCTTGCGCGGCATTTTCCAGGAAACCGGCCCGAGTGAAGCCGAACAACTGGATTTTCACACCGCGTACGAACTGCTCTATCGCTTCGTCGACGACCTGCACAGTTATGCACAGACCCACGCCTCGCTGGCCGATCACCGCCACGAACGCGAGCGCTGGGACGAGCCGTTCACCCCGCAAACCAACTGGTGGGCCGCTGCGGCTTCGGGGATTCGCGCCTCGTTCATCCTGATTGTGCTCGGTAGTTACTGGGTCGCCACCGCGTGGCCGAGCGGCGCGACCATGACCCTGATTGCTGCCGCGACCGTGGGCCTGTCTGCCGCCACGCCCAACCCCAAACGCATGGCTTTTCAAATGGCCTGCGGGACTTTCCTCGGCGCGCTGATCGGCTTCGTCGAGATGTTTTTCATCTTCCCGTGGATCGACGGATTTCCGCTGCTGTGTGTGATGCTCGCGCCAGTCATCGTGCTCGGCTCGTTCCTCGCTTCGCGACCGCAATACGCCGGGATCGGCCTGGGTCTGTTGATCTTCTTCAGCACCGGTTCGGTGCCGGACAACCTGACCATTTACAACCCCTACAGCTTCATCAACGACTACATCGCGATGGTCATGGGCATGCTGGTGTGTGCCGCTGCCGGCGCGATCATTCTGCCGCCGAACAGCCGCTGGTTGTGGAAGCGCCTGGAGCAGGATCTGCGCGAGCAAGTGGTCTATGCGATCAGCGGCAAACTCAAGGGCCTGGCGTCGAGCTTCGAGAGTCGTACTCGTGACTTGCTGCATCAGGCTTATGGTCTCGCCGCCGGGCAGCCGACCGTGCAGAAGAACCTGCTGCGCTGGATGTTCGTGGTGCTCGAAGTCGGCCACGCGATCATCGAATTGCGCAAGGAACAGGCAATCCTCCCGGTGCATCCGGCGTATGCCGAATCGCAGCCGTGGCGTCAGGCGATCCGCGTCATGGGCCGGGCGCTGGTGCGACTGTTTCTGCAACCGAACCCGAGCAATCTGGAGCGCGCACTGGTGGCGGTCGATCACGCGATCAGTCGGGTCGCCGCGACCGATGAGCCGTTCGCGCCGCACTTCGACACGTCCGCGTTACGCCGGGTGAAGAGCTATCTGCACTTCATCCGCACCTCGTTGCTCGACCCGCAATCACCACTCGCTGCCTATGCCGTCGCCAAGCCCGAAGGACTTGCCCATGCCTCGTGAAATCGCCTTCCACGGCGTGTACATGCCGACCATGACCCTGATGTTTTTTGTCGCTGCGGCGCTGGCCTGGGCCTTGGACCGGTTCCTCTCGGGGTTCGACCTGTACCGCTTTTTCTGGCACCCGGCGCTTTTGCGTCTGAGTCTGTTTACCTGTCTGTTCGGCGCCATGGCGCTGACTGTCTACCGTTGAGAACGTTCTGATGAAAAAGTTTTTCAGCCTGCTCGCGACCCTGCTGGTGCTGGCCCTGGCACTGTGGATCGGCCGGACCCTGTGGGAGCACTACATGAACACCCCATGGACCCGCGACGGCCGGGTGCGGGCGGACATCATCAACGTCGCGGCCGACGTCACCGGGGAAGTGGTCGACGTGCCGGTGCGCGACAACCAATTGGTGAAGAAGGGCGATTTGCTGATGCAGATCGACCCGGAGCACTACCGCATCGCGGTCAAGCAGGCGCAGTCGCTGGTCGCTTCGCGCAAGTCGACCTGGGAGATGCGCAAGGTCAACGCGCATCGTCGTGCCGACCTGGACAATCTGGTGATCTCCAAGGAAAACCGCGACGACGCCAGCAACATCGCCGACGCCGCGCTCGCCGATTACCAACACGCACAAGCGCAACTGGAAGCCGCCGAACTCAACCTCAAACGCACTGAAGTGCGCGCAGCGGTGGACGGCTACGTGACCAACCTCAACGTGCATCGCGGTGACTACGCGCGCATCGGCGAAGCGAAAATGGCCGTGGTCGACATGAACTCGTTCTGGGTCTACGGCTTCTTTGAAGAGACCAAACTGCCGCACGTGCGCGTAGGCGACAAGGCTGACATGCAACTGATGAGCGGCGAAGTGTTGAAGGGCCACGTGGAGAGCATTTCCCGCGGCATCTACGACCGCGACAACCCGGAAAGCCGCGAGCTGATCGCCGATGTGAACCCGACGTTCAACTGGGTGCGTCTGGCGCAGCGGGTGCCGGTGCGCATTCACATCGACGAAGTGCCGGAGGGGGTGTTGTTGGCGGCGGGGATTACTTGCACGGTGGTGGTGAAGCAAGAGCCTGTGGATAACTGACAGGCCGCGCCGACTGAATCGCGAGCAGGCTCACTCCTACACTGGATCTCTGCCACACCGAAGATCCCTTGTAGGAGTGAGCCTGCTCGCGATAAGGACAACCCGGTCTTTCAGACCAAAACCGAGTAATCATTCAGCGCAAAACGTCTCCTGCAAATACCGCCACAGCACCCGCCCGTCTTCGCTCTTTTCAAACACCACCGTAGACCGGCGATCAGTGTGCAACCCGCTCGCATCGCTCTGCTGCTCGCGATAACTCAACGTCGCGCCATGCGCATACAGGGCAATCCCGCGCAGCTCACTGAGCTCGATCCGGAACCCGGGCTTTTTCCCGCCTGCTGACTGAAACAGCCCGCGCAAGGCTTCGATATCCAGCACCCGGCCCAGCGGTGTGACCATGGAAAAATCCGCCGAGAATCGGCTCAGCAAGCGCTCCATTTCGGCTGAATCCTGGTCCACGGCAAACCAGCGTTCGATCACCAGGTGGGCCTGGAACACTTCATCAAAATATTCGTTGTAGTCAGTCATGTGGATTTTTCCTGAAGGGGAGGTGGGCTCAGCAGGGCGAGCACTGTGGAGGCGTCGAAACGCAGCACGGCAATCATGGGCAACAAGGTGAGCAAGGCCGCCGCGACAAAGCAGTATTTGAATCCGTTGCCGCCCAGTGCACCCAACAGCGAACTGAGCAGCGCGGCGCCAAGACAGAAACCGAGCTGGCGATTGATGTTCCACAGAGCGCTGGAGTGGCCCATTTTTTCCGGCGCGATGCCGACAAATGCCAGGCTCTGCGCGGTGACGCTGCACAGGCTGCCGCCCAGTCCCATCAAGGCATAGGCAATGATCAGCGGCGTGGCGGCGGGCTGTTCGATGCGCATCAGCAGGACAATCCCCAGGCACTGCAAAAGCATCCCGGTGATCAGCAGCGGTTTGGGGCCAATGCGGTTGAAACTGCGTTTGCCGAGCATGATCGCCACCCCCGATGCGGCCGCCCAGGACAGCATCAGCGCACCGGTCTGCGCGGCGCCGAAGCCGAGGTCGTGCAGGTACAACACGGCAATCATGTTGGTGCCGGTAAACACCCCGGGCACGAACAGGTAGATCAGCATTGCCAAACGCAGTGACGGACTCTTGAGCAGTTGCAGGTCGAGCACCGCGTCGGGTTTGTGCCAGCCATCACGCAGGTACAGCCATAAGGTCAGGACGCCGAGCAGCAGAACTCCGCCGGCGAGGTGTCGGGTAGCGGCGGCGCTCGCCAGGCTCACGGCAATCAACAACAGTGTCAGGGCTGCCACCGCCAGCAGCAGGCCGCGCAGATCCAGTGTCGGGCGTTCCGTGCCGGGTTGATCCGCTTGCAACCACAGCAGACCCAGGCCGAAAGTGAGCAGCGCCAGCGGCATGTTCAGGTAGAAAATCCAGCGCCACGACAACGCCTCGACGATCAGGCCGCCCGCCGCTGGCGACAGGGCTGGCACCATCAGCGCGACCATCAGCACCACGCCGGTCAGGTGCGCGCGTTGTGTCGATGGATACTGCCGATAAGCCAAGGCCTGACCGATCGGCAGCAACAACCCGCCACCGAGGCCTTGCAGCAGGCGCCAGACAATCAGGCTTTCAATCGACCCGGCCTGGGCCACCAGACCGGAAGCGATACCGAACAGCAGCAACGAGCCCAGAATCAGCCGCCGTTCGCCCAGCCGCGCCGCCAGCCACACGCTCAGCGGAATGATCAGTGTCAGCCCGAGCATGTAGGCGTTGGTGATCCACGCCAATTGCGTCACCGAGGCCTGTAATTCCCGGGCGATGTCCGGGTAGGCGATGCTCGCGGCGAACATGTTCAGCAGGTCGAGGGCGAACCCGAACAGATACACCAGCGCAACTTTCGAGCGATAGGCCATGGCAGCTTCCCTGTAATGAGACGTGCAGGGTAGGGCGCTTCGGACGTTAGGAAAACGCTGGTTTGCCTGCTAGTTTGTCAAAATAATTTTGACAGGGAGCGCGCTGGACATGGTCAGCCTTGACCGATTTGACACCTTCAAAGCCGTGGTCGAGGCCGGGTCGTTGACGGCCGCCGCCGATACCTTGGGCCAGACGCGCGCGGTGGTGAGCTTCAATCTCAAGCGACTGGAAGAAGAACTGGGCGTCACCTTGCTCACGCGCAACACCCGGCAACTGGCCCTGACCGATGCCGGCGAGCGCTTCTATCGGCGCTGCCTGCGCACCCTCGACGAAGCGCGACTGGCGATCGAGGAAGCGCGCTCCGAGCATTCGCAACTCAAGGGCACGTTGCGCATCACTACCACCGTGGAATTCGCCCTGGCCCAAGTGGTGCCGGCGCTGGAGGTGTTCCGTCAGCAACAGCCACAACTGAACATTCACCTGTCGACGTCCTCGACCCACGCCGATCTGATCTCCGAGCGCTTCGACATGGCGATCCGCCTCGGCCGCATGCACGACTCCAATCTGCGTGCGGTGCAGTTGTCGAGGTTCGAAGTATTTGCGGTGGCGGCGCCGCAACTGGTCGAGCGTTTCGCGCCGGTTGCCACGCTGGCAACGCTGGAGTCGATGCCGACGCTGGGCCATGGCCGAGTTCCGGAAATGACCGTGACCGACCCGGCCGGCCGTGAGCATGTCTACCAGCCAAAACCGGGGACCACCGCCATCGTCGCCGACAACTCGGCGACGCTCAGGGCGTTTGCGCTGACCGGGCAAGGCGTGGCGATTTTGCCGCAGTGGCTGATTCAGGAGGATCTGCAGGCGGGGCGATTGGTGCGGTTGCTGGCCGATTACCGCTTTGCCCCGCAGGGTGTCTACGCGCTGTATCCGGATACCCGGCATCTGCCGCTGAAGGTACGGGCGTTTATTGATTTCATGAAGGGTTGGGGTTGAGTGTTGGCTGATCTGGCCCCTTCGCGAGCAAGCCCGCTCCCACATTTGGAATGCATTCTCCTGTGGGAGCGGGCTTGCTCGCGAAAGCGTCAACCCGGTCTCAGAGCTTCCCACGCAAGCCGAACCGCTTCATCAACGTCGACTCCAGCAATCCTTTGGGCAATAACGTCGCCAGCAACGGCAACGCGCGGCTGCCATTACCAATGCGGATCAATCTTGGCGGCGTGCCCTGCTGCACAGCCTTGAGCAACTCAGCCGCAAACTCACTGGCCGGGGTCGGCTTGTCCTGCGATGCCTTGGCCCGCGCACGAATCCCCTCACGCAACGGAAACCACGGTGATTGCTCGTTGATCAGTTGCTCCGCTTCATGCCCGGCATTCTTGGCGAAGCTCGACTGAATCGCTCCCGGTTGCACTTCCATCACGCGGATGCCGAACGGCGCCAGCTCCATGCGCAACGCATCGCTCAAGGCATGCACCGCGGCTTTCGAGGCGCAGTAGGCGCCAGCGAACGGCGTGACCAGAACCCCTGAGACACTGCCGATATTCACCACCAGCCCCTTGGCCCGGCGCAGTACCGGAAACAGGGCGCGGGTAACGCCGACAATCGAGAACACATTGGTTTCGAACTGGCGCTGCATGGCCGGCACGCCGCCGTCGAGCAGCGGTCCCATGGCGCCATAACCGGCGTTGTTGATCAGCACGTCGAGGCCGCCGTGTTGCTGGTTGATGCGCTCAGCGAGTTGTTCCAGCGCCACGCCGTCATTGACGTCCAGCGCGATTGCGCTGAACCCCGCAGCGGCGAGGGCCGCGACGTCTTCAGCCTTGCGCGCACTGGCCCAGACCTCGTAACCGGCGGCTTTGAACGCATCGGCGAGGGCGCGGCCAATGCCGCTGGAGCAACCGGTAATCAACGCAACGGGCATGGCGCATTCCTTGTGCAAAAAATGGGAGGAGGGGGATCAGTCGGAGAAACTGCCCTGCAAGCGCTCGGCACGAAACTCCAGGGTTTGTGGGCGATAACCGGGGCGCAGTGGAGGCATCGGCAGGCAGTCTTCCCAGTCGCCACCGGCCTGCAGTTCGCCGGGGCCGCGATAGCGCGGGGCGGTGTATTGGTTGTCGGCCAGATTGACCGTGTCGCCCGGCGCGTAAGCTGCGATACGCCAGCGCAGTTCAGTCAGCGGCACGTCGTTGCCGTTTTTCATTTTCAATTGCAGCGGCCGATCTGCCGGGCATTGCTCCGGTGCATAGCTGATGCGCATCTCAAGGCGCGCCAGTTGCTTGAGCTCGCGGTTGTCCAGCCACACCACCCACATGGCCACCAGGCCCAGACCGATAGCCGCGGCCACGGAGACCGGCACAGCCTTGGCGGGATAGCGCAGCAGCAGAATCAACCAGGTGATGATCAGCAGGATGCCGATGAACATGAGGGAAGGCTCCTTGGTTCGTGAGTACCATCCTACCGGAGGGCCGGCGCAATGGACATTCGCGCGTATTCCGAATGTACCGTCAGTCGGTACTGTAATTTCTGACAGTTGAAAATCGCAAAGCGCGGATGCTCTGATGCCCTGAAGCATGGATAACGCTAGTGCCGGGAGCAAGCTGATGAACAAGCATGGCAAAACACCGACGCTTTCAGTAAGCGACCCGCGCGGACTGCAGGTTCGGACGGTTGGTTATTGGCGTGCCGACGACCTTTGCCCAGCTCAAACCCGCGTCAATCGCACGGTGCGCGACGCTGCCGGAAGGGTTGTGGAACAGTGGGATCCGCGCCTGTGGGCACTGCAAACCACCGAGCCGCTGACGCCAGCGAATCTGCGCACCCTTTATTCGTTGATCGGGCAAACGCTGCGCTCCGACAGCGTCGATGCCGGTACGCAGCTGGCGTTGTACGGGCTGGGTGCCGAGACGCTGTACGACTGGGACAGTCGAGAAATCTGGCGCGAGGTGCAACACGATCCGTTGCTGCGTCCGATTGCCGTGTTCGAAGAAGGCGCATCCGAGCCTAGGCGGTGCGTCGAACGTCTCACTTACGGTCAGCCCGGCGCGGGTGATCCCTCCCGGAATCAGCTGGGCCAGTTGATTCGGCACGATGATCCGGCGGGTAGTGTGTGCTCGCAAAGCTTTGCAATCAGTGGGCAATCCATTGAAAGCACGCGGCACTTCACCCTCGACCCCAGCGTCCCCGATTGGCCTCAAAACGTTGATGACCGCCAGCGCTTGCTGGAGCACGGTGACGGTGCTACGACCCGCTGGCGCTTCGGGCCGCTGGGGCAGGTACTCGAACAAGTCGATGCACGTGATAATCGACAGGACCGCGAGTTGACGCTGGACGGTCAGTTGCGCGCCTGCCATCTGCAATTGCGGCACCAGACCAAAGCGCAAACGCTGGTGAGCGACATTCGTTACAACGCTGATGGGCAAGTCACTCAGGAACTGGCGGGCAATGGTGTGCTGACGACGCTGACCTATCAGCCCGAGGATGGTCTTCTGCGAGCCCGCCATGCGAGGAAAGTCGGGGGCGAGGTATTGCAACATTTGATCTACGACTATGACCCGATGGGCAACTTGCTGAGCATCGAGGACAAGGCTCTGCCGATCCGGTATTTCGCCAACCAGCGTATCGATCCTGTCAGGCTTTTCGACTACGACAGCTCCTACCAGTTGCATGTGACCACCGGCTGGGAAACAGGTGCTGCTACTCAGGGGCCGGCGTCCATCGGCCGGGATGATCCGGCAGCAGTGAGCAATTATCGGCAGACCTTCCACTACGATGAATCCGGCAATCTGCTGCTGTTGACGCATGTTGGCGCACGCAATGGCCGCGAGCTCAAGGCTGCCCGATCGAGTAATCGCTGTTTGCCTTACCGTAATGGCGTGCCACCGACCGAAGAGGAGATTGCTGCGGCGTTCGATCCCCGTGGCAATTTGCGAGCGCTGTACGCGGGAAGTTCATTGACGTGGAATCTGCGTAATCAGTTGCAATCGGTCACGCCGGTCGAACGTGCCAGCGGACTCAATGACCGTGAACACTATTGCTACGACGGTACCGGCCAACGTGTGCGCAAGATTCGCTCACTCCAGACGAATGCCCGCGGCGTCACGGCCCAGGTACGCTATTTGCCTGGGCTGGAGCTACGCACCGACACGGCCACCGGTGAACAACTGCAAGTGATTTTCGTCGAGGGCCACATCAGCCGTGTACACGTGCTGCACTGGGAAAGTGCTCCGCCCACCGGTTCCAATGACCATTATCGGTACACGCTGACGGATCATCTCGGATCGACCTGCCTGGAACTGGGCGAGGATGCCCGGCTCATCAGTCAAGAAACTTTCTTCCCGTTCGGTGAAACGGCGTGGAGCAGGGACACCGAGGCCAGTTACAAAACCCTGCGTTATTCGGGCAAGGAGCGCGATGCTACAGGTCTCTATTATTATGGCTATCGCTATTACATGCCGTGGTTGCAGCGCTGGTTGAATCCTGACCCGAAAGGCTTTATCGACGGGCCGAACCTGTATCAGATGGTGGGTAACTCGCCCATGAACCATGTCGACACCGATGGGGGCGGGAAGACCGCCACATCTGAGTTGGCTGACAGTGTGCAAAAGCAGCAGGCATTAATGAGCACGATGACCTCTGCGGCAGCGGACGTCAGAAACTCATTGCTCAACCACACTCAGGCGCGACACCGGTTTCAGGCTCTGGTCAGGCGCGTCGGGACGCAACTGGCCAGCAGCATGTTCAGCGCAGGCGCTCAAGCCGCAGGGGGCACGATTGGCACTGCAATGGGCACCGTGTTCGGACCGGTAGCCGGTTCGCTTGGGGGCAAGATTGGCACGAAGGTCGCCGATAAGTTGGCGGGTGCAGCCATCGACAAGGTGGTGGACACCTATCAGTTGAACCGACCTATCCATTTCAAGGGCAGCGAATTGAATCCCAAGGCTCTGGTTGAAAGCGTCGAGCCGAAAAAGAAGCTGAGTCTTGCCACAGTGAAACTGCAATTGGCAGCGCATGATCCGCGCACAGCCGACGGTCGATCACGCTTGACCCAAATGGCGCGCGCCAAGGTCGAGGGCAAAGTGATCGAGGCAGTCTCTGAAAAACTGGGAGCGGAAACTCGGGGTCTGTTCCAGACGGGGCGGGAATTCATCCATGCAGCGCAGGGACTGAATGCTGAGGCGTTGAGCAACACTTACGAACATCTTTCGGCAGGCATCGACATGGTCGAGTTCAGGACGCAAGCCATCCTCACCGAGCTGGCAACCACCGGCAGCGCGGCCCCGGGGCTTTTCGAAGCGGTATCCGACTTGTCGATGCAAACGTCCAGTACGCTGCAGAGCCTGCAGCGGAGCCAGGACTTTATCGGACTGCTCGCACCGGCTCCCTACGCGGGAAGGCAGCAATCGCTGGGGGGACATTCCCGGCCGAGGCTGACTCGACAACATTCGTTGAGTTGAAAAAAGCCCCCGCCCAACCCACTGCGGATAGGGGACGCAGCGGGCTGGACGGGGGCTTCTCATTGCCGGGTGATCACTGCGCGATGGTTTTCACCGACACGCCGCGTTCGACCGGGGTGGAGCGGCCGTAGATATCTTCGAAGCGTTCGATATCGTCTTCACCCAGGTACGAACCCGATTGCACTTCGATGATTTCCAGCGGGATCTTGCCCGGGTTGCGCAGGCGGTGCACCGAGGCGATCGGGATGTAGGTCGACTGGTTTTCAGTGAGCAGAAAGACGTTCTCGTCGCAGGTCACTTCAGCAGTGCCGCTGACCACGATCCAGTGCTCGGCGCGGTGGTGGTGCATCTGCAGCGACAGGCACGCGCCCGGTTTGACCGAGATGTGCTTGACCTGAAAACGCCCGCCCATGTCCACCGAGTCATACGAGCCCCACGGACGGTAAACTTCGCAGTGGTTCTGGGTTTCGCTGCGGCCCTGCTCGTTGAGGGTGTTGACCATCTGCTTGACGCCCTGAACCTTGTCCTTGTGGGCGATCATCATCGCGTCCTTGGTTTCGACCACGACGATGTTTTCCAGGCCGATCACCGACACCAGTTTGCCGTTGCCGTGGATCATGCAGTTCTTGCTGTCCTGGATCACTACGTCGCCCTTGCTGACGTTGCCGTTGGCGTCCTTCTCGTTGACTTCCCACAGCGACGACCAGCAACCGACATCGCTCCAGCCAGCGGACAGCGGCACCACGCAGGCGCGTTGGGTTTTTTCCATCACCGAGTAGTCGATGGAGTTGTCCGGGCAGCAGGCGAAGGTGGCTTCATCCAACGTGACGCTGTCGGCGTCCTGCTGGCTGCGTTCGAGGGTCAGCAGGCAGGTGTCGTAGATGTCCGGATCGTGCTTTTTCAGCTCTTCGAGGAAGCGGCTGGCGCGGAACAGGAACATGCCGCTGTTCCAGTAGTAGCCGCCGGACTCAACGTACTCGGTGGCGCGTTTGACGTCGGGTTTTTCGACGAAGTGCGAAACGCGGCTGACGCCTTCGGGCAGCAGCGAATCGCCAGTTGACTTGATGTAGCCGTAGCCGGTTTCCGGCTTGGTCGCCGGCACGCCGAACAGCACCATCTCGCCGTTTTCGGCGGCGACGGTGGCCAGGGCAAGGGCGCGTTGCAGGGCTTTCTGGTCTTCCAGTACGTGGTCGGCCGGCAGCACCAGCATCAGTTCGTCACGCCCTTCGTTGACCAGCATCATCGCAGTCAGCGCTACCGCTGGTGCGGTGTTGCGGCCGAACGGTTCCATCAGGATGCGCTGGCATTCGAGGTTACGGTTGGCCAACTGTTCGTTGACAATGAAGCGGTGATCCTTGTTGCAGACCACGATCGGCGTGTCCATACCTTCGAACACCAGGCGCTCCAGAGTTTGCTGGAACAGCGTGTGTTCGCCGGTCAGGGCGAGGAATTGTTTAGGGAATTGCTTGCGCGAAAGCGGCCAAAGACGTGAACCGCTACCACCTGACAAGATCACCGGAATCATATTGTTTACTCCATAAAAATCGATTGGTTAGAGGCCCTGTGGGAGCGAGCCTGCTCGCGAAAGCGGTACATCAGTCGACATTGATGTTGGATGTCGGACCGTATTCGCGAGCAGGCTCGCTCCCACAGGGTTACTGCGTCAGTTCATGAAATTGGTTAGCGAGTCGACACCGGGCGTTTCACCCAGACTGGCGACAGGCTGCTGCCGGAACCGGTGACGTACAGCACCGCTGCTTCACCGCGCTCCAGCGCGACCGGTTTCACGTCGCCGACTTTCTTGTCGCCTTCGTACAGCGCCAGGCTGACTTTCACCGGGTTGATTTCACGTTCGCCACGGCCCTTGGCGGCCACGTTCGGCACCACGTCGGTCTTGCCGTCGGCGGTCTTCAGGGTCAGCGGCTTGTCGCTGAGGTTCTGCACGCGCACCAGGGATTTCTGCTTGTTCTTGAACGGTGGTTCTTCGATCAGTTGCGGCGCGCCGGACGCGTTGTTGACCAGGGTGTAGTAGTGGTCACCGGCGAGTTTGACCGGCAGGGTCTGGCTGCCGACCTTGGCGCTGTAGTCACCGCCCGGCATGAAGCTGAAGTCGCTGCTGGCCAGTGGCGCAACGTCGCTCAGGTTGGTGCTGCCGACGGTGGCGCTGACTTCGGCGTTGCTGGCGTTGTAGACCCGCACGAAAGTCGAGCCTTTCGGCGCGGTCGGGCCGTACAGCGCGGCGTCACCACCGGCAAAGGCCTGGACCGATAGCACGCTCAGACCCGCAACCAATGCGAAGCGTTTGGCGAGACGACGAGGAGTAGTAGTGAAAGTCATGGTGTTACCTCTCTTTCAGTTTTGCGCCCGATCGGGCGTCTCGGATTTAGTGTTGATGGCTACGTTTTGTTGGCGAGCACCGGCTTGTTTGAGCTCTGCGACCCACTGTGGGTCGGCGTCGCCGATTTCGTTGTTCACAGGCAGATATCGTTCAGGAAACTCCCAGATCAGCACCTGTGGCGGGCTGTTCTTGAAGTCATCGCTTTTCAGGTAGCTGAGCATCGGCAGGATCGGGCCGTGGCCGTCCTCGGCGTAATTGACCACGTCGCTGTGCAGCGCTTGTTTCAGCGCACCGACGAAGTTCCAGTTAGGGTTGGCGCTGTAGCTGGTGCCGATCAGTGCGACCGGTACTTCGCTGCTGGCGAACAGCGCGTCGTCACCGGCAGGCTGCTCGGCGGCCACGGTGTTGCGCTTCTGCAGCGGCTCTTGTGCCGGCATCAGGTTTTCGAACAGCGGATCCAGCGGCAGGAACAGACGCAGGTCGCCCTTGTGCGTGACCTTCTCCGCTGGCGTGGTGACGAAGCGCTGTGGCTCGCCGCTGAGCGGGAACTTGTCGGCGATAGTCTTGGCCAGGGTGTTGGCGGCGATTTCAGCGCCTTCCGGGGTCCAGTGGGTGTCGGTGCGCAAGAACACTTGCTGACCGTTCTGCTTGGCTTTTTGCAGTGGGCCAAGCAGGTCCGGGGCGAGGATCTTGTCTGCGGCGACACGGGCGTGGAAGTCCTGATAGAGGTTGGCGTGGATGCTCGCCGGTTTCACCTCACCCAGGTGTTCCGGGTACAGACGCACCTTGGCCGGCACGATGGCCATCACCAGTTTCACGCCTTTCTCTTTCAGGGTCTGGCGCACGCCTTCGACCAGCGCGTAGTTGCCTTGCAGGTTCAGTTCTTCGTTGACGATCGGGTTGAATTCCTCGTCGCTGTATAGCCACTGATCGCGACCGAGCACTACGCCCGGACGACCTTCGTTGAACAGTTTGAAATCCAGCGCCGCCCAGAGGTTGGTGCCCAGACGCTTGATCGGAAACTGATCGTCGTAGTGGGTTTCCACGGCTTTGGTCCAGCGACCGTTAAGCACGGTCGCATCGGCGTTGGTGCTGAAGCCGAAGAAGCTGCGCACCGACCACAGACCGAGCACCAGCAGGGTCACCAGAAACAGCGCGATGTAGAAGATGCGTAATGAGCGGGTCATGTCAGATCCCTCAGAACTGGAAGTAAAGGAACGGCGAGAAGCTTTGCGCCGAGAGTTTGAGAATCGAGGCGATGAACAGCAGCAGGATCAGCCCGCGCATCACGTAGCGTGACCAGTCCGCCGTCCAGTAGGCCGGTTGCACCTGCGCCTCGACGCCGACGGTGTAGCCAGGCTCGTGGATGCTCGCCGGGTTTTCGCCAGGCGCGGCTTTGATCATGCCCGGGGTCGCGGTGGCAGGGCCGTTGGCTTCGACGTTGACTTCAGGTTTGCTCTTCACCGGAGGCTGGTTGGTGTACAGATCACGCAGGCCGAAGAACGCCAGGGTTGCGTACGCCACCACCAGGGTCGCCACTTGCAGACCAGTGAGGCTGGCGCGGTTGAGTTCCGACAGCGACCAGTCGCTGAAGCTGAACATCGCGCCGTACATGCGCCCGGCGACGTGCAGGTTTTCGGCACGGAAGATCACCCAGCCCATCACCACCAGCAGGAAGGTCAGCGCCCAGCGGATCGGGTTCAGGCTGCGCGGCGAGGTGTTGATGCCGAGCATTTTTTCGATCGCCAGCCACATGCCGTGCCAGGCGCCCCAGACGATGTAAGTGATATTCGCGCCGTGCCACAGACCACCCAGCAGCATGGTCAGGAACAGGTTGCGATAGGTCATCAGCGTGCCTTTACGGTTACCGCCGAGGGTGATGTACAGGTAGTCACGCAGCCAGGTCGACAGGCTGATGTGCCAGCGGCGCCAGAACTCGGTGATCGACTGGCTGATGTACGGCTGCTTGAAGTTTTCCATGAAGCGGAAACCCATCATCAGACCCAGACCGATGGCCATGTCGCTGTAACCGGAGAAGTCGAAATACAGCTGCGCGGTGTACGCCAGCGCGCCAAGCCAGGCATCCCCGGTGGTCGGGTTTTGCAGGGCGAAGCAATGATCGGCAACCACGGCGAGGGTGTCGGCGATGAAGACCTTCTTGATGAAACCCTGCATGAACCGCGTGCAACCTTCGGAGAACTTGTCGAGGGTGTGGGTGCGGTTGTTGAACTGGTCGGCGAGGTCGCGAAAACGCAGGACCGGGCCGGCAATCAGGTGCGGGAAGATCGCCACGAACGCCGCGAAGTCGATCAGGTTGCGGGTGGCCGGGGTGTCGCCGCGATACACGTCGATGATGTAGCTGATCGATTCGAAGATGTAGAACGAGATACCGATCGGCAGCAGCACGTGGGTCAGGATGAACGGTTCCAGACCGAACGAGGTCATGATCGCGTTGATGCTGTCCACGCCGAAGTTGGCGTACTTGAAGTAGCCGAGGATGCACAGGTCGACCGCCACGCCGAGCAGCAGCCAGCGCTGTGCCGGTTTGCTGCGCACGCCGGCGGCACCGACTTTCAGGCCGATCCAGTAGTTCCACAGGGTGACGCCGGCGAACAGCGCCAGGAAGTCCACCCGCCACCACGCGTAGAACACGTAGCTGGCGATCAGCAGCAACAGGTTGCGATAGCGTTGCCCGCTCAAGTAGTACAAGCCGAGAAAGATCGGCAAGAACAGAAACAGGAACACGTTGGATGAAAATACCATCCCGATCTCTCCATGTTTGAACCAACAGTCAAGGGCCAAAGCCCCCCCAAACCCCCCGTGAAAATTCAGGGGGCGACATCACTTCACTGTGGGAGCGGGCTTGCTCGCGAAGGCGGTGTGTCAGTCGACATCAGTTTTGAATGTCAGACCGCATTCGCGAGCAAGCCCGCTCCCACAGGGGATTGCATTCACTCTTACGAACCCTTGTTGCCCTTCTCGTGGGACGGGTCGTAGACCTTGGTCAGGTCGCCACCCAGGCGGAAGGTCTTGAACGGCTGCATGCCGTGCTTCCTCTCGATCACATCCGCCGGGCAGGTGTAGAGGGTGCAGAACGGTTCGAGCCAGGCGAATTTCATGTCCTCTTTCAGGTCGGTCATGTCCTGCTCTTTGCCGTTCTTCTTCTCGAACTGATCCGGGTCTTTCACCCCGGCCAGCACCCGGTCACCCAGACGCTTGAGCGCGCTGTTGTTTTCCTGACGCAGATCGACACCGTTGACCTGGGCGAAACTGGCGATCATCGCCAGTGGCGGCAGGGCGTAGTTGTGATAGGCGAGGGCGCGTTGCTGGCGCTTGAGCTCGTTGGGCAGGAAGCCGTCGGCGTCGATTTGATTGACCCCGACCTTGTATTCCTTCACTGCCCAATCAAACAGGTCGCGACGGTTGGTGGCGATCGAGGTCGCCATCACCGACCACGCGGCCCAGTACGAGTGGTTGTTGGTTTTTTCCAGCGGCAGGTTGTCCCAGTCGCTGACCACCTGATCGGCCATCTTGCTGAACCACGCCTCGATCTGCTGCGCTTCTTGCTGATGCGTGGCCAGCGGATGCGAGTCGGAGAACTTCAGGCGAATGTACGAAGAGGCCATGCTGCCCAGCGCCCATTTGCGCATCGATTTGCCGGTGTGGTTGAAGTCTTTCGACATCAACGCATCGGCCTTGGCCCACGCGGTCAGCCAGTTGAGCGTGCAGTCGAGTTGCTCCGGACGACCGTCGCGCATGAACTGCATTACGCGTTTGGCGGTGCCGCGCTCCAGCGTGGTGATGTCCTTGGTGGTGTCGCGGAAGGCTTTTTCCGACTGCACGTTCAGGGTCGCGCGGGCCTTGTCCGAGCCTTCGTACTTGCTGCGAAATTGCAGCGGCCCGGTGTACGGCGCCGGCATCGCGTCGCAGCCTTCGCTGTTGTCGCCGCTCTTGAATTTATCCACCGGCGCAAAGTAGCCCTGCGGCGGACGCAGTGGCGCGGCGGCCTGAGTGGCCCCGGCGAACATCGCCAGGGTCAGCAGGGATGGCGCAAGCAAGTGTTTGATCGTTCGATTTCGCATAGCAGACCTCATTGCCCGAGCTGAGCGGTTTGTGGCCCAGCGCCCGGGAATACGTTGCGTTTGCAGATTTTCGCTTCGACTTTTTGCGGCGCGGTACCCGCTTCCGGGCCCTGGACTTCGACTGCCAGCAGATTTTGCGAGGCCCAGTCTTCGTCCGTGCGCAGCTCAAAGGCGAAACGACCGTCGGTGTCGGAGGTTTCCGGTTTCTCGATCTTGATGTCCTCGTGGCGACCGTTCATGTACCAGAGGGTGGCTTGCAGGGTTTTCACCGAGGTGTCGGCGAAGCGGATGTCGACCTGATGGCTGCTGTTCTGCAGGTTCAGGTTCTTGCTGTTGACCAGCAGTTCCTGTTTGCCGCCAGGCTTGAGCGTGGTGCTGGCGGACATTTGCGTGTCTTTGCCTTCGCAACCGTTATCCAGCAGCGCCATCATTTGGCGATAGATGGTTTCCTGGTCGAGACGGTACAGCGGCGAGAATTCCCAGATGAGGATCTTCGGCGGGGTCTTCTGGAATTCGTCGCTACCGAGGTACTGCAGCATCGAACCTTCGAGACCACCGCCGGGGAAGGCGACGTTGAGGATGTCGGCGCCGATTGCCTCTTCGAGGAAACCAGCGAAGTTGTAGTTCTTGCCGCTGTGCGAGGTGCCCACGAGGGTGATTTGCGGGTTGCCGGAATCACCGAACAGGTCGCCGTCACCGGCTTCGCCTTTCGGCTCGGTGGTGAACTGGTCCATGTACTGGATCGCGTAACTGGTGCCGCACAGTTGCCCGGCCATGTTGTGCAGGGTGCCGGTCTTGCCCATGCGCCCGGTGCGCTTGGTCTCGAATTCACGCTTGGGAATGTCGGCGAAGGCCGGAATCTGCTTGACCTTCTCGGCGACAATTTTCGCCGTGCGCTGGGCGCCGTATGGGGTCCAGTGCTGGTCGCCGCGGAAGTAGAAATCGTGGGCGGGCAGGGTGTCCGGCAGCGATTCGTTGGTCAGCGGCGACAGGTCCGGTACCACGTAACCCATCTGCGCGAAACGGCCGAGCATGGTCTTGTAGTTGCCCAGCGCTTTCTCGTAATCGAACGCGGCTTTTTCCTGCGGGTTGAGCTTGTTGCGGTTCACCAAACCACGGGTCGGCTGATAGACGATCACCAGTTCGACGCCTTTGGCCTTGAACGCATCGTGCAGCTGTTGCAGGCGTTTGTAGCCGGCCGGGGTGGTGTTGAACTCGGTACGCAGATCTTCCTGGGTACGGAACAGCCAGTCGCCCTGCGCCTGCACCAGGGTGGTGAAGTTCTGCTGATAACGCGTGGTGTAGTTCTTCGCGTCATGGGCGGCCGGGCACAGGTTGCAGCACGGTTCGGCGCTGAACTTTGGCGGGGTGGCGCCCGCCGCTGCATCGGCGCGAGCGCCTTGGCTGGCCGCCAGAATGCCCACGGTCAGGGCCGACAGGCTGAGTAATCTGATCAAGTGTGGGTGCATAAAATTATCCTCAGTCCTGCAATTCGGTCTGGCGTTCGACAGGGTCGATCAGCACGGCTTTCTGCTGGCGCACCAGCAGGTCGAGAATTTCATCCTGGCGCTCGCCGAGGATGCCGTTGAAGCTGATGCCGCTGGATTTGGTCGGCGCCAGCATCGATACGCGATACAGCTCGACGCTCAACGGCGAGTCGATGGCCATCGGCCCGCTGCCGTTGGCCGCCAGTTCACCGCCGACCACGATCAGCGAGACCTGGGCGTCGAACGGGTCGAGCTTGATGTCACGGTCGGTGTCGGTCAGGTCCTTGATGTGGCCGTAGACGCCGGTCAGGCCGTTGGCCATGGCGACGTTTTCGTAGAGGCGGATGTTCACGCTGTTACGAATGCGGATGCCGTGGCGCTTGTTGCTGATGACCTTGTTGCCCCACAGCAGGTTGTCGGCGGACTCGTAGAGGGTGATGCCGTCGGTGTGGTTCTTGTAGATCTCGTTGTAGGCAATGATGTTGTTGACGCTGTTACGGTCGATCACCAGGCCCGAGAGGTGGTTGTCGTAGCTCTTGTTGTTGAAGATGAAGCTGTCGTTCACTTCACGGGAAATGATGATGCCGTGCTTCTTCTTCGTACCGTGGACGGTGTTCTCGGCAATGATCAGACCGTGGGAACGGTCGTGCGGGTCGATGCCGTAGACGATGTTGTCCTTGTAAGTGTTGCCCTTGACCACGAAGTCGCGGGTCTCGTAGCAGTAGAAGCCGTACCACATGTCGGAGAACTCGGAGCCGACGATCCAGCCGGTCGGCTCGGGACGCTTGAGCACCTTGGCCATGTTCGGCGTGTACTGGGAAATACTCACCCCGTACGACTTACTGTTGGCGTAGCCGAAACTGGCCATCTTGCTGTTGACGATGTAGGTCTCGGTGCCGCCCCAGGCCAGCAGGAACGGACGGAATTCCTTCGGCGAACGGAAGGTTGCCGGGCCGTTGTCCTTCTCGCGCCAGCCGGTGACTTTGGTGTCACGCACGAACAGCTGACCGTCGTTGACCAGGAACGAACCGGCCTCTTGCGACAGGCGCAACTCCTGGGTCTGGCCGTCGATTTCGAGGATGCCTTTGCGGCCGACCACGATCGGCAGCTTCGCCAGGTACACGCCCGGCGCGGTCTCGCTGAAGTACTGCTTGGGCAGCTTCTGCGCCAGATCCTTGAGGTTCAGGTAACCGTCGTCGACGAAGATCGCCTGCGGGATGCCGTGCTGACGCACCACCCATTCGGCCATCTTGTTGTCGCCGCCGATGAAGTCCTTCAGCGCGTCTTCCTGCATCATCCGACGCACGCTGATCTTGCCCGGTTTGCTGCGATTGATCTTCGCGGCGGCAGCCTCGGCGGTGAAGCCGGACAGGTCGGGCAGTTTCGGCTTGGCCAGCTCCAGCGCCTCGGTCGGCGCGCTGCTGACGGTGTAGGTCTTGGCTTGTTGCAGCTCTTTGGCGGTGGTCACCGGTTTGCCCTGTTGAGGCACAGCCGGTTCCACCGTGGCGAACGCGCCAGCGGAGGCCAGCAGCATGGCGCCGGCCAACAGGCTGAGCGAGCCTTTCCTTGCATGGTGCATGTCGGGCACTCCCTTGGCGGTTTGCATCAGAAGCGCCAGATCACGTCGATGAACGCGCGGTGCATGTACGAATCGACCTGGCTGCCATAGGCATCACCGGGCTTGAACACACCGCCACGGAAGCGCACCAGCGCCGACGGTTCGTCGATCGACTGGCTCAACGCCGCTGGCAGCAGGCCTTGCTTGAAGTACTTGGTCACCACCAGGTCCATTTCCTGACCCAGATCCTTGTTGCCATCCTGCAGTGGCAGCGAGGTGCTGGAGAGGATCGCGCCAGTGACGTCGTCGGTGTTGTTTTCCACGGCGTTGATGCCGTTGCTGCCCACCGGCTTGTTGCCGTCCACGCGCCAGAACTTGTGGTAGATCAGGCTAGCGTCGTACTGGTCGTTGAGCATCCACGAACCGAACAGGGTCGCGGTCTGCATGTTGTTCATTTCGCCGCGGAACGCTTCGCCGAAACGGTGCACGCGCGAGCGGGTACCGGTGTAGTTGGAGCGGTTGCTCTCCAGACCGTTCTGCTGGTAATCGGCGCTGGCGCGGGCGTAGGCCGCACCGACCTGCCACTGCGGATCGAGGCGCAGACGCACGCCCAGGTCAGTGGCCCAGCCATTGATGTCATCGCTGTGTTTGGCCTGCGCCGGGCGGCTGCCATCGGCATTCAGCGGGTTGACCGAATCGAGGTCGCCGCTCATGCCGGTGATGCTGCCCCAGTAGTTGACGGTGTTGGTGTTGCGCCAGTTGTAGGCGTCGCTGTCGGCGGTCAGACCGAGCCAGCTGATGTCGCCGTTCTGGGTCTTGTCGAGGGTGTCGCGGGGCACGCCAGGTTCGGCGTAATCGAGCTTGCCGTTGTCGTGGGTGTGATGACCGCGAATGCCGACCCAGTTGCCGGGTGTCCACTGGTAAGCGGCATCGGCGTAGGCGTGCAGGCGATCCTTGTCTTTTGGTGCCAGCTCTTTGAGGTCGGTGCGGTATTCGCTGAAGCGTTCGGCAACACCGACGTTGGCACGCAACAGGGTGGTGTCGAAGGTCCAGTTCAGCGCTTCGATGTTGGTGTCGCGCCATTGGCCGTCGTCATTGCGCAGACGCTGGCGACCGAACTTGAGCATCTCGCCGGGGTACGGGGTCAGGCCGCTGTAGCCGACCCAGAACTCGCGCATCGCCAGATAGTTTTTCTTGGTTTTGCGGTCGCTGTTGTCGGTGGTTTGTTCACCGTCGGACTGCTGCAGGGTGTCGGTCTCGATGATGTCGGTCGACGTCACGGCCTGGCCCATGGCGTAGGCACTCCACGCGCCGCTTTCGCCGTAGACCCACGGACGCAAGTCCAGGCCCACACCGTTGACGTCGCCGCCGCTGGCGGTGCCGAGGTCGCGGTCATCTTCGGACTGGCCGGTGATCTTCACTTCCAGGCCGAAGTTCTTGGTTTCAGTCATCGCGGCCAGTGTCGGGCAAGACCAGATCAGCGCGAACGTGAGGCCAATGCCGGCCTTCACAAAGGGATTCAACTTCATAGGGATTCCTCGCCGTCTTCTTCTTGCAGGGCGTGCAGTTGCAGCGTGTTCTGGTTCAGGGCGCCACGGCTGGCCTGTTCCTGTTGCAGCAGGCGCTGGGCTTCGGCCAGACGCTCGGGCGGCAATTGCGCGGCCAGGGTGGTCGCCAGTTCATCGGCTTGCGGAGTGTTCTGCGCCTTGGCCAATTGGCTGAATACGTAGGCGTTGAGCGGGTCGGGCTTGGTGCCCTTGCCTTGGGAAAACAGTTGGGCGATGGCGAAATCGGCGCTGTTCTGGCCATTGCGCGCAGCGGTCAGCAGGTGGTCGAGGGCCTTCTGCGGGTAGACCTTGCCCAGGTAACCACGGCGATAGATCTGGCCGAGGTAATAGTCGGCGGCGACTTCGCGGCCGACGGCTTTCTGGAAGTGTTCTTCGGCGACTTTGGCGTCGGCCGGCACCAGTTTGCCTTCGTAGTAAAGCTTGCCCAGCAACAGTTCGGCGCGCGGCTGGTCGGCGGCGCGGCCGTTGTCCAGGTACTTCATCATCTGATCGACGTCGCCCAGTTCCGGGAAGTCGTAAAGCAGTTGCGCGAGGGTCACCCACGATGCCGGGTAGCCCGGAGCGATCGGTTCGAGCAGCGACTGCGCGGTCTTCTCGTCGGTCTTGCCGAGGGTCGAATCGGCCAGCACGCGGGCCACCGAATCGACGCGCTGCGCGCTGACCGTGCCACGGCTGTAACCGGCCTGCATCTGCTTGATCAGCTCGGCCTGTTGCTCCGGCTGGGCGCGTTTCTGATAGACCGTGGCCAGTTCGACGTAGCAGATGTCGGTGGTGTTGAGCGCGGCCTTGCAGATTTTTTCCACGTCATCCAGATGCTGGTCGTAAGTGCCCTGAGTGCGATACAGCAACACCTGCGCCAGACCCGCTTCCGGGTAACCGGATTTGCGCCACTGATCGATCTGTTGCTGCGCGTTGATGTTCGGGAAGCTGTGCGGGAATTGCAGGTACAGCATCGCCAGCGGGATCAACGTGTTGCCTTCGCCATTGGCGGCGGCTTTTTTCAGCAGGCTTTCGGCTTCATGGTGCTCGGCCTCAGTGGAGCCCGGTTTGGCCACCAGCAGACGACCGAGACGGGCCTGGGCCCGTGGCGACACGTCGGCGGCGGCGCGGTAGGTCGCTTCGGCCTGTTTGATCTGCTCGGGGTCGCGGCTGTCGACCTGGATATCGGCGAGACCGACTTGCGCCTCGCTGTAACCCAGATCTGCCAGTGCGCGGTAGTTCTGCGCGGCGGTGGCGGTGTCGCCACGCTTGAGCGCTTCGTTCGCCAGGCGTTGGTCGGGCAGGCCGGCGCAACCGGCGAGACTCACCGCCAATGCAACTGCACATACCGCTCCCATGTAGGAGTGAGCCTGCTCGCGATTCAGGCGGCGCGGTACATCAGACACACCGCGCTGATCCAATCGCTGGCAGGCCAGCTCCCACAGGGCTCGCGGTGTTTTCAGGATGGGTGGAGTAGTCACAGGCATGTCCTCGACTTAAAGACCGGCGGCCATGGCTTTGTCGATCAGCCAGTTCAGGTTCGGACCACGATCGCTGTTCACTTCCACCGGGCGGCCGGCGAAGCTGCTGTCCAGCGGCTCGTCAGGCTGGATCTGTACGCGGATGTCGGAGGACAGGTCGGCACTTTTCAGGCTGGTGCTGCTGACGATCTTGCCGGTGCGGGTCTGGTCTTCGCCGGCGATCTGGAAGCTCACTCGCGTACCCGGACGCACGTCGCCGAACTGGCGATAGGAGAAGCGTGCATCGACGGTGGCCTGTGTATTGCGCGGTACCAGAGTGAAGATCACGTCGCCCTTGCTGGCGTACTGACCGTCAGCCACCAGTTGCTGGGCCACGGTGCAATCGCACGGCGAGGTCAGGGTGCCGGTCATCTGCTTGCCGAACAGTTCTTCAACCTTGGCCGGTTGCAACTGGTCTTCGTCCAGATGGCCCTTGAGCACGTCGAGCATGCTGGTGCTGAAGGTCGCCAGCGGGGCGCCTTTGGCGGCGACGCCGTCGGACTTGACCAGGCTCTGCACGGTGCCGTCACGCGGCATGGTGATGTTCATTCCCGGCACGCTGACCAGACCTGCTTGCGCGTGGCTGACGAAGTACATGCCGTACACCGACTTGAAGACGAAACCGAAAGCGACCAGACCGATGGCGAAAATGCCAGCGCTGAAAGTCACGGCTTTCAGACGCCCGAACGGGGTCATGCCGCTCCCGCCGTCCTTGACCTTGCGCGCCTTGGTGAAGTTGTCGCGTTGCAGGGTCGCCAGTACTTCACCCATGCTGACGATGTCGCCGGCCAGGTGCGAAGTGATCAGGTGGCGCAGGGTGGAGATGTCCTGCGGCTCAAGGTTCTGGAACTGGCAACCGGCGCGGCCGCTCTGGCGATCGTAGGAGCGCACTTGAAGTTCGACGTCCATGGCCAGACCGAGGTTGTCGATGACGAATTGCAGGCGTGCCTTGTACACCTCGCCGATAGTCAGCGGCAGTTGCCCGGCGTTAAACGCCAGACCACCGGCGGACAGGTCGAGGACCCGCGCTTCGACCGGCGTCCGGTCCGGGCCGAAGAAACGCAGTTTGGCCGGGATTTTCACTCGGGCGTGCTGACGCTGGGCTTCGGATTCATGCACTACGTTGGCGTTGACGGCGGTATTCATGGGGGCGATTTCCTTGTTAATTCAATAGGGGCAGGTCAGACCATCATCAGCAGCACGGCGACGAAAATGCTGCCGGCGGAGAAGGTCATGGTCCGAGACGACCAGGTGTTGAACCAACGTTGAAAGCTGGCGAGATCACGGGTCAGGGAAGTGGGTTGGCGCGTCCAGGATTGCTGGTCGAGGCGGAAGAACACGTAGATCTTCACCAGCGCACCGACGATCTGGTTGTAATACAGAATCACGGGATAGGCCGGGCCGATCCGGTGACCGGAGCACGACAGCAGCAGGGTCAGAATCAGGCGGGTGATGCCGATCCACAGCAGGTAGGCGAGGATGAACGCGCCGCCGTACTTGAAGCTGGCGATGAGGGCCACGGTCAGGCCCAGCAACGAGGTCCACATCGACACGCGCTGGTCGAACAGCACCACCGAGGTGAAGGCGCCGAGGCGTTTCACACCTAGGCCCAGCGCTCGCGAGTTCTGGCGCAGGTTGTTGCCGTACCAGCGGAACATCAGTTTGCGGCTGGCCTTGATGAAGCTCTTTTCCGGCGGATGCTCAACGGTGTTGATCGCGGCGTCCGGCACGTAAAAGGTGTCGTAACCCAGGCGCATCAGGCTGAACCAGCTCGACTTGTCGTCGCCGGTGAGAAACTTGAAACGGCCCAGGCGCCAGTGTTGCAGCGAGTCGCTTTCGACGTCGGCGATGAATTCCGGGTCGGTGACCACGGTGGCACGGAACACCGACATGCGCCCGGTCATGGTCAGCACGCGCTTGGACAGGGCCATCGAGCACATGTTGATGTGGCGCTGGGCGAAACGCAGCTTGTGCCATTCGCTCATGATGTAGCCGCCGCGCACTTCGCAGAACTCGTTGGTGGTCAGGCCGCCGACATTGCCGAACAGCTGGAACCACGGCACGGTCTTGCGTACGGTGCCTTCGCCGAGCACGGTGTCGCCGTCGATCACGGCCACCACGGCGCGGTCGTCTGGCAGGTGACGGGAGATTGCGCGGAAACCGTAGGCCAGGCCATCGCGCTTGCCGGTGCCGGGAATGCGCACGAAGTCGAGCTTCACGCGGTCTGGCGGATTCATCCGCGCCCACAGCGCTTTCACCAGCAGCTCATCGGACATTTCGACGATCGAGCAGACCACGGTGGTCGGCAGTTCGCAGTCGATGGCTTCGCGGATCACCGAGCTGTAGACCTGTGCGGTGGTCAGCGCGTCGATACGGAAACTGGTGACCATCAGAAACACATGCGACGGGTCCGCCGCCTTACCCAGCTTGCGCACTTTGCGGCGCAGGTGCGGGTAAACGATGTAGAGAAAAATCATGCCGCGCACAAAGTGCGTTGCACCCATCGAGTAGCGCCAGATACCCACGGCGCCAATCAGGAAAATAAAGTCCTTCGACTCGGAGTCGAACGTGGACGTGGGCAGCATCAAGGCCAGGCCCAACAACAGGCTCAGAAACAAAAGCCAGCCGGCGGATTGCAGAAAGAAATGTTTGAGCTTGGTCATCGACGTCATCCAAGGTAAGAGAGGCTTCGAGCTGCAAGCTTCAAGCTGCAAGCGAAACGCTTTGCTTGCAGCTCGAGGCTTGTCGCTTGGCGCTGCTTTACCAGCAGATACCTTCAGTGCGAGTACCCGGGTTGGTGGCTTTGGCCATGAAGCCGACCAGGTCGATGACCTGTTTGCCCTGCGGTGCTTCCTGGGCCAGCGAGCGGAACTTCTCGTCGCGGTTGCCGAGGATGATCACGTCGGAGTTGTCGATCACCGAATCGAAGTCCGAGTTGAGCAGGGACGACACGTGCGGGATCTTCGACTCGATGTAGTCCTTGTTCGCGCCGTGAACACGGGCGTACTCGACGTTGCTGTCGTAGATGCTCAGGTCGTAACCCTTGCCGATCAGCATTTCGGCCAGTTCCACCAGCGGACTTTCGCGCAGGTCGTCGGTACCGGCCTTGAAGCTCAGGCCGAGCAGGGCGACTTTGCGTTTGTCGTGGCTTTCAACGATGTCGAAGGCGTTCTGCACTTGCGATTCGTTACTGCGCATCAGCGAGTTGAGCAGCGGCGCTTCGACGTCCAGGGAACCTGCGCGGTAGGTCAGGGCGCGCACGTCTTTGGGCAGGCACGAACCACCGAAGGCGAAGCCCGGGCGCATGTAGTACTGGGACAGGTTGAGGGTCTTGTCCTGGCAGACCACGTCCATCACTTCACGGCCATCGACGCCGACCGCTTTGGCGATGTTGCCGATCTCGTTGGCGAAGGTCACTTTGGTCGCGTGCCAGACGTTGCAGGTGTACTTGATCATCTCGGCGACCGCGATGTCCCTGCGGATGATCGGCGCGTCGAGTTCTTCGTACAGCGATTGCAGAACGTCGCCCGAGGCTTTGTCGAATTCGCCGATGACGGTCATCGGTGGCAGGTCGTAGTCCTTGATCGCGGTGGATTCACGCAGGAACTCCGGGTTGACCGCGACGCCGAAATCGACACCGGCCTTCTTGCCCGAGCAGTCTTCGAGGATCGGGATCACCACGTTGGCGACGGTGCCCGGCAACACGGTGCTGCGCACCACGATGGTGTGGCGGGTGGATTTTTCACGCAGCACGAAACCGATCTCGCGGCACACGGCCTCGATGTAGTTCAGTTCCAGGTCGCCGTTCTTCTTGCTCGGCGTACCGACGCAGATCATCGACAGGTCGGTGTCACGAATCGCCTCGGCGAAGTTGGTCGTACCGCGCAGACGACCGGTCTCGATACCCTGAGCCAGAAGTTCGCCCAGGCCCGGTTCAACAATCGGCGACTTGCCGGCGTTGATCATGTCGATCTTGTCTTTGGCAACATCGACGCCAACCACGTCATGGCCCCGTGCAGACAGGCAACCGGCACATACTGCGCCAACGTAACCCAAACCAAATATGCTGATGCGCATCGCAATTACCTCTGTGTTTTATCAAGCCATTAGATGGCCGGAGTTAATGGTGTTCAGCGGTCATAGTGCACTCGAAAGTGCGGCATACAGGCGCCACAATGCCGTGTGCAGGCATACTAAGTTCCGAGTGTCTAAATAAGTGCACTCAAGATGTGCGCAACTAGGCCTTAGTTGTTATGACTTGCCCTGTTATGCAGCGGATCTTCTTGCTGGAAGACTCTTGTGCATGTGTTCAGTCCACCTGATGTCGGACGAAAGGCCCATAGATCAAGCGGTTGGGTGCTCAGGCGAGCACAATTACAGGGGCGCAGCCTTGGCCTTGTAGAGGATGTTTATGGTGCGTATCACCTATCCATCGTTAGTTGATCAGATGAGTGAACCATCTAGGCAAGTTGCTGTGACAACTTGGTTACATGGTTCTCCGCTCTGCGTAAGTTATCTCGTACAAACTCGGCGAGAATCGTTACCGGTGGTATGAGCTATGCATTTGGACATAGTTCCTACCCGCTCATCGCGAAATCTGAAATTTTTTGAAATATTGCCAAAGATGGCACTGGTCTCAATTTGATAGCACTTTCGATTTGGGCCTTTGTTAATCGGTGCGTAATCGAGCTAGATAGTTTTGTGCCACTACCGTAAAAAAATTTACGTGCCACTACTGAAAAAAAGTGCGGCTGTCGAGTGAAACTAAAATTAGAATTGGGCGGGACGATTTTATGGCGCCAATAAAACGGCGAAATGTTGCGAGGGATTTTTGACGTCGTGCGAGCTGCACGACTCTTTATAGAAAGAGTCGTGCAATGGGCATGCTTTATTCCGGGGCGTGGTCGCGCAGAAACACCAGATTGTCCGGTTTCGATTGCTCGGCGCTGTAGCGATAACCCTGCACATCGAACTGCTTGAGCAGGGCAGGATCGTTGATTTTTTCCTGAATCACGAAACGGCTCATCAGGCCGCGGGCCTTCTTCGCGTAGAAGCTGATGATCTTGTACTGGCCGTTCTTCAGGTCCTTGAAATCGGTGTTGATGATCCGGGCGTTCAGGGCGCTGCGTTTGACCGCCGAAAAGTACTCGTTGGAGGCCAGGTTCAGCAGCACATCGTCGCCCTGATCGGCCAGCGCTTCGTTGAGCCATTCGCTGATGCGCGTACCCCAGAACGCGTACAGGTCCTTGCCACGGGCGTTGGCCAGTTTGGTGCCCATTTCCAGACGATACGGCTGCATCAGGTCCAGCGGACGCAGCAGGCCATAGAGACCGGAGAGCATGCGCAAGTGCTTTTGCGCATAGTCGAACTGAGCTTCGCTGAACGATTGCGCGTCGAGGCCGGTGTACACGTCACCCTTGAACGCGAGCAGTGCCTGCTTGGCGTTTTCCGGGGTGAAGGCGGGCGTCCAACTACCGAAACGCGCGGCATTCAGGCCGCCGATCTTGTCGGACACGTGCATCAGTTCGCTGATTTGCGCCGGGCTCAGTTCGCGCAACTGCTGGATCAGCTCCTGAGAATGATCGAGGTATTGCGGCTGGGTAAAGCGCTGGGTCGCCGGCGGTGTTTCGTAATCGAGGGTCTTGGCGGGGGAAATCACCATCAGCATGAAGTCGTCTCCTTTAATCGTGGGGGCGATTCTAGGGGGTTGGCCGGGTTGACTCCAGCTATCAAGCCCATAGGTGATCGACGGCTCGCCACATTTCCCTGTGGGAGGGGGCTTGCTCCCGAAGAGGCCGTATCAGCCTGCCCATCTGTTGGATGACACACCGCATTCGGGAGCAAGCCCCCTCCCACAGGGAATCGGAGTGGCTGCGGGGAATCGTGCGGGATCAGCTATAGTGCCGCGCGGGTTTGGTTATGGAGACACCCCTTTGCGCATTGTTCTTTTATTCACCGCGTGGCTGTTGAGCTTCGGGGCCATGGCGGCGCCGGGCGATGTGGCGACGCTGGATCGCAGCACCTGGCCGGAGCAACTGAGCAGCCCGACGCTGTTCGACGTTGCCTCGCGCGCGGAAATCCTCATGTTCGCCCGGGGCCTGCTCGGCACTGAAGCGCTGGACGAGGCCGCGCTGGCCCAGCGCCTTGGGCTGCGCACGGTCAACGTCGACGCGATCAGCCACCTGCGTCAGCGGCTTTGGGAACGTCTGTTGGCCAACTACAACTTCGCCCAGCAGAGCTGCGATCAGGATGCCTCGTTCTGCTTCCTCGTCGAAGACCTGCCGACCCTGCGCGAGCAGGCCGCCAAGTTCGTGGTCAGCGACGACAGCTATTACACCAAGTGGGCCGAGCCGAGCCGCTTGTTCCATCTGCAGTATCTGGACGAGCTGATGCGCAAGGCCGCGCTGTCGCCGCAAACCAGCAGCGAAGTCGATCAATTCGGCGACTACGAGCGCAACGGCGACGAGATGCACGATCGACTGTTTCTGCTGAGCTTCGACAGCGCCGCCAATCTGCAGCCGGACAACACCGACTGGATTGCCGACTACCTGCGCAAATCCAATCTCAGCGGCACGTTCTTCCTGTTGGGCAAGGATGTGCAGGCGCGGCTCGCTGATCGCTCGGTGAGCAACCTGCAATCGGAGTTCTCGAAACAGTGTGTGGGCGTGCAGGGTTGGGAGTTCCGTTCCCACAGCTATTGGCAGGACTGGCAGGACTCGGTGCGCCGCAGCGCCGATCTGGTGAAGAACAAGTTGCCGGAGAACTATGTGCCACTGTTCCGTCCGCCGGAGGGACAGCGCCGCAGTGATGCTGGCAGCTTCTTCCGCAATCAGGGCCTGCAAGTGGCGCTGTGGGACATCGATGCCCAGGACGGCGCCGGCAAGCTCAAGGGCGCACAGAGTGCGCAGCGGGTGCTGACCCTGATGCTGCTGTGGCGTCACGGGGTGATCAATTTCAACATGAAACAGGATGCGGTGAGGACCGCGTTGCCGTGGCTGATCACGCAAACTGCGCAAAGCGGCATCGGCTTTGAAGACTGTCAGGACGGGTTTCGCTGACAAACGGAAAAAGCCAGGAAACATTGGGCTTGGGGCGATTTTTTTAGAGAATTCGATGCAGGCGGACTTCCGACTTTAGCGGGGTCTGGACGGTCCGCCAAGGGCTTTTCGTCACTCTGCAAAATAAACTTAAAAAAACCGTCAAAGTGCTTTTTTATGTCATGGGTTTTGGAGTATTACGAAGACAGACCGCCGAAACCTGCAACACAGGTGGCGTCTTCCAAGACTCCTTTTGTGTGCAGTTCATCCAGGCCCTCGTGGATGAATTCGGCAGTCACTTCGAGGCGCAGCACCGCCCAGGTATTGCGTCGAATGGCTCCCACAAAGGTGACCGAGTATGGATGATCACGGACGTAGCCCTTCTTCCAACCAGCCAATCCTTTATGTACTCGATACCAACGTATTGATTCACGATCCAAATGCCCTGCTGAATTTCGAAGAACACCACGTCGCGATCCCGATGACCGTGCTCGAAGAGCTGGACAAGCTCAAGAGCGGCCATCACAGCGTTGCTGCCGAATGCCGCCAGGCGATCCGGCTGATCGACAAGACCCTGGGCGATGCCTCCCCCGAGGACGTTGAACTGGGTGTGCCGATCCAGCGCGGCAAGGGCGGGCCAAAGGGCTTGCTGTCAATTCTGATGAGCAAACAGGCCGAGTCGAACCTGATTCTGCCCGAGCATCTGAACGACAACAAAATCATCAACCAACTGATCGACCTGCACACCCGTGATCCGAAGAAGGCCGTGGTGCTGGTCACCAAAGACATCAACATGCGCCTCAAGGCGCGCGCCTGCGGGATCGATGCCGAGGACTACAGCACCGACCAGTTGGTCGACGACGTGTCCCTGCTGCCCAATGGCTACCACAACATGACCGGCTCCTTCTGGGACCGCGTGAGCAAGGTCGAAACCCGTCAGGATCACGGCCGCACCTGGCATCAGGTGCAGTTGATCGACAACCTGCCGGCGGTGCACATCAACGAGTTCATCATTGACGAACAAGGCTTTGTCGGCTGGATCAAGGAAATCCAGGAAGACAAGCTGCTGATCCTCGACCTGCATCAGGAACCGCTGCTGCATCAGGAAGCCTGGGGTCTCAAACCGCGCGATATCTACCAGAGCCTGGCGCTGTATGCGTTGCTGGATCCGGACATTCACCTGGTCAACCTGTCGGGTGCAGCGGGTTCCGGTAAAACCATTCTGGCGCTGGCTGCGGCGATCGAGCAGACCATGGTCAGCAAGCGCTATCGCCGGATCATTGCGACCCGCAGCGTGCAGGGCCTGGACCAGGAAATCGGCTTCCTGCCGGGTACTGAAGCGGAAAAAATGGAGCCTTGGCTGGGCGCCATCACCGACAACCTCGAAGCCTTGCACATGGATGACGAAAACACCCATGGCAGCGTCGATTACATCCTCAGCAAAGTGCCGTTGCAGTTCAAATCGCTCAACTACATTCGTGGTCGCAGCTTCCAGCAGAGCCTGATCCTGATCGACGAATGCCAGAACCTCACGCCGCACCAGATGAAAACCATCATCACCCGGGCCGGTGCCGGTTCCAAAGTGGTGTGCCTGGGCAACCTGGCACAGATCGATACCCCTTACCTGTCCGCGACCAGCTCCGGGCTGACCTACCTGACCGAACGCTTCAAGGATTTCCCCAACGGGGTGCACATCACCCTGCAAGGGGTGCCACGCTCGATTCTGGCCGAATACGCCGAATCGCATCTGTAACCCTTCCAACAAAACCGGGCGGCCTGACAGCCGCCCTTTTTTTATGGATAAACGCAAGGCCATTGTAGGAGTGAGCCTGCTCGCGATAGCGGTGTGACATTCAGCATAATTGTCGACTGATACACCGCTATCGCGAGCAGGCTCACTCCTACAGGGGATTTGCGGGGCAACAGTAATCTCACTCGCAGATATTTGACCCACAGGTTTACAATCCCTGCTCCTGATCAGGAGTAATCCCGTGCTGACTCATCTCGATTCCCAAGGTCGCGCCAACATGGTCGACGTCACCGAAAAAGCCGTGACGTTCCGTGAGGCGACGGCCCAAGCGCTGGTGCGCATGCTCCCCGAAACCCTGCAGATGATCGTCAGCGGCGGCCATCCCAAGGGCGACGTGTTTGCCGTGGCGCGCATTGCCGGCATTCAGGCGGCGAAGAAAACCAGTGATCTGATCCCGCTGTGCCATCCGCTGATGCTCACCGGGGTCAAGGTTGAACTCAGCGCTGAAGGTGACGACAGCGTGCGCATCGTCGCCCGCTGCAAGCTGTCAGGGCAGACCGGCGTAGAGATGGAAGCACTGACCGCTGCCAGCGTCGCCGCACTGACCATCTATGACATGTGCAAAGCGGTGGATCGCGGCATGGTCATCGAAAGCGTGCGTCTGCTGGAGAAGGTCGGCGGCAAGAGCGGGCATTTTCAGGCGGAGCAGCCATGAAGCTGACGGTTAAATTCTTTGCCCGTTATCGTGAAGCGCTGGGCGTGGACTCGGTGGAGGTCGAAGGCGATTTCGCCACGGTCGACGCTGTGCGTGCGCTGCTCGCGCAACGCGAGGGCGCCGAAGTGCTGAGCGAACAGAACCTGATGTGCGCACGCAACGAAGACCTGTGCCCGCTCGACGAGCCGGTGAGCGATGGCGACGAAGTGGCGTTTTTCCCCACCGTGACCGGAGGCTGAGGCATGGCGATTCGAGTGCAGTCCACGGCGTTCGATCCCGGCGCTGAAGTCAACGCGATGCACGCGGCGAATGTCGGTGTCGGCGCGGTGGTGAGTTTTGTCGGCTACGTGCGCGACTTCAACGACGGTCTGGATGTGGCGGGTATGTTCCTCGAGCATTATCCGGGCATGACCGAAAAAGCCCTTGGCAAGATCGCCGTCGAGGCCGAGCAGCGCTGGCCGCTGTTGAAGCTGGAAGTGCTGCACCGCATCGGCGCGCTGGAGCCTGGCGAGCCGATCGTGTTTGTCGGTGCGGCCAGTGCCCATCGCCAGGCGGCGTTCGACGCCTGCGCCTTTGTCATGGACTACCTGAAAACCCGCGCGCCGTTCTGGAAGAAAGAAAACACCAGTGACGGCCCGCGCTGGGTCGAGGGGCGTGACAGTGATCATGCCGCTGCGGATCGCTGGAAAAAATAGTTTTTATAGCGCCTTCAAGTCCGTCTTCGCGAGCAGGCTCGCTCCCACAGGAGAACGCATTCCAATGTGGGAGCGGGCTTGCTCGCGAAGGCGTCATCCGCCACGCAAAAAATCCTGCCTCTTTCATCTGATTGACGGTTTGTACGTAAAAGTCCAGTATGGATTTACAAGTACACAATCCTGTTCCAGCTCTTTTCTTCTGTCTTGCCAAACCAACAACAACCCGCGAGAGAACGAACATGAAGAAACTCCCCCTGATTACCGGTCTGGCCCTGAGCCTGTTGGCGTGCGCCAGCTCGTTTGCCGCCGAGAAGACCCTGCGCATCGGCATCGAGGCCGCTTATCCACCGTTCGCTTCGAAAACCGACAAGGGTGAAATCGTCGGTTTCGACTACGACATCGGCAACGCCCTGTGCGCGCAGATGAAGGTCAAGTGTGTGTGGGTCGAGGGTGAGTTCGATGGCCTGATCCCTTCGCTGAAAGTGAAGAAAATCGACATGGCGCTGTCGTCGATGACCATCAACGAAGACCGCAAGAAGTCGGTGGATTTCACCCACAAGTACTATTTCACTTCGTCGCGACTGGTGATGAAGGAAGGCGCCACGGTCGATGACCAATACGCCAGCCTCAAGGGCAAGAGCGTCGGCGTGCAACGCGCCACCACCACCGATCGTTATGCTACCGAGGTGTTCGAACCGAAGGGCATCAACGTCAAGCGCTACGGCAATAACGAAGAAATCTACATGGACCTGGCGGCCGGGCGGCTCGATGCGATTTTCGCCGACACCATCCCGCTGACCGACTTCCTGTCGATGCCGCGCGGCAAGGGCTACGCGTTTGTCGGGCCGGAGCTGAAGGATCCGAAGTACGTGGGCGAGGGCGCGGGGATTGCGGTGCGCAAGGGCAATACCGAGCTGGTCAGCGAGTTGAACACGGCCATCGACGGGATTCGGGCGAGTGGCGAATATCAGAAGATTTCCCAGAAGTATTTCAAGTCCGACATCTACGGCGACTGATAGTCCGCCTTCGGGAGCAAGCCCCCTCCCACAGGGGAACGCATTCAAATGTGGGAGGGGGCTTGCTCCCGAAAGGGACGGATCAGGCAATACAGCTTATGGATCCTAGCCCTTCAATTCCTTCAAATGCTTGTACACCGTCGCCCGCCCCATGTTCAGCACATTGGCCACATAGTTCGAGGCGCTCTTGCCCTTGAACGCGCCTTCGGCGTGCAGCGCCAGCACCAGTTCGCGCTTGTGATCGCGGGTCAGCAGATTCAGGCTCAGCTGCCGCTCGCGCAGCCAGGCGTGGAGGAAGGTGTTGATGCGTTCCTGCCAGTCATCGCGAAACAGTGAATCCGGCTGCGGGATCAGTTTGCTCGGCGACAGGAACAGATCCAGCGCAGCCTTGGCATTCTCGAACAGCGAAATATTCAGGTTGATGCACAGCACCGCCAGCGGCCGCTCTTCGCGGTCGCGCAGCACGGTGCTCAGGCTGCGGATTTTCTGGCCGTCCCAATTGAGCTTTTCGTACGGGCCGATGTTGCGCTCGCTGACCTCCTCGCTGAGCATGTCTTCAAGCGATGAATCGTCGCCGATCTCGCGCTTGGACAGGTTGTTGGCGATGTAGTCGACCTTCTGCGTGCGCAGGTCGTGCAGCACCACTTCGGCGTGGGGAAAGAACAGCGTGGCGATGGCGTCGGCGATGGCACGGAAGTTATCCAGGGCCGGATCGAATTCGGGGGCGGTCATGTTTGTGGAGCTCCAGGCAGCGTCAGCGCCCCCGTGCACGGGGGCGCTGCGAGTGTGCCGCAATCCGTTGGGCGCGTCATCCGCAGGGGGCATCAGCGCAGTCGTGAAGGGGAGAGCATGGCGCTGCTCAGGCCGAACTGCTGCAACGACTCAGGCAACGGCTGACCACGCACCAATGCCGCGCTGGCCTGGCCCATGGCCGGTGACGTCTGAATACCGTAACCGCCCTGGGCCGCGACCCAGAACAGCCCCGGCACTTGCGGATCGAAACCGCTGAGCAGATCACCGTCGGCGACGAAGCTGCGCAGTCCGGCCCAGGTTCGGGTCGGGCGGCGAATGGTCAGGGTCGTGGCCTCTTCGATCTGATAGATGCCCATGGCGATGTCCAACTCTTCCGGTTGCACGTCATGCGGTTCGACCGGGTCGGCGTTGGCCGGCGAGCCGAGGAACATCCCGGCGTCGGGTTTCATGTAGAACGATTCGTCGAGGCTGACCAGCATCGGCCAGTGATGAATGTCCACGCCCTCGGGGCCGGCGAAAATGAACGCCGCACGGCGTTTCGGTTGCAGGCCCAGCGCCTGGGCGCCAGCCAGCGCGCCGATCTGGTCAGCCCAGGCGCCGGCGGCGTTGATGATGACCGGCGCGCTGAAGGTCTGACCGTTGGTTTGCACCTGCCAGAGGCCAGCGGCGTCGCGCGTCAGGCCCAGCACCTCGCAATCGGTGCGCACCTCGCCGTTGTTGCGGCGGATACCGCGCAGGTAGCCCTGATGCAGGGCGTCGGTGTCGATGTCACTGGCGGTCGGATCGTAGATCGCGCCGTGGACTTTTTCCCGACGCAGGATCGGCAGACGGGCGCAGGCTTCGTCGGCGCTGAGCAACTGCATTTCTGGCACTGTGGCTTTAGCGCTGAGGTACTGGTTGTTCAGCTCGGCGGCGTCACCGCTGAAGTCCACGGTCATTTCGCCGCGCGGCGTGAGCAATGGATGCTCGCAGAAGCCGCTCGGCGGATGGTCGAAAAACTCACGGCTGGCCAGTGTCAGCGCGCGCACCTGCGGCGTACCGTAGGCGGCGGTGTACAGCGCGGCAGAACGCCCGGTGGAGTGATAGGCCGGGTGCGATTCACGTTCGAGCACGATCACTTTGGCGTGGGGCGACAGCCAGAAACCGGTGGAAGCGCCGGCAATCCCGCCGCCGATGATGATGAAATCTGCCTGGCCCATGAAAGTCTCCAGTTGCTCGCAATATTGGAAAATTCGCTGATCCCCTGTGGGAGCGGGCTTGCTCGCGAAGGCGGTATGTCATTCGGCAAATACGTTGCCTGACACGGCCTCTTCGCGAGCAAGCCCGCTCCCACAATGGGATTTGTGGTGATTAGTGGGTCAAGTGATAAACCGCATTGGCCAGCGCGATGTCTTCCAGGCCCAGGCCGATTGAACGGAAAAATACGTGACGGTCGTAACCGGGGCGCGGCACTTTCTCGCTGAGCAGGTCGGCGAGGTCACCGACAATCGCAGACTTGTCCCAGCCATGCTGCTCTCTCGCGATCAACATCTCACCGGCCGAGCCCGGCGTGGTCAGCCGATAGTCACAGAACACCTGCATGTCGCCCAGGCTCTGCGGCGGCAGCTCATGGGCGCGTGGTGCGTTGGTGCTGATCGAGGTGATCAGCGCCGGTTTGCTCAAGCTGGCCGGGTCGATGACCGGGCCGGCGGATGACGTGCAGAGCATGATCACGTCCGCGTCTGTGAGGGCGACATCGCGGCTGTCGGCAATCTTCACCCCCAGGTAGATCTCTTTCAGCAGCGCCCGGGTTTCAGCGTCTTCAGACAGGCTCGGCGAATACACGCTGATGTTCTGCCAGTCGCGCAGACCTTTCACGTAATGCAAATGAGCCTGGGCAACCTTGCCGCTGCCGATGATCGCCAGCCGTTGGGCTTTCAACGGCGCGAGGGCATCGATCGCTACGGCGGTGGTCGCTGCAGTGCGTGCGGTGGTCAGCTCGCCGGCATCGCAAAGCAACAGCGGTTGGCCGGTTTTCATCGACATCAATAGTGTCCACGCCGTGACCAGCGGCCCTTGTTCACGGACGATGTAGGGCGAGGTCTTGACCCCGTACACGCCGTCCTCGGCCAGCACCCCCAGATAATTGATGAAGTCGCCGGCGCCCTGCGGAAACTCCACCAATTGCTGCGCCGGTTGCACGGCGTGGCCGGCGGCGAGGTCGCGAAACAGTTTGCGCAGGATCTGCGGCACATCGATGCGCGCCAGCAGCTCGCGGGCCTGGGTGTGGTCGATCACGTAGGGTGTACTGGACATGTCAGGCTCCACGGTCTGGATATAAACTAATTTGTCTATTATGGACTTTTAGTTGTCTATCGCAAGCGCCTGCTTAAACGCCGGGCAAAAAAAAAGCGCAGTCCGTCACCGGCTGCGCTTTTTCGTTACAGATCGCTTACTGCGGCTGCGGACGCTTGCGTTCCACTGCACGCAACAGGTGCGTCGGCGGTGTTTCACAGCTGATCTTGCGACCCAGTTTTTCTTCGATCGACGGCAACTGGTAGGAGTCGTCCTCACCGGCGAAGCTGATCGACACGCCGTCGGCGCCCGCGCGACCGGTACGGCCGATGCGGTGCACGTAGTCGTCCGGCACTTCCGGCAGGGTGAAGTTGATCACGTGGCTGATGCCGTCGATGTGGATGCCGCGACCGGCGACATCGGTGGCCACCAGCACGCGGATCTTGCCTTCGCGGAAGCCTTCGAGGGTCTTGATGCGCTTGTGCTGCGGCACGTCGCCGGACAGTTGCGCGGCGTTGATGCCGTCGCGCACCAGGCGCTCTTCGATGCGACGCACTTCGTCCTTGCGGTTGGCGAAGACGATGACGCGTTCCCAGCCGTTGTCGTTGACCAGGTTGTAGAGCAGTTTGTATTTGTCAGCCGCGGCCACCGCATAGATGTGCTGCTCGACGTTTTCGTTGGCCACGTTGGTGACTTCGATTTCGACGATTGCCGGATCGGTGGTCCATTGCTTGGCCAGGTTCATCACGTCTTCGGTGAAGGTCGCGGAGAACAGCAGGGTCTGACGCTCGGACTTCGGCGGGGTCTGACGAATGATCTGCCGCACTTGCGGGATAAAACCCATGTCGAGCATGCGGTCGGCTTCGTCCAGCACCATCACTTCGACCATGTCCAGGTGCACGTCGCCGCGCTGGTTGAAGTCGAGCAGACGGCCCGGGGTGGCGACGAGGATGTCGCAGTGGCGAGCTTCGAGGTGCTTGAGCTGCTTGTCGAAGTCCATGCCGCCAACGAACGTCATCACGTTGAGGCCGGTGTACTTGGTCAGGTCGGCAGCATCCTTGGCGATCTGCACCACCAGCTCACGGGTCGGCGCGATGATCAGCGCACGGGGTTCACCCATGTAGCGTTCTTTCGGCGGTGGCGTCTGCAACAACTGAGTGATGATCGAGATCAGGAACGCAGCGGTCTTGCCGGTGCCGGTCTGCGCGCGGCCGATGGCATCTTTGCCGGCGAGGGTGAAACCCAGCACCTGCGCCTGGATCGGCGTGCAGTACGGGAAGCCCAGGTCCTGGATGGCGTGCATCAGTTCCGGAGCGAGCTTGAAATCGTGAAAGCGGGTTTTGCCTTCCTGGGGTTCGACAACGAAATCTTCGAGCTTCCAGGGAATGACCGGTGCCTTGGGCTTCGGTTCGCGGCGCGGCCGGGGTGGTTTTGGCGCTTCGGCGCGGACCGGTTCGGTAGCGACGGCAGGTTGCGGCTCAGGCTGGGGTGTCGCTACCGGAGCCGGACGTTCAGCCTTGGGCGCAGCGCTGCGAGGGCCGGGGGCGTGCGACGGCGCACTGGGGACTGGCGCGAGCTGCTCAGCCTCGCTTTTACCGAACATTTTCTTGAGTGCTTTGAGCACGGTCATCTCATCAATTGGTTAAGGAATGTACGCCGGCCAGTGTAATGCAAGAAACGGGCGCGGCGTAGTGGGATGATCAAAGCGGTCCGCCAAGCGGCCGAATCAACGCAGGCGTTCGCTCAGCCAGACGCCGATGTCACGAATTTCTTCGGGTAACACTTCGTGCTCCATTGGGTATTCCTGCCATGTCACGGTGACACCATGCTTCACCAAATGCTCATAGGCGCTGCGCCCCATCGAGTTCTGCACCACGCCGTCGAACTGGCCGTGCAGGCATAGCGCAGGAATACGCTGCTGACTGGCTGAAAGCTCCATCTCGTCAGTGAAGGTCGGGGCATAGGTGGAGAGGGCAAGTACGCCACCCAACGGGCCTTGCCACTTTATATAAGCGGTGTGCAGAACGACGGCGCCGCCTTGGGAAAACCCGGCGAGAAAAATCCGCGAAGCGTCTATTCCGCTGGCGCGCTCCTTTTCGATCAATTCAATGATGCGATCCGCCGACGCTTCCAACTGCTCACGGTCAATCGACCGCGCCGGGCTCATGGCCTTTATGTCGTACCAGCTCGGCATCTCGTAACCACCATTGATGGTGACGGGCTGGGTTGGCGCTTGCGGCAATACAAAGCGGGTAGTCAGCAGGCTTTCCTGCAGCGCTTCGGCGACCGGCAAGAAGTCATAGCGGTCCGCGCCGAGGCCGTGCAGCCAGATCACGCAGGCGTCTGCAGGCTTTACGGGTTGAAGAATCAGGGGCTCGGTCATGGCTGCTCCAAAAATGTGCGGGCGCTCTCAATAAGTGCGTGATTGAGGTGCGCGTCCGGTCGATCCGTTAAGAAGATGTCGCAAGGCTACAAGTTTTGCTATTGACCTGTCGCGCAATCGCTTCAGAAAGCGGTGTGGTACGGGCTTTGCTATGGAGGATTCTGTACGAAGCGTCCTACGCCTTGCGGTAACACTATCAGTGTACGTCTTGCGACGGGATTGCAAAGAATCCGGTGATGGATGTTCGCCAATGGCCGCTACGGGCAAAGCGAACGTGAAAGGGCTACAGCCCGTTCGGCCGATTGGTGAGAAGTGAGTTGTCCATGATGTGGATTTTCTCCTACTAGACTCATAGCGAAGGTCTTACGTCGGTTGACCCCAAAAAAAGCCAACACGGGTCAACAACGCCTCAAAAGGGTGCGACTGGACTCAAGCTCCGACACAACAAGAGCAAAACTGGAGGTTTGAATGAAGATGTTGAAATCCACTCTGGCGGTCGTGACTGCAGCAGCAGTACTCGGCGTCAGCGGGTTCGCTCAGGCGGGTGCAACCCTGGATGCCGTGCAGAAGAAAGGTTTCGTGCAGTGTGGCGTGAGCGACGGTCTGCCGGGTTTCTCGGTGCCGGACGCTTCGGGCAAGATCCTCGGGATCGACGCTGACGTCTGCCGCGCTGTGGCCGCTGCCGTATTCGGCGACGCCAACAAGGTCAAGTTCAGCCAGTTGAACGCCAAGGAGCGCTTCACCGCGCTGCAGTCCGGCGAAATCGACCTGCTCTCGCGCAACACCACCATGACCAGCTCGCGTGACGCCGGCATGGGCCTGAAATTCCCGGGCTTCATCACTTACTACGACGGCGTGGGCTTCCTGGCCAACAACAAGCTGGGCGTGAAAAGTGCCAAGGAACTGGACGGTGCAACCATCTGTATCCAGGCCGGTACCACCACCGAACTTAACGTCTCCGATTACTTCCGCGCCAACGGCCTGAAGTACACCCCGATCACTTTCGACACCTCCGATGAAAGCGCCAAGTCGCTGGAATCCGGTCGTTGCGACGTGCTGACCTCCGACAAGTCGCAGCTGTACGCACAGCGCAGCAAACTGGCTTCGCCAAAAGACTACGTGGTGCTGCCGGAAACCATCTCCAAAGAACCACTGGGCCCGGTCGTGCGTAACGGCGACGACGAGTGGCTGGCGATCGTTCGCTGGGTTGGCTACGCGCTGCTGAACACTGAAGAAGCCGGCGTGACCTCGAAAAACGTGCTGGAAGAAGCCAAATCCACCAAGAACCCGGACGTCGCTCGTCTGCTGGGTGCTGACGGTGAATACGGCAAAGACCTGAAACTGCCGAAGGACTGGGTTGTGAAAATCGTTTCGCAGGTCGGTAACTACGGTGAAATCTTCGAGAAAAACCTCGGCAAGAGCACTCCGCTGGAAATCGACCGTGGCCTGAACGCGCTGTGGACCAACGGCGGCATTCAGTACGCACCACCAGTGCGCTAATGGTTCTATCACCCGGCGGGCCAACCGCCGGGTGATGTTCTGTTCCATTTCTTCCGGGGCACTTCATGCAAAATTCAATCGGCGCACCAAAGCAGAGGCTCAGCCTCAGCGATCCGCGAGTGCGTGCGTGGCTGTTTCAGATCATCACCGTCGTGGCGGTGGTCGCCATGGGCTGGTATCTGTTCGATAACACCCAGACCAACCTTCAGCACCGGGGCATCACCTCCGGTTTCGACTTTCTGGAGCGCAGTGCCGGGTTCGGCATCGCTCAGCACCTGATCTCCTACACCGAAGCGGACAGTTACGCTCGGGTGTTCGTGATCGGCCTGCTCAACACCCTGTTGGTGACCTTCATCGGCGTGATCCTGGCGACCCTGCTGGGCTTCATCATCGGTGTGGCGCGGCTGTCGCCGAACTGGATCATCAGCAAACTGGCGACCGTGTACGTGGAAGTGTTCCGCAACATTCCGCCGCTGCTGCAGATCCTGTTCTGGTACTTCGCGGTATTCCTGACCATGCCGGGACCGCGCAACAGCCACAACTTCGGCGACACCTTCTTCGTCAGCAGCCGTGGCCTGAACATGCCGGCCGCGCAAATGGCTGACGGCTTCTGGGCGTTCTTCATCAGCGTGGTGCTGGCCATCGTCGCCATCGTGCTGATGTGCCGCTGGGCCAACAAGCGTTTCGAAGACACCGGCGTCCCGTTCCACAAGTTCTGGACCGGCCTGGCGATCCTGCTGGTGATCCCGACCTTGTGCGCGCTGATCTTCGGTGCCCCCCTGCACTGGGAAATGCCGCAACTCAAGGGTTTCAACTTCGTCGGCGGCTGGGTGCTGATCCCGGAACTGCTGGCGCTGACCCTCGCCCTGACCGTGTACACCGCGGCGTTCATCGCCGAAATCGTGCGTTCGGGGATCAAGTCGGTCAGCCATGGTCAGACCGAAGCGGCGCGTTCGCTCGGCCTGCGCAACGGCCCGACCCTGCGCAAGGTGATCATTCCGCAAGCCTTGCGGGTGATCATTCCGCCGCTGACCAGCCAATACCTGAACCTGGCGAAGAACTCGTCGCTGGCCGCCGGTATCGGTTATCCGGAAATGGTTTCGCTATTCGCCGGCACCGTGCTCAACCAGACCGGTCAGGCGATCGAAGTCATTGCCATCACCATGAGCGTGTACCTGGCGATCAGTATCAGCATTTCCCTGCTGATGAACTGGTACAACAAGCGCATTGCGCTGATCGAGCGGTGAGGAAACGCGCATGACAACCCATACTTTCAAACCCGACATGCCACCGCCGGCCAAGGTCTTCGGCCCGATGGCATGGATACGCGCGAACATGTTTTCCAGCTGGCTCAACACCCTGCTGACCCTGTTTGCGTTTTATCTGATCTACCTCGTGGTACCACCGATCCTCAGTTGGGCGATTCTCGATGCCAACTGGGTCGGCACCACCCGCGCCGACTGCACCAAGGACGGCGCCTGCTGGGTGTTCATTCAGCAGCGTTTCGGCCAGTTCATGTACGGCTACTACCCGACCGGCCTGCGCTGGCGCGTCGACCTGACCGTGTGGCTGGCGGTGATCGGCGTGGCACCGCTGTTCATCTCGCGCTTCCCGCGTAAAGCGGTGTACGGTCTGAGCTTCCTGGTGATCTACCCGATTGTCGCCTGGTGCCTGCTGCACGGTGGCGTGTTCGGCCTCGACGCCGTGGCGACCAGCCAGTGGGGCGGTCTGATGCTGACCCTGGTCATCGCCACCGTGGGTATCGCCGGTGCCTTGCCGCTGGGGATCATTCTGGCGCTGGGCCGGCGCTCGAACATGCCGGCGATTCGTGTGGTCTGCGTGACCTTCATCGAGTTCTGGCGCGGCGTGCCGTTGATCACGGTGCTGTTCATGTCCTCGGTGATGCTGCCGCTGTTCCTGCCCGAAGGCATGAACTTCGACAAGCTGCTGCGGGCGCTGATCGGGGTGATCCTGTTCCAGTCGGCCTACGTTGCCGAAGTGGTGCGCGGCGGTCTGCAAGCGATCCCCAAAGGTCAGTACGAAGCGGCTGCGGCGATGGGCCTCGGTTACTGGCGCGCCATGGGCCTGGTGATTCTGCCGCAAGCCTTGAAGCTGGTAATCCCCGGCATCGTCAACACGTTTATTGCGCTGTTCAAGGACACCAGCCTGGTGATCATCATCGGCCTGTTCGACCTGCTCAACAGCGTCAAGCAAGCCGCTGCCGACCCGAAATGGCTGGGCATGGCCACCGAAGGCTACGTGTTCGCCGCTCTGGTGTTCTGGATTTTCTGTTTTGGTATGTCGCGCTATTCCATGCATCTGGAACGCAAGCTCGACACTGGCCACAAGCGTTAGGAGTTCTCTGTAAATGAGCGAAGCAATCAAAAAGCCTGTCGGCCCTGAAGGCATTATCCAGATGCAGGGCGTGAACAAGTGGTACGGCCAGTTCCACGTGCTGAAAGACATCAACCTCAACGTCAAACAGGGCGAACGCATCGTCCTGTGCGGCCCGTCGGGTTCCGGCAAATCGACCACCATCCGCTGCCTCAACCGTCTGGAAGAGCACCAGCAGGGGCGCATCGTTGTCGACGGCGTGGAGCTGACCAACGACCTCAAGCAGATCGAAGCGATCCGCCGCGAAGTCGGCATGGTGTTCCAGCACTTCAACCTGTTCCCGCACCTGACCATCCTGCAGAACTGCACGCTGGCGCCGATGTGGGTGCGCAAGATGCCCAAGCGCAAGGCCGAGGAAATCGCCATGCATTATCTGGAGCGCGTACGCATTCCGGAGCAGGCGCATAAATTCCCGGGGCAACTGTCCGGCGGTCAGCAACAGCGTGTGGCGATTGCCCGCGCGCTGTGCATGAAACCGAAAATCATGCTGTTCGACGAACCGACCTCGGCCCTCGACCCGGAGATGGTCAAAGAGGTGCTGGACACCATGATCGGCCTCGCCGAAGACGGCATGACCATGCTCTGCGTGACCCACGAAATGGGCTTCGCCCGCACCGTGGCCAACCGTGTGATCTTCATGGACAAGGGCGAAATCGTCGAACAGGCGGCGCCGAACGACTTCTTCGACAACCCGCAGAATGACCGCACCAAACTGTTCCTGAGCCAGATCCTGCATTGATTGCCTGAAAAGCTCGCCTGACAAAAAGCCCTGCCGGTATGCCGACAGGGCTTTTTTCATGGGGGCGAATCAGCCCGCATTTGTTTTGCGTTCAAGTGCCAGGTGCACGGCACGCAGCGCGTTGAGTCGGCCGTGCCCGTAGTAGTGACTGTGGCCGTTTTCGTCGTACTGGCCGCGCGGCCCGTCATCGGGGTGGCCGATCTTGTCGCAGCAATCGGCAAGGATCTGGCGTACCGCAGAGCGATCAAGCTCGGGATTGACGCCGAGCACCAGCGCAGCGATGCCCGCGGCGCCGGGGCAGGCGCTGGAGGTACCGCTGAAGGTGTCGGTGTAGGCCGGCAATGTGGCGGCGGCAAACTTTGCGCTCAAATCAGTGGTACGGATACCCCGGGTCTGCGGGATCGAGGTTGCAGGTTTGAACTTCGGATCGGGGTGTTGCTGATCGCCGCTGGGAAAGCAGCACCAGAGTGACTTGCCATAATCACTGTAGGCACTGCGCCGGTTCTGATCGTTGCAGGCACCTACCGCAATGACGTGGGGGTGGCTGGAATAGCCATCGTTATCGGCGCACTCGTTACCGTTTCCCGCGCCAAAAAAGATCACACAGCCTTTGCCATTGCGGCCCTTGGTGGCGGCGTATTCGATTGCCAGCCGTGTGCTGGCGGCCAGGGGAAACACTTGCGTGTGACGCGGGTCCGCCGGGTCGGCCCAATGCCCTTCAGCCGGCCCCCAGCTGCAGGAAATGACGTCGGCTCCCTGATCGGCCGCCCAGAAAAAGGCGTCGGCCTCCGCGCGGGCTCCCAAGGGTTTGGTGAGTTTCAACGGCATCAGGCTGGCTTTGGGGGCGACACCGCTGGCGCCGTCCTTTCCATTGGCGCAAGCCACGCCGGCGGCGGCCGTACCGTGGCGCTCCAGGGCGTTCTGTGGGCGCGGGCCGCCTTTGGCGTTGCGTCGGTCAAAGTTCTGTGCACCGACCACTTTGCCTTCTCCGGAAAATTCGGGATGGTCAATATCGAACGCGTCATCGATGACTGCGATGACGATGCCTTCGCCCTGCGCGAGCTCATGTGCGGCTTCGACGTTGGCGCTGGCATCGATTTCAACCTGATAGGTCACGGTGGTTTTCTTCAGGTGCCACTGATTGGCATGGATCGCTCGGCGTTGACCCTGGCGCAGCAGCTCCGGGTGGCAGTATTCGATCTCGTCGCGTTCCAGCCATTCACTCGTGAGGGTGCAGATATCGATGCCATGGATGGCGGGGTGATGCACAAAAAAGGCATTTTTTGCATACGGCACCTGTTGCTTGATCATCAGGCCCAGCGCTTGAAGTATGACCATGCACTCGGTGGCTTTCAGCGAGTCGATGAACTTCAAAAAGATATTTTCGGTATAGAGCACCGGCTCCTGAGTGATGGGATCCACCAGCACGCTGCCCGCGAAGCGCACGTCGGGCAATTCGCGCAACAGCGCCTTGCGTTGCGAGGCGTCCGAGTGCTCAGGCAGTTTGAAAATCTGCACATCAGCGTCCTCGACATGCAGCAACAGTTCGCAACCTTCCAGCGCTGCGTGAGCAGATTCGCAGCAAAGCGTTTGCGCCAACTGCGCTCCCGCGTGGCTGCGGATTGCCAGCAATCGGCGATTTTTCTGCAGAACAAAAGGGCGGTCGTGCCGCTTGCCAAAATTGACTTCTACCATGAACGTTGCATCTTCCTTTGGATAAAGACGGGGCAAAACGCCCCTGGATCAATTTCCAGAGTCTGCAGTCCAGCGTCTGCAAGTGATGTCGGCAGTATTACTGCGGACTGTGGGAAATCACTTCGCCTGTCAGCGGTTTTTACAACTCGTCGGGTAGGACTGATGTCTCGGTTGGGGTTGTGTGCGGCACTTCAGCTGACTACCATGTCAAAAAATTCATCCTATGATTGGATGAAAGGGCGAATTTCATGACAGACATCTCACCTTTGATCAAGCGATCCCTGGTCGATCAGGCCTTGGATCAACTGCGCCAACGCATCACCGATGGCGTGTGGCAGGTCGGCGAACGGCTGCCGACCGAGCCTGAGTTGTGCGCCGAACTGGGCATCAGCCGCAACACGGTGCGCGAAGCCATGCGCGTGCTGGCGTTTTCCGGGTTGATCGAAATCCGTCAGGGCGACGGCAGTTATTTGCGCGCAGTGGTCGATCCGATGGACACGCTCAAGGCGTTGTCCCGTTGCTCGCTGGAGCAGGCGCGTGAGACCCGGCACATCCTCGAAGTCGAGGCGATTGGCCTGGCCGCGCTGCGTCGCACCGATGAAGACCTGCTCGCGCTGCGCGCAGCGCTCGGCACCAGCGGCAGCCACTACCACGGCGATCTCGACACTTACATTGCCTGCGATCTGGTGTTCCACCGCCGTCTGGTGGACGCCGCGCACAACCCCACCCTCAGCGAGTTGTATCGCTATTTCTCCAGTATCGTCGGCGCGCAATTGCGCCAGACGCTGAACATCGTCCCGCGCCGTCAGGAAGTGTTCGACCTGCACATCGAGTTGCTCGATGCCGTCGAACAACGCGACCCGGAACGGGCCAAAGCCATATCGAGACAGTTGATCAATGAACCTTGAAAGCGAGAAAAACTTTTCAACCCCCAAGCGCACGGCGGAGCTCGAGGAGCTGCTGATCGACGCCGAGGCTGACGACGAACAAGTGCAGCAAAGCCATCCGCTGGTGCGCCGGCCGTGGCTGTTGTTGCTGGGACTGATTCTGGTGGCGCTGAACCTGCGCCCGGCGCTGTCGAGCATGGCGCCGCTGCTCAGCGAAGTGTCGAAAAGCCTTGGCCTGTCTGCGGCTCAGGCCGGTTTGCTGACCACGTTGCCGGTGTTGTGCCTGGGACTGTTCGCGCCGCTGGCGCCGATTCTGGCGCGGCGTTTCGGCGCCGAACGGGTGGTGCTGGGGATACTGCTGACCCTGGCCGCCGGGATCATTGTGCGCAGCAACTTCGGTGAGATCGGGCTGTTTGCAGGCAGCGTGCTTGGCGGTGCGAGCATCGGCATTATCGGCGTGCTGCTGCCGGGCATCGTCAAACGCGACTTCGCCAAACACGCCGGGACCATGACCGGCGTCTACACCATGGCCCTGTGCCTGGGCGCGGCAATGGCAGCGGGTTCCACCGTGCCATTGAGCGAACACTTCGACCACAGCTGGGCGCTGGGCCTGGGTTTCTGGGTGATCCCGGCGCTGGTGGCGGCGCTGTTCTGGCTGCCGCAAGTCGGGCAGAAACACGGCGCGCACAACGTCGCCTATCGGGTGAAAGGTCTGCTGCGCGATCCGCTGGCGTGGCAAGTGACCTTGTACATGGGCCTGCAATCGTCGCTGGCGTACATCGTGTTCGGCTGGTTGCCGTCGATCCTGATCGGTCGTGGCCTGACTCCGACCCAGGCCGGCCTGGTGCTGTCCGGTTCGGTGATCATCCAGCTCGCCAGTTCGCTGGCTGCGCCGTGGCTGGCGACCCGGGGCAAGGACCAGCGACTGGCGATCGTGGTGGTGATGGCGCTGACCCTCGGTGGTCTGTTCGGTTGCCTGTATGCGCCGATTGAAGGGCTCTGGGGCTGGGCGATTCTGCTGGGGCTGGGGCAGGGCGGTACGTTCAGTCTGGCGCTGACCCTGATCGTGCTGCGCTCGCGGGATTCGCATGTGGCGGCGAACCTGTCGAGTATGTCCCAGGGCTTCGGCTACACCTTGGCGTCGATGGGACCGTTCGCGGTCGGCGTGGTGCATGACTGGACCGGCGGCTGGAATGCGGTGGGCTGGATCTTCGGCATCATTGGCACCGGTGCGATCATTGCCGGGCTGGGTGCCGGCCGGGCGTTGTACGTGCAAGTGCAAAGCGAAAAGATCTGACACGGTTCAACTTGTAGGAGTGAGCCTGCTCGCGATAACGGTGTGTCGGTCAACATTGCGCTGACTGATACACCGCTATCGCGAGCAGGCTCACTCCTACAGTGGTTCTGTGTGTTGCTGATATTCGGTGCACGAATGCCGATAGTGTTTCTTCGATTTGCAGCTTATCGTGCTGGCAATCTGTCCATTTCCCGGAGTTTGCCCATGAGCGAAGCCCACGCCGCCCTGATCACCCGCTTCTACCAGGCCTTCCAGCGCCTCGACGCCGAGGCCATGGCCGCCTGCTATACCGACGATGTGGTGTTCAGCGATCCGGCCTTCGGTGAACTGCGCGGGCGCGATGCCGGCGACATGTGGCGCATGCTCACCACCCGCGCCAAGGACTTCTCCCTGACCTTCGACAATGTCCGCGCCGACGAGCGCAGCGGCGGCGCGCATTGGGTGGCGACTTACCTGTTCAGCCAGACCGGCAACGTGGTAATCAACGATATCCAGGCGCGCTTCGTCTTTCGCGACGACAAGATCTGCGAGCACCACGATCACTTCGACCTGTGGCGCTGGTCGCGGCAGGCGTTGGGCTTCAAAGGCCTGCTGCTCGGCTGGACTCCGCTGGTGCGCAACGCGGTCCGGGCGCAGGCGCTGAAAGGTCTGAAGGCATTTCAGGCTACTCGCTGATAAGATCGCGGCCTGTTTCCTACACATCCAGATCCCGAAGTGACCAGCCTCAGCGAAAAACCGGTTGAAGTCGTCGAGCCAGCGAGCAAGTCCTGGTTCGTCTACCTCGTGCGCGCGGCCAACGGTTCGCTGTACTGCGGGATCAGCGACGACCCGGTGCGCCGCTTCGCCAAGCATCAAAGCGGCAAGGGCGCACGCTTCTTCCTGTCCAGCCCGGCGATGGCGCTGGTCTACACCGAGCGTTGCCGCGACAAGAGCGACGCGCTGCGCCAGGAACGGCTGATCAAAAAGCTGCGCAAGAGCGCCAAGGAATGCCTGGTCGCGTCTTATCAATCTGACTGATCGGTTCCCATCAGGCAGATCTGTAGGCTGCTAATCAAATGCACGCTAAGCTGCGGACTCACTTTCTGTGCGGCGGAGCCGAGCATGTCCGAGTTGATTCTGCATCATTACCCGACCTCTCCATTTGCCGAAAAGGCTCGTCTGCTGTTGGGCTTCAAAGGCTTGTCGTGGCGCTCGGTGCACATTTCGCCGGTGATGCCCAAGCCGGATCTGACTGCGCTCACTGGCGGCTACCGCAAGACCCCGGTGTTGCAGATCGGCGCCGACATCTATTGCGACACATCGTTGATTGCCCGTCGTCTGGAGCAGGAAAAAGCCCTGCCGGCGTTTTTCCCGGAAGGCCAGGAAATGACCAGCGCCAGCTTCGCCGCGTGGGCCGATTCGGTGGTGTTCCAGCATGCGGTCAGCCTGGTGTTCCAGCCGGAATCGGTGGCGGTGCGCTTCGGCAAGTTGCCGCCGGAAGCGATCAAGGCGTTTATCGCTGACCGTGCCGGGCTGTTCAGTGGCGGCAGCGCCACGCGACTGTCGGCCGAACAGGCCAAGCATCAATGGCCAACGATCATGGCGCGGCTGGAGCAGCAGTTGCAGCGCGAGCAGGGCGACTTCCTGTTCGGTGAGCCGTCGATTGCCGACTTCGCCCTGGCGCATCCGCTGTGGTTCCTCAAGGCGACGCACGTCACTGCGCCGTTGGTCGATGAATATCCGGCCGTGACTGCCTGGCTGGGCCGTGTGCTGGGCTTTGGTCATGGTGCCGCGAGCGAAATGACTGCCGAGGAGGCGCTGGAAGTGGCGCGCAGTTCGACGCCGGCGGCGCTGCCGGATGAGCAGTTTGTCGATCCGAACGGTTTCAAGGCCGGGCAGCAGGTGGCGATTGCCGCGACAGATTACGGGGTTGATCCGGTGGTGGGTGAGTTGCTGTTTGCTGGCCGCGAAGAGCTGATCCTGCGCCGCGAAGACCCGCGTGGCGGCGTGGTGCATGTGCACTTCCCGCGTTTTGGTTTCCGCATCGAAGCTCGCTGATCAGCAAGCGGCCTTTGCTTGTGGGGGCAATTGTGGTGAGGGGATTTATCCCCGATGGGGCGCGAAGCGCCCCCAAAAAACTGCACGCCCTACCAGGCAGATTTTGCGACGGCTTCGCCGCCGATCGGGGATAAATCCCCTCACCACAGATGAGTTGTGTTATTTCAGGGCGGCGAGGATCTCGTCTGGGTCGAACCCGCGAATCAATGTGCCATTCACGTCGATCAGCGGAATCCCGCGCCCGCCCAGCGCCTCGTACGCCTTGCGCGCCTCGGCGTCCTTTTCGATATCGAATTCCTTGAAAGGAATCCCCTTGCTGTCGAGAAAGCGCTTGGTCTGCTTGCAGTAGCCGCACCAGTCGGTGGCATACAGCACGACATGGGCGTTGGCGCGAACCTGTTCAGAGACCATTTGCGACGGCTTGAACACCCGCTCGATCTTGCCCCAGTTCTGATAGATCACCACCACCAGCAGAACCAGCGCGACCTTCTTCAGTACATTGCCGAGCATCAGTTGCGGCGCTTGAGCTGATCAGTGAGCGAGGTCGGCAGGCCCTTGATGATCAGGGTGCCAGCCTCTTCGTCGTACTCGATCTTCGAGCCCAGCAGGTGCGCTTCAAAGCTGATCGACAGGCCTTCGGCGCGGCCGGTGAAGCGGCGGAACTGGTTGAGGGTGCGTTTGTCCGCGGGAATCTCCGGCGACAGGCCGTAGTCCTTGTTGCGGATGTGGTCGTAAAAGGCTTTCGGGCGTTCTTCATCGATCAGCTCCGACAGCTCTTCCAGGCCCATCGGCTCGCCGAGCTTGGCCTGGCTGCTGGCGTAATCGACCAGGGTCTTGGTTTTCTCGCGGGCGGAGTCTTCCGGCAAGTCTTCGCTCTCGACGAAGTCGCTGAAGGCCTTGAGCAGCGTGCGCGTCTCGCCCGGGCCATCGACGCCTTCCTGGCAACCGATGAAGTCGCGGAAGTATTCCGAAACCTTCTTGCCGTTCTTGCCCTTGATGAACGAGATGTACTGCTTGGACTGCTTGTTGTTCTGCCACTCGGAGACGTTGATCCGCGCCGCCAGGTGCAATTGGCCGAGGTCGAGGTGACGCGACGGCGTCACGTCCAGCTCATCGGTCACCGCCACGCCTTCACTGTGGTGCAGCAGGGCGATCGCCAGGTAGTCGGTCATGCCTTGCTGATAGTGGGCGAACAGCACGTGGCCGCCGACCGACAGGTTCGACTCTTCCATCAGCTTTTGCAGGTGCTCGACCGCAACCTTGCTGAACGCGGCGAAGTCCTTGCCGCCTTCCATGTATTCCTTCAGCCAGCCGCTGAACGGGAACGCACCGGATTCCGGATGGAACAGGCCCCAGGCTTTGCCCTGTTTGGCGTTGTAGCTCTCGTTGAGGTCGGCGAGCATGTTCTCGATGGCCGCGGACTCAGCCAGTTCAGAGTCACGGGCGTGCAGAACTGCGGGCGTGCCGTCGGGTTTTTTGTCGATCAGGTGGACGATGCAATGACGGATCGGCATGGGCTTCTCGGCTGGTGGAAGGGAGGAGGGCAGGCTCCCCCGAAAAAGCGCCCAGTGTACCGCAACCACTGGTTTTGGCGCGGGGTGAAGGGCAAATCCAGGGCGGGTGGGTGCCCTTATGCAGTTTTTTACCGATTTAGAGCAATAAAGCTGACCAAATGGGTAGCTAGAGGCGGATATTTCCCCGTCTCTGTGCTAGTTTTGCCCGGTCTTACGCGAAGTCACTGCGTTAAGCGTGCAATCAGCATTTGTCAGGTCGAACCAAACCCTGATTTCGGCATCTATAACCCGACTCGTCGTGGTTATCGCCGAGGGTGCCAGATCCAGAAGATCGGGCTCGATGGCTGACACTGCACTCTGCAATCCATATGAATTTGATAGGGAAGGAACACTACATGGCTCTTACTAAAGACCAACTGATCGCCGACATCGCTGAAGCTATCGACGCGCCGAAAACCACCGCGCGTAACGCTCTGGACCAACTGGGCCAAATCGTTGCCGATCAGCTGGAAAACGGCGGCGAAATCACCTTGCCAGGTATCGGCAAGCTGAAAGTGACCGAGCGTCCTGCCCGCACTGGCCGTAACCCTTCGACTGGCGCTGCCATCGAAATCCCTGCCAAGAAAGTGATCAAGCTGGTTGTGGCCAAAGGCCTGACCGACGCTGTGAACAAGTAAGACGCAGCGATAAAAAACCGTGCACCGGAGTGATCCGGGCACGGTTTTTTTGTGCCTGTGATTTAGCGATGCACCTCGAACCTTTGTAGGAGTGAGCCTGCTCGCGATAGCGGTGTGTCAGTCACCCTGATGTCGGCTGATATACCGCTTTCGCGAGCAAGCCCGCTCCCACAAGTAGCTCAGTGTCAGCGAACCCAGCGCTCGCGCCGCCAGATCTGCTGCTCGGACTTGGTCTGGAAGGTCCACGCCACGAAGCGGCTCTGCTTCTGCCCTTGCGACATCTCCACCACCTTGCTTTCCAGCACGCCGGCCTTCTTCAGCGCGCTTTCGATGGCGGGCAGGTTCGAGGCTTTCGACACCAGCGTGCTGAACCACAGCACCTTGTGCTGGAAGTGCGCGCTTTCGGCGATCAGTTGCGTCACGAAACGCGCTTCACCGCCTTCACACCACAGCTCGGCGGACTGCCCACCGAAGTTCAGCACTGGCAGCTTGCGTTTTGGATCGGCTTTGCCCAGTGCGCGCCATTTGCGCTCGCTGCCCTTGGTCGCCTCTTCCATCGAGGCGTGGAACGGCGGGTTGCACATGGTCAGGTCAAAGCGCTCGCCCGGCTCCAGCAGACCAATCAGGATGTGCTTGCGGTTTTCCTGCTGGCGCAGCTGGATCACCTTGTTCAGCCCGTTGGACTGGACGATGGCTCGGGCGGCGGCCACGGCCGTCGGGTCGATTTCCGAACCGAGGAAGTGCCAGCGGTATTCGCTGTTACCAATCAGCGGATAAACGCAGTTGGCGCCCATGCCGATGTCCAGCACGTTGACGATCGCACCGCGCGGGACCTTGCCGTCGTTCATGCTGGCCAGCAGGTCGGCGAGGAAATGCACGTAATCGGCACGGCCCGGGACCGGTGGGCACAGATAGTCCGCCGGAATGTCCCAATGCTCGATGCCATAGAACGCCTTGAGCAGCGCCCGGTTGAACACGCGCACCGCGTCGGGGCTGGCGAAGTCGATGCTTTCCTTGCCGTACGGGTTGGTGATCACGAATTTCGCCAGTTCCGGCGTGGTCTTGATCAGCGCCGGGAAGTCGTAGCGACCCTGGTGGCGATTGCGCGGATGCAGGCTGGCCTTTTCACGCGGCTCGACGGCTTTGGCCGGGGTCGCGGCATCAGGCTTCTTGCGCGCAGGTTTGGGTGTGCGGGGGGCGTTCATGGGTGTGATCGATTCGGGTATGGCTGAAAGTGGCGGGTATTGTCCCACATCTAAAGGCAACACCGTTCAAACTGTGGGAGCGGGCTTGCTCGCGAAGGCGGTTACACATCCGGCAGATTTGTCGACTGACACACCGCATTCGCGAGCAAGCCCGCTCCCACAGGGTATTTGTAGCGATTCTTGAAAAAAAAGGGAGGCCTTTGCGGGCCTCCCTTTTTCATTGCGGCTTGCCCTTACAGGCTGGAAATCCGCGCGTGCTGCTCGGCCAGTTTGCCCAGGGCCTGTTCAGCCTCGGCCAGTTTGGCGCGTTCCTTCTCGATGACTTCGGCCGGGGCCTTGTCGACGAAACCGGCGTTGGACAACTTGCCACCAACCCGCTGGACTTCGCCCTGCAGACGCAGGATTTCCTTGTCCAGACGTGCCAGCTCGGCGCCCTTGTCGATCAGACCGGCCATCGGCACCAGCACTTCCATCTCGCCCACCAGTGCGGTGGCGGACAGCGGCGCTTCTTCGCCAGCAGCGAGTACGGTGATCGATTCCAGACGCGCCAGTTTCTTCAGCAGCGCTTCGTTCTCGGTCAGGCGACGCTGATCTTCAGCGCTGACGTTCTTCAGGTAGATCGGCAGCGGTTTGCCCGGGCCGATGTTCATTTCGCCACGGATGTTGCGCGTGCCGAGCATCAGGCCCTTGAGCCATTCGATGTCGTCTTCGGCGGCCGGATCGATGCGCTCCTCGTTGGCCACCGGCCAAGGCTGCAGCATGATCGTCTTGCCCTGAATGCCGGCCAGCGGCGCGATGCGCTGCCAGATTTCTTCGGTGATGAACGGCATGAACGGGTGCGCCAGACGCAGCGCCACTTCCAGTACGCGCACCAGGGTGCGACGGGTGCCGCGCTGACGCTCGACCGGAGCGTTTTCGTCCCACAGCACTGGCTTGGACAGTTCCAGGTACCAGTCGCAGTACTGGTTCCAGATGAACTCGTACAGCGCTTGCGCGGCGAGGTCGAAACGGAACTGATCCAGTTGACGGGTCACTTCGGCTTCGGTGCGCTGCAGTTGCGAGATGATCCAGCGATCCGCCAGCGACAGCTCGTAGGCTTCGCCGTTCTGGCCGCAGTCTTCGCCCTTGTCCAGAACATAACGCGCGGCGTTCCAGATCTTGTTGCAGAAGTTGCGATAGCCTTCGACGCGGCCCATGTCGAACTTGATGTCGCGACCGGTGGACGCCAGCGAGCAGAAGGTGAAGCGCAGGGCGTCGGTGCCGTAGCTGGCGATGCCGTCGGCGAACTCGTCGCGGGTCTGCTTCTCGATCTTCTTCGCCAGTTTCGGCTGCATCATGCCGGAGGTGCGTTTCTGCACCAGGGCTTCCAGCTCGATACCGTCGATGATGTCCAGCGGGTCCAGGACGTTGCCCTTGGACTTGGACATCTTCTGGCCCTGGCCATCACGCACCAGGCCGTGCACGTAAACGGTCTTGAACGGTACTTGCGGAGTGCCGTCCTCGTTCTTGATCAGGTGCATCGTCAGCATGATCATCCGGGCAACCCAGAAGAAAATGATGTCGAAACCGGTGACCAGCACGTCGGTGGAGTGGAATTTTTTCAGGAACTCGGTTTGTTCCGGCCAGCCGAGGGTGGAGAACGTCCACAGACCCGAGCTGAACCAAGTGTCGAGCACGTCGTTGTCCTGTTGCAGTGCAACGTCCGGGCCGAGGTTGTGCTTGGCACGCACTTCGGCTTCGTCGCGACCGACGTAGACCTTGCCCGACTCGTCGTACCAGGCCGGAATCCGGTGGCCCCACCACAGCTGACGGCTGATGCACCAGTCCTGGATGTCGCGCATCCACGAGAAGTACATGTTTTCGTACTGTTTTGGCACGAACTGGATACGGCCGTCTTCAACGGCTGCAATCGCCGGTTCAGCCAGAGGCTTGGTCGACACGTACCACTGGTCGGTCAGCCACGGCTCGATGACGGTACCGGAGCGGTCGCCTTTCGGCACTTTCAGGTTGTGATCGTCGACGCTGACCAGCAGGCCGGCGGCGTCGAACGCAGCGACGATCTGCTTGCGCGCTTCGAAACGCTCGAGACCGGCATACTCGGCCGGGATCTTGCCATCGATGCTGTCATTCAACGTGCCGTCGAGGTTGAACACCTGGGCTGCGGGCAGCACGTTGGCGTTCTTGTCGAAGATGTTCAGCAGCGGCAGGTTGTGGCGCTTACCGACTTCGTAGTCGTTGAAATCGTGGGCCGGGGTGATCTTCACGCAACCGGTGCCGAATTCAGGATCGCAGTAATCGTCGGCGATGATCGGGATGCGGCGGCCAACCAGTGGCAGCTCGACAAATTTGCCGATCAGGGCTTTGTAGCGCTCATCGTTCGGGTTAACCGCGACGGCAGAGTCGCCGAGCATGGTTTCCGGGCGGGTGGTCGCGACGATCAGGAAATCGTTGCCTTCAGCGGTTTTCGCGCCGTCAGCCAGCGGGTACTTGAGGTTCCACAGGAAACCTTTCTCGTCGTGGTTTTCCACTTCGAGGTCGGAAATCGCCGTGTGCAGCTTGGTGTCCCAGTTGACCAGACGCTTGCCGCGGTAGATCAGGCCGTCTTCGTGCAGGCGTACGAAGGCTTCTTTAACCGCTTCCGAGAGACCGTCGTCCATGGTGAAGCGCTCGCGGCTCCAGTCCACGGACGAACCGAGGCGACGGATCTGGCGGCTGATGTTGCCGCCGGACTGATCCTTCCACTCCCAGACTTTCTCGAGGAATTTCTCGCGGCCCAGGTCGTGGCGGTTCTGGCCGGTGGCTTCCAGTTGACGCTCCACCAGCATCTGCGTGGCGATACCGGCGTGGTCGGTGCCCGGCTGCCACAGGGTGTTGCGACCCTGCATGCGGCGGAAACGGATCAGGGCGTCCATGATCGCGTTGTTGAAACCGTGACCCATGTGCAGGCTGCCGGTGACGTTCGGCGGCGGGATCATGATGGTGTAGGAATCGCCCGCGCCTTGCGGTGCGAAATAGTTCTCGGACTCCCAGGTGTTGTACCAGGAAGTTTCAATGGCGTGCGGCTGGTAGGTCTTATCCATGCGCGGCGGGACCCTATTGGCATTTATTCAGGAAAAGCCGGGAAGTATAGCGGGGCATGGGGCCGAGGGCGAGCGGGGGAGGTAGTGCGCGGTTCAAATGTGGGAGCGGGCTTGCTCGCGAATGCGGTGTGTCAGCCAGCGATGATGGTGCCTGACATACCGCATTCGCGAGCAAGCCCGCTCCCACAGGGGATTTGTGGTTATTCGTATTGGCTCAAAAGCCGTTCCATCCGCGCCTCNCCCCCCCCCCCCCCCCCCCCCCCCCCCCCCCCCCCCCCCCCCCCCCCCCCCCCCCCCCCCCCCCCCCCCCCCCCCCCCCCCCCCCCCCCCCCCCCCCCCCCCCGCTCCCACAGGGGATTTGTGGTTATTCGTATTGGCTCAAAAGCCGTTCCATCCGCGCCTCGAGGCGGCGTTTGATTTCGGTTTCGATGTGCGGTGCGAAGTCGTCGATCACGTCCTGCATGATCAATTGCGCGGCGGCGCGCAGTTCGCTATCGAGGTGCAGCAGGGCGTCCGGGCCTTTATCCACAGGTGCGGCAGCAGGTGCCGGGGCCGGAGCAGGTAGCGGTTCGATGGTCGGCGGCGTGGCGTCGACGGCCTCGAACAGCATCGGAATCTGTTCCTGTTCGCCGTCCTCGACCGTGTCGGTCAGCAAGGGCGGTTGCAGGTTGTCATCGCCGAGCAACTGGCGGATCGATTCGAGATCGTCCAGCAGGTGTGCGGGCTTTTGCAGCGGTTTTGGAGTTTCCATCGGCGTACTCAGAGTCGCTGTAAACGGTGATCTTGCAGAGGATAGCCCTGTTCGCGGTAGAAACGGAAACTCTCCCGTGCCGCCGCGCGAATCGTCGGATCTTCCACCACCACTTCCGCCACGCGGGCGAATTTGCTGGCGAAAGCCGGGACTTTCAGGTCGAGGTTGACCAGCAGATCCTGATGCTCGCCGCAGTCAGCGCCCAGTCCCAGCACGATCAAACCGTCCGGTTCGCTCTCGGCAGGGCCGTGCGGCACGAACGTTTCGCCCTTGAACGCCCACAGGCGCGCATCGAGATCGTCACGCTGAGCAGCATCGCTGCAATGCAGGTAGATGCGATGGCCCATGCGCCAGGCTTTCTCGGTGAGCTTGCAGGCAAAGTCCAGACGAGCCGAAGGATCGGCGCTGGGCAGGATGTAGAAGTCGACTTTGGTCATTGCGGTTCCTGAGCCTTGAACGGCGTCACCGTAGAGTGACGCCGCCCAGGTTCATCGGTTTCAGGCTTTGGCGCGGTCCAGCAGGTATTGGGTCAGCAGCGGAACCGGACGGCCGGTGGCGCCCTTGTCCTTGCCGCCGCTGGTCCACGCGGTGCCCGCGATGTCCAGGTGCGCCCAGTTGAGGTTCTTGGTGAAGCGCGACAGGAAGCACGCGGCAGTGATGGTGCCGGCCTTCGGCCCGCCGATGTTGGCGATGTCGGCGAACGGGCTGTCCAGTTGCTCCTGGTATTCGTCGAACAGCGGCAGTTGCCAGGCGCGGTCGTCAGCAGCTTTGCCGGCGCTGAGCAGTTGCTCGATCAGCTCGTCGTTGTTGCCCAGCAAGCCAGACGTGTGTGCACCGAGTGCAACCACGCAGGCACCGGTCAGGGTGGCGATGTCGATCACCGCTTGTGGCTTGAAGCGCTCGGAGTAGGTCAGTGCGTCGCACAGCACCAGACGGCCTTCGGCGTCGGTGTTGAGGATTTCCACGGTCTGGCCGCTCATAGTGGTGACGATGTCGCCCGGACGCGAAGCATTGCCGCTCGGCATGTTTTCGGCGCAGGCGAGGATGCACACCAGGTTGATCGGCAGCTTCAGCTCAAGCACGGCACGCAGGGTACCGAACACCGAGGCAGCGCCGCCCATGTCGTACTTCATTTCGTCCATGCCGGCGCCCGGCTTGAGGCTGATGCCGCCGGTGTCGAAGGTGATTCCTTTACCGACCAGCGCGTAAGGTTTCTCGGATTTCTTGCCACCGTTGTATTGCATGACGATCAGGCGCGGCGGTTGGGCGCTGCCTTGGCCGACGGCGTAGAACGAGCCCATGCCCAGGGATTTGATCTTCTTCTCGTCGAGGACTTCGACTTTCAGATCCTTGAACTCTTTGCCGAGGTTCTTGGCTTGCTCGCCGAGGAAGGTCGGGTGGCAGATGTTCGGCGGCAGGTTGCCCAGATTACGGGTGAAGGCCATGCCGTTGGCGATCGCGGTGGCATGGTTCACGGCGCGCTGCACTTCGGCCTGAGCGGCTTTGATGGTCAGCAGGGTGATTTTCTTCAGGGCGCGCGGTTCGGCTTTCTGGCTCTTGAACTGGTCGAAGGTGTATTCGCCGTCCACCAGGGTTTCCGCCAGCAGACGGGTCTTGCCGTAGCTGTCGCGGTTCTTGACGATGATTTCATCCAGGGCCAGCACGGCATCGCTGCCACCCAGACCTTTCAGGGTGTTGAGGATGCCAGCCACGATTTTACGGAACGGACGGTCGCCCAGTTCTTCATCCTTGCCCACGCCGACCAGCAGCACGCGCTCGGCTTTCAGGTTCGGCAGGCTGTGCAGCAGCAGGCTCTGACCGACCTTGCCGGCCAGATCGCCACGCTTGAGCACGGCGCTGATCGCGCCACCGCTCAGCTCGTCGACCTGTCTGGCGGCGACGCCGAGTTTGCGGCCTTCGCCGACGGCAACCACCAGGGTGGCGGTTTTCAACGTTTCTGGGCTAACGCTTTTTACAACCAGTTCCATGTCCGGATCCCTGAATGAATGGTCAACACACAGGCGTTCGACGGTGTCCGCAGTCGCCTGCTTATAGATAGAAGAGGCGCAGGTCTGTGCCTGCGACGAAGGCGGCAGTTTGAACCTCGCTCACCGCGCCTGACAACCCTCGGTTGTGCGATCTTCAACGGAATCTACGCTTGGGTGAGTGTGCGCAGTGACAGGCGCCCTCAATCACAGGATAATGCCGCATCTTTTTTCGACGGCTCTGCCTTGCGGGTCGCTCGAAACGTTTGCTTGTTTGGCCGCCTTAGCCTGACAACCCTGGAGTGTCTGGTTTGATCGTCTTCCGTTATCTGTCCCGTGAAGTGATGTTGACCCTGAGCGCCGTCAGCGCCGTGCTGCTGGTCATCATCATGAGCGGTCGCTTCATCAAATACCTTGCCCAGGCCGCTGCGGGCCAACTCGATCCGGGATCGCTGTTCCTGATCATGGGTTACCGTCTGCCGGGTTTCATGCAACTGATCCTGCCGTTGGGTCTGTTTCTCGGGATCCTGCTGGCTTACGGCCGGTTGTACCTCGAAAGCGAAATGACCGTGCTCTCGGCCACCGGCATGAGTCAGCAGCGTCTGCTGCGCATGACCCTGTTCCCGGCGACGCTGGTGGCACTGGTGGTGGCGTGGCTGAGCCTGAGTCTGGCCCCGCAGGGCGCCAACCAGTTCCAGCTGCTGCTGAACAAACAGGACGCCCTGACCGAATTCGATACCCTCGAACCTGGCCGTTTCCAGGCGTTGCGTGACGGCACTCGGGTGACCTACACCGAAAGCCTGACCGACGATCGCGTCAACCTCGGTGGCGTGTTTATCTCGCAGAAAAACCTCGGCTCCGATCAGAAGGACCGCGGGATTTCCGTGCTGGTGGCCGAGAAGGGCCGTCAGGAGATCCACTCTGACGGCAACCGCTACCTGATCCTGCACAACGGCTATCGCTATGACGGCAGCCCGGGTCAGGCCGATTACCGCGCGATCAAATACGACACCTACGGCGTATTGCTGCCAAAACCCGATGCCAGTGACGAAGTCACCGACCGTGACGCGATCCCGACTTCGACCCTGCTGGGCGCCAACGACGAGCGTTCCAAGGCCGAACTGCAATGGCGGATTTCCCTGCCGTTGCTGGTGTTCATCGTGACCCTGATGGCGGTGCCGCTGTCGCGGGTCAATCCGCGTCAGGGCCGTTTCCTGAAGCTGCTGCCGGCGATTCTTCTTTATATGGCTTACCTGACCATCCTGATTGCCGCCCGCGGCGCCCTCGAAAAAGGCAAGATTCCAGCGGCGCTGGGCCTGTGGTGGGTGCACGGGATCTTCCTGGTCATCGGTCTCGGCCTGCTGTACTGGGAGCCGTTGCGCCTGAAGCTGGCCAGCCGTCGCAGCGCTGCGCTGGAGGTGGCCCGTGGTTAAACTCGACCGCTACATCGGCAGCAGCGTATTCGTGGCGATCATCGCCGTGCTGGCGATCATTCTGGGTCTGGCGACCCTGTTTGCCTTCATCGACGAGATGAGCGATGTCAGCGATACCTACACGCTGACCGACGTGCTGAGCTTCGTCCTGCTCACCGCGCCGCGTCGCCTGTATGAAATGCTGCCGATGGCCGCGCTGATCGGCTGTCTGATCGGCCTTGGCAGTCTGGCCAGCAGCAGCGAGCTGACGGTCATGCGTGCCGCGGGTGTGTCCATCGGGCGCATCGTCTGGGCCGTCATGAAGCCAATGCTGGTGCTGATGCTGGCCGGCGTGCTGATCGGCGAATACGTGGCCCCGGCCACCGAAAGCATGGCTCAGGCCAATCGCTCGCTGGCGCAAGGCAGCGGCGACGCGCAGAGCGCCAAGCACGGCATGTGGCACCGTCAGGGTGAGGAATTCATCCATATCAACGCCGTGCAACCCGACGGCCTGTTGTATGGCGTGACCCGCTATCACTTCGACAAAGAGCGCCACCTGCTCAGCTCCAGCTTCGCCAAGCGTGCGGAGTTCGACGGCAAGCGCTGGCTGCTGAGCGACGTGACCACCACGGTGTTCCACGAGCGCAGCACCGAAGTGGTGAACGCGCCGAGCGAGGAGTGGGACGTATCGCTGAGCCCGCAATTGCTCAACACGGTGGTGATGGCGCCTGAGTCGCTGTCGATTTCCGGTCTGTGGGGCTATATCCACTATCTGGCGGATCAAGGCCTGAGCAATGGCCGCTATTGGCTGGCATTTTGGGTCAAGGTGTTGCAGCCGCTGGTCACCGCCGCGCTGGTGCTGATGGCGATCTCCTTCATCTTCGGCCCGTTGCGCTCGGTCACCCTCGGTCAGCGAGTGTTCACCGGTGTGCTGGTGGGCTTCACCTTCCGCATCGTCCAGGATCTGCTCGGCCCGTCGAGCCTGGTGTTCGGCTTCTCGCCGCTGTTCGCGGTGCTGGTGCCGGCCACGGTCTGTGCGCTGGCAGGTGTCTGGTTGCTGCGACGGGCCGGTTGATGGCCGCGTTGTTGCCAACGCTTTAACCGCGAAAACGCCTCGGTCGACAGATCGGGGCGTTTTCGTATGCAATCGGGGTGACAGGCGAACGTGACGCTTGCGCCGTGTATCAGGTACAATTCCCGGCTATTTTTCGGCGGGCCAAGCCTGCAGCCTTTTTGAGTGTTGATCCGTGAGTGATTTGAGTCATATCCGCAATTTCTCCATCATCGCCCACATTGACCATGGCAAGTCGACGCTGGCTGACCGTTTCATCCAGATGTGCGGTGGCCTGGCCGAGCGTGAGATGGAAGCCCAGGTACTGGATTCCATGGATCTGGAGCGCGAACGCGGGATCACCATCAAGGCCCACAGCGTTACCCTCTATTACAAGGCCAAAGATGGCGTCACCTACCAGCTGAACTTCATTGACACCCCGGGTCACGTCGACTTCACCTACGAAGTCAGCCGTTCCCTGGCCGCGTGTGAAGGCGCGTTGCTGGTGGTCGATGCCGGTCAGGGTGTTGAAGCCCAGTCCGTGGCCAACTGCTACACCGCCATCGAGCAAGGCCTCGAGGTCATGCCGGTGCTGAACAAGATCGACCTGCCACAGGCCGAGCCGGACCGCGTCAAGGACGAGATCGAGAAGATCATCGGCATCGACGCCACCGACGCCGTCACCTGCAGCGCCAAGACCGGCCTGGGTGTCGACGAAGTGCTCGAGCGTCTGGTCGCGACCATTCCTGCGCCGACCGGCAACATCGAAGATCCGCTGCAAGCGCTGATCATCGACTCCTGGTTCGACAACTACCTGGGCGTTGTCTCCCTGGTGCGCGTGCGTCATGGCCGCGTGAAGAAGGGTGACAAGATCCTGGTGAAATCCACCGGCAAGATCCACCTGGTCGACAGCGTTGGTGTATTCAACCCGAAGCACACCGCTACCGCTGACCTCAAGGCTGGCGAAGTGGGCTTCATCATCGCCAGCATCAAGGACATTCACGGTGCACCGGTCGGTGACACCCTGACCCTGAGCTCGACCCCGGATGTCCCGGTTCTGCCCGGTTTCAAACGCATCCAGCCACAGGTTTACGCCGGTCTGTTCCCGGTCAGCTCCGACGACTTCGAGGACTTCCGCGAAGCGCTGCAGAAACTGACCCTGAACGACTCGTCGCTGCAGTACACCCCGGAAAGCTCCGACGCACTGGGCTTCGGCTTCCGTTGCGGGTTCCTCGGCATGCTGCACATGGAGATCATCCAGGAGCGCCTCGAGCGCGAATACGACCTGGACCTGATCACCACCGCGCCAACGGTAATTTTCGAGCTGGTACTGAAAACCGGTGAAACGATTTACGTCGACAACCCATCCAAGCTTCCGGATGTGTCGGCCATCGAAGACATGCGCGAGCCAATCGTGCGGGCCAACATCCTGGTTCCGCAGGAGCACTTGGGTAACGTCATCACCCTGTGCATCGAGAAACGCGGCGTACAGGTCGACATGCTGTTCCTCGGCAATCAGGTCCAGGTGACCTACGACCTGCCGATGAACGAAGTGGTCCTGGATTTCTTCGACCGCCTCAAATCCACCAGCCGCGGCTATGCTTCGCTGGATTACCATTTCGATCGTTACCAATCGGCTAATCTGGTGAAACTGGACGTGCTGATCAACGGTGACAAGGTCGACGCCCTGGCGTTGATCGTGCACCGTGACAATTCGCACTTCAAAGGTCGCCAGTTGACCGAGAAGATGAAAGAACTGATTCCTCGTCAGATGTTCGACGTGGCGATCCAGGCGGCCATTGGCGGTCAGATCGTTGCCCGGACAACCGTCAAGGCACTCAGAAAGAACGTATTGGCCAAATGCTACGGCGGTGACGTAAGCCGTAAGAAAAAGCTGCTTGAAAAGCAAAAGGCCGGTAAGAAACGCATGAAGCAGGTCGGCAACGTGGAAATTCCACAAGAAGCCTTCCTTGCCGTGCTCAGGTTGGAATAGTCAGGTCCTATGTCACTAAATTTCCCGCTGTTGCTGGTCATCGCCGTGTTCGTCTGCGGCCTGTTGGCGTTGCTCGATCTGCTGTTCCTGGCGCCGCGTCGGCGTGCTGCCATTGCCTCTTACCAAGGCAGTGTCAGCCAGCCCGAGCCCGTGGTGGTCGAGAAGCTGAACAAAGAGCCGTTGCTGGTCGAATACGGCAAGTCGTTCTTTCCGGTGCTGTTCATCGTGCTGGTGCTGCGTTCGTTCCTGGTGGAACCGTTCCAGATCCCGTCCGGCTCGATGAAACCGACTCTGGACGTGGGCGACTTCATTCTGGTGAACAAGTTTTCTTACGGGATCCGCCTGCCGGTGATCGACAAGAAAATCATCGAAGTCGGTGATCCACAGCGTGGCGATGTGATGGTGTTCCGCTACCCGAGCGACCCGAACGTCAACTACATCAAGCGTGTAGTCGGTCTGCCGGGCGACACGGTGCGTTACACCGCCGACAAGCGTCTGTTGGTCAATGGCGAGTCGATTGCCGAGCAACTGGTCGGCTCCGAGCCAGGCACGCTGGGCAGCGCCGAGCTCTACAAGGAAAAACTCGGCGCCGCCGAGCACCTGATCCGCAAGGAAATGAGCCGCTACCGCGCCACGCCGGACCATACCTGGACCGTGCCGGCCGGGCACTACTTCATGATGGGCGACAACCGCGACAACTCCAACGACAGTCGCTACTGGGATGACCCGAACATTCCCAAGGACCTGCTGGGCATGGTTCCCGACCAGAATATCGTCGGCAAAGCCTTCGCTGTCTGGATGAGCTGGCCGGAACCGAAACTCAGCCACCTGCCGAATTTCTCGCGGGTTGGCCTGATCAAGTAATCAATCACGGCGCTGTTGACCACAGCGCCGAATGCATTTCTGGAGTCGACACAAATCGGCACCAGGGCATGAAGCCACGATATTCAGGACGTCATTTTTGAACACAGCGTTAATTGTCCCAGGCCTGCGCCGTACCCCGGCGATGGCAGTGGAATCCAGCCACGAACTCAGCGTGGGTAAACCGTGAGCGTTTCTCTAAGCCGTCTCGAGCGCCAGCTCGGTTACACCTTCAAGGATCAGGAGCTGATGCTGCTGGCCCTCACGCACCGCAGCTTTGCCGGGCGTAACAACGAACGCCTGGAATTCCTCGGCGATGCCATCCTCAACTTCGTTGCCGGCGAGGCGCTGTTCGATCGCTTCCCGCTGGCCCGCGAAGGCCAGTTGTCGCGTTTGCGCGCACGTTTGGTGAAGGGTGAGACACTGGCTGTGCTGGCCCGTGGTTTCGACTTGGGCGACTACCTGCGTCTGGGCTCGGGCGAACTGAAAAGCGGTGGCTTCCGTCGCGAATCGATTCTGGCCGATGCCCTCGAAGCGCTGATCGGTGCGATCTACCTCGATGCCGGCATGGACGTCGCTCGCGAGCGGGTACTGGCCTGGCTGGCCGGTGAGTTCGAAGGCCTGACGCTGGTCGACACCAACAAGGATCCCAAGACCCGACTGCAGGAACACCTGCAATCGCGCGGTTGCGAACTGCCACGCTACGAAGTGGTGGATATCCAGGGTGAGCCGCACTGCCGTACCTTCTTCGTCGAGTGCGAAGTGGTCTTATTGAATGAAAAAAGCCGAGGTCAGGGTGTGAGCCGTCGTATTGCCGAACAGGTAGCGGCCGCCGCAGCACTGATTGCCCTGGGCGTGGAGAATGGCAATGACTGATACAAACGCAACTCGCTGTGGCTACGTTGCCATCGTCGGCCGTCCCAACGTCGGCAAGTCGACGTTGCTGAACCACATCCTCGGCCAGAAGCTCGCGATCACCTCGCGCAAGCCGCAGACCACCCGTCACAACATGCTCGGGATCAAGACCGAGGGTGACGTGCAGGCGATCTACGTCGACACCCCCGGCATGCACAAGGGTGGCGAAAAGGCCCTGAACCGCTACATGAACAAAACCGCTTCGGCGGCGTTGAAAGATGTCGACGTGGTGATCTTCGTGGTTGATCGCACCAAGTGGACCGAAGAGGACCAGATGGTGCTGGAGCGCGTGCAGTACGTGACCGGGCCGCTGATCGTCGCACTGAACAAGACCGACCGCATCGAAGACAAGGCCGAGCTGATGCCGCACCTGTCGTGGTTGCAGGAACAGCTGCCGAACGCACAGATCATCCCGATTTCCGCGCAACACGGGCACAACCTCGACGCGCTGGAAAAGGTCATCGCCGATCACCTGCCGGAGAACGATCACTTCTTCCCGGAAGACCAGATCACCGACCGCAGCAGCCGTTTCCTCGCCGCCGAACTGGTGCGCGAGAAAATCATGCGCCAGATGGGCGCCGAGCTGCCGTACCAGATCACCGTCGAGATCGAAGAGTTCAAGCAGCAGGGCAAGACCCTGCACATCCACGCGCTGATCCTCGTCGAGCGTGACGGCCAGAAGAAAATCATCATTGGCGACAAGGGCGAGCGCATCAAGCGCATCGGCACCGAGGCGCGCAAGGACATGGAGCTGCTGTTCGACTCCAAGATCATGCTCAACCTGTGGGTCAAGGTGAAGGGCGGCTGGTCCGACGACGAGCGTGCACTGCGTTCGCTGGGTTACGGCGACCTGTAATCACCGGTTTTCCGAGACATCGGAGAACTCCCTGTGGGAGCGGGCTTGCTCGCGAATGCGCAGTGTCAGTCGACCTATACTTTGACTGATTCACCGCTTTCGCGAGCAAGCCCGCTCCCATAGTAGTTTTGGGTTGTGAGTAAAACCGCGTTTCTTCATCGAGAACTCCATGTCGCAAACCCCACCTCCCGCCCAGCTCGCCTACGTCCTGCATTCGCGCGCCTACCGCGAAACCAGCGCGCTGGTCGACTTCCTTACGCCGCAAGGGCGGCTGCGGGCGGTGTTGCGCAGTGCGCGGGGCAAGGCCGGGACATTGGCGCGACCGTTTGTGCCACTGGAAGTCGAGTTTCGTGGCAAGGGTGAACTGAAGAATGTCGGGCGCATGGAAAGTGCCGGCAACGCGACCTGGATGGTCGGCGAGGCGCTGTTCAGTGGCCTCTACCTCAATGAGCTGCTGATCCGCCTGCTGCCTGCCGAAGACCCGCACCCGGCGGTGTTCGACCATTACGCTGCAACACTGCTGGCCCTGGCCGAAGGTCGCCCGTTGGAGCCACTACTGCGTTCTTTCGAATGGCGCCTGTTGGATGATCTCGGTTACGGCTTCTCCCTGAATACCGATATCCACAGCGAACCGGTCGCGCCGGACGGTCTGTATCGTCTGCAAGTGGACGCCGGGCTTGAACGGGTGTTTCTGTTGCAGCCGGGCCTGTTCAACGGCACCGAACTGCTGGCCATGGCCGAAGCCGACTGGACCGCTCCCGGCGCACTGTCGGCGGCCAAGCGCCTGATGCGTCAGGCACTGGCCGTGCACTTGGGCGGTCGTCCCCTCGTCAGCCGCGAGCTATTTCGCAAGCCCTGATATGCTGTGCGCCGAATCTTTCCCTTCAGGAGCGCATCCGTGACCACCAGCAATCGCATTCTTCTTGGCGTGAACATCGACCACGTCGCCACCCTGCGTCAGGCCCGTGGCACACGCTACCCGGATCCGGTCAAGGCAGCGCTGGACGCGGAAGAGGCGGGCGCCGACGGCATCACCGTGCACTTGCGTGAAGACCGCCGGCACATTCAGGAGCGCGACGTGCTGCTGCTCAAGGATGTGCTGCAGACCCGCATGAATTTCGAAATGGGCGTCACCGAAGAAATGATGGCGTTCGCCGAACGCATCCGTCCGGCGCACATCTGCCTCGTCCCGGAAACCCGTCAGGAACTGACCACTGAAGGCGGTCTGGATGTAGCGGGGCAGGAAGAGCGCATCAGGGCAGCGGTCGAGCGCCTGTCGAAGATCGGCAGCGAGGTGTCGCTGTTCATCGATGCTGACGAGCGCCAGATCGCTGCGTCGAAGCGCGTCGGTGCGCCGGCCATCGAACTGCATACCGGGCGTTACGCTGATGCCGAAACTCCGAGCGAAGTCGCTGAAGAGCTGAAGCGTGTGGCGGACGGCGTGGCGTTTGGTCTGGCGCAGGGCCTGATCGTCAACGCCGGGCATGGCCTGCATTATCACAACGTCGAAGCCGTGGCGGCGATCAAAGGCATCAACGAATTGAACATCGGCCATGCGCTGGTGGCGCATGCGTTGTTCGTCGGGTTCAAGTCTGCAGTGTCCGAGATGAAGGCGCTGATCTTGGCTGCCGCCAAGCCCTAAGCAACACCCCAGAACCCAATGTGGGAGCGGGCTTGCTCGCGAATGCGGTGTATCAGTCAAAGAACATGTCGACTGACACTCCGCATTCGCGAGCAAGCCCGCTCCCACATTGGATTTATGCTGTTGGTTAGAGCGGGGCAGGCTCTTGAGTCGGTTTTGACTTGTCGATCCCCGGCACATGCAGATTGCCCTCGGCCACCTGATCGCCTTCAAGCTGCGGCTGGGTCACCCAGGTGAGGATGTCGTAGTAGCGACGGATGTTCGCCACGAAATGCACCGGCTCGCCGCCCCGGGCGTAGCCATAGCGGGTCTTGCTGTACCACTGCTTCTGCGACAGGCGCGGCAGCATCTTCTTCACGTCCAGCCACTTGTCCGGGTTCAGGCCTTCGCGGGACGCCAGTTTGCGTGCGTCATCGAGGTGACCGCTGCCGACGTTATATGCCGCCAGGGCAAACCAGGTGCGGTCCGGCTCCTGAATCGATTCGTCGAGCTGATCCTTCATGTAGGCCAGGTACTTGGCGCCGCCCATGATGCTTTGCTTGGGATCGAGACGGTTCGACACGCCCATCGCCTGAGCGGTGTTCTGGGTCAGCATCATCAGACCGCGCACGCCGGTTTTCGAAGTGACGGCAGGTTGCCACAGCGATTCCTGATAACCGATGGCCGCCAGCAGGCGCCAGTCGACTTTCTCTTTCTTGGCGTAGGTCTTGAAGTGCTGTTCGTATTTGGGCAGGCGCTGCTGCAAGTGCTGGGCGAAGGTGGTGGCGCCCATGTAGCCGAGGACATCGACGTGGCCGTAATAACGGTCTTTCAGGCGCTGCAGGGTGCCGTTTTTCTGCACCTTGTCGAGGTAGGCGTTGATCTCGTTGAGCAGGCTGTTGTCTTCGCCGGCGGCCACCGCCCAACTCTGGCTGCGCGCATCGCCGAGGTCGAAGGCCACGCGGATGTTGGTGAAGTACACCTGGTTCATCGCCACTTCGTTGGAGTCGACCAGCGTCAGGTCGATCTGGCCTTCATCGACCATGCGCAACAGGTCGACCACTTCAACGGCGTCGGATTCTTCGTATTCGATGCCCGGAAATTTCTTTTTCAGCTCCGCCAGTTGTTCGGCGTGGGTGCTGCCCTTGAGCACCATGATCTTCTTGCCGACCAGATCGCCTGGGTCGGTAGGGCGAGACTGGCCGTTGCGGTAGATGATCTGCGGGGTGACTTCGAGGTAGGAGTGGGAAAACCGCACCTGCTTCTTGCGATCCTCGCTGCTGACCAGACCTGCCGCCGCCAGCACCGGGCCGTTCGGCTTGCCAATCTGGTTGAACAGGTCATCGAGGTTGTCGGCGGTCTCGATCTTCAGTTCAACCCCCAAATCGTCGGCGAAGCGCTTCACCAGCTCGTATTCGAAGCCGGTTTCACCGCTGCGATCCTGAAAGTAGGTGGCGGGGCTGTTACGGGTAATCACCCGCAGCACACCATCCTCCTTTACGCGCTCGAGTGTGTTGGGTTTATCAACACAGCCACCGAGCATCAGGAAGAGTCCGGTTGCGATCAGCCATTTGGCGTACCGCGGACGCAAAGCCGTTGGGAAAAACATCTGCGCAGTATACGCAAACGGCTGCGGGCGCCATATCTCGACAGTGAGCGGCTTGTCTGCTAGAGATCACAAAACCGCACGAAACCCCGCAGGAATAGGGCTGAACGGCATTTTGTGACAGAAAAAATAAGCGCTGCTCGCACACCCTTGAAATTTGACTTCAAAGGCAGAAACACAGATTGATATCCGAGTGCAACCGTGCGTAGCGTTTCGGGTGATGTTGAGGGCGGTTTAGGCTAGAATGCACGGCCTCAAAGCACACCCCTTCCCGAGGCTGTCCCGAAGATGTTGATCCTGCGCGGCGCTCCTGCCCTTTCTGCCTTTCGCCACAGCAAACTCCTTGAGCAACTGAGCCAGAAGGTTCCAGCTGTCAGTGGCCTGTATGCTGAATTCGCTCACTTCGCCGAAGTCACCGGCGTCCTGACCGGCGACGAACAGCAGGTGCTTGCGCGCCTTCTGAAGTACGGCCCAAGCGTTCCGGTACAAGAGCCGACCGGCCGTCTGTTTCTGGTGTTGCCGCGTTTCGGCACCATCTCGCCATGGTCGAGCAAGGCCAGCGACATCGCTCGCAACTGCGGCCTGAGCAAGATCCAGCGCCTGGAGCGCGGCATCGCGTTCTACGTGGCCGGCCAGTTCAGCGACGCCGAAGCCCAGCAAATCGCCGACGTGCTGCATGACCGCATGACCCAGATCGTTCTGGGCAATCTGGAACAGGCCGCCGGTCTGTTCAGCCACGCCGAGCCGAAGCCGCTGACCGCGATCGACATCCTCGGTGGCGGCCGCGCCGCGCTGGAAAAGGCCAACACCGAGCTGGGCCTGGCCCTGGCCGAAGACGAGATCGATTACCTGGTCAACGCCTTCAACGGTCTCAAGCGCAACCCGCACGACATCGAACTGATGATGTTTGCCCAGGCCAACTCCGAGCACTGCCGCCACAAGATCTTCAACGCCAGTTGGGATATTGACGGCGAGAGCCAGGAAAAAAGCCTGTTCGGCATGATCAAGAACACCTATCAAATGCACAACGAAGGCGTGCTGTCCGCTTATAAGGACAACGCTTCGGTGATCGTCGGTAACGTCGCCGGCCGCTTCTTCCCGGATCCGGAAACCCGCCAGTACGGCGCGGTGCAGGAGCCGGTGCACATCCTGATGAAGGTCGAAACCCACAACCACCCGACCGCGATCGCCCCGTTCCCGGGCGCGTCCACCGGTTCCGGTGGCGAGATTCGCGACGAAGGTGCAACCGGTCGTGGCGCCAAGCCAAAGGCCGGCCTGACCGGTTTCACCGTGTCCAACCTGCAGATCCCGGGCTTCGAACAGCCGTGGGAAGTGCCGTACGGCAAGCCTGAGCGCATCGTTACCGCGCTGGACATCATGATCGAAGGCCCGCTGGGCGGCGCCGCGTTCAACAACGAATTCGGTCGTCCGGCCCTGACTGGCTACTTCCGTACCTTCGAACAGTCGATCACCACCCCGCACGGTGACGAAGTTCGTGGCTACCACAAGCCGATCATGCTCGCCGGCGGCATGGGCAACATCCGTGAAGAACACGTCAAGAAAGGCGAGATTCTGGTCGGCTCCAAGCTGATCGTGCTTGGCGGCCCGGCAATGCTGATCGGTCTGGGCGGCGGTGCTGCGTCCTCGATGGCCACCGGCACCAGCTCGGCGGATCTCGACTTCGCTTCCGTACAGCGTGAAAACCCTGAGATGGAGCGTCGCTGCCAGGAAGTCATCGACCGTTGCTGGCAACTGGGCGACAAGAACCCGATCAGCTTCATCCACGACGTGGGTGCGGGCGGTCTGTCCAACGCCTTCCCGGAACTGGTCAACGACGGCGACCGTGGTGGCCGTTTCGAACTGCGCAACATTCCAAATGACGAGCCGGGCATGGCCCCGCACGAAATCTGGTCCAACGAATCTCAGGAACGTTACGTTCTGGCGGTCGGCCCGGCCGACTTCGAGCGCTTCAAGGCGATCTGCGAACGTGAGCGCTGCCCGTTCGCCGTGGTCGGCGAAGCCACTGCCGAGCCGCAACTGACCGTGACGGACAGCCACTTCGGCAACAACCCGGTGGACATGCCACTGGAAGTGTTGCTGGGCAAGGCCCCGCGCATGCACCGTTCGGTGGTTCGCGAAGCCGAGCTGGGCGACGATTTCGATCCGTCGAACCTCGACATCAGCGAATCCATCGAGCGCGTCCTGCATCACCCGGCCGTGGCGAGCAAAAGCTTCCTGATCACCATCGGCGACCGCACCATCACCGGCCTCGTGGCCCGTGACCAGATGGTTGGCCCATGGCAGGTACCGGTGGCCGACGTCGCCGTCACCGCCACCAGTTTCGACGTCTACACCGGTGAAGCGATGGCCATGGGCGAGCGCACTCCGCTGGCGCTGCTGGACGCTCCGGCGTCGGGCCGCATGGCCATCGGCGAAACCCTGACCAACATTGCCGCTTCGCGCATCAACAAGATCTCCGACATCAAACTGTCGGCGAATTGGATGTCCGCTGCCGGCCACCCGGGCGAAGACGCGCGTCTGTACGACACCGTGAAAGCGGTCGGCATGGAACTGTGCCCTGAGCTGGGCATCACCATTCCGGTGGGCAAGGACTCCATGTCCATGGCCACCCGCTGGAACGACAACGGCGAAGAAAAAACCGTGACCTCGCCGATGTCGCTGATCGTGACCGGTTTCGCCCCAGTGGCTGACATCCGTCAGACCCTGACCCCGGAACTGCGCATGGACAAGGGCACCACCGACCTGATCCTGATCGACCTCGGTCGCGGTCAGAACCGCATGGGTGCCTCGATCCTCGCACAGGTTCACGGCAAGCTCGGCAAACACGCGCCGGACGTTGATGACGCCGAAGACCTGAAGGCCTTCTTCGCGGTGATCCAGGGCCTCAACGCCGACGGTCACCTGCTGGCTTACCACGACCGTTCCGACGGTGGTCTGCTGACCTCCGTGGTGGAAATGGCGTTCGCCGGCCACTGCGGTCTGAGCCTGAACCTGGACAGCGTTGCCGAAAACTCGGCAGAAATCGCCGCAATCCTGTTCAACGAAGAACTGGGTGCGGTGATCCAGGTTCGTCAGGACGCCACGCCAGACATCCTCGCGCAGTTCAGCGCGGCCGGTCTGGGTGACTGCGTGTCGGTGATCGGTCAGCCTATCAACAACGGCCAGATCAACATCACCTTCAACGGTGACACGGTGTTCGAAGGCCAGCGTCGTCTGCTGCAACGTCAGTGGGCCGAGACCAGCTACCAGATCCAGCGTCTGCGCGATAACGCCGACTGCGCCGAGCAAGAATTCGACGCGCTGCTGGAAGAAGACAACCCGGGCCTGAGCGTCAAGCTGAGCTACGACGTCAACCAGGACATCGCCGCGCCTTACATCAAGAAAGGCATCCGCCCACAGGTTGCCGTGCTGCGTGAGCAGGGCGTCAACGGTCAGGTGGAAATGGCCGCAGCGTTCGACCGTGCCGGTTTCAACGCGATCGACGTGCACATGAGCGACATTCTCGCTGGCCGCGTCGACCTGAACGAGTTCAAAGGTCTGGTGGCCTGCGGTGGTTTCTCCTACGGCGACGTACTTGGCGCCGGTGAAGGCTGGGCCAAGTCGGCGCTGTTCAACAGCCGTGCCCGCGATGCGTTCCAGGGCTTCTTCGAGCGTAACGACAGCTTCACCCTCGGTGTGTGCAACGGTTGCCAGATGATGTCCAACCTGCACGAGCTGATCCCGGGCAGCGAGTTCTGGCCGCATTTCGTGCGCAACCGCTCCGAGCAGTTCGAAGCGCGCGTGGCGATGGTGCAGATCCAGGAGTCGAACTCGATCTTCCTGCAGGGCATGGCCGGTTCGCGTATGCCGATCGCCATCGCGCACGGTGAAGGCCATGCCGAGTTCTCCAGCGAAGAAGCCTTGCTGGAAGCCGATCTGTCCGGTTGCGTGGCGATGCGTTTCGTCGACAACCACGGCAAGGTCACCGAAGCCTACCCGGCCAACCCGAACGGTTCGCCGCGCGGGATTACCGGTCTCACCAGCCGCGACGGTCGCGTGACGATCATGATGCCGCACCCGGAGCGGGTGTTCCGCGCGGTGCAGAACTCGTGGCGTTCGGAAGACTGGACCGAGGATGCTCCCTGGATGCGCATGTTCCGTAATGCGCGCGTCTGGGTGAACTAAGCGTCGTGTACAAGCTCGGGTTTTTTGTTCCTGACAGTCATGTCGAGGTGGTCAAGGACGCTATATTCGCTGCCGGTGGTGGGCGGATCGGGGACTATGACCACTGTGCCTGGCAGGTGCTTGGGTCTGGTCAGTTTCGGCCTTTGGACGGCAGTCAGCCGTTCATTGGTGAGGCGGGGCAGGTTGAGCGGGTCGAGGAATGGAAGGTTGAGCTTGTGGTTTGTGACGCGTTGATTGGTGATGTGGTGGCTGCTTTGAAGTTGAGTCACCCTTACGAGACGCCGGCTTATGAGGTGTGGCGGCTGGAGGATTTCTGATCTTTTTGCCGCTGGAACGGAAAACCCGTAGATGAGTGATTGTCTGCGGGTTTTTTGTTGCCTGCGATTTGCTTTTCTGTAGGAGTGAGCCTGCACGCGATGGCGCCCTGACAGGCGACCATGCTCTGGCTAACTGTGTGAATATCCGTTGCTTCGGGTGCAGCGGCTGGCTGTTTCGCCCTTACGGCGAGTCACTTTTTACAAACGCCTAAAAAGTAACCCAAAACGCTTGCTCCTGCGTTCGGCCCGCTCGCTGGGGCTCGGGGTCCCTTCGCTGCGGGATTGATCCGGGCGCAGCGCCTCCGGTTTGCTTCGCTGCACCTCCTCTCGCTGTGTTTGGCTGCGCCAAACGGTCGCTGCGCTCCCACCCCCGGATCAATCCCTCCACTCAGCCTTCCGACGTCGCCCGTGGATCAAGATCAAGAGCGACAGCCGAGCTTGCGCTCATCCTGGAGTGGGGCGGCTTCGCCGCATGGGGTGTGCGCTTGCTAAATTGCAGGAGCCAGGATGCTGGCGATGGCGGCCTGACAGCCGACCGATCTCTACCTGAATACACCGGGTTCAAACTGTGGGAGCGGGCTTGCTCGCGAAGGCATCCTGATAGCTCACTGATCCATTGCAGATGCCCACAACCCCTGTGGGAGCCTGGCTTGCCAGCGATGGCGGCCTGACAGCCGACCAGTCTCTATCTGAATAAACCGGGTTGAAACTGTGGGAGCCAGCCTGCTGGCGATGGGGCCAGTCTGGTCACCAAGGGCATTGGGCTTGTTTAAATCTGTGTCAAATAACCAGAAGCTTCCCACAAGGTTTTCAGGTTGTCCCTCGGACGTCCGGTCTCTAGGCTTCGTCTGTCGCTGCCAATTCAGCGACCGGGCGTGAGATCCCCGGAATGCTTGCAACTAGCACCAACACCACGATAATTGGCGCCAGCTCAATCTGCTGCCTGCTTTATGGCGGCTGTGTGCGGGCAGACTTCGGTCTGGCCGGTTGCCTGCTCCGGTGGATCTCACCCTGCACATAGCTGCCACCTCTTTGCCGCGTGAGATCCGGCGAAGATGGCATCTTCACACGCCGTAGCAGGAGTTGAATTTTGGACAAACTGATCCCCGACCCACCCCACAAAGTCACACTTCCACCCGCCGACGCCATCCGGGTTGAAGACTTGACGAAAGACCGCGAAGCCATCAAGCGCGCTGTCGATTTCTACTTCACCCCGCAATCCGCTGAGGCGCATCAGCCCAGCACGATGTTCCTGGTCAACCCCAGCATCGACACCGAAACCCTGCTGGCCCACGCCTACGAATCGTTGGCCTGCGCCAGTGCCATGGCCAGCAACTTCGCCAGCGAACTCAGCGGCCTGCAACGCAGCACCGCACTGGCGATCCAGCAAATCGTCATGCTCGCCGAACTCGCGGTAAACCGGGCGCTGGATCGGGTCGATCCACAAACCTGACGAGCGCCCATCGTTCATCGCCAGCAGGCTGGCTCCCACATTTGAAATGCTTCACTGTGGAAGTGAGCTTGCTCGCGAAAGCATTTTTCTAGCTGTCGGAATACTTCCTGTACCTCATCAATTAGTAGATTTTTCCTACCAGATGTTCAGGTTGTCCCTCGGAAGCAGCCTCTCTACCTTGGGTTGTCTCTGGCAAACAGCGAACTTGGCAATAGACCGAAAACGGGATGTTGCTCTTTCACTGAGCCGTCGCTATGACTCTGAGGTTTAAAATGGAATTGCTTCCCGTCGTTACGCCCCGTATCAACACGAACACCGCGTTGGGGCGGGCGCTGGTATCGATGTTCAAGTCAGTCGAGACGGAACTGATTCAAGAGAACGCTGCGCCGGGGGCGGTCAAGATCATCGTGTTTGGAGGATGCGCGGTTCACCTCTACACCAATCACCGCATATCGTTGGACGTCGACGCGGAAATCTATGAGGCTTGTATTCCGGCAGGATTCGACCTGCGTACGCTGCTTGCCGAGGTGCCGGAGCCGTTTGTCGATGAGCGTTCTGCGCGAAAGATGGAGTTGAACTACGACTTGCAATACAACACTAGCTTTGGCCCGATCCACGAAGATTATTGGTCTCGAAGTATTCCCCTGCCAGAGTTTTCGCGGGTGTCCCCTCTCCGTGTACATATTGCTGCACCCGTCGACATAGCCATTACAAAACTGGGCAGGGCTACCGATCACGATATCGCCGACATCAATGCCCTTCTCAGGTTTGGATTCATACTGACCAGCGAGCTTCGGCGTCTGGCATTGCAGGCCATTGATGTATATGTTGGCAACAAAGAGGCGCCGACTTCGGTGCTGACTAACATATTGCAAGACTATCTGGAGAAGGGAGATGACGAAGGTGAATGACGCGCACGTCCTCTCATCCGCGTTGGATACTCTCGTCAGGAGCCCTCTCAATCAGGCCGATGACGTCGCGCTGGTGAACGCTGCGAAAGAAGTGTGGTACTCGAATTCTAGTGTTGAAAGCGAGGTTAAGGCGTTTCTGAAAAATCACAGTGACGATATAGAACGCCGTCGCGCGGCTTACCTGTTGGAGCGGTTTACGCGCTTCTCTTGTGTGTCTGATAGTCGCGTGCTGGAAACGCTGCATGCGTTGCAGCTTTTCGCGCACTCGACGCCGAAGCAGGATGTTGCACCTCCAAAGATGGTTTCGTTACGAAATCGCAAGGATCAATTAGCCGTCTCTTGGGGGTTAGCAGAAAGCCTTGGATTGAAGGTTCAAACGCTGATGCCATTCCAGACTCGCCATTACCAGGCAGAACAGCATTTACCCTGAGCTGAACGTGCCAGCGATAAAAAAAACCGGCCTGAGCCGGTTTTTTTGTGTTGATTAAACCTTGGCGCTGACCTCACTCCGATTAACCAACGCCTCAATCGCCCCACTCAAACTCGCCGCTTTCTCGCCAATCAACAAATGCCAGACCCCACCCTCCAGCGGGCTGACACCCTGGCAACCCAGCTCTTTCAACTGAGCCTCGGACAACGCTTTACCATCGGCCAGTTGCAGGCGAATGCGGGTCAGTGCGATGCAGTCCAGCTGCAGCACATTGTCGCTACCGCCCAACGCCGTCAGCCATTGTTGGGCTTCCGGTGCAGCGACCATTGCAGCTTTTGGTTCCTCGACCACCACCGCAGGCGCAGCCACCAACGCACGCCCCAGAGTCGGCATGGCGAGGCGGATTTCGTCGGCGATGCTGTCGGCCAATGGCCCGACCACCACCTGCAAGCTGCCGCCCTTGCCCGGGCGTACCACGGCCATCGCGCCCAGTGCCTTCAAGTCAGCGTCGGAAGCCTTGTTGCGATCGACCATTTCCAGGCGCAGACGAGTCGTGCAGGCGCCCACGGTAAGCAGATTCTCGGCACCGCCCAAGGCCTTGATGTACGCAGCGGCACGTTCGTTTTTTGTCAGCACCGACTTCTCGGTGGCGGCCACGTCCTCACGCCCCGGCGTCTTCAGATTGAAGCGGCGGATACAGAAATCAAACACCGCGTAATACACCACGGCGTACGCCAGCCCGACCGGAATCACCAGCCAGCCATTGGTCGAGCGCCCCCAACCGAGCACCATGTCGATGAAGCCGCCGGAGAAGGTGAAACCGAGGTGGATGTTCAGCGCATTGGTGATCGCCATCGACAGGCCGGTCAGCAGCGCATGCAGCAGATACAACAACGGAGCCAAAAACATGAAGGCGAATTCAATCGGTTCAGTCACCCCGGTCAAAAACGAGGTCAGCGCCATCGACAGGAAGATCCCGCCCATGACCTTACGGCGCTCCGGCAACGCGTTGCGGTACATTGCCAGGCACGCGGCGGGCAGGCCGAAGATCATCATCGGGAACATGCCGGTCATGAACTGGCCGCCCTTTGGATCGCCGGCGAAGTAGCGTGACAGGTCGCCGGTGACCAGTGCGCCGGTGGTCGGGTCGGTGAAGTTGCCGAACACGAACCACGCCATGTTGTTGAGGATGTGGTGCAGGCCGGTGACGATCAGCAGGCGGTTGAACACGCCGAAGACGAACGCGCCGAAGCTGCCGCTTTCCATCATCAGGCTGCCAAAGCTGTTGATGCCGTGCTGGATCGGCGGCCAGATGTAGCCGAACACCACGCCCAGACCGACCGCCGCAAATCCGGTGACGATCGGCACGAACCGGCGGCCGCCGAAGAACGCCAGGTACTCCGGCAGCTTGATGTCCTTGAAGCGGTTGTACAGCGCGCCGGCCATCAGGCCGCTGACAATCCCGGCGAGCATGCCCATGTTGATGCTCGGGTCGAGCACCTTGAGGGTGGAGATCATCACCAGGTAACCGATCACCCCGGCCAGGCCTGCGGTGCCGTTGTTGTCCTTGGCGAAACCGACAGCGATGCCGATGGCGAAGATCATTGCCAGGTTGGCGAAGATCACTTGCCCAGCATCGTGGATGATCGCGATGTTCAGCAGGTCGGTGTCACCCAGACGCAGCAGCAGGCCGGCAATCGGCAGGATCGCGATCGGCAGCATCAGCGCGCGGCCGAGGCGTTGCAGGCCTTCGATGAAGAGTTGGTACATGGTGGTTCTCCCTGCTCTTTATAGAGAGCTTGTTGTTAGTGCAGAGGCCAATGCTGGTGGCAGGCGTGACGTACCGCAGCGGCGCTGTTGAGTTTCAACAGGTCGAGGCTGAGGCGTTGGCATTCGGCCTCGTGCAACTGGCGCACGCGATCCTTGATTTCACCGATTTGCACCGGGCTCACCGACAGCTCGGTCACGCCGAGGCCGATCAGCACTGGTGTCGCCAGTGGATCGGAGGCGAGGGCACCGCACACGCCAACCCAGCGTTTGTGCACCGCCGCGCCTGCGCAGGTCATGGCGATCAGCCGCAGCAACGCCGGGTGCAGGGCATCGACGCGAGCGGCGAGACCTGCGTGGTCGCGGTCCATGGCCAAGGTGTATTGCGATAGATCGTTGGTACCGATCGAGAGAAAGTCGGCGTGCTCGGCCAGTTGTTCGGCTTGCAGCGCGGCGGCGGGGACTTCGATCATCACGCCGATTTCCGGGCGCTGATTAATGCCCAACTCCAGGCACAGCGCATCGACCCGCTGACGGATGTGCAGCAGTTCATCGACTTCGGTGACCATCGGCAACAGGATCCGGCAACGGCGCAGCGGGCTGACTTGCAGCAGTGCGCGCAGTTGCTGATCGAGGATTTCCGGACGGGCCTGTGCCAGACGAATGCCGCGCAGACCCAAGACCGGGTTGGCTTCGGCGGGCAGCGGCAGGTAGTCGAGTTGCTTGTCGCCGCCGACGTCGATGGTGCGGATGATCACCGAGTGCTCGCCCATGGCATCGAGCACGGCTTGATAGGCGGCACGCTGCTCTTCGATGTCCGGCGCGGTCTGCCGGTCGACGAACAGAAACTCGGTGCGCAGCAGGCCGACGCCATCGGCACCGTTGGCAAAAGCGTCTGCCGCTTCATGGCTGGAGGCGACATTGGCGACCACTTCGATCGCCACGCCATTGCGGGTTTCAGCGGGCAGATGCGCCTTGGCCTGTTGCGCATCGCGGCGTTGCTGACGCTCGATTTGCGCCTGTTGTACTTCGGCCAGGCGTTCGGTGCTCGGCGCCAGTTCGAGGCGACCGCCATCGGCATCCAGCACCACCGACTGACCTTGTGCTTGATCGAGTAAAGCGGCGCCCAGTGCAACCAGGCACGGCAGGCCTTTGCCGCGCGCCAGAATCGCCACGTGCGAGGTCGCGCCACCCTCGGCCATGCACAACCCGGCGACACCTTGCGCGCTGAGTTGCAGCAGATCCGACGGCGTCAGTTCATGCGCAGCGACAATGGAGCCGGCCGGCACGTCGTAATGCCAGGCTTCGCCGAGCAGGGCGCGCAGGACACGTTGCTTGAGGTCGCGCAGATCGTTGGCGCGTTCGGCCAGCAGCGCGCTGCCGGTGTGTTGCAGTACTTCGCACTGCACGTCGATCGACTGGCTCCAGGCGTGGGTCGCCGCCGTGCCTTGGTCGATGGAATGCTGCGCGGTGTCGAGCAGGGCCGGGTCTTCGAGCAGGGCCAGGTGCGCGGCGAAGATCGCTTCTTCATCGATGTTCTTGTGCTTTTTTGCTTGGGTGAGCGTGGCGTTGATTTCGCCGCGAACCTGATTCAGCGCGGCTTCAAGTTTCTGCAGTTGCTCAAGCGGAGCATGATTGCCCGCATCTGCCGGCAGGCTGATCGCGTTCAGGCGAAACAGCGGCCCGCCGACCAGACCCGGTGCGGCGCACACACCCTGCAATACGCCAGCCTCGGCGGGGCGTTTGCGCGGTGCGGCGTTGACCGGTGCAGCGGCGTGATGATCATCCGGCAGGGCGGTCGCCAACGCATTCAGCAATGCTTGCAGCGCGGCTTCGGCGTCCGGCCCCTGACAGCTGACGTGCACTTCATCCTGCTCGCCGATGGCCAGTCCCATCAGCCCGATCAGGCTGTTGCACGGCGCCGATTTACCGGCGAAGTGCAGCTGCGACTGGCTCTTGAAACCTTGTGCGGTCTGGCGAATCAGCGCGGCGGGGCGCGCATGCAAGCCGCCGCGATGCGCCACCAGCACCTGACCCTGAACCTCTGGCCCGCCAACCGCTTCGGCAGTCGCCGCAGAGCTGTTGCGTGCAATGATGTGCAGCAGCGGCTCGCCGACCTTTACCGCTTTGAGCGTGATCGGGCGCACCTGGAAATCCTGGCTGTTGGTCAGGATCAACAGGCTGACCAGGCTTTTGCATTGCTGGGCGACCTTGTCCAGGTCATAGCGCAACAACGGCTGGCCGTTGCTGACCCGCGTGCCTTCCTTGACCAGCATCGAGAAGCCTTCGCCGTTCAGTTCAACGGTATCGAGGCCCAGGTGCAGAAGGATTTCCGCGCCGTTGTCGGCGCGCACGGTCAGCGCGTGGCCGGTGCGGGCGACGTGGATGATCTCCCCGGCGCAGGGCGAATACAGGGTGTCATTCAACGGGTCGATGGCGATGCCGTCACCCATCGCGCCGCTGGCGAACACCGCGTCCGGGACTTTGGCGAGCGTGAGCACCGGGCCGCTGAGCGGGGCGCTGAGGGTCAGCTCTTTATTGTTGTTGTGCATGGCTCGGTCTCATCAGGTGTGCAGTCATTCGGACTTAGTGCGTACGGGTCACTTTGCTCAGGTGGCGCGGTTGATCCGGGTCCATGCCACGGGCCACGGCGAGACCTGCGGCCATCACGTAGAAGCTCTGGATCGCCAGAATCGGATCGAGGGCCGGGTGTTCGGCGCGGCTCAGGGTCAGGTCGCGTTCGAGGATGTCGTCCGGCGCGGCCAGCAACACGCGAGCGCCGCGTTGACGCATCTCTGCCGCAAGGCTGATCAGACCGGCCTGTTCGGCACCGCGCGGGGCGAACACCAGCAACGGGTAATGCTCGTCGATCAGCGCCATCGGGCCGTGACGGACTTCGGCGCTGCTGAAGGCTTCGGCCTGGATCGCCGAGGTTTCCTTGAATTTCAGCGCGGCTTCCTGAGCGATGGCGAAACCGGCACCACGGCCAATGACCATCAGGCGTTCACAGTCGCGCAAGGCGTCGATCGCGGTGCTCCAGTCCTGTTGCGCCGCGTCGCGCAGTCCTTCGGGCAGGGCGTTGTGCGCTTCCAGCAGTTCGCTGTCTTCTTTCCAGTGCGCGATCAGGCGGGCGCTGGCGCTGAGGGTGGCGATGAAACTCTTGGTCGCGGCGACGCTGCTTTCGATACCGGCGAGCAACGGCAGGCTGAATTCACACGCCGCTTCCAATGGCGAATCGGCGGCATTGACCATCGATACGCTCAGTGCGCCGCGCTTGCGCAGCAGACGCAGACTGTTGACCAGATCCGGGCTCTGACCCGATTGCGAGAACGCGAACGCCACCTGACCGCTGACCTTCAGCGGCGCCTGCTGCATGGTCACCACCGACATCGGCAACGACGCCACCGGTACGCCCAGTTGCTGCATGGTCAGGTAGGCGAAGTAGCTCGCCGCGTGGTCGGAGCTGCCGCGCGCAACGGTCATCGCCACTTGCGGCGGCTGACGGCGCAGGCGCCCGGCGATCTCGATCATCTGCGGGTCGAGCTGTTGCAGTTGGGCTTGCACGGCCTCGAACGAGGACAGCGCCTCTTCAAGCATTTTTGAAGTCAATGTCTTCTCCTTCGACCATGACGGCGGTCAGTGTGAGTGAGCGATCCAGCCGCACGCAGTCGGCCCAGGCCCCCGGTTGCAGGCGCCCGCGTTCAGTGATGCCGAGGTAGTCGGCGGGGAATTGCGAAAGACGTTGCGAGGCCTCGGCGATCGGCAATCCGATCTTCACCAGATTGCGCAGGGCCTGATCCATGGTCAGGGTGCTGCCGGCCAGCGTGCCGTCGGGCAGGCGCACGCCGCCCAGGCATTTGGTCACGGTGTGGCTGCCGAGCTTGTATTCACCGTCGGGCATGCCGGCGGCGGCGGTCGAATCGGTGACGCAGTACAGGCACGGGATCGAACGCAGGGCCACGCGGATCGCACCGGGATGCACGTGCAGCAAGTCCGGGATCAGTTCGGCGAATTTGGCGTGGGCCAGCGCGGCGCCGACGATCCCCGGTTCGCGGTGATGCAGCGGGCTCATGGCGTTGTACAAATGGGTGAAACTGGTCGCGCCAGCCTCCAGAGCGGCGACGCCTTCCTCGTAGCTGCCGAGGGTATGGCCGATCTGCATGCGGATGCCCCGGCTGCTCAGTTCACGAATCAATCCGTCGTGACCGGCGATTTCCGGGGCGATGGTGATCACCCGGATCGGCGCCAGCGCGAGGTATTGCTCGACCTCGGCCATCAACGCGGTGTGGGCGAAATTCGGTTGCGCGCCGAGTTTGCCGGGGTTGATGTACGGGCCTTCGAGATGCACACCGAGTACCCGGGCGGCGCCTTGCGGACGCTGTTCGCAGAACTCGCCGACTTCTTTCAGCACGCTGGAGATCTCAGCACTCGGCGCGGTCATGGTGGTGGCCAGCAGCGAAGTGGTGCCGAAGCGCACGTGGGTGCGGGTGATGGTCTCGAAGGCACTGGCACCTTCCATGATGTCTTTGCCGCCACCGCCGTGGACGTGCAGGTCGATGAAACCCGGCAGCAGGTAGGGCAGATCATTGTCGGCCGGATCGCAGGGCACGCCTTCGATCGACACGACTTTGCCGTGTTCGTGGATCAGCCGGCCGCGAACCCAGCCGCTGGCGGTGAGGATGTTGTCTTCGGACATTTCGGTTCTCGCTTATGGCCGCTCTTAACGACGCAGCTCTGCAACAAAGTCGTAGTAGTCGTTGCGGCAATAGGTGTCGGTGACTTCGATCGGCGTGTTGTCTTCCAGATAGCCGACCCGGGTCATCAGCAGCATGGCGGTGCCGGGGGCGATGCCGACCAGCGCGGCGAACTCGTCCGAGGCGTTGATTGCCTGGATGTGCTGCAGGGCGCGGACGATCGGTTTGCCGATGCCGTCGAGGTACTCGTAGAGTGAATCGCCGACCAATTGCGGCTTGGGCATGATCTTGGCGGGCAGGGTGCTCATCTCGATGGCCATCACCGTGTCGTCGGCCTTGCGCAGGCGTTTCATGCGCGCGACCTTGTCGTTCGGCGACAGGCTCAGGCGGATCAGTTCTTCGTGAGTCGGCAGGGTGATTTCGCGTTCCAGCCACTGCGAGCTGGGGACAAAGCCCTTGAGGCGAAGCATTTCGCTGAAGCCCGAGAGGCGTGACAGCGGTTGTTCCAGACGGGGTGTGATGAAGGTGCCGGAACCTTGCAGGCGGCGGATCAGACCTTGATCGAGCAGCACTTCCAGCGCTTTGCGTGCGGTGACCCGGGAGATACCCAGTTGCTCGCTGAGGTTGCGCTCGGACGGCATCGCCTGCTCGGCCTTCCACTGCCCGGAATGGATCGCCGATTCCAGATTGCGCGCCAGCTGCAGGTACAGCGGCGTCGGCTGGGAGTCATCTGGGCGTAGGGCCTGGAGGTCGTTCATGTAGGTCATTTCCGACGCGAGTATAGGATTGTTGTGGCTCGCTTGTGGGGCGGAAATTAATACCACTTGAATACCATGTCAACGCGGGGAAATAGCGTTTAGCCCAATGAAATGGCGGGTTTCGGGGGTTGTGGATTGAAGTGGTATTAGGGGTGGGCTATAAAAAGCAAAAGATCGCAGCCTGCGGCAGCTCCTACAGTGGGAAGTGGTATCAACCCTGTAGGAGCTGTCGCAGGCTGCGATCTTTTGATTTATTTTTTTCAGGTGACCAGTGGTCGCTGGTTAAGGACGGATCTCGATCATCGTGCCGTCCGGCACCAGACCCCAGACTTCACGCATGTCCATGTTGCGCATGGCGATGCAGCCGTCGGTCCAGTCCAGGGTGTGGAACAGGTCTTCCGGGGTTTCTTCCGAATCCGGGGTGCCGTGGATCATGATCATGCCGCCAGGCTCGACGCCTTCGCGGCGGGCACGGGCCGAATCGCTGATGTTCGGATAGGAGATGTGCATCGCCAGATTGAATTTTTCACTGACCTTGCGCCAGTCGATCCAATAGAAACCTTCGGGTGTGCGTTTGTCGCCTTCAATCAGTTTCGGACCTTTTTTCGCGCCCTTGCCCAAGGAGATTCGATAGGTCTTGATCGGCTTGCCGTCGGCGATCAATTGCAGTTGATGAGCCGATTTGAGCACCAGGATTTTTTCGATCATCGGGGTATTCGACGGCGTCACGGTGGTCACGAATGACGCTTGGGACACGGTGACGAACGACAGGCAAAACAGGGCAAGCAACCAGCGCATTGAAACGATTCCCCAGGGAGTGACGCAGATATTTTATTTATAGAAGCTTTTAGGTGATGGCAGGCTGCGTCAACGGCGGAATCGATTCGGAGCGAACCGGGTAGCTTTCGGCGCGGCGATCAGCGAAGAAGCATTCTAAGGTACGCCCCACGGTGCGGAAAGCCAGCTCGTCCCACGGGATGTCGGCTTCGTCGAATAGTTGTACTTCGAGGCTTTCGGGCCCGGCAGCAAAGTCCAGATCGGCCAGTTCTGCGCGGAAAAATACGTGCACCTGACTGATGTGCGGCACGTCGATCAGCGTGTAGATGCTCAGATTACGCACTCGGGCGCAGGCTTCCTCGGCGGTTTCGCGGATCGCGGCTTGCTCGATGGTTTCGCCGTTTTCCATGAAACCGGCGGGCAGCGTCCAGTAACCGAGGCGTGGCTCGATGGCGCGGCGGCAGAGCAGCACTTTACTGCCCCAGGTCGCGACGCAACCGGCGACGATATTGGGGTTTTGATAGTGAATGGTCTGACAGCTGTCACAGACAAATCGCAGCCGCGAATCGCCTTCGGGAATGCGCTGGGTCACCGGGTTGCCGCACTGGCTGCAAAATTTCATGCTGGGGTTCCTGAATGCTGCGCCTATCTTGGCGTGCAGCGGTGCCGGTCGGCAAGTTGTCGTTTCGCGACATGGCCCGGCGAGGGGCTTGGGCGGCTGCAATGATTGGTGCATGATGCAGGGTAAGGCACAGATCGAGAACACTCATGCTGGACGAGCTACTGCATAGGGTAAGCAACCACACACCGCGCACGCTGGAGACCGATAAACGTTTCCCCGAGGCCGCTGTTCTGGTGCCGATCACCCGCAGTGACGAACCCGAGCTGGTGCTGACCCTGCGCGCCAGCGGCCTCTCGACCCATGGCGGCGAGGTGGCCTTCCCCGGCGGACGCCGTGACCCGGAAGACCCCGACCTGATCTTCACCGCTCTGCGCGAAGCCGAGGAAGAAATCGGCCTGCCACCGGGGCTAGTCGAGGTGATCGGCCCGCTCAGCCCGCTGATCTCCCTGCACGGCATCAAGGTCACGCCGTATGTCGGGGTGATCCCGGACTTCGTCGAATACCAGGCCAACGATGCCGAGATCGCAGCGGTGTTCAACGTGCCGCTGGAGTTTTTCCGCAAAGATCCGCGCGAACACACGCACCGTATCGATTACCAGGGCCGTAGTTGGTATGTGCCGAGTTATCGCTACGGCGAATTCAAGATCTGGGGTTTGACCGCTATCATGATCGTCGAACTGATCAATCTGCTCTATGACGAACAGATCAGCCTGCATCACCCGCCCAAAAGTTTTATTAATACCTGAAGCATCAACACCTGAAGCCATCGCTCGAATGGCCCGTTCTTGAGCCCTGAGGAAAACAAGATGAAATACCGCCTGGGCGACGCCCGCGTCGAAACCCATCCACAGAGCTGGGTCGCGCCCAATGCCGTGCTGGTGGGCAAGGTCAGACTGGAAGAGGGCGCCAACGTCTGGTTCAACGCCGTATTGCGCGGCGACAACGAACTGATCCTGATCGGCAAGAACAGCAACGTCCAGGACGGCACGGTGATGCACACCGACATGGGCTATCCGCTGACCATCGGCACCGGCGTGACCATCGGTCACAACGCCATGCTGCATGGTTGCACCGTCGGCGATTACAGCCTGATTGGCATCAACGCGGTAATCCTCAACGGCGCGAAAATCGGCAAGAACTGCATCATCGGCGCCAATTCGCTGATCGGCGAAGGCAAGGAAATTCCCGATGGCTCGCTGGTGATGGGCTCGCCGGGCAAGGTCGTGCGTGAGCTGACCGAGGCGCAGAAGAAAATGCTTGAGGCCAGCGCCGCGCACTACGTGCACAATTCCCAGCGCTATGCGCGTGATCTGGTCGAGCAGGAAGAATGAGTACTCCCGAAAGACCGGTTGCCTCGCCGTGTGTGAATATCTGCGCACTGGATGAGGACGATATTTGCACCGGTTGCCAGCGCACGGTCGCTGAGATCACCCGCTGGGGCCGGATGACCAACGATGAGCGGCGGGTAGTGCTCGGGTTGTGTCATGAGCGGGCGAAGGCGAGTGGGTTGGTGTGGATGGTTCCCGGAAAATCAGGCGCCTGACAGGCCGCCTTCGCGAGCAAGCCCGCTCCCACATTTGAAATGCATTGCCCTGTGGGAGCGGGCTTGCTCGCGAAGAGGCCGGAACAGCCGCTACTTCTTATTGGCCCGACTCCAAGCCTGAAGTAACCTGTGCGCCAATTTCCCAGGTCGCCGCCATGATTTTCCTCATCGCCTACATCAGCAGCGTCGTGCTGATCAACTTCGCTTTCTCCACCGCGCCACACCTGGACATCATCTGGTCGGCCTGGGGCGGGTTGGTGTTCGTGTTGCGCGACATGGTGCAAACCCGTTTCGGCCACGGTGCGCTCGTGGCGATGCTGGCGGCGCTGGTGCTGTCTTACGTCACTTCTGATCCATCCATCGCCTTGGCCAGCGCCACGGCGTTCGCGGTGTCGGAAATCATCGACTGGCTGGTGTTCAGCGTCACCAAACGGCCGCTGCGCGACCGCCTGTGGATCAGCTCGGCGCTGAGCATTCCGCTCGATACCTTCATCTTTTTCGGCATGATCGACCTGATGACGCCACCGGTGATCATCACCGCACTGGTCTCGAAGTTTGCCGGCGTCACTGCCGTTTGGCTGATCATGGCCTGGCGCGAGCGCAAACAGGCTGTCGCCAGCTGAGCCAAACCCTGCGGTTCATGTAAAATGCCGCGCTTTCTCCCCATGGAAAGCGCGTCTGGCGTTGCTTTCCTCGATGATCCGCTTCTTTGAGGACCTGAGATGACCCGTATCGGAACTCCATTGTCGCCGACCGCGACCCGCGTATTGCTGTGTGGCTGTGGTGAGTTGGGCAAGGAAGTGGTGATCGAGCTGCAACGCCTGGGCGTTGAAGTGATTGCCGTCGACCGTTACGCCAACGCGCCGGCCATGCAGGTGGCGCACCGCAGCCACGTGATCAACATGCTCGACGGCGCCGCGCTGCGTGCAGTCATCGAAGCCGAGAAACCGCACTTCATCGTGCCGGAAATCGAAGCCATCGCCACCGCCACGCTGGTCGAGCTGGAAGCCGAAGGCTTCACCGTGATCCCGACCGCCCGCGCCGCGCAACTGACCATGAACCGCGAAGGTATCCGCCGTCTGGCCGCTGAAGAGCTGGACCTGCCAACCTCGCCGTACCACTTTGCCGACACCTTCGAGGACTACAGCAAAGCCGTGCAGGACTTGGGCTTCCCGTGCGTGGTCAAGCCAGTCATGAGCTCGTCGGGCAAAGGCCAGAGCCTGCTGCGCAGCGCCGATGACGTGCAGAAAGCCTGGGATTACGCGCAAGAGGGCGGTCGCGCCGGCAAAGGTCGGGTGATCATCGAAGGCTTCATCGATTTCGACTACGAAATCACCCTGCTGACCGTGCGCCACATCGGCGGCACCACGTTCTGCGCACCGGTCGGTCACCGTCAGGAGAAGGGCGACTATCAGGAATCCTGGCAGCCGCAAGCCATGAGCCCGATTGCTCTGGCTGAGTCCGAGCGCGTGGCCAAAGCCGTGACCGAGGCCTTGGGCGGTCGCGGGCTGTTCGGCGTCGAGCTGTTCATCAAGGGTGATCAGGTATGGTTCAGCGAAGTCTCGCCGCGCCCGCATGACACCGGTCTGGTGACCCTGATTTCCCAGGACCTGTCGCAGTTTGCCCTGCACGCACGGGCCATTCTCGGTCTGCCGGTGCCGCTGATCCGTCAGTTCGGCCCATCGGCTTCGGCGGTGATTCTGGTGGAAGGGCAGTCGACCCAGACCGCGTTCGCCAACCTGGGCGCAGCGCTGAGCGAGCCGGATACGGCGTTGCGTCTGTTCGGCAAGCCTGAAGTCAATGGTCAGCGCCGGATGGGCGTGGCGTTGGCGCGGGACGAGTCGATCGAAGCTGCGCGTGCCAAGGCGACCCGTGCTGCTCAGGCTGTTGTTGTAGAGCTGTAAACCGAGGCGCGGCATTCGCGAGCAAGCCCGCTCCCACAGAGAAATGCATTCCAATGTGGGAGCGGGCTTGCTCGCGAAGCTTTTGATCTTCCGTCAGGCAACCTGATTCAGATCGTTATTGCGCGTTTCCTTCAGGCACAGCACAGCAATCAGGCTGAGCACCGCTGCCGCCGACACATACCCGCCGACATAACTCAAACCACCCATTGCCACCAGTTTCTGCGCGAAGAACGGAGCCGCCGAGGCGCCGACGATCCCGCCGAGGTTGTAAGCGGCCGATGCGCCGGTATAGCGCACGTGGGTCGGAAACAGTTCCGGCAGCAGCGCGCCCATCGGGGCAAACGTCACGCCCATCAGGAAAAGCTCGATGCACAGGAACAGCGCCACGCCCCAGGTCGAACCTTGCGTCAGCAACGGCTCCATCAGAAACCCGGACAGAATCGCCAGCACGCCGCCAACGATCAGCACCGGTTTGCGCCCGTAACGGTCACTCGCCCAGGCGGACAACGGTGTTGCCGCGGCCATGAACAGCACGGCAAAACACAGCAGTCCAAGAAACGTCTCACGGCTGTAGCCGAGGGTGGACACGCCGTAGCTCAGAGAAAACACCGTCGAGATGTAAAACAGCGCATAGCACACCACCATCGCCGCTGCGCCAAGCAGTGTTGGCGCCCAGTACTGGGTGAAAAGCTCGACCAGCGGCACCTTCACTCGCTCCTGACGGGCGATGGCGTTGGCGAACACCGGGGTTTCGTGGAGCTTCAAGCGCACATACAGGCCGACCATCACCAGTGCCGCGCTGAGCAGAAACGGAATCCGCCAGCCCCAGCTGCGGAACTGCTCGTCATCGAGGGTCATGGCCAGGGTCAGGAACAGGCCATTGGCTGCAAGAAAGCCGATTGACGGGCCAAGCTGCGGGAACATGCCGAACCACGCCCGTTTGCCCTTGGGCGCATTCTCCGTGGCCAGCAACGCCGCGCCACCCCATTCGCCACCCAATCCCAAACCCTGACCGAAACGCAGCACACACAACAGAATCGGGGCCCAGGCGCCAATGCTGGCGTAACCCGGCAGCACGCCGATCAGCGTGGTGCACACGCCCATCAGCAAGAGCGAGGCGACCAGTGTCGACTTGCGCCCGATGCGGTCACCGAAATGGCCGAACAGTGCCGAACCCAGCGGGCGGGCGAGGAAGGCGATGCCGAAGGTGAGAAACGCCGAAAGCATCTGCGCGGTGCCGGACGTCTGCGGAAAGAACACCGGCCCGATCACCAGTGCAGCGGCGGTGGCGTAAACGTAGAAGTCGTAGAACTCGATGGCGGTGCCGATGAAGCTCGCCGTCGCCACGCGGGTGGCGGAGTTGGTCGGCTGGGCAGGCGCGGTGGCGCTGTAAGCGGTACTGGTCGTCATGCGGTGATCCCTGACAGTCATGAGCTCCGTTGGAGCGAATTATTATGGTTGAACACCCAGGGATGTGGGATGAGACGCGAGCGCTGTTTCGAGTAGGAACAGTCGTCGGGGTGATGCGGAAATTGCCGAAACCTGTCTTGTGCGGGGTAAGCACGAGGTTCGGTGGCGCTTGGGTGAGCACCTCGATTATAGGAAGGGGGCTAACGATCAAACAAGAGCAAAAGATCGCAGCGGATTGACGTCGATTGATCTTCCTGTGGCGAGGGAGCTTGCTCCCGCTGGGTTGCGAAGCGACCCCAACACATTTACGGCCGCTGCGCGCCCGAGCGGAAGCAAGCTCCCTCGCCACAAAAGCGCCTAAACCTTGGCAGGCACAGCGCTCGTATGCCAGATCAGCACCTTGCTCACCCGGTTGTCCTCGGTCTCGAGAATCTCCAGCCGATAGCGCCCGATCTTCAGACACACCGCGCTGTCCGGAATGGTCTCCAGCGCTTCGGTCACCAGACCGTTGAGGGTTTTTGGCCCGTCGCTCGGCAAATGCCAGCCGAGGCATTTGTTCAACTCGCGGATCGACGCGGTACCATCGATCACCATGCGCCCGTCGGGCTGCGGATGGATGTGCGGGTTGTCGAGGCTGTGCTCGCTTTCGAATTCGCCGACGATTTCTTCGAGAATGTCTTCCAGAGTGACGATGCCCAGCACTTCGCCGTACTCGTCCACCACCATGCCCAAGCGGCGCTGCTGCTTGTGGAAGTTCAGCAGTTGCAGTTGCAGCGGGGTGCTTTCCGGAACGAAGTACGGCTCGTAGCTGGCGGCCAGCAGCGCTTCGCGGGTCAGCTGGCCATCGTTGAGCAGATGGCGGATCTGCCGGGTGTTGAGCACCGCTTCGACCTGATTGATGTCGCTATGGAACACCGGCAGGCGCGTGCGTTTGTTCTGGCGCAGTTGTTCGATGATCTCCTCGATCGAATCGTCGAGGTTGATGCCGTCGACGTCGCTGCGGGGCACCAGAATGTCATTGACCGTGATGTTGTCCAGCGCGTGAATCCCTGACACCGGGTGGGTGCGAGACGGGTGTTCCGGGTCTTCGTTCGGGTCGGCAGGTTCTTCGTCTTCGCTTTGCTGCACCACTTGGGGTTTGCGCGCGAAGGGACGCAGCAGCAAACCGCTGATGCGGCTCAGCAGCCACGCCAGCGGGTAAAGAATCTTCAGCGGAACCGCCAGCAGGGTATTACCGAACGACAGCACCGCATCCGGGTAGCGCTGGGCCACGGTGCGCGGAAAGTAATCGGCAAACACCAGCAATACGGCGCCGGCGCCGAGGCAGGCGGCCCACGGGCCGTTTTCTTCGCAAAGGAAGATTGCCAGCAGCGTGGCAATGATTACCGCAAGGGCGCGGCACAGGGTGTTGCACAGGATCAGACTGTCGAGCGGAAAGCTCAGCTTCGCCAGCGGCTTATCGCTGGCACGCGAGGCGGTGCGTTGCGCGAGCAAGTGCTGCTGCGCGATTTCGACGGCGGTAAACAGCCCCGACCATAAAATCAGCAGGACAAATACCGCGAGCATCGGCCCTATGGGCAAACCGTCCATTTATGCCGCCCGTCAGATGTGCAGGATGTATTCACGAACCAGCTTGCTGCCGAAATACGCCAACATCAGCAGGCAGAAACCGGCGAGGGTCCAGCGAATCGCCTTGTGGCCGCGCCAGCCGAGGCGATTACGGCCCCACAGCAGCACGCTGAACACGATCCAGGCCAGACACGCCAGCAAGGTCTTGTGCACCAGATGCTGGGCGAACAGGTTCTCGACGAACAGCCAGCCGGAGATCAGCGACAGCGACAGCAGCGTCCAGCCAGCCCAGAGGAAGCCGAACAACAGGCTTTCCATGGTTTGCAGCGGCGGGAAGTTCTTGATCAGGCCCGACGGGTGTTTGTGCTTGAGCTGGTGATCCTGCACCAGCAGCAACAAGGCCTGGAACACCGCGATGGTGAACATGCCGTAGGCGAGGATCGACAGCAGGATGTGGGCGAGGATGCCCGGTTCTTCGTCGATGATCTGCACCGTGCCGGCCGGGGCGAACTGCGCCAGCAACACCGTCGCCGCGCCGAGTGGGAACAGCAGCACCAGCAGGTTTTCAACCGGGATCCGCGAGCAGGCCAGCAGCGTCAGGGCGATGACAGCCGCGGCGATCAGGCTGGCGGCGCTGAAGAAGTCCAGGCCCAGGCCGATCGGCGTCAGCAGGTGAGTGAGCAGGCTGGCGCTGTGGGCGAGCACGGCGAGGATGCCGAGCGTAACCAGCAGGCGCTTGTTCGCCTTGGCGCCGGAGGCCAGGCGGGTGCCCTGATAAAGGGTCGCAGCGGCATAAAGAAGCGCGGCGGCGATGGAAGTCAGCAAACTGGGTGACAAGGGGAGCATAAATCCTGTTAGGCAGGCCCGAAAGGCGCTGAGTTTGGCATAGAACCGCCACACCACGAAAGTGCGAGGTGTCCGCCCGACGCAGTCTTCGCTATAATCCGCGACCTGCCCACGCCGCAGGCTCGCCGAGCACATGTTGAATCCGGTCTGGGCCGCCATTATCCCGGTCTACACAGGGCCTGAAAGGATCGCGCAATGTTTGAAAACTTAACCGACCGTCTCTCGCAGACGCTGCGCCATGTCACCGGCAAGGCGAAGCTGACTGAAGACAATATCAAAGACACCCTGCGCGAAGTGCGCATGGCGTTGCTCGAAGCCGACGTCGCCCTGCCGGTGGTCAAGGACTTCGTCAATTCGGTCAAGGAGCGCGCTGTCGGCACCGAGGTGTCGCGCAGCCTGACGCCGGGCCAGGCCTTCGTGAAGATCGTCCAGGCCGAACTCGAAAGCCTGATGGGCGCGGCCAACGAAGACTTGAACCTGAGCGCCGTGCCGCCCGCCGTCATTCTGATGGCCGGTCTGCAGGGTGCCGGTAAAACCACCACCGCCGGCAAACTCGCGCGCTTCCTTAAAGAGCGCAAGAAGAAGTCGGTGATGGTCGTGTCGGCGGACATCTACCGTCCGGCTGCGATCAAACAGCTGGAAACCCTGGCCAACGACATCGGCGTGACGTTCTTCCCGTCCGATCTGAGCCAGAAGCCGGTCGACATCGCCAACGCGGCTATTAAAGAAGCAAAACTGAAATTCATCGACGTGGTCATCGTCGACACCGCCGGTCGTCTGCACATCGACGAAGAGATGATGGGCGAGATCAAGGCGCTGCACGCCGCGATCAACCCGGTCGAAACCCTGTTCGTGGTTGATGCCATGACCGGCCAGGACGCCGCCAACACGGCCAAGGCCTTCGGTGATGCGCTGCCGCTGACCGGTGTGATTCTGACCAAGGTCGACGGCGATGCCCGTGGCGGTGCCGCACTGTCGGTGCGCGCGATCACCGGCAAGCCGATCAAGTTCATCGGTATGGGCGAGAAGAGCGAAGCGCTTGATCCGTTCCACCCTGAGCGTATCGCTTCGCGGATCCTCGGCATGGGCGATGTGCTCAGCCTGATCGAACAGGCTGAAGCGACCCTCGACAAGGACAAGGCCGACAAACTGGCCAAGAAGCTGAAGAAGGGCAAGGGCTTCGACCTCGAAGACTTCCGCGATCAGCTGCAACAGATGAAGAACATGGGCGGCCTCGGCGGCCTCATGGACAAGCTGCCGAGCATCGGCGGCGTCAATCTGTCGCAAATGGGCAATGCCCAGAACGCGGCAGAGAAGCAGTTCAAGCAGATGGAAGCCATCATCAACTCCATGACCCCGGCCGAGCGCCGCGACCCTGAACTGATCAGCGGTTCGCGCAAACGCCGGATCGCCATGGGTTCCGGCACTCAGGTGCAGGACATCGGTCGCTTGATCAAGCAGCACAAGCAGATGCAGAAGATGATGAAGAAATTCACCGCCAAAGGCGGAATGGCGAAAATGATGCGCGGCATGGGCGGTATGTTGCCCGGCGGCGGCATGCCGAAAATGTGATTCAGGACACCAAGACTTCGCCGGTCGTCGCACCGGCGCAGACCCTGCAAGGACGCAGGATCAACAGCAAACCCGCACTCGGCGGGAGCTGACTGGCCGTTTTCATCGACGGCTCTATATGCAAATCCGCACGGCATGCCATAGGCGCCGGAAAAAGTCATTTGCAAAAGTCCGGATATTCCTTAGAATATGCGGCCTTTCGGGCACCCATGCCCGCTGTGCATTTAGATTTGCAGCACCGACTACAGGAACGATGTTCACATGCTAACAATCCGTCTTGCCCTTGGCGGCTCCAAAAAGCGCCCGTTTTACCACCTGACCGTAACCGACTCGCGTAACCCGCGTGACGGCTCCCACAAAGAACAGGTTGGCTTCTTCAACCCTGTTGCCCGTGGTCAGGAAATCCGTCTGTCCGTGAACCAAGAGCGCGTAGCCTACTGGCTGAGCGTTGGTGCACAGCCATCTGAGCGTGTTGCTCAGTTGCTGAAGGAATCTGCCAAGGCTGCAGCCTGAGCAGTATGAGCGCGACGCCAGAAAAAGCTGATGACCTGATCGTTGTCGGCAAGATTTTTTCGGTTCACGGCGTTCGCGGCGAGGTGAAGGTCTTTTCCTTTACCGATCCGATTGAAAACCTGTTGGACTACCGCAACTGGACGCTTCGGCGCGAAGGCGTGGTGAAACAGGTCGAGCTGGTCAGCGGCCGATCCACTCAAAAGGATCTGGTTGCCAAGCTCAAAGGCCTCGACGATCGCGATGAAGCCCGTCTTCTGAGCGGTTATGAGATTTGCATCTCGCGAAGCCTTTTGCCCAACCTGACAGGCGACGAGTACTACTGGTACCAGTTGCAGGGTCTGAGCGTCATCAACCAGGACGAGCAATTGTTCGGCAAGGTTGATCACCTGTTGGAGACCGGCGCGAACGATGTATTGGTGGTCAAGCCCTGCGCGGGCAGCCTGGATGATCGTGAGCGTTTGTTGCCCTACACAGAGCAATGCGTGCTGGCAATCGACCTGGATGCAGGCGTGATGCGGGTGGAATGGGACGCGGACTTCTAAGCAATGGCCAGCCTGCGCGTAGACGTCATTACGCTGTTCCCCGAGATGTTCTCGGCCATCAGTGAGTACGGCATTACCAGTCGTGCGGTCAAACAGGGGCTGTTGCAGCTGACCTGTTGGAATCCGCGGGATTACACGACGGATCGGCATCACACTGTGGACGATCGCCCGTTTGGCGGTGGTCCGGGCATGGTGATGAAGATCAAGCCCCTGGAAGATGCTCTGGTTCAGGCCAAGGCAGCAGCCGGGGAGGCGGCGAAGGTGATTTACCTGTCCCCCCAAGGCCGTCAACTGACTCAGTCGGCGGTACGCGAGTTGGCAAAATCGGATGCATTGATCCTGATTGCCGGCCGCTATGAAGGCATTGACGAGCGCTTTATTGAGGCTCATGTCGATGAAGAGTGGTCGATTGGTGACTATGTACTGTCTGGCGGCGAGCTGCCGGCCATGGTCATGATCGATGCGGTTACACGACTGCTGCCCGGAGCTTTAGGGCATGCGGATTCCGCTGAGGAAGATTCCTTTACGGATGGTCTGCTGGATTGCCCGCACTACACCCGACCTGAGGTGTATGCGGATCAGCGTGTTCCCGACGTGTTGCTAAGTGGCAATCACGCGCATATCCGGCGTTGGCGTTTACAGCAGTCCCTTGGTAGGACCTATGAACGACGCGCCGATCTTCTGGAAAGCCGCTCGCTTTCTGGAGAAGAGAAGAAGCTGCTCGAGGAATACATCCGCGAGCGGGACGATAGTTAACAACGTATCGATGGTAGATCAGTTGATTTACCTTAGGAGCACAGCATGACCAACAAAATCATCCTTGCACTCGAAGCAGAGCAGATGACCAAAGAAATCCCTACCTTTGCCCCAGGCGACACCATTGTCGTTCAGGTGAAAGTGAAGGAAGGCGATCGTTCCCGTCTGCAAGCGTTCGAAGGCGTTGTCATCGCCAAGCGTAACCGCGGCGTGAACAGTGCGTTCACCGTTCGTAAAATCTCCAACGGTGTTGGCGTAGAACGTACTTTCCAGACCTACTCCCCGCAGATCGACAGCATGGCTGTTAAACGTCGCGGTGACGTACGTAAAGCCAAGCTGTACTACCTGCGCGACCTGTCGGGTAAAGCAGCTCGCATCAAGGAAAAACTGGCTTAAGTCCAGCTTCCGATGCAGAAAAAAGCAGCCTACGGGCTGCTTTTTTGTTGCCTGTAATTTATCCACAGCATTTTTGTTTCAGGCCAGAACCATGACCACCCGCGACCAGGAAATCCAGCGCCGTACCGAACTCTCGGTAACCCGCGTGACCAAAGCCGTCTTCCCGCCGACCACCAACCACCACAACACCCTGTTCGGCGGCACCGCGCTGGCATGGATGGACGAAGTGTCGTTCATCACCGCCACCCGCTTCTGCCGCCTGCCGCTGGTGACTGTTTCAACCGACCGCATCGACTTCAACCACGCGATCCCGGCCGGCTCCATCGTCGAACTGGTCGGTAAAGTGATCAAGGTCGGCAATACCAGCCTCAAGGTCGAGGTGGAAGTGTTTGTCGAGAGCATGAGTTGTGATGGCCGCGAGAAGGCGATTCATGGGCAGTTCAGCTTTGTCGCTATTGATGATGACAAGCGGCCGGTGCCGGTGCTGCCTGGGTTTGCAGCCTGATCTGGAACCGAGTCGCGCCATTCGCGAGCAGGCTCGCTCCCACAGGCTTTGTGTCGGACACAATTTCCGATCACTGTGGGAGCGAGCCTGCTCGCGAAGGCGTCAGCTCAGGCACCGCTGCTCTCAGGCTGAATCAACGCCAGCAACGTCCACCCGGATCCCGGTTTCAAAGCAGTCTCCGGCGTCACCACATGCACCCAGCCACTGTCATCGCGCATGAACAGCAGGGTCGCCCGATTGCCATGCAATGCCTGGTAATCCTCCCAACCGAAACCGTCCGTCAGCGTCGTGCTGTAGACCTCGGCGCCGTTGCTGATCAGGCTGGCCAGCTTGGCGTAGGTCAGCGCCTCGCTCCCCAGCTGATTGCCGCGATGTTCCAGGCTTGCCCGATGCTTGTCACTGCGACGACTTTCCTGACCACTGGCCAGACCAAACAGGCGTTGATGACCAAAGTCGTGTCGAAAACGCATCGCCGCCAGGGTGTTCAGTTCGCCCGACGGCGATAGCGCCAGCAGATGCCCCAGCCCCACCAGATCAAGATGCGCATCGGCATGCTGTGAAGCCGGGTTGCCAAAGTACGTCGGCAAACCCTCCATGCGCGCCGCACGAATGTTTTCCCAACTCGAATCGGTCAGTAGCACCCGGCTGCCCAGCTGCTGCAGCGACTTGCCCAGCAGGCGCGCCGGGCCGTTGGCGCCGACGATCAGGAAGCCGCTCGGCGCCGGTTCAGCGACGTTCAGCAAGCGTGCCAGTGGCCGAGCGGTTGCACTTTGCAGCACCACGGTGCCGATGATCACCGCGAAAGTCAGCGGCACCAGCAGCAGCGCACCTTCGTGCCCGGCTTGATCCAGACGAATCGCGAAAATCGCCGACACCGCCGCCGCCACGATCCCGCGCGGGGCGATCCAGCACAGCAGGGCGCGTTCACGCCAGCTCAGGCTAGAGCCGGCAGTGCTCAACAGCACGTTCAGCGGGCGCGCGATCAGTTGAATCACCAGCAGCAGAATCAGCACCAGCGGCCCGAGGCCGATCAGGGCATGCAGGTCCAGCCGCGCCGCCAGCAGAATGAACAACCCGGAAATCAGCAGTACGCTGAGGTTTTCCTTGAAGTGCAGGATGTGCCGCACATCCACGCCCTTCATGTTCGCCAGCCACATGCCCATCAGCGTCACCGCGAGCAGGCCGGACTCGTGCATCACCTGATTCGACGCAATGAAAATCCCCAGCACGGCTGCCAGCGAGGCGAGGTTATGCAGGTACTCGGGCAACCACTGGCGCCGGATGATGGTGCCCAGCACCCAGCCGCCGACCACCCCGAATACGCTGCCGCAGACAATCACCCCGCCGAAGGTCAACAGGCTCTGTTCGAGGCCGTTGCCCTCGGAGCGGGCGATGATGAAGCTGTAGACCACCACCGCGAGCAGGGCGCCGATCGGGTCGATGACGATGCCTTCCCAGCGCAAGATGTTGGCGATCGAGGCTTTCGGCCGCACCACCCGCAGCATCGGCACGATCACCGTCGGGCCGGTCACCAGCGTCAGGCTGCCGAACAGGATCGCCAGCAGCCAGTCGAAGCCGAGCAAGAAGTGCGTCGCGACGGCGATGACCACCCAGGTGACGAGCGCACCGAGAGTCACCAGCCGATGCACGACACTGCCGATCTCGCGCCATTCCGACAGGTGCAGGGTCAGACTGCCCTCAAACAGGATCAACGCTACCGCCAGCGACACCAGCGGCATCAGCAGCGGGCCGAACATTTCCTGCGGGTCGAGCCAGCCCAGCACCGGCCCGGCGAGAATCCCGGTCAGCAACAGAAACAGAATCGCCGGCAGCTTCAGGCGCCACGCCAGCCACTGGCAACCCAGCGCAGCGGCGCCGATCCCGCCAAATGCCAAGAGAATTTGCTGCTCGTTCATTGAAGCTCCCTGTTCCTTGAATTAGCGGGCTATGAAAGACTAGCGGCCATTCCTACAGTTCACTCTACATTTGCGCACGGCCCCGGAGGTTGTGTGTCTTGAGCGCCCATGCCTGCCATCGACCATCCGCTGATTGACCAATTCCTCGACGCCCTGTGGCTGGAAAAAGGCCTGTCCGACAACACCCGCGGCGCCTACCGCAGCGATCTGGCGCTGTTCAACGGCTGGCTGCAGGAGAAAAACCTGGAGCTGATCAATGCCGGTCGCGAGTTGATCCTCGATCACCTGTCCTGGCGCCTGGAACAGAACTACAAACCGCGTTCCACCGCCAGATTTCTTTCCGGTGTGCGTGGCTTTTATCGCTATCTGCTGCGGGAAAAGCTGATTACGGTCGATCCGACCTTGCGCGTCGACATGCCGCAACTCGGTCGGCCGTTGCCCAAATCGTTGTCGGAGGCCGACGTCGAAGCGCTGCTCAAGGCGCCGGACCTGAGCGAAGCCATCGGTCAGCGTGATCGCGCCATGCTTGAAGTGCTGTATGCCTGTGGCCTGCGGGTGACCGAACTGGTGAGCCTGACCTTGGAGCAGGTCAACCTGCGTCAGGGCGTGTTGCGGGTGATGGGCAAGGGCAGCAAGGAGCGGCTGGTGCCGATGGGCGAAGAGGCGATTGTCTGGGTCGAGCGTTACATGCGCGATGGCCGCAGCGAGCTGCTCGGCGGACGCCCCAGCGATGTGCTGTTCCCCAGCCAGCGCGGCGAACAGATGACCCGCCAGACTTTCTGGCACCGGATCAAGCATTGGGCCAAAGTCGCCGGGATCGGCAAATCGCTGTCACCGCACACCTTGCGTCACGCCTTCGCCACGCACCTGCTCAACCACGGCGCCGACCTGCGGGTGGTGCAAATGTTGCTGGGTCACAGCGACCTTTCCACTACGCAAATCTACACCCATGTGGCCCGCGCGCGGTTGCAAGATCTGCACGCCAAACACCACCCAAGAGGCTGATGAAAAACCTGTGGGAGCGGGCTTGCTCGCGAAGAGGCCGTCACAGACGAGATATTTGTCGCCTGCCAGGACGCCTTCGCGAGCAAGCCCGCTCCCACAGGGTTTGCGTCGCCCACAATCTCTGGCGACAGGCGCATTCGGCCATGCGAGCCTTATGTGGTAGGCTTTGCCGGTTTGCACGATGGACGGTTATGACCCGGTGTTCCGGCACGGGCGTTCTGACCGTTTCATTTGTCCGCCTTCAGGAGTTCTCATGCGTCTGACCCAGATTTTCGCCGCCGCAGCCATTGCGTTGGTCAGCACCTTTGCCGTCGCCGATGACGCGGCCGACAAAGCCATTCGTCAAAGCCTGGAAAAACTCGAACTCGAGGTTCCGGTAGAAAGCATCAGCGCCAGCCCGTTGCCGGGCATGTATGAAGTCAAGCTCAAGGGCAGCCGCGTGCTGTACGCCAGCGCCGACGGCCAGTACATCGTTCAGGGCTACCTGTTCCAGCTCAAGGACGGCAAACCGGTCAACCTGACCGAGAAGACCGAACGCCTGGGCATCTCCAAACTGATCAATGCCATTCCAGTTGCCGAAACCGTGGTGTATCCGGCGGTGGGCGAAACCAAATCGCACATCACCGTGTTCACCGACACCACCTGCCCGTACTGCCACAAGCTGCACGCCGAAGTGCCTGAGCTGAACAAGCGCGGCATCGAAGTGCGTTACGTGGCGTTCCCGCGTCAGGGCCTCGGCTCGCCGGGTGACGAGCAGCTGCAAGCCGTGTGGTGCTCGACCGACAAGAAAGCCGCCATGGACAAAATGGTCGATGGCAAGGAAATCAAGGCCGCCAAGTGCGCGAACCCGGTCTCCAAACAGTTCGCCCTCGGTCAGTCGATCGGCGTGAACGGTACACCGGCCATCGTTTTGGCCGACGGACAAGTCATTCCGGGCTACCAGCCGGCGCCACAAGTCGCCAAACTGGCGCTGGGCGCCAAGTAATTCGCATCGTCACGGTCAGCCTTTGACGATCATGGTCCGGCGGTAACTTCGCCGGGCCATTAATAGAGAGCCGCGAACACGCGGTTGTTTTCCGGCCGACCTTGCGTCGGCCGTTTCATGGGGAGTTCACAGTGAATCCGGTCAAAGTAGGCATCTGTGGGTTAGGGACCGTCGGTGGCGGTACCTTCAACGTACTTCAGCGCAACGCCGAGGAAATTGCTCGTCGTGCCGGGCGTGGGATCGAAGTGGCACAAATTGCCATGCGCACGCCAAAGCCTCAGTTCCAGACGACCGGTATTGCGATTACCAACGATGTCTTCGAAGTGGCCACGAACCCTGAGATCGACATCGTCATAGAGCTGATGGGCGGCTACACCGTTGCCCGCGAGCTGGTACTCAAGGCCATCGAGAATGGCAAGCATGTGGTCACCGCGAACAAGGCACTGATCGCCGTTCACGGTAATGAGATTTTCGCCAAGGCACGCGAGAAAGGCGTGATCGTGGCGTTCGAAGCGGCCGTGGCCGGTGGCATTCCGGTGATCAAGGCGATCCGTGAAGGCCTGTCCGCCAACCGCATCAACTGGGTCGCCGGGATCATCAACGGCACCGGTAACTTCATCCTCACCGAAATGCGCGAGAAGGGTCGCACCTTCGAAGACGTGCTGGCCGAAGCGCAAGCGCTGGGCTACGCCGAAGCCGATCCGACCTTCGACGTCGAAGGCATCGACGCGGCGCACAAGCTGACGATTCTGGCGTCGATCGCGTTCGGCATTCCGCTGCAATTCGACAAGGCCTACACCGAAGGCATCACCAAGCTGACCACCGCTGACGTGAACTACGCCGAAGCGCTGGGCTACCGCATCAAGCACCTCGGCGTGGCGCGCAGCACCGCTGCCGGCATCGAGCTGCGCGTACACCCGACGCTGATCCCGGCCGATCGTCTGATCGCCAACGTCAACGGCGTGATGAACGCCGTGATGGTCAATGGTGACGCTGCCGGTTCGACCCTGTTCTACGGCGCCGGCGCCGGCATGGAGCCGACCGCTTCGTCGGTGATCGCCGACCTGGTGGACGTGGTTCGCGCCATGACGTCCGATCCGGAAAACCGCGTGCCGCACCTGGCCTTCCAGCCGGACTCGCTGTCGGCGCATCCGATCCTGCCGATCGAAGCCTGCGAAAGTGCCTACTACCTGCGCATCCAGGCCAAGGACCATCCGGGCGTACTGGCTCAGGTGGCGAGCATCCTCTCGGAGCGTGGCATCAACATCGAGTCGATCATGCAGAAGGAAGTCGAGGAACACGACGGTCTGGTACCGATGATCCTGCTGACCCACCGCGTGGTCGAGCAGCGTATCAACGATGCGATCGCTGCCCTCGAAGCCCTGGCCGGCGTGAATGGTCCGGTTGTACGGATCCGCGTCGAGCACCTGAACTAAGTCGTTGTCCTGCAATGGCCCCGTGAAAGGGGCCACTGTTGTGCACACTCTCCATTGGAGTCAGTCATGCGTTACATCAGTACCCGCGGCCAGGCACCGGCCCTGAATTTCGAAGACGTCCTGCTGGCCGGTCTGGCCACTGACGGCGGTCTGTACGTCCCGGAAAACCTGCCACGTTTCACCCAGGAAGAAATCGCTTCCTGGGCCGGCCTGCCGTATCACGAGCTGGCTTTCCGGGTCATGCGCCCGTTTGTCACCGGCAGCATCCCGGACGCCGATTTCAAAAATATCCTCGAAGAAACCTACGGTGTGTTCTCGCACAGCGCTGTTGCGCCGCTGCGTCAGCTCAACGGCAACGAATGGGTGCTGGAGCTGTTCCACGGCCCGACCCTGGCGTTCAAGGACTTCGCCCTGCAACTGCTCGGTCGTCTGCTCGATTACGTGCTGGAAAAGCGCGGCGAGCGCGTGGTCATCGTCGGTGCCACCTCGGGTGACACCGGTTCGGCCGCCATCGAAGGCTGCAAGCACTGCGAAAACGTCGACATCTTCATCCTGCACCCGCACAACCGTGTGTCCGAAGTGCAGCGTCGGCAGATGACCACCATTGTCGGCGAGAACATCCACAACATCGCCATCGAAGGCAACTTCGATGACTGCCAGGAAATGGTCAAGAACAGCTTTGCCGACCAGAGCTTCCTCAAGGGCACGCGCCTGGTAGCGGTGAACTCGATCAACTGGGCGCGGATCATGGCCCAGATCGTCTACTACTTCCACGCAGCGCTGCAGCTGGGCGGCCCGGCGCGTTCGGTGGCGTTCTCGGTACCGACCGGCAACTTCGGCGACATCTTCGCCGGTTACCTGGCGCGCAACATGGGCCTGCCGATCAACCAGTTGATCGTCGCGACCAACCGCAACGACATCCTGCACCGCTTCATGAGCGGCAACCAGTACGTCAAGGAAACCCTGCACGCTACGCTGTCGCCGTCGATGGACATCATGGTTTCGTCGAACTTCGAACGCCTGCTGTTCGACCTGCACGGTCGTAACGGCGCGGCGATTGCCGGGCTGATGGATTCGTTCAAGCAGGGCGGTGGTTTCAGCGTCGAGCAAGAGCGCTGGACCGAAGCCCGCAAGCTGTTCGACTCGCTGGCCGTGGATGACGCGCAAACCTGCGAAACCATCGCCGAAGTCTACGCGCAATGCGGCGAAGTGTTGGACCCGCACACCGCCATCGGCGTCAAGGCCGCGCGCGAATGCCGCCGCAGCCTGGACATCCCGATGGTGATCCTGGGCACCGCACATCCGGTGAAATTCCCGGATGCCGTGGAGAAAGCGGGTGTAGGAAAAGCTCTCGAACTGCCTGCACATCTTTCTGATTTGTTCGAGCGAAACGAGCGCTGCACCGTTCTGCCAAACGAGCTGAAAGCCGTACAGGCCTTTGTCAGCCAGCACGGCAACCGCGGCAAGCCGCTGTAAGCCGAAAAAGCTGTCACATTTTGAAGCCCGTCTCCTGACGGGCTTTTTTGTTTCTGCTGCCACACTGCTCGGGTTTTCGCCCATGAAGGACGGGTGAGTCGATCACGAAGGAAGTGGCAATGCTGTTTGAAAGAGGATGGAAACACGCCCTGAAGCGGGTTTTTCTGTTATGCCTGTTGGTTGGCTGGCGCGTGGGCGTTGCGGCGCATCTGGCGCATGATGAAGAGCAGTTGAACATCGGCACCGTTGTGCTGAGTGAAGCCGAGCGGCAATGGGTTCGCGATAACCCGACGGTGATCGTGGCGGCGGAGCAGTACCCGTTGTACCTGTTTCTGGATGAGCATGGTCATTGGAGCGGCTTGAACAATGATGTGCTCAAACGCATCAGCGCCATGACCGGGTTGCAATTCGTTTACCGGGAGTCGTTTTCCACCGCGCAGATGCTCGAGCGCCTGGAAACCGGTGCCGCAGACATGAGCACGACCCTGGCGATGAATGATGAGCGCCGTTTGAGTCTGGATTTCAGTCATGCCTTTGGCGGTGCCGGCTGGGTATTTGTCGGCCGCGCCGGCGAGCCTGGAGTGCAATCGCTGGAGCAGTTGGCCAAACGGGTGCTGGTGTTGCCGGGTCGGCATGCGCTGGAGGGGGTGATCCGACGCGATTATCCGTCCATCGAATTACGTTCGGTGAAAACCTATGCCGAGGCACGGGCGCTGGTCGAAAGCGGTGAGGCCTATGCCACCATCGAAAACGAAATCGGTGCGCAGCTCTATCCCTCAGGCTTGCTGAAGGTTGGCGAATTGCTGGAGGGAAAATGGGAGGCGGATCTTCTGGCCGTGCGCAAGGGTCAGCCGCAATTGCTGAGCATCCTGAACAAGGCGCTTGAAGCGTTCCCGGCTTCCGAACTGCGGGCCATTCGCCTGAACTGGCTGGGCGGCATCGGGCCGAAACCAGCTGCTGCGGGCTGGCAACACTGGTCGCGTTTGGGCTACTGGGGTGTGTTTGTGGTGGGGGCTTTTTGTGGGTTGTCGCTGTTATGGCATCGGCGAATGGCGGCGCTGATCAAACAGCATCGAGACGTGCAAAGCCAACTCGGTGATCAATTGGTCTTCCAGCGCGCGCTGATAGACGCCATGCCTGACCCGGTGTTCGTTCGCGACCTGGAAGGGCGTCTGATCCTCTGTAACAAAAGCTACGAAGAGGCGTTGTCGATCCGCTTTGAGCAGGTGCAGGGGTGTCGCTTGATCGACGTCGATGCCCTGCCGCGTGCCACCGCCGGCATGCTGCATGAGGAGTTCATGATTCAGCTGAGAACCCGCCGAACCCGCTTCAGCAGACGTCGCCTGCAATTCAAGCAGGGTAATCGCGACATCTATCAATGGACGGTGCCGTTTTACTGTGCCAGTGGGGAGTTGCGAGGCCTGCTCGGCGGGTGGACGGACATCACCCGGCGTGATGCGGCAACGACGGGACATCCGCATTGATATAGGGAAATTTCCTATATCACGCGTTTCCTTTTCCGATGGGGGACTGAAGGAGGCTGCCCTAAAGTGGGCGGCAACTGCGGACGAGTCCGCGATTGCCGTTTCAGAGGTCGTCCATGCGCTCGCTCAAAGTACTGATTCTCGAACCCGATCCTTATCGAATGATGGCGTTGCACCAGATGCTCAATGCGGTCGGTATCTACGACGTGCTGACAGCGCCGTCGCTGGCGTCCGCAAAGTGCTCGCTGGAGCGCCGCATCCGGGTCGACATAGCGATTTGCGATCCGCAACTGCGCGGCGGAGAGGGCCTGGCGCTGATCCGTCATCTGGTGGCCGGGCGGGAAGCGCGGGCGCTTATCCTGCTGGGGCGTGTGGCACCCGGCCTGCTGAGTGATCTCGAAAGCCTGCTGCACCAGCAGGAGCTGAAACTCCTGGGGCGTTTGCAAACGCCGGTCTCGGCGGTGCTGATGCGCGGGCTGCTGGACAGCTACCTGCAAGCGGCAGCCCATCCGGCGGGGGCTTGAGCCGATGGTTATGTTTCTGTCATCTTCACCGTGCATGCTCTGACAGACCGCTAACTGCTCCGGGAGCAGCGCGGTATTCAGAACTTTCTTCTCGGGCCGGTGGTCATTTATTGTGAACACGCCCTAGGCACAATGTTTTCGGACTATTGAGTGGAGATCGAGATGGAAAGTATCAGTCTATTGCTCGGTGAGGCTCTGAGCCCGTATCAGGTGACGTTGACTCCGTGTGGCGCCCATGGCGAATGCCTGGTGACGCTGAAGAACAGCAACGGCGCCCTCGTGGTGGAGCGCGAATTCAATCAGGCGCAGTTGAGCGACAAACGCCTGCTGACAGATGTGGTTGACGGTTTGCACCGTGACGTCCTGATCGCTGAAGGGCGGCTGGAGCCCTGTGTGATTGCGGCCTTGCGCAATGCGGCGCTGGATAAGCGTGCGGCCCTGTAAAGATGAAATATTTTTTGTGGGAACCTTCCTGCATCCCCGTCAGTCAGACCCCATAACAGCAGGATCAAGCATTGTGCTCCGGTGCTTGTCGCTTGCTGCTACGGGTCTTTAAGCAGACCGCGTTTAACCCCGAGTTGTCTCCCCACTGCTCGGGGTTTCTTTTTGCCCGCAGGTTTTACTGCGTGGCCTGTTGCTCGAAAAAAATCCGCGCCTGTTGCAGATAATCCGTGCGCATTTCGGGGTCCAGCCAGTCGGCATACGACTGGTTCAGTTGCTCGTGGGGCAGGGTACGCAGCAGTTGGTTGATCTCACTGATCGCCTGACGGCCCTGAGGCGTATCGGAACACCCGACAAAGCCAGACAGATACTTGCCGGTGCCGCGAATCGGAAAGAACACCAGTTCGTCTTCGGCAATTTGCGCCTGCTGCGCCTGATAGCGGATCTCCGGCCAGTAACCCAGCACCACTTGCAGACGCCCCAGGCGCTGCATCGACAGCAGGCTGCTCAGGGCGTCGTTGCCATAATGCGGCGTCAACGCACCGCCGGGAGCCTGCTTGAGCAGACTGTCGAGATACTCGCCGTAACTGCGTTCCGCGACAACTCCGACCTTGATCTCGCCATTGGCCAGAAATGCCGGCAGATCGACTTCACCGTCGATCAGGTAAGGCGCCAGTACGCTGCGATCCTTCTGACGCACCACCAGACCATTACTGACAGCGCGAAACGCCGGGATAGAGAAAGTGATCCATTGCGTGCGCTCCTTGCTCCAGATCAGCGACGGATCGCAGGTAAAGGACGGCTCGTGCAGCATCTGCATGCCGCGGGCGCGATTGACCCGCATCAGCGTGTGTTCGTATTGCGGCATGCCGGCGATCAGCATCGGCATCAGTTGATCGATGACGCCCTGGCCCTTTTTCGGGCCTTCGAAGATGGTCAGGGGCGGCAGGTCGCGCAGCAACCAGACCAGCGTGGGCTTCGCTTGCGCCCAGGCGGGCAGGGCGAGCAGAAACAACAGGCCGAACAGCCGCCACGTCCACCAGTGGTGGGCGCGGTTGGCGTCCGATGTCTGCCGATGTTTCAGCTTAGATAGCTCCGTCTGCGCGCAACCGGGCGATCTGCTGTTCGTCGTAGCCAAGATCGTGCAGTACCTGCGCATTGTGTTCACCGAGTTGCGGTCCGACCCATTCGGAAGTACCCGGTGTCTCGGAGAGTTTCGGCACGATGCCCGGCATCTTGAAAGGCTTGCCGTCCGGCAGCTTCGCCTGCAGGAACATTTCCCGGGCGAGGTACTGCGGATCGCTGAACATGTCCTCGGCACTGAAGATCCGGCTGGCCGGCACTTCCGCCTGATTGAGCAGGTCGAGCACGCTTTGCAGCGGCAGCGAATTGACCCAGCGGTCGATCACGCCATACAACTCGTCGCGGCGACTGTCGCGCCCGTCGTTACTCGCCAGTGTCGGGTCGTTGGCCAGATCCTCGCGGCCGATGATCAGCATGAAACGCTTAAAGATTGCGTCGCCATTGGCACCGATCTGCACATGCTTGCCGTCGGCACTGGTGTGGATCGATGACGGCGTGATGCCCGGCATGATGTTACCGGTGCGCTCGCGGATGAAGCCGAACACGTCGAACTCCGGCACCATGCTTTCCATCATGGCGAAAATCGCCTCGTACAACGCGACATCGACCACTTGGCCGAGACCGCCGTTGACCTCGCGATGACGCAGCGCCATCAGCGCGCCGATGACGCCCCACAACGCGGCAATCGAGTCACCGATGGAGATCCCGGTGCGCACCGGTGGCCGGTCTTCGAAGCCGGTGATGTAGCGCAAACCGCCCATGGACTCGCCGACCGCGCCGAAGCCCGGTTGATCCTTCATCGGCCCGGTCTGGCCGAACCCCGAGAGGCGCACCATCACCAGTTTCGGATTCAGCGCGTGCAGGGTTTCCCAGCTCAGCCCGAGTTTTTCCAGCACGCCGGGGCGAAAGTTTTCGATCAGGATGTCGGCTTCGCCCAGCAGTTTTTTCAGGATCGCCAGGCCGTCGGGGTGCTTGAGGTTCAGGGTCAGCGACTTCTTGTTGCGCGCCTGGACGAACCACCACAGCGAGGTGCCTTCATACAATTTGCGCCACTTGCGCAGCGGATCACCGCCGTCGGGCGATTCGATCTTGATCACTTCGGCGCCGAACTCGCCGCAGATGCGCGAGGCGAACGGCCCGGCAATCAACGTACCCAATTCAATGACTTTCACACCGCTGAGCGGTTTGTTGGCGAACGGCATACTGAATCCTGTAGGACAAGGCTGAGCGGATACAGCGTTTTAACATAGCCGGCTGTCAGACGCCGCAGGTTGATCGCCATCAATTCGATGATTGCCTACGGCATCGGTTAGACTTGCCGACTTTCCTCGTATCAAGAAGCCCGTTCATGGCCCAGCCGTCTACCACGTACAAATTCGAACTGAACCTCACTGACCTCGACCGCAGCATCTACGAGAGCGTCAAGCAGACCATCGCCCGTCACCCTTCGGAAACCGAAGAGCGCATGACCGTGCGGCTGCTGGCCTACGCCCTCTGGTACAACGAGCAGTTGTCGTTTGGCCGTGGTCTGTCGGACGTGGATGAACCTGCGCTGTGGGAAAAAAGCCTGGATGATCGCGTTCTGCACTGGATCGAAGTTGGCCAGCCGGACGCCGATCGTCTGACCTGGTGCTCGCGTCGCACCGAACGCACCAGCCTGCTGGCCTATGGCAGTCTGCGCGTGTGGGAAGGCAAAGTGATCCCGGCGATCAAGAACCTGAAAAACGTCAACATCGCCGCTGTGCCGCAGGAAGTGCTGGAAACCCTGGCCAAGGACATGCCGCGCGTCATCAAGTGGGACGTGATGATCAGCGAAGGCACGATCTTCGTCACCGACGACCGCGGTCAGCATGAAGTCCAGTTGCAATGGCTGCAAGGTGAACGCGGCTGATCCTGCGTCGTTCACTGATTAATCCCACGTATTCAAGAGAAGTTTCCGTTAGCCCATGCGTATTGATCCTCGACCGTTGCCTGCCACGCTGCCGTTTCTCGGTGACCTGCCACCTTTGCTGACCCGTTTGTACGCGGCGCGGGGCGTGCAATCCGAGGCGGAGCTGGATAAAAGTCTGGCGCGGCTGATTCCGTTCCAGCAGCTCAAGGGCATCGAGGCAGCGGTGGATCTGCTGGTGACGGCGCTGGAGCAGCGTCAGCGGATTCTGATCGTCGGTGACTTCGACGCCGATGGCGCGACGGCCAGTACGGTCGGCGTGCTTGGCTTGCGTCTGCTGGGCGCGGCGCATGTCGATTATCTGGTGCCGAACCGCTTCGAATACGGCTATGGCCTGACCCCGGAAATCGTCGAGGTTGCCCTGGCGCGCGAGCCGCAGTTGTTGATCACTGTCGACAACGGCATCTCCAGCGTCGAAGGTGTGGCGGCGGCGAAAAAGGCCGGGCTCAAGGTGTTGATCACCGACCACCACTTGCCCGGCGATGAACTGCCGCTGGCCGATGCGCTGGTCAACCCGAACCAGCCCGGCTGCGAGTTTCCGAGCAAGGCGCTGGCCGGGGTCGGGGTGATTTTCTACGTGTTGATGGCCTTGCGCGCGCGCCTGCGCAGCCTTGGCTGGTACGAGAGCAAGCCGCAGCCGAACATCGGCGAACTGCTGGATCTGGTGGCGCTGGGCAGCGTTGCCGACGTGGTGCCGCTGGATGCCAACAACCGGATTCTGGTGCATCAGGGCCTCGAGCGGATTCGCGCCGGGCGTGCACGACCGGGGATCAAGGCAATTCTTGAAGTGGCCAAGCGTGACGCGGCGCGAATCACTTCCACCGACCTTGGATTTATCGTCGGCCCGCGCCTGAACGCGGCGGGGCGCCTGGACGACATGAGCCTCGGGATCGAATGCCTGCTCACTGCCGACGCCAATCTGGCGCGGGAAATGGCCGCGCAACTGGACGGCATGAATCAGGATCGCAAATCCATCGAGCAGGGCATGCAGCGCGAGGCGCTGGCCCAGCTCAAGGACTTGCCGGTGGAATCGATGCCGTTCGGCCTGTGCCTGTTCGATCCCGAATGGCACCAGGGCGTGATCGGCATTCTCGCCTCGCGCATGAAAGAACGTTATTTCCGCCCGACCATTGCCTTCGCCGATGCCGGTGACGGTTTACTCAAGGGCTCGGGGCGTTCGGTGCAGGGTTTCCACATTCGCGATGCTTTGAGCGTGGTGGCGGCGCAGCATCCGAACCTGATTGCCAAGTACGGTGGCCACGCGATGGCGGCCGGTCTGACTTTGCCGCAAGAGAATTTTCCGCTGTTCGCCGAAGCTTTCGATGCCGAAGTGCGTCGGCAACTTCGTGAGGAGGACCTGACCGGGCGCATGCTTTCGGATGGCACGCTGGCGGTCGAGGAGTTCCATCTGGAACTGGCCCGCGCCCTGCGCCATGCCGGGCCTTGGGGCCAGCACTTCCCGGAGCCGCTGTTCCATGGCGTGTTCCAGTTGGTCGAGCAACGGGTGGTCGGCGAGCGGCACTTGAAAGTGGTGCTGAAAAGCGAGTGCGGGTCGGTGAAGCTGGATGGCATCGCTTTCGGCATCGACCGTGATGTCTGGCCGAACCCGACCATTCAGTGGGTCGAGCTGGCCTACAAGCTCGACGTCAACGAGTTCCGGGGCAACGAGACGGTGCAACTGATGATTGCCCACATCGAACCGCGCTGACGCCATTCGCGAGCAGGCTCGCTCCCACAGGCACGGTGTTGACTTTGTGGGAGCGAGCCTGCTCGCGAAAGCACCCTTTCACACACTGAATCACTCTGAACCCTCCCTCATCCCCGGTTGTCGACTAGGCTCTAAGCACTGCTTGATTGGCCTTGTGACGTCTGTCGAATGTTTTGCCCGCGGGGGCGGGTGCTGCACCTTTTCCTGTCACTCGTCGACTTTTCAAACAGAACCCTGGAGCCTGCCCACTGATTTGAGAGGTGCCCCATGAGTCTGCTGCTCGAACCCTTTACCCTTCGCCAACTGACCCTGCCCAACCGCATCGCCGTGTCGCCGATGTGCCAGTATTCCAGCGTCGACGGTCTGGCCAACGACTGGCATCTGGTGCACCTGGGCAGCCGTGCGGTGGGCGGTGCCGGCCTGATTTTCACCGAGGCCACGGCGGTCACCGCCGACGGGCGGATCACCGCCGAAGACCTCGGTTTGTGGAACGACGAACAGATCGAACCGCTGCAACGCATCACCCGTTTCATTACGGCTCAGGGTGCGGTTGCTGGCATTCAACTGGCCCACGCCGGGCGCAAGGCCAGCACCCATCGGCCATGGATCGGCAAACACGGCAGCGTCAAACCGGAGGATGGCGGCTGGATCCCGGTCGGGCCGTCGCCGATTGCCTTCGACCCGCAACACACGCAACCCAAGCAGCTGGATGAAGGGCAAATCGCCGAAGTCATCCAGGCCTTCGTTGCTGCGGCCAGACGTGCGTTGACCGCAGGTTTCAGCGTGGTCGAGGTGCATGCCGCCCACGGTTATCTGCTGCATCAGTTTCTGTCGCCATTGAGCAATCAGCGCCGCGATCAATACGGTGGTTCGTTCGAAAACCGTATTCGGCTGGTGTTGCAAGTCACCGAGGCCGTGCGCGAGGTCTGGCCACAAGAGTTGCCGGTGTTTGTCCGGGTTTCGGCCACCGACTGGGTGGAAGACGGCTGGAACCCGGATGAAACCGTGGAACTGGCGCGCCGCCTCAAGGCACTGGGAGCGGACCTGATCGACGTCTCCTCCGGTGGTACCGCCGCCAACGCCGAGATTCCGGTGGGGCCGGGTTATCAGACGCGCTTCGCCGAACGGGTGCGTAAGGAGTCGGGCATCGCCACCGGCACCGTCGGCATGATTACCGAGCCGGCGCAGGCTGAGCACATTCTGCGCACCTGTCAGGCCGACATCATCTTCCTCGCCCGCGAGCTGCTGCGAGACCCGTACTGGCCGCTGCATGCCGACGATGATCTGGGTGGGCGCAAAGCGGTATGGCCGGCGCAGTATCAGCGCGCGACCCATCGTGATCAGCCGATTCACGAGTCCGATCTGCGCGATTGATTTCGGGTTTGCGTAACGTCTATAAAACCCGCCATTGAACCGGCGGGTTTTTTCTTGCCTGCCATTTGCCAAGGATGTCGAGCATGTTGATCGAACGAGAACTGACCGAACACGACTTGCCGCTGCTGGCGCAGATCGACCGCAGCGAGCTGGTGGAGGAATGTTATCGGCTGGAAAAAGGTGAGCTGATTTTGTATCCGGTGCATTTCGATATGCGTGGCTGGCCGGAAGGGGAAGCTGAGGAAAACGCGCTGGCGCTGGAGAAGTGCTTGCGGCGCGGTGGCTGGTTGTACGGGGTTTTCGATGGGCAGGCGCTGGTCGCGGCGGTGGTTGTGGATAACCGGGTTATTCACAATCAGGGGTTGAGCATGCGCCAGTTGAAGTTTCTGCACATCAGCCGTGATTACCGCGGGCAAGGGCTGGGGGCGAAGTTGTTTGCGCTGGCCTGCGAGCAGGGCCGGCGATTCGGTGCCGAGGCGTTGTATGTTTCAGCGACTGAATCGCGCAACACTGTGGAGTTTTATCAGCGTCAGGGTTGCCGGTTGGTTGATCAGGCGGATCCAGAGTTGTTTGATCAAGAACCCAGAGACATTCATCTGTATTGCCCACTGACCTGACGCAGTTTCTTCAATAACCGATGTTGAATGTTCTGACGCATTCGCGAGCAAGCCCGCTCCCACCCTGGTTCTGTGTCGGTCGCAAACTGTGTGATCGACCGGGATCCAGTGTGGGAGCGGGCTTGCTCGCGAAGAGGCCCTTACAGGCGCCTCAAATCATCAAGGATATTTGCGCTTGTCCGGCGCCGGCGGGAAGTACTGGTACAGCCAGGTCTCGCTCAGTGTGCGGTCATTGGTGCGGATGAACAGGCGCAGTTCCACCGGGTCGACGCTGTCGCTGGTCGGGTACCAGTCGAACAGGATCCGGTAACCCTTGATGTCATCGAGCACCAGCACGCTGAAGTCCTGCACCTTGCCGTTGGAGCAGGTGACCACCGGTTCGATCCCGGTGCCCTGCGGCAGGCGATCGAGACCGCCACCGGTGAAGTCCACGGCAAAGCGACGGGCCCAGACCGGTGGGTAATGCTCGCCTGGTGCCCAGCCCTCGACGAAGCCACCCATGCCCGAACGGGTCGCATGCACCCGCGCCAGTGGCGTACCGACCGGTGGCAGGGCGCTCCAGTAGAGCTTGTAGCCATAGTTCAGCGAGTCGCCGGCAGCCACTGGCTTCTTCGGGGTCCAGAACGCGACGATGTTGTCGAGGGTTTCGCCGGTGGTAGGAATTTCCAGCAGATCAATCGAGCCTTCGCCCCACGCGGTGGTCGGTTCAACCCACAGGCTCGGGCGCTTGCTGTACCAGTCAACGGTGTCCTGATAGTTGGCGAACTCGTGGTCGGTCTGCACCAGACCGAAGCCTTTCGGATCGGTGTCGGCGAACGCGTTGAACTGCAGGGTCGCCGGGTTGTTCAGCGGGCGACAGATCCACTCGCCGTTGCCGCGCCACATCGCCAGGCGATCGGAGTCGTGAATCTGCGGGTGGATGGTGTCGCACATGCGGCGTTCGTGGGTGCCGCAGCTGAACATGCTGGTCATCGGTGCGATGCCCAGTTGTTCGATGGCGGTACGCGCGTTGATGTGGGCGTCGATCTCCATCACCACGCGCTCGGCCTGGCAATCGATGTCGAAGCGGTAGGCACCGGTGGCGCTCGGCGAGTCGAGCAGCGCATAGACCACAAAACGCGTGGCGTTCTGATCCGGAGTCTCGAACCAGAATTTGGTGAAGTCAGGGAATTCTTCGCGCTTTTTCGCGTAGGTGTCGACGGCCAGACCACGGGCCGAGAGGCCATATTGGCCAGTGGCATCCACCGCACGGAAATAACTGGCGCCGAGGAACGACACCACGTCATGGCGATCCAGCTCCGGCGCCTTGAACAGCTTGAAGCCGGCAAACCCCAGGTCGCCCTTGAGCTGTTGGGTGTCGACCGAGGTGTTCTCGTAGTTGAACAGCGTCGGGCGGAAATGCACTTCGCGCGCGGTACGGGTCTTCGGATCGACGCTGTACATGCGCACCGGCTGGCGGAAACCCATGCCGACGTGGAAGAACTGCACGTCCAGCTGACCCTTGTTCTCTTTCCACAGCGAATGATCGCCGTCGTAGCGGATCGCGTTGAAGTTCTGCGGGGTCATGGTCGCCAGCGTTGGCGGCAGCACCTGTTTAGTGTCCTGATAGGCCGAGCCGGCCAGTTGCTTGGCTTGGCGCTTGAGCGCTTCGAAGTCGAAAGCCTGGGCCTCGCCATCGGCGGCGCCACCATTGGCGGCCCAGGCACGGGCGGCCAGCAGGCCGGAAGCCGAGAGACCGGTGTAAGCCGCAATGGCCATCGACGCTTTGAGCAAATTCCTGCGGTGCATAGATACAACCTGTCGTGAGCAATCCCGCGCCGTTCCTGGCACGTGCTGGATCAGAAATTACGGTTCGGACAAGCCTTCGGCCAAACGCAACGGACTATAAACAGATGCCGGCTAGCTTAAACGGTTCGCTCGTCGAGCAGAATTCGTTGATTCACAGTGACAGAGTGTCAATGAAACAAGACATGTCGGTTAAAAATCTGACAGGGCGTTCTGATTTATGCGGCATATCTGCTTTTTTCGACTAATTACTCTAAAAACCGCTTTTCAGCGCCGATTTAATTTCTATTCTATGGGCATGACCGGTGTTGACCGGTAGGGCACACGGCGCTGCTGTAAGGGGCAGGGCGATGTGGTGGTTTAGCAATTCTTTGAAGTATTGAAGGACATCGTCCATGGCAAAAATACAAGGTATCGCCGAAATGCTCGGCATCTTTCCCTGCCTCGGCAGCGGCCGCAGAAGGCGTCGATTGAGTTCTGAAGAGCTGAAGCTGGTGGAGCGTTATCGCGAGTTGTCGGAGAGCGACCGGATTGCGATGCGGTATCTGGTGGATGCGATGCGCAGTGTTTCGCGGTTTTGAGTGGAAATAAAAAGGTGCGGACTGAAAGGTCCGCACCTTTTTATCTGGATCAGCTACACGTTCCCAGGACTGGATACGGCCGCTGGCCGCGCATCAACTCCGGCACATCCCGCCATTTGACCCACGCCTGCTGTTGCCAGTGCAGCAGCGGTACGGTAACGCCTGCCCAATGCATTGAGCTCAAGCTCGGGTGGTTTTCCACAGGGCTTGATTGAGTTTCGCGCAGCATCGGGATGACTTCATGGCTCAGCCATTGGCGCAGGTGTCGGTTTTCCGGGACGAAGTGATGGACGAGCAGGGCGAACAGGCCGGACTCGCTGACCATCGCGCAATCGATGATTTCGCCGTCCCGACGCAGGAGGACATGGCGACGCTGGTCGGGATCGAGTTTCAGGGTAAGGCGTTCGTTCAGGGGGTAACCCATCAAGCGACCGAGATCTTGCACGCAGAACCAGGCTTCGTGGTCTTGCATGAATGCGTGGAGGAAGCGGTTGTGGCGGGTGAAGACGGTGGGGGTGAAGTGGGTCGACGATGAGTTTTGGATTTGTGCAGACATGTAGTGACTTCCGATTTGAGTAGGAAAGTCGCCATCAACTCTTCGACAAGTTGGGTGGCGAACCGTATGGCGTTCGAAGTCGGGATACTTCCAGTCAAACACGGAAAAGCCAGAAGGCCCGCGCCACACGGCCCGCCATAAAGCAAAACTGAAGCTGCGAAACAGCCACAATTCAATGGAGGGCATGCAAGCACCGCGTTGACAGTTTCCGGCTTCGACCCCGGGTCGCTGAATGAACAGCGACGGGATAAAGCCTATCGGTCAGGCGCTTGCGGCGACAAGTCTACCCTTTCGCCCCACATCGTAGGAAATGGGGCTTTTTCAGGCAGGCTGTAGCTGTAGGAAATGCCTGTTTTTTTAGATTCCGCTGCTAAACCATCCCTGCACCGAAGATTTTCCTTTATGAGTTAGCAATCGGGAAAAGGGAGAAGCAATTCTGTGAGCAAAGATGAAGCGAAGGGTAAAAAGAGAAAGGTGATCGATCTGGATCGCTTCGAAGCTGTTAGAGGTAAAGCCGATATCAAATGGCGTACTGATGAATTGATGACAGTGCTTCGAGGAGACCCCGGAATCAAATCTCGATTCCGGGGTGATTCTTCTTAGCGACTCACCTTCCAAGCATCCCCAGCCGGCGCCTTCCCATGGTCATACGGCTTGCCGATCCACATGTAAACCAGCCCCAACCCAATCACGATCACCGTGCTTAACACCATCGCATAGTTCACATACCACGCCGCATCCGGCGTACGTGGCCAGGCCATGTTGATGATCGCGCCGACGCCATACACCAGCGCGCCGATGTTCACCGGCCAGCCCCAGGCGCCGAGGGTGAATTTGCCGCTGGGTTTCCAGCCTTTCATCCGCGCATACAAAGCGGCCAGCACGATCATCTGGAACGCGAGGTAGATGCCGATGGCGGCGAAGCTGACGATGGTGGCCACGGCGTCCTGCAGGAAGAAGCCGAGGGCGATGATCAGGGCGGGCAGGACGCCGGACACGAACAGCGCGGCAACTGGCACCTGGGTTGTAGGAGAAATCTTTTTCAGCAGTCGGCTGCCGATGACCATTTCGTCGCGGGCGTAGGAGTACAGCAGACGACTCGCCGCAGCCTGCAGGCTGATGACGCAGGAGATGAAGGAAATCATCACCACGCCCATCACCACTTTCGAGCCGATCGGGCCGAAGGCGTTGTTGAGGATGGTGGTGACCGGGTCCTTGTCGGTGCCGTTGATCACCGCTTGCATGTCCGGCACGGCGAGGATCAGCGCCAGGCAGGCAAACATTGCCGCGATGCCGCCGATGTAGATGGTCATGCGCATGGCCACCGGAATTTTTGCACTGGGGTTCGGGGTTTCTTCGGCGACGTCGCCGCAGGCCTCGAAGCCGTAGTAGAGGAACATCCCGGCCAGCGAAGCGGTGAGGAACGCCGGCAGGTATGAGCCATCGACGCTGATGTCGAAAGTGTTGAACAGCACACTCAGCGGTTGGTGGCGCTCGAAGATCAGCAGGTACACGCCGACGATTACCGCGCCGACCAGTTCGCAGAGGAAGCCGAACATGGCGATACGCGCCAGCACTTTGGTGCCGCTCAGATTGACCAGCGTGGCGAACAAGGTCAGCACCAGCGCGATGACGATGTTGGTGTTGTTGCTCGGCTCAAACCCGAGCATCGCCGCCAGATACGGGCCGGCACCGACGGCCACCGCCGCGATGGTCACGCACAGGGCGATGGAGTAGATCCAGCCGACCATCCACGCCCATTTTTTGCCGACCAGACGTCGCGCCCATGGATAAACGCCGCCGGAAATCGGGAACTGCGAGACCACTTCGCCGAAGATCAGGCACACCAGCAACTGGCCGCAACCGACCAGCAAGTAAGCCCAGAACATCGGTGGCCCGCCGGCCGCGAGGCACAGACCGAACAGGGTATAAACCCCTACGACCGGTGACAGATAAGTGAAGCCCAAAGCGAAGTTTTCCCACAGGCTCATGCTGCGATTGAAGTTCGAGGTGTAGCCGAGTTTGCGCAGTTGTTCGGCATCGCTGTCGGCAATGGCGGCCGAGAATTCGGGTGAGGCACTCATGGGTGTTTGCTCCGTGAAATCGGCAGATTTCGGATGGCCGAGGCCGTGGCGGGGCTTTGTGGGCACCGCCCGGGTCGGTAGTTATTGTTTTGGGATCCTGGTGGTGCGTAATGCCGGTTTCCTTCCTGAAACCGAGGTGACGCCTTCGCGAGCAAGCCCGCTCCCACAAGAGCTGCACCGAACCTTGTGGGAGCTGGCTTGCCAGCGATGCTTTTAGTGCTTGAACATCACATGCCGAACCGTGGTGTAGTCCTCCAGTCCGTACATGGACATGTCCTTGCCGTAGCCGGACAATTTCTGACCGCCATGGGGCATTTCGCTGACGAGCATGAAGTGGGTGTTGACCCAGGTGCAGCCGTACTGCAATCGCGCGGACAAGCGATGCGCGCGTCCGACATCCGCCGTCCACACCGAGGACGCCAGGCCGTAGTCGGAGTCGTTGGCCCACTCCAGCGCCTGCGCTTCATCGGTGAACTTGGTTACTGACACCACCGGCCCGAACACTTCGCGGCGGACGATCTCGTCATCCTGTTGCGCGTCGGCCAGCACCGTCGGTTCGAAGAAGAAACCGTTGCCTTCCACAGCCTTGCCGCCGGTGATCAAGCGAATGTGCGACTGCGCCACGGCGCGTTCGACGAAAGCAGCGACGCGGTCGCGATGCTGCGCGGTGATCAGCGGCCCCAGCTCGGTCGACGGATCATCCTGCAAGCCGTACTTGATTTTGCTGACCGCCGCGCCGAGCTTCTCGACGAACTGGTCGTAGATGCCTTGCTGCGCGTAGATCCGGCACGCGGCGGTGCAGTCCTGCCCGGCGTTGTAGAAACCGAAGGTGCGGATGCCTTCGACGGCGGCATCGATGTCGGCGTCGTCGAAGATGATCACCGGCGCTTTGCCCCCCAGTTCCATGTGCATGCGTTTGACGCTGTCGGCGGTGCTGGAAATGATGTTCGAACCGGTGGCGATGGAACCGGTCAGCGAGACCATGCGCACTTTAGGATGCGTGACCAACGGGCTGCCGACGCTAGGACCGCGACCGAATACCAGATTGAGTACACCGGCCGGGAAAATTTCCGACGCCAGTTCGGCCAGACGCAACGCGGTCAGCGGGGTTTGTTCCGACGGCTTGAGCACCACGGTATTACCGGCAGCGAGGGCCGGGGCGATTTTCCAGGCGACCATCATCAACGGGTAGTTCCACGGCGCGATGGAGGCAATTACGCCCACCGGGTCGCGGCGGATCATCGAGGTGTGGCCGGGCAGGTATTCGCCACCGGCCGAACCGCTCATGCAACGGCTGGCGCCAGCGAAGAAACGGAACACGTCGGCAATCGCCGGGATCTCGTCGTTCAATGCAGCGCTGTAGGGTTTACCGCAGTTGTCGGATTCGAGTTTCGCCAGTTCCTCGCCGTGGGCTTCGATGGCGTCGGCGAGTTTGAGCAGCAGCAGCGAACGGTCTTTCGGTGTGGTTTGCGACCACTCGGCGAACGCATTATCGGCGGCGCGCACGGCGGCATCGACTTGGGCCTCGGAGGCCTCGTTGATCTCCACCAGTACGCTGCCGAGCGCCGGGTTGAGCACCGGTTGGGCCGGGCCTTCGCCGTTGACCAGGTGGCCGTTGATCAAGAGTCTGGTTTGCATTTCATTGTCCTCGCTAACACTTTTATTGTTCTGTCGAAACCGATTCCCAATGTAGGAGTGAGCCTGCTCGCGATAGCGGTCTTACAGTCGACTCCCCTGTTGAATGACAGTCAGTCATCGCGAGCAGGCTCACTCCTACAGGGATCCGGTTTCTTCAGTTATTCGGTTATTTCCCACCACTGCCCGCGACACTCTCGCCACCCCGGGTCAGGTAATACGCGCCGAGAATCGGCAGCATGGTCACCATCATCACCAGCATGGCGACGACGTTGGTCACCGGCACATCCCGTGGGCGGCTGAGCTGGTTGAGCAGCCACAACGGCAACGTGCGCTCATGCCCGGCGGTGAACGTGGTGACGATGATTTCGTCGAACGACAGCGCAAAGGCGAGCATGCCGCCGGCCAGCAACGCCGAGCCGAGGTTCGGCAGGATGATGTAGCGGAAGGTCTGCCAACCGTCGGCACCAAGATCCATCGACGCCTCGATCAAACTGTGCGAAGTGCGGCGCAGGCGGGCGATGACGTTGTTGTAGACGATCACCACACAGAAGGTCGCGTGGCCGACGATGATGGTGAACATCCCCGGCTCGATCCCCAGTGTCTTGAACGTCGCCAGCAAGGCGATCCCGGTGATGATCCCCGGCAGCGCGATCGGCAAAATCAGCATCAGCGAAATGCCCTGCTTGCCGAAGAAGTCGCGGCGGTACAACGCGGCTGAAGCCAGTGTGCCGAGCACCATCGCGATCAACGTGGCGATGGCGGCAATCTGCAGCGAGAGCTTGATCGCCTCCAGCACATCCGGCCGCGAAAACGCCACGCTGAACCAGTGCAGGGTGAAGCCCTTCGGCGGAAAGCTGAACGCGGCTTCCTCGGTGTTGAAGGCGTAAAGAAAGATGATCAGGATCGGAAAGTGCAGAAACACCAACCCGCCCCAGGCCGCGATGCGCAGACCGAGAGATGCTTTTTCAGAGTGCATCGAAGGCCCCCAGTCGTTTGACGATGGACAGGTAAATGGCGATCAACACAATCGGCACCAACGTGAACGCTGCGGCCATCGGCATGTTGCCGATCGCACCTTGCTGCGCGTAGACCATGCTGCCGACGAAGTAACCCGGCGGCCCGACCAATTGCGGCACGATGAAGTCGCCCAGGGTCAGGGAAAAAGTGAAGATCGAACCGGCCGCAATTCCTGGCACCGACAGCGGCAAAATCACCTGCATGAAGGTCTGGCGCGGCTTGGCCCCGAGGTCGGCGGAAGCCTGCAACAGCGATGGCGGCAGACGTTCCAGCGACGCTTGAATCGGCAGGATCATGAACGGCAGCCAGATGTAGACGAACACCATGAACCGTCCCAGATGTGAGGTCGACAAGGTGCTGCCGCCCACCCCGGGAATGCCGAGGATGAACTGCAACACCGGCTCCAGTCCCAGATGCTGGACGAACCATTGCGCGACGCCGCCCTTGGCCAACAGTAACGTCCAGGCGTAGGCCTTGACGATGTAACTGGCCCACATCGGCATCATCACTGCGATGTAGAAAAACGCCTTGGTCTTGCCCGTGGTGTAGCGCGCCATGTAGTAGGCAATCGGGAACGCGACGATGGCGCTGGCGATCGATACTACGATGGCCATGCTCAGCGTGCGCAAAATGATGTCGAAGTTCGATGGCTGAAACAGCGCGGCAAAATTCGCCAGGGTCAGGTCAGGAGTGACCGCCATGGTGAAGTCGTCGAAGGTGTAGAAACCCTGCCACAACAGCACCAGCAGCGAGCCGAGGTAGATCGCGCCAAACCACAGCAACGGTGGCACCAGCAGCAGCGACAGATACAGGTTCGGCTTGCGATAGAGCAGGTTGGAGAACCGCCGCAACGGCGGTGCTTGAGTCATCGCGAGCGTGCTCATTTCAGACCCCGCTCGCGACGGTATCATGCAGCGGGATCATCGCTTCCCGCGCCCAGCGTGCGCTCAGGCGCTGGCCGGTTTGGTGTTGTGCGCTGCTGTCGATCCACTGATTGTTGGCGTGGCTGATGCTCAGGGTCTGGCCGTTTTCCAGCGTCAGTTCATAGCGCGTGGCGCTGCCCTGATACTGGATGTCGTGGAGCAGACCGCTGACTTCGATTTCATGGCTGGCGAGAGGCCCTTCGGCGAAACGCACGTGTTCGGGGCGAATCGAAAACGGCTGCGGATGGCCGCTGAGCTGGCGCGCCAGATCGCCGCGAATCACGTTCGAGGTGCCGACGAATTCGGCGACGAACGTGGTGGTGGGTTTCATGTACAGATTGCGCGGGGTGTCGACCTGTTCGATGCGGCCCTTGTTGAATACAGCGACGCGATCGGACATCGACAGCGCCTCGGTCTGGTCGTGAGTGACGAAGATGAAAGTGATGCCGAGCTGGCGTTGCAGCTTCTTCAGTTCACTCTGCATCTGCTCGCGCAATTTCAGGTCGAGGGCGCCCAATGGCTCATCAAGCAACAGCACGCGCGGGCGATTGACCAAGGCGCGGGCGAGGGCGACACGCTGGCGCTGACCGCCGGACAACTGCACCGGTTTGCGTGCGCCATAACCGCCGAGGGCGACCATGTCCAACGCCTCTTCGGCGCGCTTGTGGCGTTCGGTTTTGCTCACGCCTTTGACCTTCAAGCCATAGGCGACGTTGTCCAGCACGTTCATGTGCGGGAACAGTGCGTAATCCTGGAAGACGGTGTTCACATCACGTTGATACGGCGGCAGACCGGCGGCTTCCGCGCCGTGAATGCGGATCGAGCCGGCACTCGGTTGTTCGAAACCGGCGATCAGGCGCAGGCAGGTGGTCTTGCCCGAGCCGGAAGGGCCGAGCATGGAAAAGAACTCGCCGTCCTGGATGTCAATGGAAACCCGGTCAACGGCCTTCACCTCGCCGAACTGCCGGGAAACGTTGGTGAACTGGACTGCAAGCGTCATGGTGCGGTGCTCCAAAAAGGCGTGGGCCGTCGCCTGGACTTCTGAAAAAGCTGAAACGAATGCGATCTACCGGTGATGGAGATCAAATGTGGGAGCGGGCTTGCTCGCGAATGCGGTCTTTCATTCGACTTTGATGCTGACTCACCTGGCGCTTTCGCGAGCAAGCCCGCTCCCACAGGGAGAGCGGAGTCAACTCAAAGGCTAACGGCCGCCCATGATCGCAATGTAGTCCTGAGTCCAGCGGCTATAAGGCACGAACTTGCCGCCCTCAGCCTGCGGGGTTTTCCAGAAGGCGATCTTGTCGAACTGGTCGAAGCCATTGGTCTTGCAACCCTCGGCGCCGAGCAGTTCGCTCTCCTTGCACGCCGCCGGCACGGCTGGCAGCGAACCAAACCACGCCGCCACGTCACCCTGGACTTTCGGCTGCAACGACCAGTCCATCCACTTGTAGGCGCAGTTCGGATGCTTGGCTTCGGCGTGCAGCATGGTGGTGTCGGCCCAACCGGTGGCGCCTTCTTTGGGGATGGTCGAGGCGATCGGTTGTTTCTCGTTGATCAGGCCGTTGACCTGATACGGCCAGGCGCTCGACGCCACCACGCCTTCGTTCTTGAAGTCGCTCATCTGTACCGTGGTGTCGTGCCAGTAACGGTGAATCAATGGCTGCTGCGCGCGCAGCAGATCGAGCACGGCCTTGTACTGCGCCTCGGTGAGTTGATACGGATCCTTGATCCCCAGCTCAGGTTTGGCGGTCTTCAGGTACAGCGCCGCGTCGGCGATGTAGATCGGGCCGTCATAGGCCTGCACGCGACCCTTGTTCGGTTTGCCGTCGGGGAAATTCTGCGCGTCGAACAGGACGTTCCAGCTGGTCGGCGGCGTCTTGAACACGTTGGTGTTGTACATCAGCACGTTCGGGCCCCACTGATACGGGGTGCCGTAGGTCTGGTTGTTGACCACGTACCACGGTGCATCTTTCAGCCGTGGATCGAGGGTTTTCCAGTTCGGGATCAATGCGGTGTTGATCGGTTGCACGCGCTTGCCGACGATCAGGCGCAACGAGGCATCGCCCGAAGCGGTGACCAGGTCGTAACCACCCTTGGCCATCAGACTGACCATCTCGTCGGAGGTCGCGGCGGTCTTGACGTTGACCTTGCAGCCGGTTTCTTTCTCGAAACCGCTCACCCAGTCGTAAGCCTTGTCGCTCTCGCCACGTTCGATGTAGCCCGGCCAGGCCACGATATCCAACTGACCTTCGCCGGCGCCGACCGCCTTCAGCGGCTCGGCAGCTTGCAGGCTGGCGCTGGCCAGCAAGGCTGTGGTGATTGCACTAAACAGTGCGGTCTTGTGCACGAACATGGTTGAACCCTCTTCTTTAAATTATGGTCGGGGCAGTTGTGAACGCGGTGCAGCATGCCGTTGGCGGCTTGTTATTAGCGTAGTCAGAGATGCTGGCCGTGGCGGGCCATGATGTGCCGCACCACGCTGTAGTCCTGCAGCGAATCACTGGATAAGTCTTTGCCGTATCCGGAGCGTTTCAGCCCGCCGTGGGGCATTTCGCTGACCAGCATGAAGTGGCTGTTGATCCACGTGCAGCCGTACTGCAAACGGGCGGCGACCTGCATTGCCTTGTCCAGATTCTGCGTCCACACCGACGAGGCGAGGCCGTATTCGGAGTCGTTGGCCCAGTCCACGGCTTGCGCGAGTTCGTCGAAGCGGGTCACGGTGACCACCGGGCCGAACACTTCGCGCTGGACGATTTCATCAGTCTGTTTGCAACCGGCCAGCAACGTCGGCTGGTAGAAGAACCCGGCGCCGGAATGCACCGCCGCGCCAGTCACGCGCTCGATGTGCGGCTGGCCGAGGGCGCGCTCGACGAAACTGGCGACGCGGTCGCGCTGGCGGGTGCTGATCAGCGGGCCGATCTCGTTGTCGGCATCGCGCTTGCCGGCGAAGCGCAGGCTGCTGACCGCTGCGCCGAGCTCGGCGACCAATTTGTCGTGAATGCCTGTTTGCGCGTAGATCCGGCACGCGGCGGTGCAGTCCTGCCCGGCGTTGTAGTAACCGTAGGTGCGCACGCCGTCGACCACCGCTTGAATGTCGGCATCGTTGCAGACGATCACCGGGGCTTTGCCGCCGAGTTCCAGATGCGTGCGCTTGAGGGTTTTTGCTGCCGCCTGAAGGATCTTCTGCCCGGTGACGATATCGCCGGTCAGCGAGACCATGCGCACCTTGGCGTGCCCGACCAGATGGCTGCCGACGCCTTCACCGCCGCCGCAGATGATGTTGATCACCCCGCGCGGCAGGATCTCGGCGAGTGCTGGCGCCAGTGCGAGGATCGACAGCGGTGTGTGTTCCGACGGCTTGAACACCAGCGTATTGCCGGCGGCGAGGGCCGGGGCGATTTTCCACGCGGCCATCATGATCGGGTAGTTCCACGGCGCAATCGACGCCACCACGCCAATCGGATCGCGACGCACCATGCTGGTGTAGCCCGGCAGGTATTCGCCGCTGAGCTGACCGGTCTGGCAGCGCACGGCACCAGCGAAGAAGCGGAACACGTCGACGGTGGCGGTCAGATCGTCCTGCCGCGCCAAGTGCAGCGGCTTGCCGCAGTTCAGCGCTTCGAGGCGGGCGAGGTAATCGGCGTGTTTTTCGACGGCGTTGGCGATGTCCAGCAGCAGACTGGAACGTTGTTGCGGCGTGGTGCGCGACCATTCGCCAAAAGCGCGATGGGCGGCGAGGATCGCGGTTTCGACCTGCTCGGTGCTGGCCTCGGCGATGTGGGTGAGGATTTCACCGCTGGCCGGGTTGAGGATCGGTTCGACAAAACCCTGCCCGGCGACCAGTTCGCCGTCGATCAACAACGCGGTACACATCGGGGTCTGCACGCCAGCCATTTTCCGCGATCTCTTTTCTTGTGTGGTCATTGTGGCTCCCGTGCCCGGGAGCCGACCGTCTTATAGATGCAGCAAGACTAGTGCGCGGCTCCGAGGTCGACAAATTCTAAATACTGAAGGTGGCATTCGATTAAATAGATGGCTTGCGTCCGCCGTGCGGTTGTTCGCGGGCTACGGTCAGGAATGGATCAACCAGGGCAGGGCGCGCGGTCCCTCGGCGCCAGGCCAGACCGACGTCGAGGGTCTGGTTGAGGTCGGCAATCGGCCGCGCTTCGATGATGTCGCCTTCGAGTGACCATGGGCGGTAAGTCATGTCCGGCTGGATTGATACACCCAGACCTGCAGCGACGAGGCTTCGCACGGCTTCAGTGGATGCCGTGCGCAGGGTGATCTTCGGTTGCAGCCCGGCGCCGCGCCAAAGTCTTTGGGCGTTGCGATCCATTTCATCAACATTCAGTTGAATCAACGGCTCGCGAGCGACGTCGGCGAGGTTGATGCTGTCGTGTTCCAGCAGTGGATGCTGGGCCGGCAGCCACAGACGATGCGGCGAGTGGGTCAGCACTTCGGTCTGCAGGGCGTGGCGGTCTTCGAGATTGGAGAGGATCAGCACGCCGACATCGATTTCGCCGCTGACCAGCAAATGCTCGATGTATGGCCGCTCGTCCTCCATCACCCGGATCTCGACGTTGGGATAGGCGCGCTGGAACCGGGTGAGCAGATCGGCGAGGTAATAACCGGCGACCAGGCTGGTTACGCCGACGATCAACTGTCCGGCGACCTGATCGGTGCTTTGTTGCAGGCTGCGCTTGGCATTGTCTACGGTGGCCAGAATCAGGTGCGCCTGGCGCAGGAACTGGTGGCCCTGGTGAGTCAGGGTCATGCCCTTGGCGTGGCGGTTGAACAGGCTGACGCCGATTTCCTCTTCCAGTTGCTGAATCGCCAGGGTCAGGGTCGATTGGGAAATAAACGCGGTTTGCGCGGCGGCGGAAATCGAGCCGGTCTCGGCCACCGCGATGAAGTGACGGATCTGACGTAGGGTCATCATGAGGAGGGGTACCCGGTGGGCGGTTTTTATAGATTGGCCTGAGTGTATATCTATTTTCGCGAAGGGCCTGCGCCTGCTGAGCAACATCTGGAAGCACACTTGCGGGCAGGGCCGGGGCACTTTCGAACTAGGCTGAGGGCCTGATAGATCCGGATAACCCCTGTTTTGGAGGCGGAACATGAACACCCGTGGATTGCTCGATCAACTACTCAAGTCTGGCCAGGATCTGTTGCAGAACAAGGCCGGTGGCGCGCAGAACAAACCCGCGGCTGGCGGGCTGGGCGGTTTGCTGGGTGGGTCTTCAGGCTCCGGTGCGCTGGGCGGCCTGCTCTCGGGGGCGGGCGGTGGTGCTCTGGCGGCCGGGGCCATGGGCCTGCTGCTCGGCAGCAAAAAGGCGCGCAAGGTCGGCGGCAAAGTTGCGGTCTACGGTGGCCTCGCTGCCCTTGGTGTGCTGGCCTATAAGGCTTACGGCAACTGGAACGCCCAGAAAGGCACCGCCCCACAAACCGAACCGCAAACCCTGGATCGTCTGCCCCCCGCGCAAGCCGAACAACACAGCCAGGCCATTCTCAAAGCACTGGTCGCCGCCGCCAAGGCTGACGGCCATATCGATGACCGCGAACGTCAACTGATTGAAGGCGAATTCACCAAACTCGACAACGATCAGGAATTGCAACACTGGCTGCACGCCGAACTCAACAAACCCCTCGACCCGGTCGACGTCGCCCGGGCCGCGAGCACGCCGGAGATGGCTGCCGAGATGTACATCGCCAGCGTGATGCTGGTGGATGAGGAGAGCTTTATGGAAAAGGCGTATCTGGAGGAGTTGGCCAAGCAACTGAATCTGGAGCCGGGGTTGAAGGTGGAGCTGGAGAAGCAGGTGCGCCAGGCATCGCTATAGAACTGCCTGAGCACGGTATTCATGTAGGAGCTGCGGTACGCTGCGATCTTTTGATGTTGGCTTTAAAAATCAAAAGATCGCAGCGTGCCGCAGCTCCTACAAAGTTTTGGACTGGACGCCGAAATGTGTAGGAGTGAGCCTGCTCGCGATTGCTTTCCAGCCTCACAACAACAGCAATGGCCGATCCAGCGCCCCTTTTTGCCATTCCATCACTGGCACGCCAGCCCCGGATTGTCGGACAGTCCCACCCCAGAGCCTTCCCGCGAACCAAGTCGGGCCGGCCCGAGGGTTAAAAAGCGTCTTATAAATGAAACACCGCCCTCGGCTATACTCCCCGCATTTCGACTTAGGCACGAGGAATCACTGTGAAGAACTGGACGTTGCGCCAACGCATTTTGGCGAGCTTTGCGGTGATTATCGCCATCATGTTGCTGATGGTCGTCGTTTCGTATTCCCGCCTGCTGAAAATCGAAGCCAGTGAAAGCAGCGTGCGTGATGACGCCGTTCCCGGCGTCTATTACAGCTCGATGATCCGCGGCGCGTGGGTCGACAGTTATCTGCAGACCCAGGAACTGCTCGGCCTCAAGGAAGGGCAGGGTATCAGCAGTGAAGATGCGGCGGACTACAAGGCGTTCGAAAACCGTCTGCAAGAGCAGATGGCCAACTACCGCAACACCGTCACCACCGACGAAGACCGGGTCGAGTTCGCCGCGTTCGAGAAGGATCACGACACCTACATGCAGATTCAGGATCAGGTACTCGATCTGCACAAGCGCAATCTGGAAGCCGAGGCTGTCAAGCTGTTCACCGAGAAGCTGACCCCGGCCTGGTACACCGGCCGCATGAAACTCAACGACATCATCGGCGAGAACAAGCGGGTCGCTGATCAGGCCATGGCCAACATCGACGAAGCCGTGGCGGCGGCCAAGGTCAGCATGTTCGTCTCGCTGCTGGTGGCCGTGCTGGCGGCCGGTGCCTGCGGTCTGCTGCTGATGCGCGCGATCATGGCGCCGATGAACCGCATCGTGAAAATCCTCGAAATCATGCGTACCGGAGACTTGAGCAGCCGGCTGAATCTGGATCGCAAGGACGAGTTCGGCGCGGTGGAAACCGGCTTCAACGACATGATGACCGAGCTGACTTCGCTGGTGTCCCAGGCCCAACGCTCCTCGGTGCAGGTGACCACTTCGGTGACCGAAATTGCCGCCACCTCCAAGCAGCAACAGGCCACCGCCACCGAAACCGCGGCCACCACCACCGAAATCGGCGCGACCTCACGTGAAATCGCCGCCACCTCGCGGGATCTGGTGCGCACCATGACCGAAGTGTCCACCGCCGCCGATCAGGCCTCTGTGCTTGCCGGTTCCGGCCAGCAAGGCCTGGCGCGCATGGAAGACACCATGCACTCGGTGATGGGCGCGGCCGATCTGGTCAATGCCAAACTGGCGATCCTCAACGAGAAGGCCGGCAACATCAATCAGGTGGTGGTGACCATCGTCAAGGTCGCCGACCAGACCAACCTGCTGTCGCTCAACGCTGCCATCGAGGCAGAGAAGGCTGGCGAATACGGTCGTGGTTTTGCCGTGGTCGCCACCGAAGTGCGGCGTCTGGCGGATCAGACTGCCGTCGCCACTTACGACATTGAGCAGATGGTCCGCGAGATCCAGTCGGCGGTGTCTGCTGGCGTGATGGGCATGGACAAGTTCTCCGAAGAAGTGCGCCGGGGCATGGCCGAAGTGCAGCAGGTCGGCGAGCAACTGTCGCAGATCATCCATCAGGTGCAGGCGCTGGCGCCGCGGGTGTTGATGGTCAACGAAGGCATGCAGGCCCAGGCCACCGGTGCCGAACAGATCAACCATGCGCTGGTGCAGTTGGGCGACGCCAGCAGCCAGACCGTCGAGTCGCTGCGTCAGGCCAGTTTCGCCATCGACGAACTGAGCCAGGTGGCCGTCGGGCTGCGCAGCGGCGTTTCGCGATTCAAAGTCTGATGAGCGAAGTCACCGCCAAACGCAGCGCTGCGCCGGTGGCGAAGCAGGCGTTGTTCCTGCTGTTTCGCATCGGCAGCGAGCGTTACGCCTTGCGCGCCACCGAGGTGGCGGAAGTGTTGCCGCGCCTGCCGTTGAAGCCGATTGCCCAAGCGCCGAACTGGGTCGCCGGGGTGTTCGCCTATCGCGGTGCGGTGGTACCGGCCATCGACCTCAGCGCGCTGACTTTCGGCCATCCCGCCGAGGCGCGCACCAGTACGCGGCTGGTGCTGGTGCATTACCGTCCGGATGAACAGCAGCCGTCGCGCTGGCTCGGGCTGATCCTTGAACAGGCGACCGATACCCTGCGCTGCAACCCCGAGGATTTTCAGCCGTATGGCCTGGACAATCGTCAGGCGCCGTACCTCGGCCCGGTGCGCGAAGATGCCCAGGGGCTGGTGCAGTGGGTGCGGGTCAACGACTTGCTGGATGACGCGGTGCGCAGCCTGCTGTTTCCGGCGCCGCTTGGGGCGCAGTCATGAGCAGCGACCAGCGTTTTTTCGATTTCCTCAAGGAACGCATCGGCCTGGATGTCACGTCGGTGGGGCCGGCGATCATCGAGCGCGCGGTGCGCCAACGCACCACGCTCTCGCAAGCCGCGCACAGCGATGAATACTGGCAACTGCTGCAAGGTTCTCGGGACGAACAGCAGGCGTTGATCGAAGCGGTGATCGTCCCCGAAACGTGGTTTTTCCGTTATCCGGAATCCTTCGCCACCCTCGGCAAGCTGGCGCGCAAGCGTCTGGACGAATTGAACAACATGCGCGCGCTGCGCATCCTCAGCCTGCCGTGCTCGACCGGCGAAGAACCCTATTCGATTGCCATGGCCTTGCTCGATGCCGGGCTCAAGCCGCATCAGTTCAAGGTCGACGGCATGGACGTCAGCCCGCTGTCGGTGGACAAGGCGCGACGGGCGTTGTACGGCAAGAACTCGTTTCGGGGGCAGGATCTGGATTTTCGCGAGCGTCATTTCACCGCCGAGCAGGACGGCCATCGGGTCAGCGAAGCGGTGCGTGAGCAGGTGCGCCTGCAGGCCGGCAATGTGCTGGATCCGACGCTGCTGGCGGGTGAGCCGCCGTTCGATTTTGTGTTCTGCCGCAACCTGCTGATCTATTTCGACCAGCCGACGCAGAAGCAAGTCTTCGAAGTGCTCAAGCGTCTGACGCACGTTGATGGCGTGTTGTTCATCGGCCCGGCCGAGGGCAGTCTGCTTGGGCGCCTGGGCATGCGCTCGATCGGCATCCCGCAGTCGTTTGCCTTCAGTCGACACGCTGAACTCATGCCCGAACCTGTGGCATTGCCCACCCCGACCCCTTTGCCCGTGCGCCAACCGCTGCGCAGTCCGCCGCCAGTATCGCCGCCGGTGCGTCCGCGGCCGTTTGCCAGCGTTGCACCGTTGCCCGTCAGCAGCAAAAGCGCCAACCCGGACGCGGCGACCTTGCTCGCCAACATCGCCGCGCTGGCCAACGAAGGCAAAAGCGCCGAGGCCCGCGCGGCATGCGAGCAGTATCTGCGCAGTCACGAACCGGTGGCGCAGGTGTTTTACTGGCTCGGTCTGCTCAGCGATGTTGCCGGTGCCGCGCTCGAAGCCCAGAGTCATTACCGCAAGGCCTTGTACCTTGAACCGCAACACCCCGAAGCGTTGATGCACCTGGCCGCCTTGCTGCAGGCCCAGGGCGACAGCGCCGGTGCCAGACGATTGCAGGAACGCGCCGCCCGCAGCGGCCGCACCGCCGACAGTGAGCGTAAACGATGATCCCGTCCGACACCTTGAACGTCACCCACGAAGACGCCCGGGCCATCGATGATTGCTGGAACCGTATCGGTATTCATGGCGACAAGTCGTGCCCGTTGCTGGCCGAGCATATTCATTGCCGCAACTGCGCGGTGTATTCCGCCGCCGCTACGCGCCTGCTGGACCGTTATGCATTGCAGCAGGACGAACGCGATCCGGTCGCCGTGGCGGTCGAAACCGATGTGAAAACCCGTTCGCTGCTGATGTTCCGCCTCGGCGAAGAATGGCTGGGACTGGCGACTCGCAGTCTGGTGGAAGTGGCGCCGCTGCAGGCGATTCACTCGTTGCCGCATCAGCGTTCGCGGGCCTTGCTTGGCGTGGCGAACGTGCGCGGGGCGTTGGTCGCGTGCCTGTCGCTGGTCGAGTTGCTCGACCTTGATGGCAACGCCGCACCGGCCACTGGCGCGCGAATCATGCCGCGCATGCTGATCATCGCCGCCCACGGCGGACCGGTGGTGGTGCCGGTGGACGAGGTCGACGGCATCCACGCCATCGATGAAAAAATTCTCGACGCCGCGTCGCGTGCCGGCGCTGAGCACAACAGCACGGCCAGCGCCAAATACACCCGTGGTGTCCTGCAATTCCGGGGGCGCAGCCTACGCTGGCTGGATGAAGAACAGCTGCTGTCCGCCGTGACCCGGAGCCTCACATGACCCCCGAGCAAATGCGCGACGCCTCGCTGCTGGAGCTGTTCAGCCTGGAAGCCGAAGCCCAGACCCAGGTGCTCAGCAGCGGGCTGCTGGCGCTGGAGCGCAACCCGACTCAGGCCGACTATCTGGAATCGTGCATGCGTGCGGCGCACTCGCTCAAGGGCGCGGCGCGGATCGTCGGCATCGACAGCGGTGTCAGCGTCGCCCATGTGATGGAAGATTGCCTGGTCAGCGCGCAGGAAGGTCGGCTGTTGTTGCGTCCGGAGCACATCGATGCGCTGTTGCAAGGCACCGATCTGTTGATGCGCATCGCCACGCCAGCGAATGCTCCGCAAGCAGCGGACATCGAAGCGTATGTGGCGTTGATGGGACTCCTGCTCGACCCTTCGGCAGCGCCCACAGTGGCGCCAACGCCGATGGCCGAGTTGCAGATGCAGGCGCCGACGTCTGCGCCCGCACCGATTGAAACCCCGGCGCAAGTGATCGAGACACCGCTGGAAACCTCCGACCCGGCACCGCGCAAGAACAAGCGCACCACCGAGGGCGGCGAGCGCGTGCTGCGGGTCACCGCCGAACGCCTGAACAGCCTGCTCGACCTGTCGAGTAAATCGCTGGTCGAAACCCAGCGCCTCAAGCCGCATCTGGCGACCATGCAGCGTCTCAAACGCATGCAGAATAATGGCCTGCGGGCACTGGAAAGCCTCAACGTGCATCTCAAGGAACATGCGCTGAGCCTTGAGGCCCAGGAAGCCCTTGAAGATGCGCGGCGCTTGCTGGCCGAGTCTCAGCAATTACTCGCGGAAAAGAACGCCGAGCTCGACGAGTTCGCCTGGCAAGCCAGCCAGCGCGCCCAGGTGCTCTACGACACTGCGCTGGCCTGCCGCATGCGCCCGTTCGCCGACGTGCTCACCGGTCAGGTGCGCATGGTTCGAGACCTGGGGCGCAGCCTCGGCAAACAGGTAAGGCTGGAGATCGAGGGCGAGAAGACCCAGGTCGATCGCGACGTGCTGGAAAAACTCGAAGCGCCGCTGACTCATTTGCTGCGCAACGCGGTCGATCACGGCATCGAAACCCCGGAACAACGCTTGCTCAAGGGTAAGTCCGAAGAAGGCCTGATCCGCCTGCGTGCCTCGCATCAGGCCGGTTTGCTGGTGCTGGAATTGAGCGATGATGGCAATGGCGTCGATCTGGAAAAGGTCCGCCGCAGCATCGTTGAACGCCAATTGTCACCGGCAGAAACCGCCGCACAATTGAGCGAAGAAGAGTTGCTGACGTTCCTGTTTCTGCCGGGTTTCAGCCTGCGCGACACGGTCACCGAAGTGTCCGGGCGTGGCGTCGGTCTCGATGCGGTGCAGCACATGGTGCGGCAACTGCGCGGCGCGGTGGTGCTGGAGCAGACGGCGGGCGAGGGCAGCCGCTTTCATCTGGAAGTGCCGCTGACCCTGTCGGTGGTGCGCAGTCTGGTGGTGGAAGTCGGCGAGGAGGCTTATGCGTTTCCGCTGGCGCATATCGAACGCATGTGCGATCTGGAGCCACAGGACATCGTGCAGATCGAGGGCCGTCAGCATTTCTGGCACGAAGGTCGGCATGTCGGGCTGGTCGCGGCCAGCCAGTTGCTGAATCGTCCGGCCAGTCAGAGCAGCGGCGAAACCCTCAAGGTCGTGGTGATCCGCGAGCGTGACGCGGTCTACGGGGTGGCGGTCGAGCGTTTTGTCGGCGAGCGCACGCTGGTGGTGCTGCCGCTGGATGAGCGACTGGGCAAGGTTCAGGATATTTCCGCCGGGGCGCTGCTCGACGACGGTTCGGTGGTGCTGATCGTCGATGTCGAGGACATGCTGCGCTCGGTGGACAAACTGCTCAACACCGGGCGTCTGGAGCGTATTGCTCGCCATGGCAATCAGGCCGCCGAAGTGGCGCGCAAACGGATTCTGGTGGTCGATGACTCGCTGACCGTGCGCGAGTTGCAACGCAAGTTGCTGCTCAATCGCGGCTACGACGTGGCGGTCGCGGTGGACGGCATGGACGGCTGGAACGCGCTGCGTTCGGAGGACTTCGATTTGCTGATCACCGACATCGACATGCCGCGCATGGATGGCATCGAACTGGTCACCCTGTTGCGCCGCGACAACCGTCTGCAATCGCTGCCGGTGATGGTGGTCTCGTACAAGGATCGTGAAGAGGACCGGCGTCGTGGACTGGACGCTGGCGCCGACTATTATTTAGCCAAGGCCAGTTTTCATGACGACGCCCTGCTTGATGCAGTGGTTGAGCTCATTGGAGGAGCGCGGGCATGAAAATCGCAATCGTCAACGACATGCCCCTGGCGGTGGAGGCTTTGCGCCGTGCGCTGGCCTTCGAGCCGGCGCATCAGGTGGTCTGGGTCGCCAACAACGGCGCCGAGGCGGTGCGTCTGTGCGCCGAAAACACCCCGGATCTGATCCTGATGGACCTGATCATGCCGGTCATGGATGGCGTCGAGGCCACGCGACGGATCATGGCCGAAACCCCGTGCGCGATTGTTATCGTCACGGTCGACCGTCAGCAAAACGTGCACCGGGTCTTCGAGGCCATGGGCCACGGCGCGCTGGACGTGGTCGACACCCCGGCCATTGGTGCGGGGAACGCGCAGGAAGCGGCGGCGCCGTTGCTGCGCAAGATCCTCAACATCGGCTGGCTGATCGGCGAGAAAACCCCGCGCTCGCGTCCGGTGCCGACGCCTCACCGCAGTTCGGCGTCGTGCAAGCGGCTGGTGGCGATCGGCTCGTCTGCCGGCGGACCGGCCGCGCTGGAAGTCCTGCTCAAGGGCCTGCCACGCAATTTCTCGGCCGCCATCGTGCTGGTGCAGCACGTGGATCAGGTGTTTGCCGCGGGCATGGCCGAATGGCTGGCCAGCGCCAGTGGCCTTGACGTGCGTCTGGCCCGCGAAGGCGAGCCACCGCAGGCCGGCGCGGTGCTGCTGGCCGGCACCAACCACCATATTCGCTTATTGAAAAACGGCACGCTGGCCTACACCGCCGAGCCGGTCAACGAGATCTACCGACCTTCGATCGACGTGTTTTTCGAAAGTGTCGCCAGTTATTGGAACGGCGATGCCATCGGGGTTTTATTGACCGGGATGGGACGCGACGGGGCGCAAGGGCTTAAGCTCATGCGCCAGCAGGGTTATCTGACCATCGCGCAGGATCAGCAAAGCAGTGCGGTGTACGGCATGCCCAAGGCAGCAGCGGCGATCGATGCGGCCGTCGAAATCCGTCCACTGGAAAAGATAGCGCCACGGTTGCTGGAGGTATTCCCCAAATGAACAGGCTATTCCGCAATCCTGGCCCCCGCAGTACTCAGGTGACCGCCCATGAATGATTTACAGATCGACGACATTAAAACCGACGAAAACGCCGCCATGGTGTTGTTGGTGGACGATCAGGCGATGATCGGCGAAGCCGTGCGCCGTGGGCTGTCGAATGAAGAGAACATCGACTTCCACTTTTGCTCCGACCCGCACCAGGCCATCGCCCAGGCGGTACGGATCAAGCCGACGGTGATTCTGCAGGACCTGGTGATGCCCGGCCTCGACGGCCTGAGCCTGGTGCGCGAATACCGCAATCATCCGGCGACCAAGGACATCCCGATCATCGTGCTGTCGACCAAGGAAGACCCGCTGATCAAGAGCGCGGCGTTTTCCGCCGGGGCCAACGACTATCTGGTGAAACTGCCGGACACCATCGAGCTGGTGGCGCGCATCCGCTATCACTCGCGCTCCTACATGACCCTGCTGCAGCGCGATGCGGCGTACCGTGCGTTGCGCGTCAGTCAGCAGCAGTTGCTCGACACCAACCTGGTGCTGCAACGGCTGATGAACTCCGATGGCTTGACCGGACTGTCCAACCGCCGGCACTTCGACGAGTACCTGGAGCTGGAATGGCGCCGCTCGTTGCGCGACCAGAGCCAGTTGTCGTTGCTGATGATTGATGTCGATTACTTCAAGTCCTACAACGACAGTTTTGGTCATGTTGAAGGCGATGAGGCGCTGCGCAAGGTCGCCACGGCGATCCGCGACGCCAGCGCCCGACCGTCGGACCTGCCGGCCCGCTACGGCGGTGAAGAGTTCGCCCTGGTGCTGCCGAATACCTCGCCGGGCGGCGCACGCCTGGTGGCGGAGAAACTGCGCCAGACCGTGGCGGCGCTGAAGATTCCGCACAACACCCCGGGCGACGGGGCGAGCCTGACCATCAGCATCGGCCTGGCGACCATGGTGCCGCAGGCGGGCAGCGATTGCCGGCTGCTGATTTCGGCGGCGGATCGCGGGTTGTATCTGGCGAAGAACAACGGGCGTAATCAGGTGGGTATCGAATAGGTCTCTCGAACCTGCAAATCCCCTGTGGGAGCGGGCTTGCTCGCGAAGGCGGAGTATCACTCGACATCAATGCTTAATGACACACCGCCTTCGCGAGCAAGCCCGCTCCCACAGAGGATGCGCATCAGGCCATGTCAAGTGAATCGCCTTAACAGCCGCCAGACGGGCTGCCGTCACAGCCTGATTACGTTATACTCGCCGGCTTTCAAAAGTTCGCCAACGAGTGCTGCCCGTCATGGAAATCAACCCGATCCTGAACACCATCAAGGACCTGTCCGAGCGCTCCGAAACTATTCGGGGGTATCTTTGACTACGATCAAAAGCATGAGCGTCTGATCGAAGTCAATCGCGAGCTTGAAGATCCTGCAGTCTGGAACAAACCTGAATACGCCCAGGAACTGGGCCGCGAGCGAGCATCGCTGGCGCAGATCGTCGACACCCTGGATGAGCTGTCCAGTGGTCTGGCCGATTCCCGCGAGCTGCTCGACATGGCCGTTGAAGAAAACGACGAAGGCGCGGTAAACGACGTCGTTGAACTGCTTCAAGGGCTTGAAGAGTCACTGGCCAAGCTTGAATTCCGCCGCATGTTCAGCCACGAGATGGACCCGAACAACGCCTACCTGGACATCCAGGCCGGCTCCGGCGGCACCGAGGCCCAGGACTGGGCCAACATCCTGCTGCGCATGTACCTGCGCTGGGCGGACAAACGCGGTTTCGACGCGACCATCATGGAACTGTCGGCCGGTGAAGTCGCCGGTATCAAAGGCGCGACCGTGCACATCAAGGGCGAATACGCCTTTGGCTGGCTGCGTACCGAGATCGGCGTGCACCGTCTGGTGCGCAAGAGCCCGTTCGACTCCGGCAACCGTCGCCACACCTCGTTCTCTGCGGTTTTCGTCTCGCCAGAGATCGACGACAAGGTCGAAATCGAAATCAACCCGGCAGACCTGCGGATCGACACCTATCGTTCCTCCGGTGCCGGTGGTCAGCACGTAAACACCACCGACTCGGCCGTACGTATTACTCACGTACCGACCAACACCGTGGTCAGCTGCCAGAACGAGCGTTCCCAGCACGCCAACAAGGACACCGCCATGAAAATGCTGCGGGCCAAGTTGTACGAGCAGGAAATGCAGAAGCGCAACGCCGCTTCCCAGGCGCTGGAAGACACCAAGTCGGACATCGGCTGGGGTCATCAGATCCGTTCGTACGTGCTCGACGCGTCGCGGATCAAGGACCTGCGCACCAACATTGAACGCAGCGACTGCGACAAGGTGCTCGACGGCGACATCGATGAATACCTGGAAGCCAGCCTGAAGTCGGGGCTGTAAAAGACGCACGCAGGGTCGCTGATGCAACGCGATCCCTGTAGGAGCCAGCCCTGCTGGCGATTCCCGGGCCGCCAGGCCCGGGGGCAACGAACCTGATGGAATATCTGAAGACATGAGCGACCAACAACTCGACCCGCAAGCCCTGCAACAGGAAGAAAACTCCCTGATCGCCCTGCGCAAGGAAAAGCTGGCTGCCGAGCGCGCCAAGGGCAACGCCTTCCCGAACGACTTCCGCCGCGAAAACTACTGCGAAGATCTGCAGAAGAAATACGCGGACAAGACCAAGGAAGAGCTGGCCGAGGCTGCAATCCCGGTCAAGGTTGCCGGTCGCATCATGCTCAACCGTGGCTCGTTCATGGTGATCCAGGACATGACCGGTCGCATCCAGGTCTACGTCAACCGTAAAACCCTGTCCGAAGACACCCTGGCCGCCGTCAAGACCTGGGACATGGGCGACATCATTGCCGCCGAAGGCACCCTGGCGCGTTCCGGCAAGGGCGACCTGTACGTCGAAATGACCAACGTGCGCCTGCTGACCAAGTCGCTGCGCCCGCTGCCGGACAAGCATCACGGCCTGACCGACACCGAACAGCGCTACCGTCAGCGTTACGTTGACCTGATCGTCAACGAAGACGTGCGCCAGACGTTCCGCGTGCGTTCGCAAGTGATCGCGCACATCCGCAGCTTCCTGATGAAGCGCGACTTCCTCGAAGTCGAGACGCCGATGCTGCAGACCATTCCTGGCGGCGCCGCAGCCAAGCCGTTCGAAACCCACCACAATGCGCTGGACATGGAAATGTTCCTGCGTATCGCGCCTGAGCTGTATCTGAAGCGTCTGGTGGTTGGCGGTTTCGAGAAAGTGTTCGAGATCAACCGCAACTTCCGTAACGAAGGCGTTTCGACGCGTCACAACCCTGAATTCACCATGTTGGAGTTCTACCAGGCTTACGCCGACTACGAAGACAACATGGACCTGACCGAAGAACTGTTCCGTGAACTGGCACAACTGGTGCTGGGCAGCACCGACGTGCCGTACGGCGACAAGGTGTTCCACTTCGGCGAGCCGTTTGCCCGTCTGTCGGTGTTCGACTCGATCCTCAAGTACAACCCTGAGCTGACCGCCGATGACCTGAACGACATCGACAAGGCGCGCGCCATCGCCAAGAAGGCCGGCGCCAAGGTGCTGGGCTTCGAAGGTCTGGGCAAGCTGCAGGTGATGATTTTCGAAGAGCTGGTCGAGCACAAGCTGGAGCAGCCGCACTTCATCACTCAGTACCCGTTCGAAGTGTCGCCGCTGGCCCGTCGTAACGACGAGAACCCGAACGTCACCGACCGTTTCGAGCTGTTCATCGGCGGCCGTGAAATCGCCAACGCCTACTCCGAGTTGAACGACGCGGAAGACCAGGCCGAGCGCTTCATGGCGCAGGTGGCCGACAAGGACGCTGGCGACGACGAAGCCATGCACTACGACGCCGACTTCGTGCGCGCGCTGGAGTACGGCATGCCGCCAACGGCCGGTGAAGGTATCGGCATCGACCGTCTGGTGATGTTGCTGACCAACTCGCCGTCGATCCGCGATGTGATCCTGTTCCCGCACATGCGACCGCAAGCGTAAACGTTTCAGTTAAAAAGCCGCCTAAAACAGGCGGCTTTTTATTGCCTGTCTGGTACAAATGTATCAATTGGTTAATTTTGCAATAGCAGAGGAAGTCCAGTCGTGATGGTTGCAATCGCTCAAGAAGGTGCAGCGGGTATCGCCACTGCGGTCGCTGAAAGTGTTCAGTACCAGGGCCGCAAGGCCAGCCGACAGGGCAGTGAGCAGCGTCGACAGGACATTCTCGACGCGGCGATGCGCATTGTCGTGCGTGACGGCGTGCGCGCCGTGCGCCACCGTGCGGTGGCGGCCGAGGCCGGTGTGCCACTGTCGGCCACTACTTATTACTTCAAGGATATCGATGACCTGCTCACCGATACCTTCGCCCAATACGTCGAACGCAGCGCGGCCTACATGGCCAAGCTGTGGATCAACAACGAAGGCCTGCTGCGCGAGATGGTCGTCAGTGGTGACGGCAGCCCCGAGTCGCGCTCGCAACTGGCGGACGACATCGCGCGGCTGATGGCCGACTATGTGCACCGGCAACTGGTCAATCGCCGCGAACACCTGATGGCCGAGCAGGCGTTCCGCCAGGAAGCGCTGCTCAACCCGCGTCTGGCGGATCTGGTGCGCTCGCATCAGCAGATTCTGCTGCAAGGCACCTGCCAGTTGTTCCAGGTGCTGGGCTCGCGTGAACCGCAGCAGGATGCCAAGGTGTTGACGGCGATTATCGGACGGATGGAATATCAGGGCCTGCTCAACGACGCCGAGCCTTTGGCCGAACAGGACATGCTCGGGATTCTGACGCGGTACATGCATCTGGTCCTGGCCTCTGTCTGACGCCAATCCCTGTGGGAGCGAGCTTGCTCGCGAATGCGGTCTGACATTCAACATCTTTGTTGCCTGACACACCGCTTTCGCGAGCAGGCTCGCTCCCACAGGTGAAAGTGGTGATCGTCAGGGCGGGATATGTTCATAGGGAGTATTGAATGAAAGCCTGGCGTGGCGTGCTGATCGCCTTGTCGTTCCTGCTGCTCAGTGGCTGTCTGGTGACCTTCAAGGATCCGCTGCCTGCCAGTGACCCGGCGCCCAAGGGCCTGCTGGGCACGTGGTCGAGCACCAATGCCTGGGGCGAACCAATGAACCTTGAGCTGACCCGCGTCGGCAACGATCGCTATCAGGCCGTCACCTGGTTCAAGGCCCGGCCTCACGAGCGCGAGGCGTACCCGTTCACCGTGTCGCGCCATGGCAGTCGCTGGTACCTGTCGGCGAAAGTGCCGGCGCGTTACGGTGGCCAATACACCATCGCCGGTTTCGAACTCACCGACAAACACGAGCTGGTGGTGTACAACCTCGACCTCGAACAGATCAATCAGGCGATCAAACAGCAAGCCCTTGACGGCAAGGCTTTCCAGACTGAAGACGACGGCGACGGCGTGCAGGTCGACAGTCGCCTCGACAAGGTCTTTGCTTACCTCGACGATCCGGCCAATTCCGATGTCTTCGTCGAGGCCGCGCGCTATCAGCGCCAGGCCCGCGCCAAATAATTCAGTTTTCTACAGGAGTTTCGGGTGGACGATTACCAGCAGACGATACGCACGCTGTCCGATCGCATTGTGCTGGCGCAGACGCCGATCCGCGTGCTCGATGCGGTGAAGTGGGACGAGAACATCCGCAAGGGCTTTCTCAAGGCCAAGGGCAAGGAAATGCCGGCGGTGGATCGCGACTACTACCTCAATCGGCCGCTGTCCTTCGATTCGAGCAAGGTCAAACTGGAATTCCAGAACATCGAGCGCGACATCACCCGCCAGCTCGGCCAGTTCAACCCGGTCGGGCAGATCATGCGGCGCATGTGCAAGGAATACCGCATGGTGGTGCGCATGCTCGAAGCGCGCGGCACCGAGGATTTCGGCCTGATCTCCCAGGAACTCTACGGCGCCGCCTCTGATGCGTTCCACGCCGGCGACCCGACCCTGGCCGACCTCGGCCTGATGATGTCCGACTACCTGAACAACATCGATGGCCGGGGCGACCTGAAGGACGAGCCGAAGATCCTCACTGCCAAGGATGCCGTGCACCTGCTGCAAACCCGCTTGAACAAGGTGTTTGGCGAGGCCGAAGAAACCATTCGTGTGTTCGAGTCCGATGGCATCGTCGCCGACGCGGCAGCAGGCGCCGACTACATCAAGATCCGCACTGACGCGCTGTTCAACGACCGCGACGTGCGTGCACTGGAAGTCCACGAAGGTCTGGTGCACGTCGGCACCACGCTCAATGGCTTGAACCAGCCGATCTGCACCTTCCTGTCCAAAGGCCCACCCTCGTCGACGGTGACCCAGGAAGGCCTGGCGATCTTGATGGAAATCATCACCTTCGCCTCCTACCCAAGCCGTCTGCGCAAACTGACCAACCGCACCCGCGCCATTCACATGGTCGAGGAGGGCGCGGACTTTTTGCAGGTGTTCGAGTTCTTCCGCGAACAGGGCTTTGAAATGGCCGAAAGCTACGGCAACGCCAGCCGGGTGTTCCGTGGTTCGACCCCGACCGGTCTGCCATTCACCAAAGACTTGTCCTACCTCAAGGGCTTTATCATGGTTTACAACTACATTCAGTTGGCCGTGCGTAAAGGCAAGCTCGAGCAGGTGCCGCTGCTGTTCTGCGGCAAGACCACCCTGGAGGACATGCGTACCCTGCGTCAGTTGGTCGATGAAGGTCTGGTGGTGCCGCCGAAATATCTGCCGGAGCAGTTCCGCGACATGAACGCGCTGTCGGCGTGGATGTGCTTCTCCAACTTCCTCAATCACTTGAGCCTGGACCGGATCGAGGCGGATTACTCCAACATCCTCTAATCCACACACAAATCCCTTGTAGGAGTGAGCCTGCTCGCGATAGCGGTGTATCAATCAACATAAATATCGACTGACACACCGTTATCGCGAGCAGGCTCACTCCTACAGTTTTTGACGGTATTCCAATTCGAATTCTGCGAGGTTTCACCGGATGAGAATCCTCGGTATCCTTTGCCTGCTCCTGACCCTCAGTGGTTGCAGTTCGTTGTTGTTCTACCCCGAGCCGGGCCAGATCTTCACCCCGGAAAAAGCCAAGCTCGAATACCGCACCGTCACACTGGTCACGGCGGATGGCTTGAAGCTGAACGCCTGGTGGCTACCGGCCAAACCTGGCGTCGAAGTCAAAGGCACAGTCCTGCACCTGCACGGCAACGGCGGCAACCTGCCGATGCACCTCGGCGGCAGTTGGTGGTTGCCGAAAAACGGCTATCAGGTGCTGCTGGTGGACTATCGCGGATATGGCTTGTCCGAGGGCAAGCCGAGCCTGCCGGCGATCTATCAGGACATCGACGCTGCGTTCGCCTGGCTCGACAAGGCGCCAGAGGTCAAAGGCAAACCGCTGATCCTCCTCGGCCAGAGCCTCGGCGGCTCGATGGCCGTGCATTGGCTGGTGCAGCACCCGGAGCGGCAGAAACAGCTCAAGGCTTTCGTGCTCGACGGTGTGCCCGCCAGTTACCGCAGTGTCGGCCAATATGCCCTCAGCACGTCGTGGCTGACCTGGCCGTTCCAGGTACCGCTGTCGTGGCTGGTGCCGGACGGCGACAGCGCGATCAACTCGATGCCGCAGGTCACGGGCGTGCCGAAACTGATCTTTCACAGCATCGATGACCCGCTGGTGCCGATGGCCAACGCCATTCGCCTGTATCAGGCGGCGCCACCACCGCGCGTGCTGCAGCTGACCCGCGGCGGCCACGTGCAGACCTTCGGCGACCCGGTCTGGCGCCAGGTGATGCTGCGCTATCTGGAAGATCCCGAACATTTCAACGGCCTGCGCCGCCTCGGCGAGATCCCGAACTACCCGCAACCCCCGAATTCTGAAGATGAGAGTCCGCAATGACTGAAGAACGTAACGCCATCCCGCTGATCATCACCGGTATCTGCAGCATCCTCGGCACCGTCGGCGCCCTGTGGTACTACGGCTACCTGCACTTCGCCAAACCCGAGGATGCGCTGCTGCTCAACGAATTCACCATGCTCAAGACCGTGCCGGGCGAAGACTACAAAGTCTCACTGGACCCGGCGCCGCAAGTGGCGCAGTGCATCGATGGCGTGCTGGTGCTGTTCGACACCGAGCAGAAAGGCCTGACCGGGGTGCTGATCAATGCGCAGAAAAAAGCCGTGCGCTGCATGGGCCAGGAAACCCCACAAAAACTCGAACCATAACCCGATAAAAACTGTGGGAGCGGGCTTGCTCGCGAAAGCGGTGTCTCAGCCACTCTATATTCCGACTGATCCACCGCTTTCGCGAGCAAGCCCGCTCCCACAAGGGGGGAATGTGTAAGGCCAAAAAAAGCCCCGCCTGAGTGATCAGGCGGTGCTTTTTTTGGCCTGACACATTCCCCCCTTGTGGGAGCGGGCTTGCTCGCGAAAGCGGTGTCTCAGCCACTCTATATTCCGACTGATCCACCGCTTTCGCGAGCAAGCCCGCTCCCACAAGGGGGGAATGTGTAAGGCCAAAAAAAGCCCCGCCTGATCACTCAGGCGGGGCTTTTGCGTTAGCGCGTGCTGCTTAGTTCGAGCTGACCGCCGAACGTGGCATCACTGGCTGGTTGTCGTTGGAAATGGTCACTTCCACACGACGGTTCATCGCACGACCGGAAACGCTGCTGTTATCAGCAACCGGGTATTCCTTGCCATAACCCTGAACCACGATGCGCGAAGGATCTACGCCCATCTTGATCAGAGCGACTTGCACCGAGGTGGCACGACGCTCGGACAGCGACTGGTTGTACGAAGCCGCGCCGGTGCTGTCGGTGTAACCCTCGACGATCACTTTGCGATCAGGGTTTTCCTGAAGGAATTGCGCCAGTTTGTTGATGTTCACCAGACCGCTGGATTTCAGGTCAGCCTTGTTGGTGGCGAACAGCACGTCACCGAAGGTCACCAGGGTACCGCGATCGGTCTGCTTGGCGTTCAGGCTCTGCTGCAGTTGTTTGATCTGCTGATCACGAGCGTCCAGACGCGCCTGAGCACGTTGCGCGGCAGCGTTTTTCAGGTTGTTTTCAGCGGTGCGCAGGGCGATGGTCTGCTTGGCCACTTCCACGCGCTGGTTGGTCAGGTAGGCCAGTTGGTCAACCTTGGCTGCGTCTTGCTTGTCCAGATAAGCCTTGTCGGCCTTGTCCAGGTAATCGCTGGCGTCCTTGGTTTCCAGGGCAGCGACTTTGCTCGCCTGTGGGTTGGCCTGCAGGCCGGCGTAGTTGGTGCGCGCCTGTTCCAGGTTCGGGTTAGGCGGAGTAGAGCAGGCAGCCAAGGCAACGCTTGCGGCCAGAAGAGCGGGGATCATCAGTTGCTTACGCATAATTTGTCGTCCTTTCTATCGATAAAAGTTTCAGCTTTGCGATTCGGGATGCGCGCTTACTGCACGGTGCGCTGACTTTCCTGACGCAGTTCCTGAACACCTTTCTGGGAATCCTTCACAGCCTGTTCGGCCTTGGCAGCCTGAGCCTTGCGTTCTGCTACGCGAGCGTCCCATTCGGCTTGCTCGGCGAGGGTGCGAGCCTGTTCATACTTCTTGTCGTGCATGGCAATTTCGGCTTGCTTGAGCTTGTCCTGAGCCTGCTTCATTTCCACTGCAGCGAACTCGGTACCACCGGCGCTGACGGCGCTGTTGACGGCCGATTGAGTCACGGCGTACTGCTCGGTCGGCGGGTTACCGGCGCAACCGGCCAGAACGAAGCTGGTACCGATAGCCAGAGCAGCCAGTTTCAGACCGCGCAGGTGGGAGAACGAGGTTTGGGTCTTCATGGTCTTCAACTCCATTGTTTAACTCCTGATAAAACCGAAAATCCATCCTGGTCGAGGAGCCGCAAGCGTCGTGTAAAAGCGCGTTTTTGAAACGCTCGTTCCAGGCGTGGTTACAGCTTCCGACCGGAGGCGTTTTTCAAAAGTTCAGAAAAGATGGCCTATCGCCAAATTTTTTTTGACCAGATGGACAAGGCTCTAAACCGGGAACTTTGGAGGCGGGGAGAGGTACGCGCGGGGAAAAGTCAGACAACTTTTCAAAAGGAAACACGACCCTGTAGGAGTGAGCCTGCTCGCGATAGCATTGTGTCAGTCAGCATCAAAAGCTACAGATACACCGCTATCGCGAGCAGGCTCACTCCTACAGTTTGATCTTTGTTGTGTCAGTGTTTTTGCTTTCCGGCAGCAGTCGACAAATCCTGCAGATGCCGCCTCGACAGCGCCAGAAACCGCGGTGTCGGCCCGACATCTTCGTACAGCGGATCACCTTCCTCATCGGTGGCGACCACGGTCGAACCTTTCACATACGGCAGGCTCGCCTCGAACTCTTCGAGCGCGGCGCCGATCAGTTCGCCGAGCAGTTCTTCCGGGTGGCGTTTGGGGTACATCTCGGCGATCGCCGCCAGTCGCGCAGCGGCCTCGACGTCCAGATGAATCGTGTAGCCGGTGTCGGTCAGGCGACCCTTGGCGTTTTCTTCCCAATGCTGGGCGAGTTCACGAATTTTCATGATGACCTCATTTCGCGCCTGCTCGTGGCAGGCCTGGGTGAGTGTCCGGCGGGGCCGGCGGCAAGCCGTTGTACGGCTTACTGTTGAGACTAGCTTCAAGCCACAAGGTTTAAAGTCCCTTCGTCGTCTGCTTGTAAGAAGCGCCGTAGAGCGGCACTCTCTGGGCAAAGCATTCGTTTCTGCGCCGTCCCGATTACCGCTGGAGAACTGCTGATGACCGATATTGATGCACGCTTGCGCGAGGACGTTCACCTGCTCGGTGAGCTGTTGGGCAATACCATCCGTGACCAGTACGGCGAGGAATTTCTCGACAAGATCGAGCAGATCCGCAAGGGCGCCAAGGCCGACCGCCGTGGCTCGATGGACGCCGAACTCAGCGCCAGCCTCAATCAGTTGAGCGAAGACGAACTGCTGCCGGTGGCGCGGGCGTTCAACCAGTTCCTCAACCTGGCGAACATCGCCGAGCAGTATCAATTGATTCATCGCCGCGAAGAGTCGCAACCGGCGCCGTTCGAGTCTCGCGTACTGCCGGAACTGCTAGCGCGCCTGCGCAATGAAGGCCACAGCGCCGAATCCCTGGCGCGGCAACTGGCGCGCCTGGAAATCGAACTGGTGCTGACTGCCCACCCGACCGAGGTGGCGCGGCGCACGTTGATCCAGAAGTACGACGCGATCGCTGCGCAACTGGCCGCGCAGGATCATCGCGATCTGACCAGCGCCGAACGCGAACAGATCCAGAACACCCTGCAACGACTGATCGCCGAAGCCTGGCACACCGAAGAAATCCGCCGCACGCGGCCGACCCCAGTCGATGAGGCGAAATGGGGATTTGCGGTGATCGAGCATTCGCTGTGGCAGGCGATTCCCAACCATATGCGCAAGGCCGACAAGGCGCTGTATGAAGCGACGGGCCTGCGCTTGCCACTGGAGGCGGCGCCGATTCGCTTTGCCTCGTGGATGGGTGGCGACCGCGACGGCAACCCGAATGTCACGGCCGCAGTGACCCGCGAAGTGCTGTTGCTGGCGCGCTGGATGGCTGCCGACCTGTATCTGCGCGATGTCGATCACCTGGCGGCCGAGCTGTCGATGCAGCAGGCGAGCGATGCGCTCAAGGCCAAGGCCGGCGACAGCGCCGAACCTTACCGGGCGGTGCTCAAGCAATTGCGCGAACGCCTGCGCGCCACGCGCAACTGGGCGCACGCCTCGCTGAGCGCAACAACGCCACCGCCAGCCGACGTGTTGCACAACAACCGCGATCTGCTCGATCCGCTGGAACTGTGTTTCAACTCGCTGCACGAATGTGGCATGGGCGTGATCGCCGATGGGCCGTTGCTCGATTGCCTGCGTCGGGCGGTGACCTTCGGCCTGTTCCTGGTGCGCCTCGACGTGCGCCAGGATTCGACGCGGCACAGTTCGGCAATGACCGAAATCACCGATTACCTCGGCCTCGGTCGCTACGAAGACTGGGACGAAGAGCAGCGCATCAGCTTCCTCACCCGCGAATTGAGCAATCGTCGCCCACTGCTGCCGGCGCATTTCAAACCGTCCGCCGACACCGCTGAAGTGCTCGCCACCTGCAAGGAAATCGCTGCCGCACCGTGCGCCTCGCTGGGTTCCTACGTGATCTCGATGGCGGGCGCCGCCTCCGACGTGCTGGCGGTGCAACTACTGCTGAAAGAGTCCGGCGTGCTGCGGCCGATGCGCGTGGTGCCGCTGTTCGAAACCCTCGCCGACCTCGACAACGCCGGGCCGGTGATGGAGCGTCTGTTGCTGCTGCCGGGCTACCGCGCGAGGCTGCAAGGCCCGCAGGAAGTGATGATCGGTTATTCCGACTCGGCCAAGGACGCCGGCACCACCGCGGCGGCGTGGGCGCAATATCGCGCGCAGGAGCGGCTGGTGGAGATCTGCCGCGAGCAGCAAGTCGAACTGCTGTTGTTCCACGGTCGCGGTGGCACCGTGGGCCGTGGCGGCGGTCCGGCGCACGCGGCGATTCTGTCGCAGCCGCCGGGCTCGGTGGCGGGGCGCTTCCGCACCACCGAGCAGGGCGAAATGATTCGATTCAAATTCGGCCTGCCGGACATCGCCGAGCAGAACCTCAATCTGTATCTGGCTGCCGTGCTCGAAGCGACGTTGTTGCCACCACCGCCACCGACGCCCGAATGGCGACACCTGATGGATGAACTGGCCGCCGATGGCGTCGCCGCGTACCGCGCCGTGGTGCGTGAAAATCCGCAGTTCGTCGAGTATTTCCGCCAATCGACGCCGGAGCAGGAACTGGGGCGCTTGCCCCTTGGCAGCCGTCCGGCCAAGCGCCGTGCCGGTGGGATCGAGAGCCTGCGGGCGATTCCGTGGATCTTCGGCTGGACGCAAACGCGGCTGATGCTGCCGGCGTGGCTCGGCTGGGAAACTGCGTTGAGCAAGGCGCTGGAGCGCGGCGAAGGCGAACTGCTCGGGCAAATGCGCGAACAGTGGCCGTTCTTCCGCACCCGTATCGACATGCTGGAAATGGTCCTGGCCAAGGCCGACGCTGACATCGCGCTGTCGTACGACCAGCGTCTGGTCGAGCCGGACTTGCTGCCGTTGGGCGCGCAGTTACGCGACCTATTGTCGCAGGCGTGTGCGGTGGTGCTCGGCTTGACCGGGCAGTCGCAGCTGCTGGCACATAGCCCGGACACCCTGGAATTCATCCGTCTGCGCAACACTTATCTTGATCCGCTACATCTATTGCAGGCCGAGCTGTTGGCCCGATCACGGCAGCAAAATGTCGAGCAAGGCAGCCCGGTGGAGCAGGCGCTGCTGGTGTCTGTGGCGGGGATTGCCGCCGGGTTGCGCAATACCGGCTAAGGTTTTTGCGGTGGCATCAGGCACCCGGTGCACAGGCCGGGTGCCGCTTTGTACACAGAGAGAAAGTGCGGTCAGGCGACAGTTAGTGATGGGGTTGCGACTTGGGTTACCGCGTCGCGAGGTCGCGGCGGGCGCCGGTTTCTCCGACTTTTGGCGTCTTGTGTGGGCGCAGCCTGCTGTGTATCTTGATCAGCCTTTGGCCGTTTGTGCGGCCACGACCCGTTTTTTAAGATTGGCCCAAAGAGGCGAATCCCGTTGTTTTCTATATAAAAAATTGAGGAGCACATCGATGCGCGTCATTCTGCTGGGAGCTCCCGGGGCCGGTAAAGGTACTCAGGCTAAGTTCATCACCGAGAAATTCGGCATTCCGCAAATCTCCACCGGCGACATGCTGCGTGCAGCGGTCAAGGCTGGCACTCCGCTGGGCGTTCAAGCCAAGAGCATCATGGATGCCGGCGGCCTGGTGTCGGATGACCTGATCATCGCGCTGGTGCAGGATCGCATCGCTCAACCAGACTGCGCCAACGGCTTTCTGTTCGACGGTTTCCCGCGCACCATTCCACAGGCCGAAGCGCTGGTAACTGCCGGTGTCGAGCTGGACGCCGTGGTTGAAATCGCGGTTGAAGACGAAGAAATCGTTCAGCGTATCGCCGGTCGTCGCGTTCACGAGGCCAGCGGCCGCGTTTACCACATCGTCTACAACCCGCCGAAAATCGCTGGCAAAGACGACATCACTGGCGAAGAGCTGGTGCAGCGCAAGGACGACACCGAAGAAACCGTGCGTCATCGCCTGTCGGTCTACCATTCGCAGACCAAGCCGCTGGTGGAGTTCTATCAGAGCCTGTCCGCCAAAAACGCTGGCAAGCCAAAGTACAGCCACATTCCGGGCGTTGGTTCGGTTGAAGCGATCACCGCCAAGGTGCTTGAAGCGCTGAGCTGAAAAAGCTGATTGGCTGCATCATCCACGGCCCGCTTGCGGGCCGTAGTTGTTTATACTGACGCACTTTTTCCCTCACCTGTTTTGGATACATCGATGAGCACCTTGCTGGCCCTGGACACCGCGACCGAAGCTTGCTCCGTTGCCTTGCTGCATGACGGCAAGGTCACGAGTCATTACGAGGTGATCCCGCGTCTGCACGCGCAGAAGCTGCTGCCGATGATCCAGCAACTGCTGGCCGATGCCGGCACCACGCTGCAAGCGGTGGACGCCATCGCGTTCGGTCGCGGGCCGGGTGCGTTTACCGGTGTGCGGATCGCCATCGGTGTGGTGCAAGGTCTGGCGTTCGCGCTGGATCGTCCGGTGCTGCCGGTGTCCAACCTCGCCGTCCTGGCGCAACGTGCGTATCGCGAACACGGCGTGAGCCAGGTCGCGGCGGCTATCGATGCGCGGATGGATGAAGTGTATTGGGGCTGCTACCGCGAAACGGCTGGCGAGATGCGTCTGGTCGGCGTCGAGGCGGTACTGCCGCCGGAAGTCGCGGCGCTGCCGGGCGATGCCAGCGGTGAGTGGTTCGGTGCAGGTACCGGTTGGGGCTATGGCGAGCGGATCGTGGTCAACCTCACCGGCTCCGATGCCGGCATGCTGCCTCACGCCGAAGACCTGCTGACCTTGGCGCGGTTTGCCTGGGAACGCGGCGAGTCGATCCCTGCCGATGACGCGCAACCGGTTTACCTGCGCGACAAAGTCGCCACCCCCAAGGCTCGCTGATTCACCACAAAACCTGTGGGAGCGGGCTTGCTCGCGAAGAGGCCATGTCAGTCTCTATCCAGGTGCCTGACACACCGATTTCGCGAGCAAGCCCGCTCCCACAGGTCCGGTGTTCAATTAAAGTCACTGCCAATCGTCAGTTTCCAACCCCGGGCTTTAAACCTTTTGCGCTTTATGTGTTCTAGTTATCACTCGGCAATTTGCTAAGTCGGTCAAGTGCCGCTAAATTGCCATCATCGATACCGAGCATGAAATTATGCGTATAGACGGCCTCTCCTCTCAGTCCTACCCCATCAAGCGCAAGCCTCGCAAAGGCAATGTGGCGCTGGATGAATCCGTCGACGATATCGACGGCGAGCTGGAATTCCCGACTGAAGAGCAACTGGCCGCCCGCGCTGCCAAAGCCTCCGCACAACGCCTGGCCAATCTGCCCGCCCGTCAGCAAGACATGATTTATCACCGCGCCATGAGCAAAAGCGTAGCGATGGCCTTGGCCAGCTACCTGAGCACCGCCGGTTTTGTCGATTGGGATGCGGATGTGCTGGGCCTCGACCTGTACATCTGATGGACCTGCCTTACTACCTCGGTTGTCCGTCCTGGAGTGAAAACGCCTGGCGCGAGTATCTGTACCCCGAAGACGCCAAGACCTCCGACTTCCTCGCTCTCTACTCCCAAGTATTCAATGCCGTCGAAGGCAACACGACCTTCTACGCCAGCCCCTCGCCGGCCACCGTGCAGCGCTGGGCCGAGACCATGCCCGAACACTTTCGCTTCACCGCCAAGTTTCCCGGCGACATCAGCCACAGCGGTGATCTGCGCGATCAACTGACCGCCGCCGAAACCTTCGTAAACCTCCTCAGCCCGCTCGGCGAACGTGTTTCGCCGCTGTGGCTGCAATTGTCGAAAAGCTTCACCCCGCATCGTCTGCCGGAGCTGACCGCGTTCATCGACGCGCTGGACCGGCCACTGGCGGTGGAAGTGCGTCACGAGCAGTTCTTCGCCAAGGGCGAGAGCGAACGCCTGCTCAATCGTCTGCTGCTCGACCGTGGCGTGGAGCGCATCTGCCTCGATCCACGGGCGCTGTTCAGTTGCCTGTCGACCGAGTCTTCGGTGATCCACGCGCAATCGAAAAAGCCGCGGGTGCCGACGCGGCCGGCGGCGTTTACCCAGTTCCCGCAGGTGCGCTTTATCGGCCACCCGGAGCTGGAAGCCAATGATCCGTTCCTGGTGCCGTGGGTGGCTAAAATCGCCGAGTGGATCGAAGAGGGCCGCACGCCGTACATCTTCCTGCACACCGCCGACAACGTCATGGCGGCGAAGCTGGCGCAACGTTTTCACGCACAATTGATGCAACGTTTGCCTGGCCTGCCATCCCTGCCTGAGCTATACAGAGAACCCGCCGCCGAGCAACTCGGCTTGCTCTGAAGGCGGATTTTTCCCCTGCCCAGGAGCCTGCCGATGGACGCCCACGCCCTTCAAGAACAAACCCGCAAAGCCCAGGCCTTCAAGGCCCTGCATGAAGGTGCGGGGATTTTCGTGATTCCCAACCCGTGGGATGCCGGCTCGGCGAAGATGCTCGCCAGTCTGGGCTATCAGGCGTTGGCGACCACCAGCGCCGGTCACGCGTTTTCCCAGGGCAAGGCTGACGGCGCCCTGAGTCTCGATGACACTTTGGCCAACGTCCGGGCGATTGTCGCGGCGACCGATCTGCCAGTGGCGGTGGACCTGGAAAACGGTTTCGCCGATGACCCGGCCGAGTGCGCCAAAAGCTTGCTGCGTGCGGCCGAGGCCGGCGCGGTGGGCGGTTCGATCGAAGATGCCACGGGCCGTGCCGATGCGCCGATCTACTGCTTCGAACACGCCGTTGCACGCATCGAGGCCGCCGTCGCTGCGGTGCGCACGCTGCCATTTCCCTTCATCCTGACTGCCCGCGCGGAAAACTACCTGCACGGCAATCCCGATCTCAACGACACCATTCGCCGCCTGCAAGCCTTTGCCGAGGCGGGTGCCGACGTGCTGTATGCGCCGGGTCTGCGCAGCGCCGAAGAGGTGTTGGCGGTGGTGCGCGCAGTGGCGCCGAAGCCGGTCAATGTGTTGATGTCCGGCGGTTTGAAACTGACCGTACGGGAGTTGGAAGAAATGGGTGTGCGCAGGATCAGCACCGGCTCGGCGCTGGCCTTGGCAGCGTTCGGCGAGTTCTTCCGCGCGGCTGAAGAGATCCAGCAGCACGGCACGTTCGGCTTCACGTCGCAATCGATGCCGTACGCCAAGGCCAATCAGTTTTTCAAAGGCTGAGCATGGGCCGCTGGATCGCGCTGTCGCTACTGCTGATCATCGCGGGTGCCGTGTTCAGCGTCTGGCGCGGCTGGCTCGATGTGCCGGCCGAGTGGAACCCGTGGGCGCCGCTGGACGTGAAGGCCGCGCCGAACTGGTTGACCGGTTTCAAGCTGATGCGCCTGCGCGGCAATCCCGAATTATGCGCACAAGTCCTGAGCAACTCGGGTCTGCGCGTCACCGCGCAAGCCGACAGTCCCGATGCCAAGTGCCCGCTGATCGGCACCGTGCGCGTGCAGGGCGGCGAGGTGGCGCTGAGCGGCAGCTTCCTCGCCAGTTGCCCGCTGGCGGTGGCTTACGCGATGTTTGAACGGCATACCCTGCAACCCGCCGCGCAATCTGTTTACGGGCAGAGGGTGGCGCGCCTTGATCACCTCGGCAGCTTCGCCTGCCGCAATGTCTATAACCGCGAGAGCGGGGCGCTCAGCCGGCATGCCAGTGCCGATGCGCTGGACATTGCCGGTTTTCGTCTGGCGGACGGGCGCACTATCAGCGTGCTCAAGGACTGGCCGAAGCAGAATCAGGATGCGCAGTTTCTGCGGCAGGTGCGCGATGGCGCCTGTGAGGCGTTCAGTGTGGTGTTGAGTCCGGATTACAACGCCGCCCACCGCAATCACTTTCATGTCGATGTCGGGCGCTGGAGCGTGTGTCGCTGAGGGATCAGGCGGCGAGGCGCAGGTTCTGCAGGACGATCGGGCGCGCCCAACCGTTATCGAAGTCCAAAGCCTTCTGCTGCTCGACGATTTCTTCCGGCGGGAACGGCGGATAAGGTTTTTGCAGCAGGTCGAGGTCGAATTCGGCAATCGGCAGGTACAGCGGCTTCTTTTGCGGCGCCGGGCCAGGCTCTGGCACCGGCTGACCATTGTTGATCACGATTGGACGGACCCAGCTGCTGTCGAAGTCCTGCTGCTCTTGCTGAGCTTTGAGTTCTTCTGGCGGGAACGGTGGGAACGGCTTGTCCAGCAGATCGGTTTCGAACTCGGCGATCGGCAGGAACAGCGGCTCCGGCGGACGCACTTCGGTCTCGACCACGTCGCACTGACGCTGTTCGACGATGTGCGCGTGCAGCTCGCTGCCCAGGGTCGGTTCTTCCGGGCTGTTCAGGTCAACCGGTGGAAAGGTGCCACAGGCCGGCACCACATCACTCGTCTGTTCGGCCAGAGCCTGGGCAAAGAAATCCTGCCACAGGTGACTGACGCCGCCCAATGCTTGAGTGTTATGACGGCTGAAGTCGCCCTTGGGCGAAATGTAGCCAATCGATGTGGGAAGAATGCCTGACATTTTTTTCGGTTGACGCTCAGCTCTGGCAAAATGCGCGTTGATTGGTTTATCGGCCACTTTTTGCCGATCCTTAACTTTTTTGAGCGTGTTTTCATGATTGAGCAACCCGCGGCCTGCCGCATCCATGTCCAGGCCCTCGGCCCGACGTTTGAAGCGCAAGCCGAGCAATGGGCCGAGCGCCTGGGCCTGCCGCTGCAGGAGGACGACGGCGAGTTCGCCTTGCAGGTCGGCGAGCAGGGTTTGCAGCTGCAACAGCTCGGCCCGGATGCGCCGGGACCGGTGCGGGTGGACTTTGTCGAGGGGGGCGCGGCGCACCGGCGTCTGTACGGCGGCGGCAGCGGGCAGATGATCGCCAAGGCGGTCGGCATCGCCCAAGGTGTGCGTCCACGGGTGCTGGACGCCACGGCGGGGCTGGGCAAGGATGCGTTCGTGCTGGCCAGTCTGGGTTGCGAGATGAGCCTGATCGAACGCCAGCCGTTGATCGGGGCGTTGCTGGAGGATGGTCTGGCGCGGGCGGCGGAAGATTTCGACGTGGCGCCGATTGTCGCGCGGATGAAGTTGCTCAAGGGCAACTCGATCGAGGTCATGCGCAACTGGGAGGGCGAGCCACCGCAGGTGATCTACCTCGACCCGATGTTTCCGCACCGCGAGAAAACCGCGCTGGTGAAGAAGGAAATGCGCCTGTTCCGGCCGCTGGTTGGTGATGATCCGGATGCGCCGGCATTGCTCGAAGCGGCGCTGGCCCTGGCGACACACCGGGTGGTGGTCAAGCGCCCGCGCAAGGCGCCGTGCATCGAGGGGCCGAAGCCGAGTCATGCGCTGGATGGCAAGTCGAGCCGGTATGACATCTACCCGAAGAAAGCGCTCAA